>JAKAUQ010000025.1 GCA_021827705.1 Actinomycetes bacterium
CGGTGGTCTTTCCCCACGGCGAGCCAATCTCCCGTAGATCACCTCGAGACAGGAAGCGCGCCGAGGCCCACGGCTCATCTCGAAACTGACGTCGGTGGTCGAGACCCCAAAGGCTCCTCGGATTGAGAGAGCCCACCACGACCCGTCCCCCCTCGCGCACCACACGAGCCATCTCTCTCACCACGAGCGCGGGGTCCGCAATGAACTCGCACACGGACACCGCGAGGGCGGCGTCGAAGCACCGGTCAACGAAGGGCAGCTGCTGCGCTGAGCCGACCAAGAGCTCCCCCGAGACTCGCGACCGCGCTACGGCGAGCATCGCGGGATCGCGATCCAGCCCCACCACGAGGGCCCCATCGTCCTCGAGGGCCCGCGCGAACCGCCCGGTGCCGCAGCCAACCTCGAGCACGCGCGCATCTTTTCGAACTCCCAGAGCCGAACGGACGAGAGTCCACTCCGCGTGGAACGCGAACTGTCCCCACGGGCTCTCGAACCACCCGTCGTAGCGACGCGCTCGTTGCCAGTCACTGGTCACGAGCTCGCGACGGCGGCCGCGATCGCTGTGGCGGTGCGCTCGACGTCCTCAGCAGTGCTCCAGCGCCCCAGAGACAGACGGATGGCCGCCATCGCGCGATCGTGTGAGGCACCCATGGCCACGAGCACGGGCGAGGGCGCGTCGTCGCCGGCGTGACAGGCTGAGCCGGTGGAGGCAGCAATGAGCGCCGTGCGCTCCAGGAGGTCCACCGCCCGCAGTCCGTCGATGCTGACGTTCAGCGTGTTCGGCAGACGGGCCTCCGGGTGGCCGTTGAGCAGAATCCGGCCCCCCAGGCGGTCCACCAGTGCTCGCCACAGTGCGTTGCGCAGTTCCCGCAGTCGATCAGACTCGCCCGCGGCCAGCGCCTCGCGCGCCAGCTCGGCCGCGCGACCCAGACCCACCAAGGACGCCACGTTCTCGGTTCCGGCGCGCAGCCCCTCCTCCTGACCCCCACCCGCGATCAGTGGCGCCAGCGTGACACCCTGGCGGATCCACAGGGCGCCCACGCCCTTGGGGGCATACATCTTGTGGCCCACGATCGTGAGGAGGTCGACCCCGAGCCTCTCCACGTCCACCGGGATCTTGCCCAGCGACTGCGCCGCGTCACAGTGCACCAGGACGCCACGCTCATGAGCGAGCTGCGCAATCTGACCGACCGGCTGGATCGTGCCCGTCTCATTGTTGGCGTGCATGATCGACACCAGCACCGTCTCATCGCGGATCGCGTCGGCCACCTCTGAGGGGTCGACGACGCCGTCGCGGTCGACGCCAAGGACGGTGAGGGCAACCCCCCACTCCGTGCGCAGGGCGTCGCAGGCCTCCAGCACAGCCGGGTGCTCAGTGGCTTGGGTGATCACGTGACTGGGCCGGTGCGCGAGAATCCTTTCGCGCACGGGGCCTCGAATGGCGAGGGCGTCAGCCTCCGATCCCGATCCCGTGAACACCAGCCGACCCGGCGCCGAACCGACGAGCTCGGCGACGCGAGCGCGCGCGACCTCCAGGAGGGCTCTCGCGGAGCGACCGTAGGCGTGCTGACTGGACGGGTTGCCGAACTCGCGAGTCAGGACGTCGGTCACGACCTCGGCCACCCGAGGATCGACGGGCGTCGTGGCGTTGTAGTCGAGGTAGATCGGGTCCCGGCGGATTCCAGGGGGAACCGGTCGCGTCACGCTGTGCCCTGCTCGATCATTCTGTGCGACTCCCCAGCCATCGCCCGCGCCCCACTGTAGGGCGCCCCGGACCCGAGGGGACCGACGAGGCGGTGACCTCGGACAGCGTACTCACCTGGGCTTCCCATCGCCGACCGCCGTGGACGCGACGAGCGCCGCACCACGGCCGTCACCGTGCGAGCGCGTGCCACGATGCCCGGGAACCCGGGGGTGCGGGCCGACGTCGACGCGGCGCGACGCGCGGCGACGGGGCCGGGGTTCGATGGGAGGCGACCCGGCTCCGGTGGGGCCAGGGACTCGCTACTGCAGCAGGTGCTTGGCCACCACGACGCGCTGGATCTGGTTGGTGCCCTCGTAGATCTGGGTGATCTTGGCGTCGCGCATGAATCGCTCCACGGGGAAGTCCTTGGTGTAGCCGTAGCCGCCGAGCAGCTGGACGGCGTCGGTCGTGACGCTCATCGCCGTGTCGGAGGCGAAGCACTTGGCGGCCGCGGTCAGGTAGCTCAGACGGTGGTCGGGATCGCCCGCGTCGATCGTGGCGCACGACTCGTACACCAGGGCCCGCGCCGCCTCGGTACGGATGGCCATGTCGGCCAGCATGAACCGGAGTCCCTGCAGGTCGCTCAGGTGGCCTCCGAAGGCCCGCCGCTGGGGCAGGTACTGCGCCGCGTAGTCGACGGCGGCCTGCGCGATGCCGACCGCTTGCGCGCCGATCGTGGGGCGGGAGCGGTCGAGGGTGTGCATAGCGATCCGGAAGCCCTCGCCCTCCTCACCGATGCGGTGCGACAGGGGCACCCGCACGTCGTGCAGCACCACCTCGCCCGTCGGCGACGCCCGCAGGCCCATCTTGTCCTCGTGCTTGGGAAACTCCAGCCCCCAGGACTTCTCCACCAAGAAGCACGTGATCCCGCGACCCCCGGCGGCCGGGTCGGTGGACGCGAAGACCGTGTAGGTGTCCGAGACGCCGGCATTGGTGATCCAGTACTTGGAGCCGTTGAGGATGTAGGAGTCACCGTCGCGTACCGCGCGCGTGCGCAAGGACGCGACGTCGGAACCGGCATCGGCCTCCGAGAGGCAGTAGCTGGCCTGGATCTCGCCGCTGGCGATACGCGGCAGGTACGCGTGCTTGATCTCCTCGGAGGCGAAGTTCATGATCGGCAGCGTGCCCAGCTTGGAGATGAGCAGGGTCACCGACGTCGAGGCACAGCCGCGCGCCAGCTCCTCGGCCATGATGGCCTGGGTCACCATGTCGGCGCCGGCCCCGCCGTAGGCCTCGGGGACGCCCAGCGCCGGCAGCCCCATATCCACGCAGGCGTCGAAGCTGTCCTGGGGAAACTCCTGCTCACGGTCGTAGCGCGCGGCATTGGGGGCGATGCGCTCGTCCACGAAGGCCCGCATCACGTCACGGAACGCCCGATGCTCATTGGTCAGTACGAACGGCATTGTTCTTCTTTCACTGAGGATTACGCCAGCGCCACCAGGCGCTCGGCACTAACGGCGTCGACGAAGGCGCGCTGGCGCACGTAGCTGTGACCCAACCCCCGGAAGGGCTGCGCCACGGCGTCACTCACCGGCTCTCCCGGCACGAGGCCGAGGACCGACAACACCGTGCGCACATCATCGAGATTGGGGCCCCGGCCGATGAGGCTGGCGCGCTTGGCGGCCACCAGGGCCACGCCCAGCGCGACGTCGTGGCGGTCGTGCTCGTGCGTGAAGGCGAGCTCGGCCACGGCGCGCGCCGCCAAGGTCAGGGCGAAGCCGGCGCTCGGTGCGGGCGTGCCGTGCTGGGGACCTCCGGCGCGGTGCGGACCTCGCTGCAGGCCGACCTTGGGCCATGTGGGCCCCGGGGGGGCGACGGGAGTCGTCGGCCGGACGGCCCCGGCCGCCGGTACGGGCACAAATTCTGGCTGGGTCACCTGTCGAGCCTACCCCTGGCGCGTTAGGCGACCGTGAGCCAGTCCTGGTAGCGCTCCAGCTCGCCGCGCACCGCCTGAAAGTAGGTCGCCTGGAGCCGCGAGGTGATCGGACCGGGACGCCCGTCGGCGACGCTGCGGTCGTCGACCGACGCGATCGGCACGACCTCGGCCGCGGTGCCGGTGAGAAACGCCTCGTCGGCCAGATACAGGTCCGTGCGAATCAGCGTCTCGAAGCGGACCTCGTAGCCCAGATCCGTCGCGATGCTCACGACCGTCTCCTGGGTGATGCCGGGCAGGGCCCCCGCGATCGAGGGTGGCGGCGTGAGCACCACCCCGTTGCGCACGACGAAGAGGTTCTCGCCGGTGCACTCCGAGATGCGACCGTCGGGCCCCAGCATGATCGCCTCGTCGTAGCCGGCCTTGATGGCCTCGATCTTGGCCAGTCCCGAGTTGAGGTACATCCCGGTGCCCTTGGCGGCCGTGGGCATGGCGTTGGGGTCGTGGCGCTGCCAGCTGGAGATCTTCATGCGAACTCCCTGGGCCAGGCCCTCGTCACCCAGGTAGGCGCCCCACGGCCAGGCCGCGATCGCCACGCGCACGGGGGCGTTCAGTGGGTTCACGCCCATCTCGCCGTAGCCCAGGTAGACCAGCGGTCGGATGTAGCAGCCGCCAGGCAGGTCGTTGACGCGCACGGTCTCGAGCACCGCGTCGCACAGCTCGTCGAGCGTGAAGGGCACCTCGATCATGAGGATCTTGCAACTGCGCAGCAGCCGCGCCATGTGCTCGCGCAGCCGGAAGACGGCCACGCCGCGGCTCGTCGGGTACGCACGGACGCCCTCGAAGGCGCCGGTCCCGTAGTGCAGGCCGTGGCTCAGCACGTGGGTGGTCGCGTCGGCCCAGTCGACCAACGTCCCGTCCATCCAGATCTTGCTTGTCTCGGTGATCGGCATCACAACCTCGCTATCAGCTGCTGGGTGATCTGCTCGGTGGAGCCGTGCAGCACCCGATCCTGCAAGTCTGCCACTGCGGCCAGGACCCGTCGTGCGGCGTCGGCCTCACCGAGGTGCTCAAGCATCAGGCCGGCCGAGGCGACGGCCGCCAGCGGGTTGGCCCGACCAGTCCCGACGATGTCGTGGGCGGCCCCGTGCACCGGCTCGAACATCGAAGGCCCCGTGCGCTCGGGGTTGAGGTTGGCGCTGGCCGCGAAGCCGATCCCGCCCGCGACTGCTCCGGCGAGGTCGGACAGGATGTCGCCGAACAGGTTGTCGGTCACGATGAGCCCAAAGCGCGCCGGGTCCTCGACCAGGTAGATGCACGCCGCGTCGACGTGGTTGTAGTCGACGGTGACCTCCGGGTAGGCCGCGCCCACCTCGGCGACCACGCGCGACCACAGATCACCGGCGAAGGTCAGGACGTTGGTCTTGTGCACCAGTGTCAGGCGCGGTCGCGCCAGCCGGCGCGCGCGCTCGAAGGCGTAGCGCACGCAGCGCTCGACGCCGAAGCGCGTGTTGACCGAACCTTGCGTCGCGACCTCCTGGGACGTCCCGCGCCGCAGGATGCCGCCCTCTCCGGCGTAGGGCCCCTCGGTGTTCTCGCGCACGATCGCGAAGTCGCAGCCCGCCGCCAGCGAACCAGCGGCGCCGTGGAACGGCCGGTAGTTGATGTACAGGTCGAGACCGAAGCGTAGGCGCAGCAGCAGGCCCCGCTCGAGGACTCCCCCGGGGATCCGTGGGTCACCGATGGCCGGGCCGATCGCGCCCAGGACGATGGCGTCGAATCCCCGCAGCGCCTCGAGCGTGGCGTCGTCGAGCACGAACCCGTCGCGCAGGTAGCGCGCGGCGCCCAGGTCGAACGACTCGGTCTTCAGGCGTACCCCCGCCGCCCGCACGACCGCCAGCGCGGCGTCGGTGACCTCGGGTCCGATGCCGTCGCCCCCGATCACCGCAATTCGATGCCCCTGATGCTCTGGCACGGCCCTCCTTCGTCGGTCCCAGTCTGCTTGGCCCGTGCACGCGGGGCAAACCCAGCGGGCGCGATGGGGCGTCCCACTAAAGTGAGGGCCTACCGAGGAGCAGGGCATGGCGGGCGAGATACACCGGATCACCAAGGAGACTCTCGACAAGCTGCGCGATGAGTACCACCACCTGACCACGGTGGGCCGAACGGAGATCGCCCGCGTCATCGAGGCCGCCCGCTCGCTGGGCGACCTGTCAGAGAACGGCGACTACCACGCGGCCAAGGACGAGCAGGGCAAGATGGAGGCCCGGATCCGCCACATCGACGAGGTCATCCGGCACCACGAGCTGGTCGAGCGCGACGAGAACGCCGGCATCGTCCAGTACGCCAGCATCGTCGAGGTGGTCTACCTCGACGATCCCGACGAGCGCCAGGAGTTCTTCGTGGGGTCTATCGAGGAGCGCCCCGACGGCGTGATGGTGGCCTCGCCCACCTCGCCGCTGGGAACCGCCCTGCTCAACCACGCGGTGGGTGACGAGATGGACTACGAGGCGCCCTCGGGCACCTTGCGCGTGCGCATCACCGGAATCCGCTGACGTGGCCGGGCGCACGCTCTACGACAAGCTCTACGACGAGCACCTGGTGTGGGCGACCCCCGGGGAGACCCCCCTCCTGTACGTCGACCTGCACCTGGTCCACGAGGTCACCAGCCCCCAGGCCTTTGACGGACTGCGCATCGCTGGCCGCCGCGTCCGGCGCCCGGATCGCACCTTGGCCACGGCCGACCACAACGTCCCCACCGATCCGCCCGCCACACCGGTCGCCGACCCCATCTCGCGGCGCCAGCTCGACGTCCTCGACCAGAACTGCCGCGAGTTCGGCGTCACCGTGTTCCCCCGGGGCCACGAGAACCAGGGCATCGTCCACGTGATCGGTCCCGAGCTGGGGGTGACCCAGCCCGGCATGACGATCGTGTGCGGCGACTCGCACACGTCGACGCACGGCGCGGTCGGCGCGCTGGCCTTCGGCATCGGGACCAGCGAGGTCGAGCACGTGCTGGCGACCCAGACTCTGCCCCAGGAGCGTGCTCAGACCCTCGCGGTCACCGTGGACGGTGAGCTGCGCGCCGGGGCCAGCGCCAAGGACCTGGCACTGTCCATCGTGGCGAAGCTCGGGACGGGGGGCGGGATCGGCTCGGTTATCGAGTTCCGGGGCTCGGCGATACGCGCGCTCTCGATGGAGGGACGCATGACCGTGTGCAACATGAGCATCGAGGCCGGGGCGCGCGCCGGCTTGGTGGCCGTCGACGACACCACGATCGCCTACCTCCTGCAGCGCCCGGTCATCGCGGGCCGTGCCGACCGCGACCAGCTCGTCGAGCGGTGGCGCAGTTACGTGAGCGACGACGATGCCGCCTTTGACCGCGAGATCGTGCTGGACGCCTCGGAGATCCACCCCTCGGTGACGTGGGGAACGAATCCCGCCCAGGTGGTTGCGCTGGCCGGGAGAGTCCCCGACCCCGACGAGCTGCCCGCGGGACCCGAGCGCGAAGCCGCGCGTCGCGCACTGCACTACATGGGCCTGGAGCCCGGCACGCCGATGCGCGACATCCCCGTCGACGTCGTCTTCATCGGCTCGTGCACCAACTCCCGCCTCGAGGACCTGCGCGCGGCCGCCGCCGTGGCGGCGGGCCACCGAGTCGCCGCGGGCGTGAGGGCCCTGGTGGTGCCGGGCTCGCACCGAGTCAAGCAGGCCGCCGAGGCCGAGGGTCTAGACCGCGTCTTTGCCGAGGCGGGCTTCGAATGGCGCGAGCCGGGGTGCTCGATGTGCCTGGGGATGAATCCCGATCAGCTGGCGCCGGGCCAGCGCAGCGCCTCGACCTCGAACCGGAACTTCGAGGGCCGCCAGGGCCGGGGCGGGCGCACGCACCTGGTCTCGCCCGCCGTGGCGGCCGCCACGGCCCTGGTGGGCCGCTTCGCCGATCCCCGCGAGGTGGCCTGATGCTCGCCGTCACCGTGCTCGAGGGACGCGCGGTCCCCCTGCGCCGGGCCGAGGTCGACACCGACCAGATCATCCCTTCCGAGTGGCTCAAGCGGGTCGAGCGCTCCGGGTTCGGTCGCGGCCTCTTCTCGGAGTGGCGCGACGACCCCGCGTTCGTGCTCAATCAGCCCTCCTACCAGGGGGCGACGATTCTGGTCGCCGGCCCGCGCTTCGGCATCGGCTCGTCGCGCGAGCACGCCGTGTGGGCACTCCTGGACTACGGCTTTCGGGCGGTGATCGCACCGTCGTTCGGCGACATCTTCCGGACCAACGCGGGCAAGCAGGGACTGGTCATCGTGCCGCTGGGCGACGCTGACGTCGACCAGCTCGCCGACTGGATCACCGAGGAACCCGACCTGACCGTCGTCGTCGACGTCGAGCGCGGGCGGGTCGAGGTGCCCGCCCGCGGCTGGCAGCGGGACTTCACTATGGACGACTGGACCCGGCAGCGCCTGATCAACGGCTGGGACGACGTCGGGCTCACCTTGCGCCACGCCGATGCCATCAGCGCCTTCGAGGACGCCAGCACGACCCCCTCCCTGGGGGGCCTGTTCGACGGATCCGGCCACCTCGTCTGAAGCCCCAGCGCCGCTGGCCGCTCGGGTAGGGTCATGCCAGACCGCGACCCGAGGAGGCCCATGACTCTCGACCAGTTTCCGCGCTATCCGCTGCGCTTTGGCCCATCGCCCCTCCAGCACCTCGACCGGCTGAGCGAGTATTTGGGCGGCGCGACCATCTGGGCCAAGCGCGAGGACGTGAACTCCGGACTGGCCTTCGGCGGCAACAAGGTCCGCAAGCTCGAGTATCTGGTGGCCGACGCCTTGGCCCGCGGGGCTGACACGCTGGTCTCGATCGGCGGCGTCCAGTCCAACCACACCCGCCAGGTCGCTGCCGCGGCCGCGGCCGTCGGCCTCAAGTGCGTTTTGATCCAAGAGAGTTGGGTCGACTGGCCCGACGTGACCTACGACCGCGTGGGCAACATCCTCCTGTCGCGACTCATGGGTGCCGACGTGCGCATCGTGCAGGCCCCCTTCGGCATCGGGGCTAAAGAGAGCTGGCAGAACGTCATCGACGAGCTGGTCGAGCACGGCCGGCGCCCCTACGCCATCCCGGCGGGAGCCTCCGACCACCCCCTGGGCGGCCTGGGGTTCGCGGACTGGGCCCGCGAGCTCGAGGAACAGGAACGCGAGACGGGCGTCACCTTCGACTACGTGGTGGTCTGCTCGGTGACCGGGTCGACGCAGGCGGGCATGGTCGCGGGGTTCGCCCTCTCGGGACGCGAGCGCCAGGTGATCGGGATCGACGCCTCCGCGCGCCCCGACGAGACGCGCGCGCAGGTGACCCGCATCGCCCAGGCGACCGCCGAGCTGATCGGCGCCCGGGCGATCACCGAGGACGACATCGTCCTCGATGAGCGCTACCACGCCGGCACCTACGGCATCCCCGACGACCGCACCGTCCACGCGATCCGCCTGGGCGCATCACTGGAGGCGATGATCACCGACCCGGTCTACGAGGGCAAGTCGCTGGCCGGGCTCATCGACCTGGTTCAGCGCCACGAGATCGAGCCCGAGGCCAACGTCCTGTTCGCGCACCTGGGGGGTCAGCCGGCCCTGAACGGCTACGCCAGCCTGTTCAGCTGACCGGCACGACGACGGAGCGAACCTCGCGGACCGGGTCGCTGGTGCGGTGACGCCACAGAGCCAAGGCGGCAATGACGGCGCTGACCGTCCCGGAGACCAGAGTGGCCGTGAACGCCGCCCACCGGCTGGTCTGGCCGTAGTACACGACCCACAGGGCCGAGCCGATCGCCCCGAGCAGCCACATGCCCGTCGAGACCCCCGCCGCGCCCGCGCGGCGCACGAGCTCGACGAGCTGGGGAAGGCGCGTCACCGTCATCGTGACCGTCGTGCCGTAGATCCCGCCCGACCAGCCCCACAGAACCGCCGGCACCAGGCACGATCCAACGAAGAGGCCCAGGGCGGACCAGCTGGCCCGAGGCACCCGCCAGGGCCGCAGGCGGGTCAGCACCCCGATCTGGAGCGGGAACATCAGGAGGCTGCCCATCGTGATGGTCCAGGACCGCTCAACGATCCCGTAGGCGATCCAGAACGCGCCCAGGTAGACGAACAGCGACCACGTGGCCACCGAGACTCCCTCGAGCCCCTCGCGGCGCAGACGACGCCACTGGGCCCCGGTGCCCAGGACCCCCACCACGACGGCGATCCAGCCGATTGTCGCACCCCAATCCGCTGATCGCACGCCACCAGCGTACCGGGAGCCTCAGCGCCTCCGATTCGCTGCGGACACCACGGCCGCGAGCGAGGCGTCCAGGATGGACGAGCTGATGCCGACGCCCCACCAGGTCGTCCCGACCTCGCCCTCGGCCTCGACGTAGGCCACGGCCGACGCCTCGGCTCCCGCGGTCAGGGCGTGCTCGTGGTAGTCGCGCACGCGCATCGACACGCCGATCTCGCGCTCGAGCCCCTGCACCAGCGCGTCGATGGGACCGTTGCCCTCGCCCGACACCGTGACGTGGCGCCCGTCGACCAGGATCTGGGCGACCACGTGAGTGCGCGACTGGCTGGTCGTGACCTCGCTGGACAGCAACTGGATCTCGGGATTCTGGGGCAGGTACGTGGTGGAGAAGACCTCCCAGAGCTCGGCGGGTGAGATCTCGGTTCCCGTCGTCTCGGTGACCGCCTGGACCTGCCGGGAGAACTCGACCTGGAGGGCCCGGGGCAGATCCAGCCCGTGCTCGGCGTGCAGCACGTAGGCCACCCCGCCCTTGCCCGACTGCGAGTTGACCCGGATGATCGCCTCGTAGGTGCGTCCGGTGTGCTTGGGGTCGATGGGCAGGTACGGCACGTCCCAGACGTCGTAGTTGGAGCCCAGGGCCGTCATGCCCTTCTTGATGGCGTCCTGGTGGGAGCCGGAGAAGGCGGTGTACACGAGCTCGCCGGCGTACGGGTGGCGCGGGTGCACCGGCAGGCGATTGACCCGCTCGACGACGTGGCGGATGCGGTCGATGTCCGAGACGTCGAGCTGGGGATCGACCCCCTGGGCGAAGAGGTTCATCGCCAGGGTCACGACGTCGACGTTGCCGGTCCGCTCACCGTTGCCGAAGAGCGTCCCCTCGATCCGCTCGGCTCCGGCCAGCACCCCGAGCTCGGCCGCCGCCACGGCAGTCCCCCGGTCGTTGTGGGGATGCAGCGACAGGATCACCGCGTCGCGCCGGTCCACGTGGCGGTCGAACCACTCGATCGCGTCGGCGTAGAGGTTCGGCGTGTACATCTCGACGGTGGCCGGCAGGTTGACGATGAGGGGGCGCGTGGGTGTGGGGTCGATCTCGGCGATGACCGCGTTGACGATGGCCAGGGCGTTGTCGAGCTCGGTGCCCGTGAAGCTCTCGGGCGAGTACTCGTACACGAACTCGGTGCCCGGCGACAGCGGCTCGAGCGACCGGCACAGCCGGGCGGCCCGCAGTGCGATGTCGATGATCCCGGGCATCTCCTGGCCGAACACCACGCGCCGCTGCAGGGTCGAGGTGGAGTTGTAGAAGTGGACGATGGCCCGGCGCGCTCCCACCAGCGACTCGTAGGTGCGCCGGATCAAGTCCTCGCGACACTGGACGAGCACCTGGATGGTGACGTCCTCGGGGATCCGGTCCCCCTCGATCAGGTCGCGCACGAAGTCGTAGTCGGGCTGAGAGGCCGACGGGAAGCCAACCTCGATCTCCTTGAACCCCATCTCCACCAGCAGGTCGAACATCGCCGCCTTGCGCTCCCGGTCCATCGGGTCGATCAGCGCCTGGTTGCCGTCGCGCAGGTCCACGCTGCACCAGCGCGGCGCCGTGGCCAGGCGCCGGTTCGGCCACGTGCGATCGGCCAGCTCGACGGGAACGGTCGGCCGGTACTTCGCGAAGGGCATGGGGCTGGGCTGCTGGGGGTTAGGATGCTGCACCGGCGCCTCCTCTTTGTATCCGGATAAGGAAAAAGCCCCCGCCGGGGCGGGGGCGTCGGGCGAGCACAGGCTCGCCCTATGGCAGCAGCAGCTCGCAGGTCGAACGCGTCGTCACGGCGCTCAGCATATCGCGACCCCGACCGGTGAGTCGCGGCGGGACCGACGGCTAGGGTGGGGTCGATGCGCGTCTTCAAGGCACTGGTCAAGGTTGGGCTCATCGCTGCGGCGGTCGCCGCAGCCATCGCGGTCACCGCTGTGGTCATGAGGGGCCGGGCACGCCGCGACGTCGAGATCGATGAGTGGCCCGAGGTCCCTGCCAACCCTGCTGCCTGACAGCGCTACACGCAGAAAGGGTGAGGACATGGAGTATCGCCGTCTCGGGCGCGCCGGTGTGCGCGTCAGTGCCCTGTCTCTGGGCAGCTGGGTGACCTTCGGCAATCAGGACCAGATCGCGTCAGTCGACATGGCGGTGCCCGTGATGGCGGCCGCCAAGGAGGCCGGCGTCAACTTCTTCGACAACGCGGAGGCCTACGCGGGCGGGCGCTCCGAGGAGGTGATGGGCGCCGCGGTGCGCGAGCTGGGCTGGGCCCGTCACGAGTACCTGGTCTCCACCAAGCTCTTCTGGGGCATCCACAGCGTCCCCAACATGCGCAACACCCTGAACCGCAAGTACCTGCTCCAGGGCCTGGAGCGGTCCCTGGAGCGCCTGGGGCTGGACTTCGTCGACCTCGTCTACTGCCACCGGCCCGATCCGACGACGCCCATCGAGGAGACCGTGTGGGCCATGAGCGACCTGGTCGCCCGCGGCCAGGCCCTGTACTGGGGAACCTCGGAGTGGAGCGCCGACGAGATCCGCGCCGCCATCGCCGTGGCCGAGCGCCACCACCTGCGCGCCCCGGTCGTGGAGCAGCCCCAGTACAACCTGCTGTGGCGGGACCGCGTCGAGCGGGAGTACGCGCGCCTCTACGACGACGTGGGCCTGGGCACGACCATCTGGTCGCCGCTAGCCTCCGGGCTCCTGACGGGCAAGTACCTCCACGGCGTGCCCGAGGGCTCGCGAGCCACCCTGAGCGGCTACGAGTGGCTGCACGACCTGCTGACCGACCAGGCGCGCAACCAGAAGGTGGCCGAACTCAAGGTGGTGGCCGACGAGCTCGACGTCACCCTGGCCCAGCTCTCCCTGGCGTGGTGCCTCAAGAATCCACACGTCTCCTCGGTGATCACCGGGGCGTCCTCGCCCGACCAGGTGCGCGAGAACATGGGGGCCCTCGAGGTGGTCCCGCTGCTCGACGACGAGATCATGGAGCGCATCGACGCCATCAGCCGCGCCTGAGCGGCGCGCCCGCTCGGCTCAGCGCAGGGTGATCAGGTGGATGTCGGTGATCCCCTCGGTCGCCCGCAGCCGCTCGATGACCTCCGGCGGGGTCGGCGAGGTCGTCGACAGGACCATGAGGGCGGTGCCCGCCGTCGGGTCGGGACCCACGGCCATCGACGAGATCGAGACCTGGGCGTCCCCGAGGGCCAGGCCCACGTGGCCGATCATGCCTGGGCGGTCGTCGTTGCGCACGACCAGCATCGAGGCGGCGGGCGGGACCTCCACGCTGTGGCCGTCCACCGATACGATCCGGGTCTCCAGGCGCTGGCCGATCGTCATGAGCGTGCCGGCGACCTCGTGGGCGTCGGAGCGCACGGTGATCAAGTTGACGTACTCGCTCGAGGCGACCGACCCCTTGTCGCTCCAGGAGATCGCGTGCTCGGTGGCCAGCTGGGGCGCGTTCACGAAGGTCACGCCCTGGTGTCCCGTGGCCGACAGGAGCCCCTTGAGGGCGCACAGCGTGAGGATCTTGGTGCCGGCCCCGGCGAGCTCGCCGTTATAGGTGACCTCGAGGTCGGCGGGCTGCCCGTCCAGGAGGCCCCCGATGAAGCGGCCCAGGATCTCGGCCAACCCCATGAACGGGCGCACCACGTTGGAGACCTCGCCCGCCGCGACGTTCACCGCGAAGGGGACGAAGTCGCCGGCCAGGGCCAGCAGCACCTGCTCGGCGATGGCGATGCCGGCCTTGTCCTGCGCCTCGGCGGTCGAGGCGCCCAGGTGCGGCACCACGACGACCGAGGGCAGCGCGAACAGCGGTGACTCGGTGGTGGGCTCCTTGGCGAACACGTCGAGAGCCACGCCGTGCACGTGGCCACTGCGGATGGCCTCGGCCACGTCGGCCTCGTTGATGATCCCCCCGCGCGAGGCGTTCACGATCCGCACGCCCGGCTTGGTGCGCGCCAGCCGCGCCGCGTCGATCAGGTTGATCGTCTCGGGCGTCTTGGGCAGGTGGATCGTGATGAAGTCGCTGCGCGCCAGCAGGTCGTCGAGCTCGAGCAGCTCCACGCCCATGTGGCGCGCCCGCTCCGCGGTGATGTAGGGGTCGTAGGCGATCAGCTGCATGCCGAAGGCCAGCGCGCGCTGGGCGACCAGCGCGCCGATCTTGCCGAGCCCGATGATCCCGAGCGTCTTGCCGTACAGCTCGACGCCCTCCCACTGGGAGCGCTGCCACTTGCCCGCCGTGAGCGAGGCGTGCGCCTGGGGGATGTTGCGAGCCTGGGCCAGAAGCAGCGCCATGGCGTGCTCGGCGGCCGACACGATGTTGGACTGCGGAGCGTTGACCACCATCACGCCACGCTCGGTCGCGTGCGGCACGTCGACGTTGTCCAGGCCGATGCCGGCGCGTCCCACCACCACCAGGTCACGCGCCGCGTCGAGGGTGGCGGCGTCCACCTGGGTCGCCGAGCGGATGATGAGCGCGGAGGCGCCCTCGACGGCGGCGAGCAGCTCCTCGGGCGACAGGCCCAGGCGCACGTCGACCTCGTGGCCGGCCTTGCGCAACTCGTGCAGCCCCGACGCCGCAATCTCCTCGGTCACCAGTATGCGGGCCACCCTGCTCCTTCCCTCACGCGTGGGTACCAGGCTACGCGCTGCTCAGCGCCCTCCGACCAACTCGGCCAGCCGCCCCAGCCCCTCGACCATGGCATCGTCGCCCAGGGCGTAGCTCAGGCGGAAGTAGCCCGGGGCGCCAAAGGCCTCACCGGGCACCACGGCGATCTGAATCGTGGTCAGCAGCAGCTCGGCCAGCTCGGCCGAGGTCGTAGCCCGCTGGCCGCGCAGGTCCCGGCCGAGCAGCCCCTCGACGTTGGGGAAGCAGTAGAACGCCCCCTCCGGCTCCGCGCAGCGCACCCCGTCGATGGCGTTCAGCATCGCGGTCATCGTCTGGCGGCGCCGGTCGAAGGCCAGGCGCATCTCTTCGACCGCCGACTGGTCGCCGTTCAGGGCGGCGACCGCAGCGCGCTGGGACACGTTGGAGATGTTGGAGGTCGTCTGGCTCTGGTAGTTGACCGCCGCCGCCACCACGTCGCGCGGCCCGGCGAGCCAGCCCACGCGCCAGCCCGTCATGGCGTACGACTTGGCCACGCCGTTGACGACCACCCACCGGTCGCCAACCTCGGGGGCCACGACGGGCAGCGACACCTGGGTCGCCGACCCGTACACCAGGTGCTCGTAGATCTCGTCGGCCAGGACCCAGATGCCGTGCTCGGCCGCCCAGCGCCCGATCGCGGCCACCTCCTCGGGGGCCACCACCGCGCCGGTCGGGTTCGAGGGCGAGACGAAGACGAGCACCTTGGAGCGCGCCGTGCGGTAGCGCTCGAGGTCCTCGACCCGCAGGCGGAACCCGTTCTCCTCGCTCAGGGGCACTGCCACGGGACGGCCACCGGCCAGGTACACCGCCTCGGGATAGGTCGTCCAGTAGGGCGCGGGAATCAGGACCTCGTCGCCCGGGTCGAGCAGGGTCACGAAGGCCGTCGCCACCGCGTGCTTGCCGCCATTGGTCACCAGCACCTGGTCAGAGGTGATGTCCAGGCCGGAGTCGCGCCGGGACTTCTCCACGATGGCGGCACGCAACTCGGGCAGCCCGGCCGTCGGCGTGTACTTGTGGTTGACCGGCTGGGCACACGCCCACGCGGCCGCCTCCACGACGTGGCCGGGGGTGGGAAAGTCGGGCTCGCCGGCGCCGTAGCCGATCACCGGCTCGCCGCGGGCCTGCAGGGCCTTGGCCTTCGCGTCCACGGCCAGGGTCGCGCTGGGGGCCAGCCCCGCCACTCGGTCACTGATCCGCGAGCCCACGCGTACTCCTCTCGGCGCCTTCGTAGACTAAGGAGTCTATGACGCCCCCCGAGACCATCCGCATTCCCGAGAACCTCCTGCCGCGCGACGGGCGCTTCGGTTCGGGACCCTCCAAGGTTCGCGCCGAGCAGGTCGACGCCCTGCGCGCGGATGCGACCCGGTACCTGGGCACCTCGCACCGCCAGGCGACGGTCCGCTCCAAGGTCCAGGAGGTCCGCGAGGGTCTGCGCAGCCTCTTTGCCCTGCCCGACGGCTACGAGGTCCTGCTGGGCAACGGCGGGTCAACCTGCTTCTGGGACGCCGCCACGTTCCACTTGATTGAGAGCCGCAGCGAGCACCTGAGCTTCGGCGAGTTCTCCTCCAAGTTCGCCAAGGCGGCGCGCCTGGCCCCCCACCTGGCCGACCCGATCGTCATCACCGGCGAGCCGGGCACCCGGCCCGAGCCGGTGGCCGACGCCAGCGTCGACGCCTACGCGCTGACGCACAACGAGACCTCGACCGGCGTCATGATGCCGATCACCCGGCCGCCGGGAGCCACCGGGCTGGTGCTGGTCGACGCCACGTCGGGTGCCGGTGCCTTGCCCGTGGACCCGCGCCAGTTCGACTGCTACTACTTCTCGCCCCAGAAGGCCTTCGCGTCCGACGGGGGCCTGTGGCTGGCCCTGTGCTCACCCGCCGCCGTCGAGCGCATCGAGCGCCTCGCGGCCTCGGATCGCTGGACACCGGCCTTCTTCGACTTGAAGGTGGCTCTCGACAACTCGCGACTCAACCAGACCTACAACACGCCGGCGCTGTCCACGATCCACCTGCTGGCCTCACAGCTCGCCTGGTTCAACGAGAACGGCGGCCTGGCCTTCTCGGCGGGCCGCTCGGCGCGCTCGGCCGAGATCCTCTACGCGTGGGCCGAGGCCCAGCCCTTCACTACGCCCTACGTGGCCAACCCCGCCGATCGCAGCGCCGTCGTGGGGACGATCGACTTCTCCGACGACGTCGACGCCGCGGTCGTGGCCCAGGTGCTGCGCGCCAACGGCATCGTCGACACCGACCCCTACCGCAAGCTGGGTCGCAACCAGCTGCGCGTCGCCATGTTCCCGTCGGTGGACCCCGACGACGTGGCGGCGCTGTGCGCCAGCATCAACTACGTGGTCGGCAATTTGTAGAGGTCCGCGCAGCGGCCCACCGGCTGTCAGTCGGTGTCGCCGCCGGAGACCTCGGAGACCTTCTGCTTGCCCGCCGAGACGAAGGGCATCATCTGGCGCAGCTGGGCACCGACGACCTCGATCGGGTGGCGCTTGCCGACCTCGCGCAGCTCGCGGTAGCGCGGGCGGCCGATCTCGTTCTCCTGGATCCACTCCGCGGCGAACGTCCCGTCCTGGATCTCGGTCAGCACGCGACGCATCTCGGCCTTCACCTGGTCGGTGATGATGCGCGGGCCCCGCGTCAGGTCGCCGTATTCGGCGGTGTCCGACACCGAGTAGCGCATCCCGGTGATGCCCTCCTCGTACATGAGGTCGACGATGAGCTTGAGCTCGTGGAGGCACTCAAAGTAGGCGCTCTCGGGCTGGTAGCCCGCCTCGACCAGAGTCTCGTAGCCCGCTGTGACCAGGGCGCTCACGCCGCCGCAGAGCACCGCCTGCTCGCCGAAGAGGTCCGTTTCGGTCTCCTCGGTGAAGGTGGTCTCCAGCACGCCGGCCCGCGTCGCACCGATCCCGTGCGCGTAGGCCAGGGCCAGGGCGTGGGCGTTCCCGGTGGCGTCGTGGTGCACGGCGATCAGCGAGGGGACCCCACCACCCTCGACGTAGGTGCGCCGCACCAGGTGTCCGGGGCCTTTGGGCGCCACCATCGTGACGTCGATGTCGGCGGGCGGCGCGATGCGCGCGAAGCGGATGTTGAACCCGTGGGCGAACATCAGCATGTCCCCGGCCGCGAGATGGGGCGCGATGTCCCGGTCGTAGATGGCCTTCTGCTCGGTGTCGGGCAGCAGAACCATGACCACGTCGGCCTCGGCGACCGCCTCGGCGATGCCCAGCACGCGCAGGCCCGCCTCCTCGGCCTTGTGCACCGAGGACGACTCGGGACGCAGGCCCACCCGCACGTCGAAGCCGCTGTCGCGCAGGTTGAGGGCGTGGGCGTGCCCCTGGGACCCGTAGCCCAAGATGGCGATCCGGCGCTCCCCCAGCAGTGCCGGATTCGCGTCGTGCTCGTAGTACATCGTCGTCATCGCGGTCCTCTCTCGGGGTTCGTCAGCTCCTGGCCCAGTCTAGGAACGGCCAGTCGCCCGGTTCGGTGGAGCTCGACGCTGGAGTAGTCCTCCAGGGCGCGCTCGAACTCGTCGCAGCTCGCCGGGGTCCCGGCCAGCATGACGGTGACCGCGCCGGGGTCCACGTCGATGATCGAGGCTCCCGCGCGTCCCAGGATGTCGAGCAGCGACGTGCGATTCGACACGTCGGTGGCGATCGTCGCGAGCAGCAGCTCGCGCTCGACGGCGTCCTTGGGCGCGATGTCCCAGATGTCCACAACGTTGACCAGCTTGTCGAGCTGGCCCATCATCTGCTCGAGGGGCGCCGACTCGGCGTCCACGACGATCGTGATGCGGGAGAACCGCGCGTGACGCTCCGAGGGTGCCACCGCCAGCGAGTAGATGTTGAATCCCCGACGGGCGAAGAGGCCGGCGATGCGCGCCAGCACGCCCGACTTGTTCTCCACCAGCACCGACAGGATGTGGTGGCGCACCGGGGAGTGGACCACCTCTCCCGCGAAGGGCTCGGGCGTGTTCATCGGGTCTCCTTGCGCTGGGAGGGGTGGACCAGGATGTCGTCGTTGCTGGCACCGGCGGGCACCATCGGGAAGACCTTCTCGGTCGCGTCGACGCGGAAGTCGATCACCACGGGCACGTCGTTGATGGCGTTGGCCTCGTCGATCACGTCGCTCATCTCCTTCGGCGTGGTCGCGCGCAGCCCGACGCACCCCATGGCCTCGGCCCACTGGACGTAGTCGGGCAGGTCGGGCGACAGGTACACCTCGGAGTAGCGCTCGTCGTAGAACATCTCCTGCCACTGGCGCACCATGCCCAGGTGGGAGTTGTTGAGGATCGCGACCTTGACGGGGATCCCCTCGCTGCGGGCCGTCACGAGCTCCTGGGCCGTCATCTGGAAGCAGCCATCGCCGTCGATGCACCACACCGTCCGGTCGGGACGTCCGACCTTGGCGCCGATAGCGGCGGGCACCCCGAATCCCATGGTCCCCGCACCTCCCGAGTTGATCCACGAGTTGGGCTCCTCGAAGGGCCAGAACTGCGCGGTCCACATCTGGTGCTGGCCGACCCCCGAGGCCACGATGGTGCCCTCGGGGGCGTTCGCGGCGAGCGACTCGATGACGTGCTGGGGACGCAGGGGCCCCTCGGTCGGCTCGTCCTCGTAGGTCAGCGGGTAGGCCGCCTGCCACGAGCGGATCTCGGACCACCAGGTATCGAGTCGGGCCGGCATGGCCCCCGCGGCCTCGAAGGCGCGCAGCACCGTCCCCACGTCGCCCTGGATCGCCACGTCGGCCTGACGGATCTTGCCCAACTCGGCGCGGTCGATGTCCACGTGGATCACCCGGGCCCCGGGGGCGAAGGCCGCCGTGCGCCCGGTAACCCGGTCGTCGAAGCGTGCCCCGAGGGTGATCAGCAGGTCACTGCGCTGCATGGCGGTCACGGCGGCGTAGAGGCCGTGCATCCCTGGCATGCCCAGATTCAGCTCGTGCGAGTGCGGGAACGCGCCACGGGCCATGAGCGTCGTGACGACCGGGATCCGGGTCCGCTCGGCGAAGGCTCGCAGCTCGGCGGTGGCCCGCGACTTCAGGGTGCCGCCCCCGACGTAGAGCACGGGACGCTCGGCCGCGGCCATGAGCGCCACGGCACGCTCCACGTCGGCCTCGTCGAGGTCGATCAGCGGGTGGTAGCCGGGCAGGTCGTACTCGTCGGGGCCCGCCGGATACCACCATTCCATGGTCGACTGCGCCACGTCCTTGGGCAGGTCGATCAGGACGGGCCCCGGTCTCCCGGTCGTGGCGAGGTGGAAGGCGGCCGCGACCGCCCGGGGAATGTCGTGGGCCGTGCGGACCAGGAAGTTGTGCTTGGTCACGCCCATCGTGATGCCGGTGATGTCGCACTCCTGGAAGGCGTCCAGGCCAAGCGAGCTCGTGGCGACCTGGCCAGTAACCACCACCAGCGGCGTCGAGTCCATGTGCGCGTTGGCGATGGGGGTGACGATGTTGGTGGAGCCCGGACCGCTCGTCACCATCGCCACGCCCGGCCGTCCGGTGGCCAGCGCGTAGCCCTCGGCCATGTGGCCGGCGCCCTGCTCGTGGCGCACCAGGATGTGCCGGATGCTCGAGTCCAGCAGCGGATCGTATACCGGCAGGATCGCCCCGCCGGGCAGGCCGAACACGGTGTCGACCCCCTGCTGCTCGAGGCTCTTGATCAGGGCTTGGGCTCCGGTGAGTTGCACAATGCCTACTTCCGTCTGGGTAACAAAAAAGGCCTCCCATTTGGGAGGCCACCGGCGTCTACGAGGGCGTGACTACCGGCGACCGCCTCCAATTACCAGGAGAGTGCCGCCGTTGGCCACCGTGTCATCTAAGCACACCAGACGCGGACGGCACAAGCCAGGCCCTCCGACGTCCTCAGCGCGAGGTCACCGCCCCGCGCTCGGCACCCTGGACGAGTCGGGCGAACTTGTCGAGCACGCCCGTGCTGTAGCGCGGGGTGAAGGGGGCCAGGTGGGCAGCCCGTGCCGCCAGCGTGGCCTCGTCGACCAGCAGGTCGATGCGGTGGGTGCTCACGTCGATCTCGATCTCGTCGCCGTCCTCGACCAGGGAGATCGGTCCACCGTCGAGGGCCTCGGGCGCCACGTGGCCCACGCAGAAGCCGTGGGTCCCCCCCGAGAAGCGCCCGTCGGTGACCAGCGCTGAGTCGCTGCCCCGTCCCACGCCCTTCATCGCGCCGGTGATGGCCAGCATCTCGCGCATCCCCGGTCCGGACTTGGGTCCCTCGTAGCGCACGACGACCACCGTCTGGGGCTCGATCTCGCCGGCCAGGATCGCCGTCATGGCCGCGTCCTCCCCGTCGAAGACCCGCGCCCGACCGCGGAAGTGCAGGTCGTCGATGCCTGCCACCTTGACGACCGAGCCGCGTGGCGCCAGGGTGCCGCTGAGTACCGCAATCCCCCCCTGGGCGTGGATCGGGTGGTCCAGGTCGTGGATGACGTCGCCGTCGGGTGGGCGCGCCGCGAACTCCGCGAGGCTCTCGGCCATCGTGCGGCCCGTCACCGTTAGCGCGTCACCGTGGAGCAGTCCGCGCTCCAGCAGGTGCGCCAGCACGACCGGGACGCCCCCGATGGCGTCGATGTCGCTCATGTGGTAGCGCCCGTGGGGCTTGGTGTCGGCGATGTGCGGCACGCGGGCCGCCACGCGGTTGAAGTCCTCGAGCTCGAGGGGAACACGCGCCTCGTGGGCGATCGCCAGGAGGTGCAGCACCGCGTTGGTGGACCCCCCCAGAGCCATCACCACGGCGATGGCGTTCTCGAAGGCCTCGCGCGTCAGGATGGCCCGAGCCGTGATCCCCTCGTCGAGCAGGTGCAAGACCGCCTGGCCCGTGCGGTAGGCGTAGTCCTCACGGCGCGGGTCGATGGCCGGGACCGAGGCGCTGCCCAGCAGGGACATGCCCAGGGCCTCCCCCACGCTGGCCATGGTGTTGGCGGTGAACATGCCCGCGCAGCTGCCCTCGCCCGGGCAGGCGGCCAGCTCCACGGCGCGCAGCCCGTCGTCGCTGAGCGCGCCCACGGCGTTGGCGCCCACTGCCTCGAAGACCGAGGTGATGTCGATGGCCTGCCCTTCCAGGTGGCCCGGCATGATCGTGCCGCCGTAGAAGAAGGCGCTCGGCACGTCGAGACGCGCGGCCGCCATCAGCATGCCCGGCAGGGACTTGTCGCACCCCGCCAGGGTCACCAGGGCGTCGAATCGCTCGGCGTGCATGACGGTCTCCACCGAGTCCGCGATCACCTCACGGCTGACCAGCGAGGCCCGCATGCCCTCGTGGCCCATCGAGATTCCGTCCGAGACCGCGATCGTCACGAACTCGAAGGGCACCGCGCCCGCGTCGCGGATGGCCTGCTTGGTCCGCGCCGCCAGGCGATTGAGCGGCAAGTTGCAGGGCGTCACCTCGTTCCAGCTCGAGGCCACGGCGACCTGCGCCCTGGCCATGTCCGCGTCATCGAGACCCATCGCGCGCAGCATCGCGCGCGCGGGCGCCCGGCCGTTGCCCAAGGTGACCTCAGTGGACCGGGGGGTGGGGTGCGCGTTCATGGGGGTAGTCTACGAAGCCCGCTCAGGGGCGCGGGGCGGTGGCCGTGACGGTCTCACCGATGGCCTCCAGCTCCACCCAGGTCGAGCCGGGGCGCAGCGCGATGGTGCGCCCACCCGCGGCGCGCAGGGCGATCGGCCGGCGCAGGGCGCTGTGGAACCAGCCACCGCGCTGCCGACGTCCGTCGCTGAACACCAGGGCGGTCCCGTGGCCCATGAGGTCGGCCTCGGCGCCGATGTTGCCGACGCCGCCGATGTAGGGGACCTCGAGCACGACCACGTTGGTCGGCGCCACGGCCACCCCGGCCGCCGTGCGCTCGGGCGCCCCGAAGATCGATCGGGCCCAGTCGCGATGCGCCGCGTCCCACGCGTAGCTGACGGTGTAGCCCGCCGGGAAGTTCACCGAGAATGTCGCCACCGGCGCCCCGCGGGCCGGGCTCCCGGGCGCGGCGAAGGTGAAGAGGGGCTGGGGGGGTCGAGCGCGGCGCGCCTCGGCCAGCAGCCGGGTCGGGTCGAGCAGCAGGTTGTGGGGCGGCGCGCGCAGCGCCGTGCGGAACATCGCGGGCCCGGCCGTCGCCTCGTCGAAGAGCTGCACGGGCGCGTGGGCGATGCTGTTGAGGGCGTACGCCGCGCCACCCGAGAAGGCGAACACGCCGCCCAGGGGGGACACGATCAGCCGGTCGGTGCGCCGCACGGAGCGCACCGGGCCGATCACGCCGGGCAGCCGCGAGTTGAACACGGCGGCCAGCCGCGTGATGCCACCCTCGACGACCTCCTCGTAGACCACGTCGGCGTCATTGATGCCGAACAGGGGATGTGCGTTGGGCGTGTTGTCGATCTTGACCGTGAGGGCGGGCCGGCGGGCCGCTGCGGCGGACTCGGGCAGCCCGGTCAAGGGGGCCAGGTGACGATGGCGCCGCCCGGCCAGTGCGGGAGTCGCGGCGAGCAGCCCGGCCACCGCGGCGGCCGCGAGACCCGCTGCGGCCGCGCGCGTCGTGCGGTGCCAGCGCATCGGCCTAGCGCCGCAGCTCCAACTCGGCCAGCACCTGCTGACCGT
Source organism: Actinomycetes bacterium (assembly GCA_021827705.1). Lineage (GTDB taxonomy): Bacteria > Actinomycetota > Acidimicrobiia > Acidimicrobiales > RAAP-2 > RAAP-2. Next base: position 23,147 of record JAKAUQ010000025.1, read on the forward strand.
TGGCCCGGCCCCGGGTGGCCTTCATCACCACGCCCACGAAGAACTGGGCCAGCCGGTCCTCGCCCGCGCGGTAGCGCGCCCACTCGGCGGGGTGCTCGGCCAGGGCCCGGGACACCGATGCCGAGAGGTCGTCGGCGCTCATGGGCGCGAATCCGCGTCGCTCCACGATCTGGGCCACGTCGCCGCCGTCGCGCACCAACTCGGCCAGGACCGCCTTGGCCTGGGTGGCCGACAGCGTCCCGGCCGCCTCGCGTGCGAGGACCTCGGCGAACGCGTCGGGGCGCACCTGCCCGGGCCCGTCGAGTCCGGCCAGCTCGTTGGCCGCGCGCGACAGGGCCACCGCGGCGTCCACGTCCCGCGCGACGGCTGCCTCGACGAAGCCGTCGAGTCCGGCGCCCACAACGGCGTCGAGCACGTCGCCGGGCACCGCCGCGCCACGGGCCAGGCCGGCCAGTGCGGCCCGCCGCTCGGCGGGCATCGGGCCCAGGCCGTCGCGGATGCGCGCGATCATGGCGGGGTCCGGCACCAGCTCGGTCAGGTCCGGCTCGCGGAAGTACCGGTAGTCCTCGGCCTCCTCCTTGATCCGCATCGTGCTGGTCTCGCCGCTGGCCTCGTCCCAGTGCCGCGTCTCCTGGCGCACCCGGCCACCCGCGAGGATCAGCTCGACTTGACGATCGGCCTCGTAGGCGACCGCCCGCTGCAGGCTGCGCAGCGAGTTGAGGTTCTTGATCTCGCAGCGCGTGCCGAGGGGTGCGCCCGGGAGCCGCACTGAGACGTTCGCGTCCACGCGCATCGACCCCTCCTCCATGCGCCCGTCCGAGGCGCCAGTCGCGACGAGGACCGCTCGCAGCTCGGCGGCGTAGAGCCGGGCTTGCTCGGGCGAGCTGATGTCGGGCTCCGACACGATCTCCACCAGGGGCACGCCGGCTCGGTTGTAGTCGACCAGCGACCGCTCGGCATCGTGCATGCGTCCGGTGCCGCCCAGGTGCGTGGACTTGCCGGTGTCCTCCTCCAGGTGCGCGCGCACGATGCCCACCCGGGAGCCGTCGGACAGCTCGAGGTATCCCCCCTCGTTGATGGGTCGGTCGTACTGGGAGATCTGGAAGTCCTTGGGCATGTCGGGGTAGAAGTAGTTCTTCCGGTGGAAGGTCGAGGGACCCACGCGGCAGTGCAGGGCCATCCCGATGGCCACCGCCAGCTCCACCGCCCGCGCGTTCAGCACCGGCAGGGACCCGGGCAGCCCGAGGCACACCGGGCACACCTGGGTGTTGGGTTCGGCGCCAAACGCGTTGGCGCAGCCGCAGAACATCTTGCTCGCCGTCAGCAGCTCGGTGTGCACCTCGAGGCCGACCACCATCTCCCAGCCCTCACGCACCGGGCACCCCCCGTCCTGCCTCCACGACGGCGGCCGCCGCCACCAGGCGCTCCTCGCTGCGCGCCGGGCCGAGCAGCTGCACTCCGAGCGGCAGGCCGCTGGCGCCGCTCCCGAAGGGCACCGAGATGGCCGCGTGGCCCGACAGGTTGGTGGGGATCGTGAACACGTCCGAGAGGTACATGGACATCGGATCGCTCACCTTGGCCCCCAGCGCGAAGGCCTCGGTCGGCGCCGTCGCCCCGAGCAGCAGGTCGGCGTTCGCGTAGGCGCGCGCGAAGGCCTCGATCATGACCGTGCGGACCTTCAGCGCCTGGCCGTAGTAGGCGTCGTAGTAGCCCGCCGACAGCGCGTAGGTCCCCAGCATGATGCGGCGCTTGACCTCGGGGCCGAACCCGGCGGTGCGCGTCGCCACGTACATCTCGGTCACGTCGGAACCCGCGACGCGCAGCCCGAAGCGCACGCCGTCGTAGCGCGCCAGGTTGCTGGAGGCCTCGGCTGGCGCGATGAGGTAGTACGCGCTGAGGCCGAGGCGCAGCTCGGGTATGGACACCTCGCTCAGCGTGGCGCCCGCCGCGGCCAGGACCTCGGCTGCCGCCTCGACGGCGGCCAGGACCTCGGGGTCGGCCCCGTCCACTAGCTCGCGCACGATCCCGATGCGCCGGCCGGCGACCCCCTCGTCCAGGTGCGCGACCAGGGCAGGGGCCGGGCCCGGCAGCGACGTGCTGTCGCGCGGATCGTGGCCCGCGATGGCCTCGAGGGTCGCGGCGGCGTCAGCCACGGTGTGGGCCAGGGGGCCGATCTGGTCGAGGGAGCTGGCGAAGGCCACCAGGCCGTAGCGCGAGACCAGCCCGTAGGTGGGCTTGATGCCGACCAGCCCGCACAGGGCGGCGGGCTGGCGAATCGAGCCGCCGGTGTCGCTGCCCAGGGAGACGGGCACCATCCCTGCCGCGACCGCCGCGGCCGAGCCGCCCGACGATCCGCCCGGCACCCGAGTGGGGTCGAGCGGGTTGCGGGTGGGCCCGTAGGCCGAGGTCTCGGTGGACGAGCCCATCGCGAACTCGTCCATGTTGGTCTTGCCCACCGGCACCGCGCCGGCGGCCAGCAGACGCTCCACCGCCGTCGCGGTGTAGGGCGGGCGCCATCCCGCCAGGATGCGTGACCCGCACGTCGTGGGCACGCCGGTCTGGCACAGGTTGTCCTTGAGCCCCACGGGCACACCCGCCAGGATGCCCGGGTCGCGGCCCGCCGCGACCTCGGCGTCCACCGCGGCGGCCCGCTCCAGGACCTGCTCGCGCTCGACGTGGACGAAGACGTTGAGGTCTGCATTGCGCGCGGCGATGGCGGTGAGTGTCTCCTCGGCGACCGAGACGGCCGAGCGCTCGCCCGACCGCACGCGGGTCGCGATCTCCAGCGCGCTCACGGCTCCTCGCCCAGGATGCGCGGGACGGCGAAGCGCCCGTCCTCGGGCTGGGGCGCCGCGCTCAGAAACGCGTCGCGCGCCAGTCCCGGGCGAACCTCGTCGGCGCGCACTACGGTGCCCAGGTCCACCGGGTGCGCCGTCGGCGCCACCCCGGTGAGGTCCAGCGCGCGCAGGTCGTTGGCGTGGTCGAGAACCTGCGCCAGCTGGCCGGTGAAGCGCTCCAGCTCCTCCTCGGTCAGGTGCAGCCGGGCCAGCCGGGCCACCTTGGCCACGTCGTCGCGCGTCAGCTCGCTCACGCGGGCACCAGCGAGGTGAGGAAGTCCACCACCCGGCGCTCGATCAGCGCGGCGTCGTTGTCCATCGTGGCCACGTGGTACGAGTCCTCCAGCCAGACCCGCTCGATCGGGCCACCAACGCGGGCCACGAGGTCGTCACCGTTGTCCGTCGTGACGACGTGGTCCTCCCGGCTGCTCAGCAGCAGGCTGGGGGCGACGATGTCGCCCAGGCGGTCGTACACGCCGGCCACACCCGCGAAGAGGCTCTTGGCGCACGCCAACGGCGTGGTTGCGTAGGCCGCCTCGACCTGCCCGGGGCGCTTGATGTCCGACCCGATGCCGTCGATGGTCTCGATCCCCTCGGCCAGGAGGGCGTCGAGTCCCTCGAGTAGCGCGGCGTCGGGTGGCTTGACCAGAGGATTGATGAAGACGCAGCCGGCCACGGCCCGCTGCTCGGCGATCAGCGCGGCCAGCCCGCCGCCGGCCGAAAGTCCCGCCACCACCACCGCCGAGACCTTCGCGGCCAGCTCGTCGTAGGCCGCCAGCGCCGCCGCGCTCCAGTGCGACCAGTCCGTGGTCATGAGGTCCTCCACCGATGTCCCGTGCCCGGGCAGCAGCGGGAGCCGCACCGCGTGACCCTGGCGCGCCACGACCTCGGCCACGTTGCGCAGAGACTGCGGGCTCCCGGTGAAGCCGTGCAGGACCAGCACGCCGAGGGGGCCACCCTCGGAGCTGAAGGGCTCGCTCCCCGGAATGATCGCGGAATTCACGGTCCCCACCCTACCCACGCGCCTCCGCCGCTCCTCGGGCGTCTCACGCCCACAGGGTGGGCAGCTGCTCGGCCAGCGTGGTGACGTCCCAGCGATCGTCGCGCTCCAGTGCCGTGGTCATGGTCCAGTTCTGGAACAGGCGGACCGTGCCCCCCTGGGTGAAGAACACCCGCCCGGTGGCCGGGCAGTCCTCCATGGCCAGGACCGCTACGAGCGGCGAGATGTTGGCCGGGTCCCACACGTCGAACTGCGCGGCGTCGGCCGGCTTGACGACATAGTCGGCCAGCCCCGGCGTGGACTCGGTCATCCGCGTCCGCGCTGCGGGCGCGATGGCGTTGACCCGCACGCCGTAGCGCCCGAGCTCCTCGGCGGCGATCACCGTGAGGGCCGCGATGCCGGCCTTGGCCGCACCGTAGTTGGACTGGCCCACGTTGCCGATGAGCCCCGAGGTGGACGAGGTGTTGACGATGGACGCGCGCACCGTCTCGCCGGCCTTGGCGCGCTCGCGCCAGTACGTGGCCGCGTGGCGCATCGTCACGAAGTGGCCCTTCAGGTGCACCGCCACCACGGCGTCCCAGTCGTCCTCGCTCAGGTTCACCAGGACACGGTCGCGCAGGATCCCCGCGTTGTTGACCAGAACGTGGAGGTCGCCGAACGCATCGAGGGCGCTGCGCACCAGGCGAGCGCCACCCTCCCACGTGGCGACGTCGTCGTGGTTGGCGATCGCCTCGCCGCCGAAGGCCCGGATCGCCTCGACGACCTCGTCGGCCGGCGTCGCCCCGGTGGCCGTGCCGTCCAGCGCCCCACCCACGTCATTGACGACGACGCGAGCCCCCTCGGCGGCGAAGAGGAGGGCGTGCTCGCGCCCGATTCCCCGCCCCGCACCCGTAATGATTGCTACTCGACCTGTCAGTGCACCCACGACGACCTCCTTGCGCGCCGATCATACCGAGGGTGGCCACCCCCCTCCCCGAGGCCGGGGACGGGCGTGCGCGTGGTAGTGATCGCCGATGGTGCGCAGTCGGTCGTCCAGGCGCCACGCGCCCACGCCCAACTCCTCGTTGGCCACGCGGGCCAGGCGCAACCAGAGGGCGACGCGGACTGCGGGCGGCGGCAGCGGGTCGTGGGTCCGCCAGACCACCAGGGGCACCCCGCAGGCCTCGCACTCCGCGATCCAGTAGTCGGGCCCCTCGTCGAAGCGGCGCGTGAGCGCGGCCGCCTCACACAGCTCGCACGACGGGCTCACCGCACGTTGACGATGATCGTGGACCGGTACGGGACCATCGTCCCGGGCGACGGCAGCGTCGAGACCACCTTGGTCCACGAGCCCGTGGCCGCACCCGGACCCTTGGGCGAGAAGAAGAGCACGGCGTGGCGGAAAGCCGCGACGGTCGCGGTCGGCCCGAAACCGATCACGTTGGGCACGCGCCGTGGCCCGTGACCCGCGATGGTGGCCGTCGTCGTGGCGACGGTGGTGGAGGTCGCGGCCGGCGTCGTGGTCGAAGTGGTCGAGGGCGTCGTCGGGGCCGGGCCCGAGGGACCGCTGCTCAAGACCAGCGTGATCGTGGCTCCCCGCGGAGCGCTGCTCGGGTCCGTCACGCCGTGGTAGCGCGTCTCGACCACCTGGCCCGCGGGCAGCGTCGAGACCACCGCGGCCGCGGCCGGGCACGCACCGTGCACGCCCACACGGCTCAGGGCACTCTGCGCGGCCGGGCACGTCTGGCCGGTGACGCCGGGCAGGGTCTCGAGGGTGGGACCGCTCGAGACAGTGACCGAGATCACCTGACCGGAGCCGGCCGAGACGCCCGCGGCCGGTGACTGGCTGATGATGGCGCCGCGCGCGACGGACGCGGAGGCCACGTGGCGCGTCACGCTCACCGAGAAGCCGTCGGCCGTCAGCTGCGACGTTGCCTGCGCGACCGTCAGACCCTCCAGGCGCGGGATCGCCTGGCGCGAGCTGAACAGCCCGAACCACCACGCGACGCCAGTTAGGGCCGCCAGGATCACCACGACCGCCACCGCGGTGGCGGTGCGCCGACGGCGCGGCGGCGGCACGACGGGATAGGGATCGCTCGAGCGGCGGCGTGCGGGCGTCCAGGTCCCCGGCAGGTCGCCGGCGCCCGCCAACTCCTGGTCCGGGTCGGCCTCCCGCCCCGCGAGCTCCCGGGGTGAGGGCGCGCGAAAGCCGATGGACGCCCGTGGCGCCGGAGGCGGGACCTGCTGGAGGACCGGCACGGCCCCGCGCCGGGCGACCATCTCGACGGGAGACTCGTTGAGAGTGGCCGCGCCCAGTCGGCTGGCCAACGTCTCGGCGTCCAGCCGCTGGTGGGGGTCGGGCACGGTGGCCTGAGCCAGCACCATGTCGAGCGTCCCCAACTCGGGGTGCGCAGGCAGCGGCGAGGCGAGTCGCGCTTGGACGGACTCCTCGACCGTGGAGGCATCGAAGGGGGCCGCACCGATCACGGCCTCGGCCAAGATCAGCGCGAGGGCGTACACGTCGGTGGGGGGGCCGGGCAGCTCACCACGCACCTGCTCGGGGCTGAGGTAGCGCAGGTCGTGAACGGTGTAGCGCTGGCGGTGCAGCGCGCGCAGGCCGACGAGGGCCACGTCGGACACGCGCACGTGACCCAGCTCATCGACGAGGATCTTGCGCGGGCTCAGGCCCCCGTGGGTCACCTGGTGGGCGTGGAGGACGGCGAGCGCTCCCGCGACGTCGCGGCCCAGCCGAGCGGCGTCCTCGGCCCCCAGGAGCTCGCCAGCCGCGAGGCGGTCCTCGAGCGAGCCATTGTCCAGGTACTCGGTGACCACGAAGATGGTCCCCGCCTCCTGACCACCGTCGAAGACGCGGGCGATGTGGGGGTGACTGAGGGTGGCCGCACGGATGATCTGGGTGCGAAAGGCCCGCCGAACGTCCTCGTGCTCGGCCAGGTCGGGGCGCAGCGTCTTGAGCGCGACCCGCCGGTCGAGGACCAGATCCTCGGCCAGATAGACCTCGGCAGTGCCGCCCACGCCGATGGTGTCGAGGATTCGGTACCGCCCTACGACCTGATATCCGGGTGCGTACCGAAAGCTCGCCATCGCACATTCACCCTAGAGCACGTGCCCGTCCCGGCTCGGGCACGGGAACGCCGCCTAGGTGTCGGATGCGTCGGGACCGGGCGTCCACGTCCCGGTGGCGAGCAGCTCGGAGAACTGCGCGGCGGGGACGACCGGGATCCCCAGGTCCTGGGCCCGCCGCAGCTTGGCGGCTCCCGGCGCGTCACCGACCACGACGCAGTACGTGCGCCGCGACACCGCCCCCGCCGCCGTTCCCCCGCGCTCGACGATGGCGGCCTCCGCCTCCTCGCGCGAGTACCCGGGAACCGCACCCGTCACCACCACCGAGCGGCCCCTGAGCACAGGCTCGGTGGCCCCGAGCTCCTCCTCACGCGTCTCGACCCCGGCCCGGGCCAGCCGCTCGAGCAGCCGACGGTTTTCGGGATCCTCGACGAACTGCCGCACCGCCGCGGCCACCACCGGACCGATCCCCGCCAGGTCCTCGAGCTCCTCGGTGGGTGCTGCGGCGAGCCGGTCCCAGGTGCCGAACCGCTGCGCCAGGATGCGCGCGGCCACCGGGCCGACGTGGCGGATGCCGAGCGCGACCAGCAGGCGGTGCAGCGGACGGTGGCGGGCGGCGTCGATCGCCTCGACGAGAGCGGCCGCCGAGATCTCCCCGAAGCCCTCCAGCGACGCCAGGTCGTCCACCCCGAGCGCGAACAGGTCGGCCACGTCGGCCACGATGCCGAGGCCCAGGAGCTGGCCCACGCGCTGCTCGCCCAGCCCCTCGATGTCCATCGCGGCGCGCGAGGCGAAGTGGCTCATCTGCTGGAGCAGGCGGGCCGGACACGACGGGTTGGTGCAGTAGTGGTCGCGCTCCTCGGCGCGGCGGCGCAGCGGCGAGCCGCACTCCGGGCACGACGCGGGGAACTCCCAGGGAGCCGCCCGCGCGCGCCCGGGCTCGCTGACGGCGGCCACGACCTCCGGGATGACGTCACCGGCCTTGCGCACGATCACCAGGTCACCGGGCCGCACGTCCTTGAGCCGCACCTGGTCGGCGTTGTGCAGCGTCGCCATCGAGACCGTCGAACCCGCGACGCTGACCGGCTCGAGCACCGCGTACGGGGTGGCTCGTCCGGTGCGCCCGATCGACACCTCGATTGCGCGCAGGCGAGTGGTTCGCTCCTCGGGCGGGAACTTGCGCGCGAGGGCCCAGCGCGGCGCGCGCGAGGTCGCCCCCACGCGCTCGTGCACGCTGACGTCGTCGACCTTGATCACGACCCCGTCGACGTCGTAGGGCAGGTCGTGGCGGTGCTCCTCGAACCAGGCACTGGCGCGCAGCATCGCGTCGAGCCCCGCCACGCGCTGGGCCGACGCGGCGACCGTGAAGCCCCAGGCCTGCAGCGTTGCCAGGACCTCGTGCTGACTGGACACGCTCCCGGTGGGCCCCGCGCCGACGATCTGGTACGCGAGGAACGAGAGCGGCCGTCCCGCCGTGACGGCCGGGTCCTTCTGGCGCAGGCTCCCCGCGGCGGCGTTGCGGGGGTTGGCGAAGGTGCGCTCGCCCGCCCGCAGCTGGAGCTCGTTCATGGCCGCGAAGGCCGCCTTGGCCAGGTAGACCTCCCCGCGCACCTCCAGGCGCCCCGACGCGCCGTCCAGCACCTGGGGCACGCTGGCCACGGTGCGGACGTTCGCGGTGACGTCCTCACCCACCCGACCGTCGCCGCGCGTGCCCGCCCGCACGAGGCGTCCGCCCTCGTAGGTCAGGGCCAGCGCCAGGCCGTCGATCTTGGGCTCGACGACGTAGGTGAGGTCGGGTCCGGGCACACCCGCGCGCGACAGCCGGTCCACCCAGGCACGCACCTCGTCGTCGCTGAAGGCGTTGTCGAGGCTGAGCATGGGCTCGAGGTGCTCGACGGGTGAGAAGGCGGTGTCCGGGGCCGCCCCCACGCGCCTGGTGGGCGACTGGTCGCTGGCCAGTTCGGGGTGCTCGTCTTCCAGCTGCGCGAGCTCGCGGACCAGGGCGTCGTAGTCCGCGTCGGGGACCTCGGGTGCGGGCCCCGTGTAGTACGCGCGCGCCAGCCGATCGATCTCACCGCGGAGCCAGGCCACGCGCGCGGCTGGGGCCGTCACGGGGACGCCACCAGCGCAGCTCCGGCCACGACGTCGGGGTCGTCGTGGTGGTAGAAGGCGACCGTCTGGCCCGGTGCCACCGGCCGGATGGGCACGGCGAGCTCCACCTCGCCACCCTCGAGGAGCAGGCGACCGGCCTGGGGTCGGGCGTGGGCGCTGACCTGGACCCAGACGGGACCATCGCCCAGAGGCTCACCGACGGCACTCAGGCTGCCCGGCACCAGCGCGAAGCGCGTGCGCAGGGCCCCGGCCAGCACGGACACCTCGACCCGTCGGCTCGCCACGTCGACGCGTGTCACGTAGCGCCGCGCGCCGTCGGGCGAGGGCACGTGGCGGCGCTGGCCGACGGTCACCAACTCGGCGGCACTCACCTGGCCCAGGACGCTGCCCGCGTCGCGGTCGACGACGGTGGCTGGTGTCAACGCGATGTGTCGACCCAGGAATCCGGCTCGCCCGATCGCTGACTCGATGAAGCACACGTCCTGGCTGTCGGGCTTGTTCCAGGTGCGCAGGCCAGCCGCCGCGGCACGGGTGCGCACCTCGGACTTGCGCATCTCGCCGATGGGCAGGACGAGGAAGTCCAGCAGCTCGCTCTTCAGGTAGGCCAGGACGTAGCTCTGGTCCTTGGCGGCGTCGACGCCTCGGCCCAGGGCCGGCGCCCCGTGACGAGTCACGATCCGCGCGTAGTGGCCCGTGGCCAGGGCGTCGAATCCGAGGCGCCGCGCGCGCTGGGCCAGCAGGTCGAACTTCACGAGGCGATTGCAGTCGATGCAGGGATTCGGCGTGCGCCCCTCGGCGTGCGCCCGCACGTAGGGCTCGACCACCCGGGCGCGGAACTCCTCGGTGTAGGAGAAGACGTGGTGCTCGATCCCCAGTACCTGGGCCACGCGGCGGGCGTCCTCGACGTCGGCCACCGAGCAGCACCCCGAGTCACCGGCACCACCCCATAGCTTCAACGTGACGCCCACGACGTCGTGGCCCTGGTCGCGCAACAAGGCGGCCGCCAGCGACGAGTCCACCCCCCCGCTCATCGCCACGAGCACCCGCATGGCGCCAGTCTGCCAGCCGGGACGCGCCGAGCGGCCCGCCGGCGCTCTCAGCGGGCCCGCAGCCGGTGGACGGCCCAGTCCAGGGCCTCCACGGCGCGATCGACCTCGGCCGAGGTCGTGGCGAAGCCCAGGGTGAGGCGCACCGATCCTCCCGCGCGAGCGGGATCCACGCCCATCGCCACCAGCACGTGACTGACGGCCGTGGCGCCACTGGAGCAGGCGGCGCCCGCCGAAGCGCACACTCCCGCCTCATCGAGCAGGAAGACCAGCTCATCGGCGGCGAGCGACGTGAAGGTCAGGTGCGAGGTGCCCACCAGGCGCTCGGACCCCGCGGCCGTCACCTGGCAGCCGGGCAGCGCCACGACGGCACGCTCGAGCCGGTCGCGCAGGTCCCGTACGCGATCGGTCACCTCCTGGCGCTCGCGATCGTGCACGCGCAGCGCCGCGGCCAGTCCCACGGCGGCGGCCACGTCCACGGTGCCACCCCGCCGTCCTCGCTCCTGACCACCCCCCGCGCTCACCGCCGTCAGGTCGATGGGCCTGCGCAGGATCAGCGCACCGCTGTTGACCGGACCACCCAGCTTGTGGGCGCACAGGGAGACCAGGTCGGCCCCCGCGGTTGCGGTGCGCAAGTCGAGCCACGGCGCGGCGGCCACGGCATCGGTGTGGAACACGGCGGCCGACTCCTGGTGCACCCGAGCCGCGAGCTGGGAGATGGGCTCGACGATCCCGACCTCGTTGTTGGCGGTCATCACGCTGACCAGGGCGGTTGAGGTCTCCAGCCGGCTGGCCAGCACGTCGGAGTCGACCACGCCATCGGCCCCCACGGGGCACTGGGCGACACGCACCGCCTCGGACTCTGCGGCCAGCGCGTACGCCGAGTCCAGGACGGCGTGGTGCTCGATGGCCGACACCACGACGTGCGCCCGCCCCGCGCGGCGCGCGGCCTCCCGAGTGACTCCGGCGATCGCCAGGTGGCACGACTCGGTCCCCCCTCCGGTGAAGACCACGCCGCCTGGCGGCGACCCGACCAGCTCGGCCACCTCATCACGAGCGTCCTCGAGCGCGCGTGCGGCGCGGCGGGACTCGCCGTGTGCCCCCGACGGGTTGCCCACCACCCCGTGCAGCCACGGCTCCATCGCCGCGTAGACGTCGTCGCGGCGGGGAGCCGAGGCGGCGTAGTCGAGGTAGGCCGAGGTCATGACACGTGGAAGGACTTGACGTTGGTGAACTCGCGGACGCCCCAGGCCGACAGCTCACGCCCGAACCCCGAGTTCTTCGTGCCGCCAAAGGGCAGCTCGGGCATCGAGGCAACGATGCCGTTGGCGAAGACGACACCGCACTCGAGCCCCGCGATCGCCCGGTCGATCTCGGCGTCGTCGGTGGACCAGATCGATCCTCCCAGCCCCCACGACGAATCGTTGGCGATGGCGATGGCGTGCTCCAGGTCGTCGGCGACGCTCACCGTCGCGACCGGACCGAACAGCTCCTCGCGGCCAGCGCGTGAGTGAGTCGGGACGTCGCTCAGCACCGTGGGCGCGTAGAAGAACCCGGGCCGGTCGAGCACCGTGCCGCCGGTGCGCACGACCGCACCCGCGGCGACCGACGAGGTGACCTGCGCGGCCAGCTGGTCGAGCTGGGAGCGCGAGGCGAGGGGGCCAAGCTCGACCTCGGGATCCAGGGGATCGCCCGTGCGCACGGCGGCCATCGCGGCCGCGAAGCGGTCGAGGAACTCGTCGGCGCGATCGCGCACCACGATGAAGCGCTTGGCCGCAATGCAGGCCTGCCCGTTGTTCTGGATGCGACCGACCACCGCCTGGCTCACCGCCAGATCGAGATCGGCGTGCGCGGCCACGACGAAGGCGTCCGAGCCACCGAGCTCCAGCACGCACTTCTTCAGATGGGCGCCGGCCAAGCTGGCCACCGCGCGGCCGGCCCGCTCCGAGCCGGTCAGCGTGACCCCGACCACGCGGGGGTCGCCGATGAGTTCGCCGACGGTATCGACCTCGACGAAGAGGTTCGTCAGGACACCCGCGGGGAATCCCGACCGCGTGAAGAGGTCCTCGAGGAACTGCGCGCTGGTGGGGACAGTGGGCGCGTGCTTGAGGAGCACGACGTTGCCCGCCATGATCGTGGGGACGCCGAAGCGCACGACCTGCCAGAGGGGGAAGTTCCAGGGCATGATGGCGAGGATCGGGCCCAGCGGGTCGAAACGGACCCCGCTGCGGCGCCCGCCGGCCGCCACGACCTCGGGGGCCAAGAAGCGCGCCGCGTTCTGCGCGAAGTAGCGCATCGCCAGGGCGCACTTGGACGCCTCACCCTTGGCGGCCGCGAAGGTCTTGCCCATCTCGCGGGTGAGCATCTCGCCGATCACCGGGATCTCGCTCTCGATGAGCTCGGCCGCGCGGGTCATCACGAGGGTGCGGTCCTCGATCGAGGTGGCGCGCCAGGTCGAGAAGGCCGCCACGGCCGTCTCCAGACGTGCTTCGAGCTCGGCCGCGGAGGTCGCGGGGTACTCGGCGAGGATCTCGCCCGTGGCCGGATTGGTGGAGACGAAAGGCATGGGACAAGTCTGCCAGGACTCCGGGCAGCCCCCGCTGCAGACCGCGACGCCACGAGGGACGGGGCGTGCGCCCCGCCCCTCGTGGCGTCGGGATCGGACCAGGTCAGTCCTGCTTGGTGGCCTCCACCGACAGCTCCAGAGTCACGCGGTTGCCCACGACGAGGCTGCCGTTCTCCAGAGCGGCGTCCCACTTGACGTCGAAGTCACGCCGGTCGATCGTGGCTGTCGCCTCGAAGCCGGCCACCGTCACGCCCGCCGCCATACCGGGGTTGGTGCCCAGGTACTCCAGGTCGAAAGTCACCGACTTGGTGATGCCGCGGATGGTCAGGTCGGCCACCAGCTCGAAGTCGTTGCCACCCTTGGCGGTCAGGCGCGTCGACTTCAAGGTGAGCTGGGGGTGGTTCTCCAGGTCGAGGAAGTCCGCGCTGCGCACGTGGTTGTCACGCATCTCGTTGTTCGTGGTGATGCTGGCGGCCTCGACCGTCGCCTCAACCGAGGTCGTCTCGAGCGTCTCGCCGATGGTGATCGTCCCGGCGAACTGCGTGAAGTTCCCGCGGACCTTGGCCGCCACGAGGTGGCGGGCGACGAATCCGACCGACGAGTGCACGGCGTCGACCGTGTAGATGCCGGGGGCCGGCAGGTTGACGTTGCGAACGTCGGTTGCGGTGCTGGTCATGATTGCTCCTTGTTGTGTGGGTGCTTCCCAGTATACTTGCTTTGCAAACTACTTGTCCAGCAATAGTTGTAATAAATGCTACTGCTGCTACAATAGTTTCGTGACAACGGACATCGGAGAGTGCGCTCGCGACGAGCGGGTCGTGCTGTTCGCCCTCCTGTGGGAGACGACGGCCCGCCTCGCCCGGGATCTGGACCTCGAGATGGAGGCACGCGGCGCCGTACCTCTGGCCTGGTTCGAGGTCATGTTGCGCCTCGAGGAGGCCGACGAGGGTCACCTGCGGATGACCGAGGTGGCCGACGCGATCGTGCACTCCTCAGGGGGCACCACGCGGCTCGTCGACCGCCTGGAGGAGGCCGGACTGGTCGAGCGCCAGCTGTGCCCGTCGGATCGTCGGGCCATCCACGTGGCGCTCACCGACGCGGGGCGCGAGCGCCTCGCCCAGTCCAAGCTCGTGCACATCGCGATTCTCGACTCCCGGCTCGCCCAGCGCCTCGACGCGGCCGAGCGGGCCCAGCTGCTCCAGCTGCTGGGCGCCCTCAACGCGGGCTGACGCGCAGCCAGACCCGCGCGTCGCGACCGTCCAGGTCGAGCGCGAATCCTGGGCCCTCGCCCGCGCTCTCGTGCACGGCCGTGGCCAGCACCTCCCGGGCCAGCACGGGCCACTGATCAGCCAGGTCGTCGAGCCCGGTCACCCATAGCTCGATGCGGTCGGCGATGTCGAAGCCCTGACCCTTGCGCAGGTCCTGCACCTGGCGCACCACGTCGCGCAGCAGCCCACGGCGGCGCAGGTCGTCGTCGAGGTCGAGGTCGAGGGCCACCACTGCGGTCCCGTCACGCGAGACCGCGAATCCCCCCTGGCTGCGCACGCGAAGCTCGAGCTCCTCGAGCCCCAGCTCGACGGTCGTGCCGGCCAGGGCGACCGAGATGCGCCCACCGGACTCCAGCACGTCGGCCGCTGCCGCCGAGTCGATCCTCGCCAGGGCGCCGCGCAGCTCCTTGACGGCATCGCCTAGTCGTGGCCCCAAGACAGCGAACCGCGGCACCAGCTCGAAGGTCAGGACGTCTCCCGGGTCGGGTCGGAACTCCAGGAGATCCACATTGAGCTCGTCCTCCACCACGCCCGCCGGTGGCCGCACGGCCTCGGCGGGCAAGAACACCAGCGCCCGTCGCAGCGGCTGGCGCACCTTCACCCCCGCTTCGGCCCGACCCGCGCGGCCGAGGGACGTGAGGTGCCGCGCCATCGACATCTCGGCCTCCAAGGTGAGGTCCACGTCGTGGACGACGCTCGGCCAGTCCTGGAGGTGCACCGAGTCCTCAGCCGACACCTCGTTGACCAGGTGATAGAGACGGTCCGCGAGGAAGGGCGTCACCGGGGCGAGCAGCAGTGCGAGGCGCTGGAGCACCTCGAGCATGGTGGCGTGGGCGGCGAGCGAGTCGCTGCGCGGGGCGCTGGCGTCGGTGCGCCAGAAACGACGACGGCTCCGGCGCACGTACCAATTCGACAGGTCGTCGACGAAGGCGCGCAGGGCGTCAGTCCCCGGCAGGGGCTCGTAGCCGTCGAGGGCGGCGGTCAAGGTGGCCGTGAGGCCCTCGAGCCGCGAGAGGATCCACCGGTCCAGGGCGGGACGCTCGGGCGCCGGGGGAATCTCGGGATCAGCGGGGTCGAAGCCATTGAGCGAGGCGTAGGTCGTGAAGAAGCTGACCGCGTTCCACAGCGTGCCCAGCATCTCGCGCATCGCCAGGTCGATGACCTCGAGGCTGGCCCGGGTCGAGGTCCACGGCGAGCCCTGGGAGAACATCCACCACCGCAGCGCGTCGGCCCCGCGCGTGGTCAGCACCGTCCAGGGATCGATGACGTTGCCCACCGACTTGCTCATCTTGCGTCCCTGCGCGTCCACGATGTGCCCCAAGCACAGGACGTGGCGGTACGGGCTGTGACCGAACACCAGCGTGTTGACCGCCAGGAGCGAGTAGAACCAGCCCCGCGTCTGGTCGATCGCCTCGGCGACCAAGTCGGCTGGGAACTGGCGCGCCTCCGGCGAGCCGGGCACCAGCGGGTAGCCCACCTGCGCTGAGGGCATGGCCCCCGAGTCGAACCAGGCGTCGATGACCGGCTCGACGCGGCGAGCGAGCTCCCCGCACCTCGGGCAGGCCAAGGTGACCTCGTCGATGTCGGGACGGTGGGGCTCGATGGTGGCGGGGTCCCGACCGGCTAGCTCTCCGAGCTCGGCGCGCGAGCCCACGCAAGTCACGTGGCCCTGACCGCAGCGCCACACCGGCAGGGGCGTGCCCCAGAAGCGATCGCGCGACAGGGCCCAGTCGACATTGTTGGCCAGCCACTCACCGAAGCGCCCGTCTCGGATGTGCGCGGGGTGCCAATCCACGTGGCTGTTCTCCGCCATCATGAGGTCCTTGAGCCGACTGGTCGCGATGTACCAGCTGGGCTTGCCCCAGTAGATGAGGATGGTGCCGCAGCGCCAGCAGTGCGGCAGGGCGTGGACGTAGTCCTCCCGGCGCACCAGCAGGCCGCGGCGCTCAAGATCGTCGTTGATGTCGTGGTTGGCCTCCCGCACGGGGCGGCCGGCCAGCCAGCCCGCCGCGGCGGTGAATGCGCCGTCGGGGCCGACCGGGTTCACCGTGGGCAGGCCGTGCTCGCGAGCCACGACGCGGTCGACCTCGCCGAAGGCGGGGGCCTGGTGCACCAGGCCGGTCCCCTCCTCGGTCGTGACGTACGACGCCGCCACCACGTAGCACGCGTCGACGTCCTCGGGCAGCGCCACCACGTCGAAGGGCCGACGGTAGTGCAGCCCGACGAGCGCTGACCCCGGCAGCGTCTCGGTCACCTCGACGTCCCCCAGGACCGCCTCGACCAGGTCCGCCGCCAGCACCTGCCCGTCGACGACGGCGTAGGTGATCTCCGGGTTCACCGCCACGGCCACGTTGGACGGGAGGGTCCAGGGCGTCGTGGTCCACACCAGGAGTGAGCGCACGGAGTCGAGCCCGTGCGCGGCCGCATCGAGCACCTCGAGGCGCACAGTCGCGCTCTCGTCCACCTCGTCACGGTAGACGTCGGGCTGTCCGAGCTCGTGGCTCGAAAGCGCGGTGCCGCACCGGGGGCAGTAGGGCACGACCTTCAAATCCTCGTAGAGCAGGTCGCGGTCGAACAGCTGGCGCAGCTGCCACCACACCGAGTCCACGTAGCTGGGACTGAAGGTGAAGTAGGCGTTCTCCATGTCGGTCCAGTAGCCGATGCGCTCGGTTAGGCGTTCGAACTCGCCCACGTACGTCATCACCGAGGCACGGCACTGGCGCACGAACTCGGCCACGCCGATCTTCTCGACGATGTCGCGCTTGCCGGTGATCCCGAGCTGCCGCTCCACTTGCACCTCGACGGGCAGCCCGTGGGTGTCCCACCCGGCTCGCCGGTCAACGCGGCGTCCCCGCATCGTCTGGTACCGGCAGAACAGGTCCTTATAGACGCGAGCCCACACGTGGTGGAGGCCGGGCATGCCGTTGGCGGTCGGCGGACCCTCGTAGAACACCCAAGGCTCCGCGCCCGCCCGCTGCTCCATCGAGCGCGCGAAGACGTCGTGCTGCTTCCAGCGCGCGAGCTGGTCCTCCTCCAGCGACGCGAAATCCAGCTCAGCGCTGACCGGCTCGAACACCATGACCCTCCGCAAACAGTTCACCCATGGTACTCAGCGGCCTTTGGCGCCCCGGCACGTCGGGCGGCGCGTGCACGGTCCTAGCCGCGAGCCGGCGGTCCTCCTGCGGCGAAGTGACGGTCGAACCAGCTCGCCGAGAGCTCGACCAGGGAGTCGAGGCGCAGGTCGGCCAGTGCGAAGGGGGCCTGATGGCGCTCGGCGGCCACGGGCACGGCGACCACGGCCATGCGGGCGGCCTTGGCGGCGATCACGCCGGCGGCCGAGTCCTCCAGGACGAGGCAGGTGGTCGGGTCGACGTGGAGCTCGCTGGCCGCACTCAGGAACACTCCGGGATGGGGCTTGCCGAAGGGCTCGTCCTGGGCTGAGCGGATCACGGCGAAGCGGTCCCGCAGCGCGAAGTGGTCGAGCACCCTCTCGATCAGCGCCATGGGCGTTGAGCTGGCCAGGGCGACCGGCCCGTGCTCGCTGGCCAGGTCCAGCGCCCGCACGGCGCCGGGCAGCAGGCGACCGCCCTCCTCGACCAGGTCCCCGACGCGAGTGAGCAGCTCAGCCACCACGTCGTCGAGGTCTGCGGGCGACCACGGGTAGCGTGCGTGCCAGTAGCGCACGACCTCCCCCACGTACATCCCCTTGGTGGCCCGGTCCTCGTGCTCGGTCACCGGGACGCCTCGCGCGCCCAGGATCTCGACCTCGGCCCGGTGCCACAAGATCTCGGAGTCCACGAGGAGCCCGTCGAGATCGAAGATGGAGGCCCGCAGCATCATCCGACCACTCTGGCACAGGCGTACCGTGAGGCTGTGGTCCAGGTGGCACGAGCCCGACCCGAGGACTTGGCGGCGGTCGCCTCACGCATCACGGCCACGTTCGCCACCGCCGCCCAGGCACTCGCGAACGTGGACGCCTCCGTCGACACGGCGCGCATGATCCAATCGCTCGGCGGGGCTCACGTCTGGGTGGCCCGCCGCGGGGGCGAGATCGTCGGGCATCTCGCCGCCTCCCTGGTCCCGCGAGGCCCGCGCAGCGAGGCGTGGATCAGTCCGGACGCCTGGTCCTGCGACGACGTCGACGACCTCGCGGCGCTGTACGCGCGTGCGGCTCCGGCGTGGCTGGCCGAGGGGGTGCGCGACCACGTGGTGTGGTCCTTCGACCTGCCAGCCTGGACTGAGGCCTGGGGCGAGCTGGGCTTCGCCCGCGAACTGCGCCGCGGTGCCCGCTCCAACGCGGGGGCGCCCGGCGAGGTGCCCCCGGGCTACCGCCTGCGGCGCGCGCCCTGGGACCCGGTGGTGGCGGCCCGGCTGTCGACCCTGGTGGACGAGGCCGAGGAGGCCAGTCCCGTCTTCCGGCCCCGTGAGGCGGACCTCGACGATGGCCCCCTTGAGGCGCCGGGGCACTGGTACGTCGCCGAGAGTGCGGGACGCGTCGTCGCCCAGTGCCTGGCGATTGCCTATCCCCGGACCCTGGGCATCCCGCCAGGAACGGTGCACCTGAGTGCCCTCGCTGTCATGCCCCCGCACCGGCGACACGGCGTGGCCCGCTCCCTCGTCGCCTACGCGGCTCGACGCGAGCGGACCGCCGTCGTGGACGCCACGTGGCGCAGCGCGAATCGTCCCGCCCACCAGTTCTGGGTCGGGGCCGGCTTCGCCCCCGTCGCCGTCGGCCTGCGCAGGCAGATCCCGGTCTAGGCACTGCAGGATCCCGGCTCGCTCGTCAGAACAGGTTGGCCCAGTTGATCAGGCTACGGGTTCCCACTCGCGTACGCCTCGTGCGACTGCGAACGCCCGGAGACTAATGTCGCCCAGCGAGGTGAGGTGTCGCACGGGATCGGAGAAGGTCCCGATCCACTGGCAGATGGTCTCAGCGCGTTTCGCCTTGGTCTTCCCCGCGAGGTGATCGGTAAGTTCTCGCCACCGGTTCGATCAGATCCACGCCATCCTCGCGCGCGGACGTCAGAGATGCACTCGCGACTTAAGACATGACTTCGCGAAGCTGAAACAGCAGCTCACGAACCTGGGTCGATGACTCCAGACCTAGCTCCGTCGCCATTGACGCCGCTCGGAGCACCACACTCTTCGCATGGCCATAGCGACCCTCCGACAACATCAGGTCGGCGAGCATGACGTAACGTGACTCGTTGTAACGATCATCCTCGAGGGCCGTGCGAAGGTAATGCTCGGCCTCGTCGATCCGGTTGGCGCTACGGGCGACCAGGGCGGCCGCGTCGAGAAGTTGCAACCAGGTCCAGCGAAGAGAATCACGCACCGATGCCGCAAAGGTCTCGTACAGATCATCGAGTAGGAGGTGGCCGCTATACAGGTCAATGGCGTCACGAAGGAGTGGCAACACGGTCGAAGGCTCGGAGATGTTGTGAAGAGCATGAAGGGCACGCCTGGCTGCGTCTCGGAAGCTACGAGCGTCGACGGTGACCTCGTTGGCCAGAGACAAGCTCTCTCCTCGTCGTTCAACTAGGGGACCCGCCAGACGATGCAGACGACTCAACACGTTACGCAACCGTCGTCGCCCTCGAGAAGGATCTACTTCAGGCCAGAGGGTTTCAATAACCTCCTCCACGTGCATCGGCTGGTCACGGAGCGCCACGAGCTTGACTAATAGCGCTACTTGAGGCGGCAGGGCCACCTCGCGATTCTCGTGGCGTACCCGGAACGAGCCGAGCATCTGTACGGAGTGGCGTTCCGCTTGTCGTTGCTGGCTGCGCAACAGTGCGCGGAATCTTTGAATGAGCGAATAGGCATCCGATCGGGGCGTCATGGCCGTTCGGTACGATGCACCATCGTCGTCGAGAGCGGTTGGCACCGTGAGAGCTTCACGAATTTTCGGAGTCCAAACTGGTGGTATCTGTGCACCGCATTGGGCGAGTGTCGCTACCGCACAGGACACCAGGTCGCGCGAGAGGCTCGGGTGATCCGTATCTACAGCCGCCGCGAGGGCGAGGAGGGAGAACGCGATGTTGCGACCGTCGCCAAACTCGAGGAAAACGCTGGCGGCTTCGTAGGCGTCGGTGACCGCAGCGGCGAGTCCTCCCGTGTAGTACTGCGCAATGGCACGATGCAGGAGGCTCACCGCCCACCCGTGGCGATCGCCGGTCGCGTACTGCTGTGTGATCGCCAGGTCCAGCAAGTGGCCCGCGTCGTCGAATCGTTGCTCTTCGATGGCCACGAGTGCCAAATTGGCGAGTACGAGAGCGCCTTCTCCGGGTAGATCCAGTCTTTCGAAGAGCTCCCTGCTGATGTTGAAGTGCCTGTGTGCGACGGGCCTGACGCCAGCGAACAGTTCGATAAGTCCGAGGTGGTTACGCAGACGGGCCTGAGCCACTAGGTCGCCGACGCGGTTGGCGATGTCGAGAGCCTCCCCGAGCGCTCGTCGCCCCGTGTCGCTGTCATTAGTGCGCCAGGCGAGCATGCCCAGTCCGTCGAGCAAGTGGATGCGCAAAGAGTCATCAGCGAGGTCGCGCGCGAGAAAGCCCCCGATCCATGACTTACCCTCATCGAGTTTGCCGGCCAACTCCCAGTATCTCCATAAATCGCAGGCCAGTTGAGCTCCAGAGGCTGCTTCGTCCGAACGCAGTGCATACTGCAGCGCAGCTCGAAGGTTCTGCTCGTGGCGGCGAATCGTGGCCATCCGGGCCAGCATCTCGGGGCCGGTGATCATTGCGTTCTCCGCACCAGACAAGATCGTGCGACTCCACCGCAGTTGACGCTTCGCGAAGGCCTCAAGGTTTTCCTGATCGCTGGCGTCAACTACGACGCTGTCTCGAACGTGGTCTGACACGTAGAAGCACGTGTCGTCACCGACGCGGCAAGCGTCGACCAAATGAAACTGCTGAAGTCTGGACAGTCGCGCTATGACATCAGTCATCCGCGACGTGTCGACCAGCATCTCCTTGAGAGTTCGTATGTCGCAACCTCCCGGGAAAACCGAGATGGCTTGGAGCAGTACCCGATCTTCGGTCGAGCAGTGCGACACGCTCCAGGCCGTAGCGAGTCTGACACTTCCTTCTGATGCGAGCCCCTCTGGTGTGGGCGCATGTCGTCGCCTCCAACCGATGAGATCGTGCAGAATGGCGGCGGGTTCAACGAAAGCCACGTACGGGGCGACAAGCTGCAGTGCCTGCGGAGTGTGATCCAGGATCGCACTGATCCGAGCGAGGACTGGCGTCGACGACGCGCTGACGGGGAATCCGGTACTGGCGCTGCTCACCATTGAGACGAGGAGCTCGTGCGATCTACTTGGTCGTTTGGTACTGCGCGCGCGAACCTCGGCTGATGTCACTGGTGGCGCCGACATACGGATCACGTACTCCTGGGGCGCGCTGAGGGACCGACGTGCAGTGGCGAGTATCGACAGTGTGGGCCAACGGAGCAGAACGGCGCCGATGCAATCGAAGTTGTGGAGCTCGTCCACCTCGCAGTCGTCGAGGATCAGCAGCCCGTTGGAATCAGTAGATGACGTCACCTCGGGCGAGGTCACGAGCGACATCAGCCCCGCTGCACTGGTCCACACGAGCTTGGCAAAGGTGATCGTGTCGTCGACGTGGCGCATGGACTGAATCGTGGCGGCCGCGAACATCGATCCTTCCTCGACATTCCGGCAGATCGCAGAGGCGAGGAAACTCTTGCCTACGCCACTGGGCCCGGCGAGCGTCACCAGGCGCCGTGACCCGAGCGCAGACACCAGCTGGCCAAGACGCTCACGCTGATACCACGTCAGCGGAGTCTGTAGCGCGGTGGGAGAGATCGAGCGGTACGGCATCGCAGCGCGATCGTGACGCGAGGAAGCGGCTGTCACCACGGCGCTCGCGAGCGAAACTGCTCGACGACGCGTCTCGAGTGACCGGCGTTACCGAAGCTCATGAAGGGCCGGTCTCCGCGAGCATTCCTGGCCACGTCGACCACCTCGAGTGCCCCGTGGCCCACGAGCGATGTGATGCCAGGTTGCGGCTGCTTTTCCGATGCACCTCGAGGTGGCT
>JAKAUQ010000007.1 GCA_021827705.1 Actinomycetes bacterium
AACAACGATCTTCACGAAATGCGTGCACCATGAATTTCAACTTCGAACGGTGTCAGCGTCTCGCACCTTCACATCCGTGGTCCACTAAACGAGACCCAGGTCACGGCGTGGGCGCTGCAGGAGTGGGCGCTACAGGACTCGAACCTGTGACCTCAGCCGTGTGAAGGCTGCGCTCTAACCAACTGAGCTAAGCGCCCGGAGCGACCATGCTACCAGTCCCCCTTCGGCCCCCACGGGCGACGTTGTAGCCTGCACCCGTGTCCGCACCAGATCCAGCCTCCGAGCCGAGTGTCCGACGCCGGCGCCGCCCGTCGGCGGTGCCCCGCGAGGTCGTCCTCGGGATGGACAACCTAGAGCGCAAGGTCGGATATGTGGCGGCCCTGGTCGCCCTCGCGCTGGCGGCCGTGATCGTGCCGCACCTGTTGACCACGACAGTGGCGACCCACAACGAGTCGCGTCCGGCCACCGGCTGCGTAAGACCGTATCACCTGGTCAAGGGATTCTGCTCGTGGCGCGAGGTGACGCACCCACTCGACTGGCTGCCCCAGTTTCTCGAGATCATCCTGCTCGCGGGCGCCATCGCTCTGTTCACGAAGCGCCGCCGACGCGCCTTCGTTGCCGGCAGTACCCTGCTGCTCGGGCTCGCCCTCGGGAATGCGGGGTTCCCCTTCATCCTCGTCGGTGGGTGGTACATCGTACGGGCCTTTCGACTCCAGAAGTACGGCGACGCCAGCTTCGTGGGCTCGTCCAAACGCGCACGCGAGCTGTCCGAACAGCGCCGTGCCGAGCGCAAGGCGCAGCGAGCCGCCGGACCCACCACGGGTCCTCAGCGACGCGCCGCGACACCGCCGCCGTCTAAGCGCTACACCCCCAAGAAGCCGACACGCCGTAAGTAGGTTGGTCTCGTGGCCCGACTCGGACTCGACTTCCCCACCTCGTGGAGCAGAGCCTGGATGGCCCGCGTGGTGCGCTCCGTGGTTCACGGAGCGTTCCTGGCTCCCTACATGCGCCATCTGGCAACTCTCGAAGTGCGGGGCCTCGAGAACCTGCCAGCAGGCACGCCGCTGGTGTTCGCAGCCAACCACACGAGCAATCTCGACACTCCGCTCCTGCTCAGCGCCCTGCCGGCCCGCGTGCGCCGACGCACCGTCGTGGCCGCGGCGATGGACAGCTTCTTCATGACGCGTCTCAAGGCGGCTCGGACCGTGCTGGTGTTCAACGCCATCCCCATCGATCGTCACCGCGTGAATCGACGCAGCGCCCAGATCGCCCAGAGCCTCCTGGAGGAGGGCTGGAACCTCCTCATCTACCCCGAGGGTGGACGAAGCCCCACCGGCTATCTGCACGCGTTCAAGGGTGGTGCCGCGTACCTCGCCGAGCGCACCGGAGCCATCGTCGTTCCGACCTACATCCACGACGCGGCCTGGCTGCGCGGACCTAAGTACGCCAAGGCGCCACTCTTCACCTCGGCTCCCAGTCGCCGGCGCCACCATGTGATCGTCGCCTTCGGTACGCCCCTGCGCGCCGACGAGGGCGAGAGCGTCCGTCGCCTCGGCGCGCGCATCGAGAGCGCTGTGGCCGAGCTCGGACGTTCCGTGAGCGGCGACCCGAACTACGGCCTCAGGCCCCCGTCCCCATGAGCTGGGCGCAGCGGGCGGCGTAGAGATCGTCAGCCACGCTCGCCAGAGGCTCGAGCTCGTGGCCGAGCACCGACGCCAACAAGGCGTCGGCCAGCCAGGGGTTCTGCGCGAGCACGGGACCGTGCAGGTAGGTCGCCCAGATGCGCTCGGCTCGGAACCCGTCGCTGCGCGCATCGTTGCCGTGACCGACGACCACTTCGCCGAAGGCGTCCAGACCCGGGGCCAGGTGCGTGACGCCACCGTGATTCTCGAAGCCCACCACCAGACGACCATCGACACGCACCACGGCATCGCCCACCGACCGAGCCATCCCCCGGACCGTTGTCGCGGGCACCAGGGCCAGGCCGGCGTAAGTCGAGTCGCCCTCGACGGCAAAAGACGTGCCCAGCAGCTGCAGGCCCGCGCACACCGCGAACACGCCAGCCCCATCGGCGACGCGCGCGGCCAGGGTGGAGGCGATCAGCAGGTCGGCGGCCAGGCGCTGGGGACCGTCCTCGCCACCGCCCAGCAGGTACAGGTCGGCGGCGGGAAAGGCGTCACCCGGGCGGACCTCCAGCACCTCAGCGGGAAGCCCCCGGCGCTCCAGACGCCGGGCCAGGACGACGGCGTTGCCCCCGTCCCCGTAAGTGCCCAGCAGCTCGGGGAAGACCAGCGCGATCCTCATCGAGACCCTGCTTCTCGGCGCAGCTCCTGGAATGCCGTGTAGTTGGCGATCAGATCCACCGTGCCGTCGTGGTGGGGCGCCACGTCCTCCACCACCGTGGCCTCGATCCCCGCGTACCACAGTCGCGCGGCCAGATCGAGGCGACGCGTCCCCCAACACCACACCGGCCGACCGCGCAACTGCTCGAAGTCGACGTCGTAGAGCCACGACGGATCACGCCCGTCGGCGAGCCCATCGTTGATCGCGATCCACAGCGGCCCCCCTCGCTCGGCCTGGTCGGCGAGCTGGGCGGCGAAGCCCGCGGGGTTCTTGGCCAATAAGAGACGCACCGCCTGGCCCGCGACGACCGCACTCGCGTAGCGCCCCTCGACCTCGCGCAGGGTGGCGAGGCGACGGGCCGCCAGGGCGGGGTCCACGCCCAGCTCGTGCAGGGCCGCCAGCGCCAAGAGGGCGTTCCCGCGGTTCACCGGACCCGGGATCGCCAGGTCCAAGGACACGAGCTGCCCAGCCACCCGGGCCCTGCCCTCGACCAGGATGCTGCGCGACGGGGGCTCGGCGAACCCACAGGTGCACGACCAGGCATCCGCGCCCAGGTCGAGTGTCCGGGTGCACACCGGGCACGAGCGCGCATCGAGAGTCCACGACGTCGGTGCCGCGCACCAGTGCACCCGCGGCGATGCGGACGCGGCGTAGACGACGAGGGGATCGCGCGCATTGGCCACGACCACGAAGTCGCCTCCCTTCAGAGCGTCGCGCCACCGCTGGGCGAGCTGGCGAACCTCCGCTGCGCGGTCCAGCTGGTCTCGTGAAAGGTTGAGCACGACGACCACGGCGGGCACCGTCTCGGCGATGACGTCGGGCAGCCAGCGCTCGTCGCACTCCAGGGCGGCGACGGGCGACCGCGAGGCGGCCAGGGCGGCCACATGACCAGCGGGCATGTTGGCTCCCGTGGTGTTGGTCGCGACCTCGCGCCCCCATCCCCGGACCATCATCGCGGTCGTGGTGGTCTTGCCATTGGTCCCGGTCACCAGGGCCACCGTGCGGCCGCGGGCCAGGTGCGCGAGCAGGTGGGAGTCGATTCCCAAGCCCGCGTTGCCGCCCGCCACCGTGCCCGCGCCGCGGCCCGATCGCCGCGAGACCCAGTTCACCCCGCGCACCGCCGTCGTGGCCAGCGCCACACGCCACCCGGACCGGTTCACCTCTTCACGCTAACAAGGCGGGCCCGCGCCAACTCATCGGTAAACGCACGAAAGGGCCAGCCGGGGGGAGGCTGGCCCTTTCGCAAAACCTGTTCTCACTTCGAGGGGGGGATTCTTGGTGAGGAGGCTTCATCCAGTATGCCTGCTGGAACTGTATTCGACAACTCAATAGGACAGATACTTCGCATCTATAGGATTGATACATGGACATCCGCCAGCTCGAGGCCCTCGTGGGAATCGCCGACCACGGCACGTTCTCGGGCGCTGCCGACGCGCTGGGCACGGTGCAGTCCAACATCTCCAACCGCATCGCCCGCCTGGAGGCCGAGCTGGCCACCGAGCTGATCGATCGCGCCGCCGGGCAGCTCACCGAGTCCGGTCAGGTCGTGGTGACGCGCGCGCGACGAATCTTCGGCGAGTTGCGCGCTATTGCTGCCGACGTCTCCGAGCTGCGTGCCGACATCCGAGGCGAGGTGAACCTCGGGATGATCGGCACCGCTGGGCGATGGATCGTCCCCTTGCTGATTGACGTCCAGCGCGAGAGCTTCCCCCACGTGGCCCTGCGCATCAGCGAGGGCACGAACTCAGCGCTCGAGCCGCGTGTCGTGAACGGCCAGCTCGACCTCGCGGTCCTGGCCTGGCCGGCGTCGGCGCCCGAGCTCATCGAGACGGACCTGTTCAGCGAGGACCTGGTGCTCATCGTGGACCGCTCCAGCCCGCTCTCCCAGCGGCCCTCGCTGACCTTCGAAGATCTGGCCGCCATCAACCTTCTGCTCCCCCTGCCGGGAACGCCCCTGCGGCGCGAGATTGACGATGCCGCCGCCGCGCACCATGTCAGCCTGCATCCCATCGTCGAACTCGACGGGCTGCGCACCATCGCGTCGCTGACCTTCGACGGGTACGGTCCGGCCATCCTGCCCGCCACGATGCTGTCCACCCACCTGCGCGCAACCTTTGCTGGCGTCCACATCGAGGGCATCGCCCGCCGGCGCGTCAGCCTGGTCGCGCGGCGCTTCGGATTCCCCCCCGCCCCCGTGCGCGCCGTGCGTCAGATGCTGGTCGAGGTCGTGCGCACGGCCACGGCCCCCACCGGCGTCTACATCCCCTCGTGAGCTCGTCCTCCCCGCAGGCCAGCGCCGCCCAGCGTCTGGTCCTCATCGACCCGGCCTTCGGCGATGTCGTCCAGGCGACCCCCGCGCCGCCCCACCGCCGCCCCACCCTCGTCGCACACCGCTTTGGTGCGCTGGTCGAGTCGATCACCTACCAGATGCTGGCAGGACGTGCGGCCGCGGCCATCCACGGCCGCCTCGTCAGCCTGCTCGACGGCGAGGTCAGCCCTGCGCGCGTCGCGGCTGCCGGGGTGGACCGCCTGCGTGGCGCGGGCCTCACCCGCACCAAGGCCGTCGCCATGACCGAGCTGGCACACGCCACCCTGGAGGGGCGGGTCCGGCCCGAGCGCCACGGTCGGCTCTCGGACGAGGAGATCATCGCCGAGGTCACCCAGATCCCCGGCATCGGTCCCTGGACCGGTCACATGTACCTCCTGTTCGCCCTGGCCCGACCCGATGTGTGGCCGACGGGTGACTACGGCGTGCGCGCTGGGTGGAGCCGGATCCACGGACTGGAGGAGCCAATTGCCCCGCGCCAGCTGGCCGGGGCCGGCGTCACCTTCACCGGGTATCGCTCCACCGTTGCCTGGTACTGCTGGCGCTCGCTCGAGAGCCCCGGGCGCGCCGGATAACCTCGACCCCGTGCCCGTCACCCTCGCCGACTTCGAGCGCTCTGCGCTTCCCACCCTCTCCGAGTACGCCACGATCCCGTGCCTGTCGCCCGGCTTCGACCCCCACTGGGAGGAGACCGGTCATCTGCGCCACGCGGCCGAGCTGCTGGCCCAGTGGAGCCAAACGGCCCTGCCGAGCGCCGACGTCCAGATCCGCCAGCTCCCCGGTCTGACGCCGGTACTGACGGTCACGTTGCCGGCCCGCGGCGCGGTGGCGGCGACAACTGTGCTCTACGGCCATCTCGACAAGCAGCCGCCCCTCGGTGACTGGTCGGCGGGCCTGAGCCCCTACGACCCGGTCCGCCGTGGTGACCGCCTATACGCCCGGGGGGTGGCCGACGACGGCTACGCCGCGTTCGCGGCGGTCTTGGCCCTCGCCGAGCTCGAGGCCGCCGGCGCCGCGCATCCCCGCTGCGTCGTCCTCATCGAGGCCAGCGAGGAGACCGGCAGCAGCGACCTGCCCGCGTACCTCGACGCGCTGGCGCCCGAGCTGGGTCCCATCGCGCTCCTGATCTGCCTGGATGACGGCGGGCTGAGTTACGACCGCCTCTGGGTGACCAGCAGCCTGCGGGGACTGGTCAACGTCGAGGTCACCGTGCGCGTGCTCGACCAGGGTCTCCACAGCGGGCTCGCCAGCGGTATCGTCCCGTCCTCGGCCCGCATCCTGCGCCAGCTCCTCGACCGGATCGAGGACTCGGCCACGGGACGCGTGCTGCCCGCGCAGCTGCACGTGACTATCCCCGAGGACCACCGTCGCCGCGCGGCGGACCTGGCCTCCGCGTTCGGCGACAACCTCTTCGACGACTTTCCCGTCGTGCCGGGTCTCCGTCTCATGGGGGATTCCAACGCGGCGCGCCTGCTGGCCCAGACGTGGGAGCCCGCACTCTCCCTCATCGGGCTCGGCGGAGCCCCCACGCCCGACATCGCGGGCAACGTGTTGCGCCCCTCAACCACGGCGGTGCTCTCGATGCGCCTGGCGCCCCCGACCGATCCCGACGACGCCGCGGCGCTGCTCGTCCACCTGCTCGAGTCCGACCCGCCCTCTGGGGCCTCGGTACGGGCCCGCGTCACCAGCACGGGGGCCGGCTGGGTCGCCCCACCCCTCGCGCCGTGGCTGGACCAGGCGCTCGACGCCGCCGCGCGGGCCACCTACGGCGCCCCGCCCGCCTGGGTCGGCGAGGGTGGGTCCATCCCCTTCCTCAACGCCCTCAGCGTGCGCTACCCCGGCGTGCAGATCGTCTCGACGGGCGTGCTGGGACCCGGCGCCAACGCCCACGGCATCGACGAGATGCTGGACCTGCCCACTGTCGTTCGCGTGATCAACGTCGTGACCGCGCTTTTGGAGGCGGCGGGCACCGCCGCCACGAGTTGACACCCCAAGGCGCCACCACCGGACTAAAACAGACGGTGACTCTCAGGAAAGGACCGCTCGCACCATGATCGTCCGGCACGTACTCGATGGAGGCCTTCCCGTTCAGAGTGCGGGGGACGCGGGCAGCGCCCGGGCCGTCATCGTTATCCAGGAGGCCTTCGGCGTCAACGATCACATCCGCGCCGTCGCCGAGCGCTTCGCCGATCAGGGGTACTACGCAGTGGCCCCGGAGCTGTTCCACCGGGCCGGCTCGCCCGAGATCCCCTACGACCAGCTGCCCGGAGCCATGGAGGCCATCGCCACCCTCTCGAGTGCCGGGCTCACCGACGACCTCCTGGCCACGCGAGCCTTCCTCGACGACGCGGGCTTCGACGTGGCCTCGACGGGCATCGTCGGCTACTGCATGGGGGGCTCGGTGACCTTCTACGGCGCCACGTTGGGCATCGTGGGCGCCGCCGTCACCTTCTACGGGGGTGGCGTGGCGATCGGACGATTCGGCCTTCCCTCGCTGCTGGAGCAGGCCCCCGGCCTGACGGCGCCCTGGCTGGGCCTCTACGGCGACCTCGACCAGGGCATCCCCGTCGAGCAGGTCGAGGAACTGC
The DNA here is from genome assembly GCA_021827705.1 of Actinomycetes bacterium. Classification (GTDB taxonomy): domain Bacteria; phylum Actinomycetota; class Acidimicrobiia; order Acidimicrobiales; family RAAP-2; genus RAAP-2. The sequence continues at coordinate 7,258 of JAKAUQ010000007.1, forward strand.
GCACGGCCGTGGTGGCCTCGGGGCAGCCCACCCAGATCGTGCGCTACGCCGACGCCCAGCACGGTTTCAACTGCGACGCCCGGCCCGCCAACTACAACGCGGCGGCGTCACGTGACGGCATGGACCGAACCTTCGCCTGGTTCGCCGAGCACCTGCACGACCGGCCCTAGGACCTCTCAGCACGCACCGGGAGCGGCCGGGCTAGTTGCGCGGCACGTCGCGCCAGGCGACGTCCTTGTCGACCCGTGGCTCGCCCGGCAGGCCGAGCACGCGCTCGCCAATGATGTTGCGCATCACCTCGCTGGTTCCACCCTCGATGGAGTTGGCCCGCATGCGCAAGAACGCCTTGCGTGGATCGGCAGCGTTGAAGGCGGACGCCGTGGGGCGCACCAGCGGGTAACCCGACCCGTAGAGCATCCCGCCCGCTCCCAGCAGGTCCACGCAGAGCTCGCTGGTGCGCTGATTCTCCTCGGCGAAGATCAACTTGGCCGCCGAGCCCTCGGGTCCCGGCGTGCCGGCGCGGCGCAGGTCAGCCGCGCGCCAGTTGGTCAGCCGGGCGACTTCGTTGCGCACCCAGGCCCCCAGCACGCGATCGTGCGTGGCCCGCGCGTGAGCGTCGTCCCGGGTCGACCAGTGCTCCTCCCACAGGCGCAGCGCCTCACCGATCAGTCCCGAGTTGCGCGGCGGCACCGCACCCCCAATGGAGACCCGCTCGTTCATCAACGTGGTGATCGAAACCGCCCAGCCCTCGCCCACACCGCCCAGGCGCTGGTCATCGGGCACGAGGACGTTGTCGAAGAAGCACTCGTTGAACTCGGCCTCGCCCGTGATCTGGTGCAGCGGACGCACGTCGACGCCTGGCGCGCGCATGTCGACGAGGAATGCCGTGATACCACGGTGCTTGGGCTGGTCGGGATCCGTGCGCGCGATGAGCAGGCCGAAGGCTGCCACGTGGGCCAGGGTGGTCCAGACCTTCTGCCCGCTGATGCGCCACTCGTCGCCGTCGCGCTCGGCGCGCGTGGCCAGAGCGGCCACGTCCGAGCCGGCCCCGGGCTCCGAGAACAGCTGGCACCATATCTCCTCGCCCGTGAACAGCGGTCGCAGATACCGGGCTTGCTGCTGGGGCGTCCCGTGCGCGACCAGGGTGGGCGCAACCATCCCGTAGCCGATGACGTTGCGCATCATCGCCGAGGGAGCGCCGGCCTCCGCCAGGCGAGTGAGCGCGCGTACCTGGTCGGCCGGAGAGCCCCCGAGCCCCCCCGCGCCGACGGGGAAGTGCACCCAGGCCAGTCCCCGGTCGAACTGGGCTCCCAGGAGCGTCACGGGATCGGTCGTCGCCGGGGGATACTCGCCGAGCAGCCCCTCAATCCTCTGGTCCAGGTCCGTCACGTCCACCGTGTCCACCTCCGTCCTCCTCGATAGTACGCACGGGTAACCCGGGCGTGGACTAGAACGAGTCCATGCTGCCACGCATCTTGGCCACCTCGGGGGGCTTCGTGGCCGGACCCGTGACCCCGTCGGCACGACCCGGCGTCATGTTGCTCGACGCCCTGGCACGCACCGGGGCCCTGCGCCCGCGCGTCTGCCTCGTCTTGACCGCGAGCGGCGACGACGCCGCCTACTACGCCGTCATGTTCGAGGCCTTCACCGCCGCGGGCTGTGACGTGGTCCCCCTGCGCCTCTTCCCCCAGCCCTCGGCCGATCCCCTCGAACGGCTCACGAGCAGCGATCTGGTCTGGGTGGGCGGCGGGTCCGTAGCCAACCTCTTGAACCTGTGGCGTCTCCACGGCGTCGACACAGCCATGCGCGAGGCCCACGCGCGCGGGACCATCCTGGCTGGCGTCTCCGCGGGCAGCATCTGCTGGCACACCAGCGGCACGACCGACTCTTTCGGGCCGACCCTGCGACCGGTCCTGGACGGGCTGGGCCTGGTCCCCTTCGGCAACGGCGTGCACTACGACAGCGAGCCCCAGCGCCGCCCTCTGCTGCACCGCCTCGTCGGCGAACAGATCCTGCCGGCGATCTCGTACGCCACCGACGACCACATTGGGATCTGGTACGAGGGCGTCGAGGCGACCGAGGTCGTCAGCGACGGCGGCTTCGACGCCACGCAGCCGACGAGCCCGGCCGCCTACCTGATCGAGCGCTCCGGGACCGCGGTCACCGAGACGCGCCTGCCCGTGGGGCCGGTGGGCTAAGCCACGGGGTCGGGCAGGTGTGCGCGCACCTGGTCGAAGGTCTCCTGAAGCGCCGCGGCGCGATCACGCACGTCGAGCCCGCAGCTCGCCAGCCAGTTGGCGAGCAGCAGGTAGCCCCCCTGGGTCAGGACCGATTCGGGGTGGAACTGGACCCCCTCGATGGGCAGCTCGCGGTGCCGCAGACCCATCAGCACCCCGTCGGCCCAGGCCGTCGCCTCGAGCGCATCGGGCAGCTGGTCGACGACGAGCGAGTGGTAGCGGCCCGCGGCGAAGGGTAGGGGCAGTCCGGCGAAGACCCCGACGCCGCGGTGGGTCACCGCAGACGCACGACCGTGGACGAGGCTCGGCGCCAGGGCGATCGCGGCACCGAAGTGGTACCCAATCGCCTGGTGGCCCAGGCACACGCCCAGCAGCGGGCGGCGCGTGGCCGCGCAGTGGGCGATGATCTGGTCGCAGCGGCCCGCAGCGCGGGGATGGCCCGGCCCCGGTGAGATGACGACCCCGAGATCCTCGGCGCGCACGTCGTCGATGTCCACTCGGTCGTTGCGCACCACCCGAACACTCACCCCGAGCTCGCCGAGATCCTGGGCCAGGTTGTAAACGAACGAGTCGTAGTTGTCGATCAGCAGGACGGAGAGTCCGCGACGCATGGGGCTATCCTACGGGCCGTGGCGCCGACCTCCGAGCCCCTGGACGTCGTTGCCTTCACCCACCTGGTCGACGAGGGCTACAACGTGATCCCCCTCGTGGTCACGGTGCAGCTGGATCGCGACACCCCCGTGTCGCTCTACCAGCGCCTGGGCCCCGATGCCGTCTTCCTCCTAGAGAGCGCCGGCCAGGGCGAGGTGACCGGGCGCTACTCCTTCCTCGGCGTCGGTCGCCGCTGGCGCCTGCACACCACCGGCGGGCGGACCCAGCTCGAGGGTCTGGACGCACCGGTCGACCCGGACGGGCCCCTGCGCACGTTGCGGGCCATCTTGCGCGCCTACCGCGCCTACGCCCCCCCGCAGCTGCCCGACTTCTTCGGGGGTGCCGTCGGCTACGTGGCCTACGACTACGTGCGCCGCCTGGAGCACCTGGAGCGACCTGATGAGTCCGAGGGCGCTGACGTGGACTTCACGTTTCCTGCGGCCCTGCTGGTCGTAGACCACTTCCGCTACTCGACGAGCGTCGTCGTACCGGCTGTCGTGCCCCACGCCACGTTGGCCCGCCAGGCCTACGACGAGGCCCGCGCGACCCTCGAGGGCCTGCTCGCGCGGCTGCTGGCGTCGCCGCCCGAGACCGACCCCCGGATCGAGCGACTCGTGGCCACGGCGCCGTCCCAGCGCGAGAACCTCGACATCCGTGCGCTGGCCACCCGCCTCTCCAACTTCACGGCGCTGCAGTACGAGGAGGTCGTGGCCCGGGCCCAGGAGCACATCCGCGCCGGGGACATCTTCCAGGTCGTCGTCGGGCAGCGCTTCCGCCGCCCGACCGAAGTCGACCCGCTGACGCTCTACCGCGTCCTGCGCGCCCTCAACCCCTCGCCCTACATGTACCTGCTCGACACCGGGGGCGCCTACATCGTGGGGGCGTCACCGGAGATGCTGGTGCGCGTGCACCAGGGCCACGTGTCCACCCGGCCCATCGCCGGCACCCGCGCCCGCGGACTCACCGACGAGGACGACCGCCGCCTCGAGGCCGACATCCTGCGCGACGAGAAGGAGGTCGCCGAGCACGTCATGCTGGTCGACCTGGGCCGCAACGACATCGGACGCGTGGCGCGACCAGGCACCGTGACCGTGGAACGCCTGGCGCACATCGAGCGCTATTCGCACCTGCTGCACCTGGTCTCGGACGTCTCGGGCGAGCTGCGCGAGGGACTTGACGCCTTCGACGCCTTCGACGCGGTCTTCCCGGCCGGCACGCTGAGCGGAGCGCCCAAGGTTCGGGCCATGGAGATCATCGACGAGCTCGAGCCGGTACGCCGGGGACCCTACGGCGGTGCCGTGGGCTACTTCGCCCTGGCCGGGGGTGCCGACTTCGCGATCACGATCCGGACCGTGGTCATCGACGGCGGCCAGGCAACCGTCAACGCTGGCGGCGGCATCGTTGCCGACAGCACGCCGGCCGGCGAGTACCAGGAGTGCCTCACCAAGGCGTCGGCTCCCCTGCTGGCCCTCGAGATCGCCGATCCCGTCGCTGACGCCTGAGCAGCGGCCCCGGGCCGGCGCGCACTCTTCTACGATGGTCGGGGAGGAGGTCCCGTGAGTCCACGACCCGCTGACCAGTGGCGGCACGCCTACGAGGGGGCCGCCACGCGCCCCGTCCCCTTCACGACGATGTCGGGCATCCCTGTCGAGCCGGTCTACGGACCCGCGGACGCCGAGCATCCTGGCGTCTACCCCTACACGCGTGGCATCCACGCATCGATGTACCGCACGCGCCTGTGGACGATGCGCATGTTCGCGGGATTCGGGACGGCCCTCGACACCAACCAGCGCTTCCGCGAGATCATCGCTGCGGGCGGCACGGGACTCTCGACCGCCTTCGACATGCCGACCCTGCTCGGGCTGGACTCGGACGACCCGATGGCCCTGGGCGAGGTCGGACGCTGCGGGGTGGCCATTGACACCATTGAGGACCTGAGCGACCTCTTCGCCGACATCGACCTGTCGGCGATCACCACGTCGATGACGATCAACGCGTCGGCACCCGTGGTCCTCGCCATGTTCGTCGCCAACGCGGAGGACCACGGCGTCGCCCGCGCGCGACTCGGGGGCACGCTGCAGAACGACATCCTCAAGGAGTACCAGGCCCAAAAGGAGTTCGTCTTCCCGCCGCGGCCCTCCTTGCGCCTGGTACGCGACACCATCGCCTTCACGACCGCGCAGATGCCCAAGTGGAATCCGGTCTCGGTGTCGGGCTACCACATCCGCGAGGCGGGATCCACCGCCGTCGAGGAGCTGGCCTTCACGCTGGCCAACGGCTTCGCCTACCTGGAGCTGGCCCGTGACGCCGGCCTCGACGTGGACGCCGTGGCCCCGCGACTCTCCTTCTTCTTCAACGCGCACATCGACTTCTTCGAGGAGATCGCCAAGTACCGGGCCGCGCGGCGCATCTGGGCCACCTGGCTGCGCGAGCGCTACGGGGCGCGCTCCGAGCGGTCCTGGCAATTGCGGTTCCACACCCAGACCGCGGGCGTCTCCCTGACCGCCCAGCAGCCCGAGAACAACCTGGCCCGCACCGCCATCGAGGCCCTGGCCGGCGTCTTGGGTGGAACCCAGTCCCTCCACACCAACTCGATGGACGAGGCCTTGGCGCTCCCCTCTGAGAAGGCGGCTCGCCTGGCCCTGCGCACCCAGCAGATCATCGCCCACGAGACCAACGTCGCCCACGTGGCCGACCCGCTCGGCGGCTCCTACTACGTCGAAGCCCTCACCGACGAGGTCGAGCGCCAGGCGCTCGACCTGCTCGGCCAGATCGACCAGATGGGCTCGGGGTCAATGCTCGAGGGCTGCGTGGCCGCGGTGGAGGCCAACTGGTTCCAGCGCCGCATCGCCGAGTCGGCCTATCGCCTCGAGCGTCTGCTCAACGATGGCCAGCGCGTGGTCGTGGGCGTCAACGGATTCCTCGAGGGCAACGACGACGCCGACCTCGAGCTCTTGCGCATCACCAACGACGACGAGAAGCGCCAGGTCGAGCGCCTCCATGACGTGCGCGAGCGCCGCGACGCCGACGCCGTGCGCCGGGCGCGGGCCCGCCTGGCCACCGAGGCCGCCGATCCCGAGGTCAACCTGATGGGGGCGCTGATCGATGCGGCCCACGCTCGCGTGACCGTCGGAGAGGTGATGGCCACCCTGGCCGACGTCTTCGGACGCTACGTGGAGCAGCCGGTCCTGTGAGTGTCCGCGTCCTGGTCGCCAAGGTCGGTCTGGACGGCCACGACCGCGGTGTCAAGGTCGTCGCGCGGATCCTGCGCGACGCGGGCATGGAGGTCGTCTACACCGGACTGTTCCAGACCCCAACCTCCGTGGCCGTCTCGGCCATCCAGGAGGACGTCGACGTGGTGGGGCTGTCGATGCTCTCGGGAGCCCATCTGACCTTGGCCCCCCTGGTCGTCGAGGAGCTCCGCCAGCGCGGCTCGGCGATCCCCGTGGTCGTGGGCGGCATCGTCCCCGGCAATGACGTCGACGACCTGCGCGCCGCGGGCGTGGCCGCGGTCTTTGGCCCCGGGGCCAGTGCCGACGAGATCGTGGCGACCGTGCGCGATCTGGCTGCCGACGACCGGGGCTGAGTGGCCGCGTCGGGTGCGCCCGCGCGGGCCAGCAGCGCCCACCAGCGATTCGAGCGCTACGTCGTGCCCGAGATCCCGTATCTCTACGACATGGCGCGGCGCCTGACCGGGTCGACCACCGAGGCCGAGGATCTCGTCCAAGACACCCTGGTGCGCGCGTTCGGGGCGATCGAGCGCTTCGACGGTGAGCGCCCGCGACCCTGGCTGGTGACCATCCTGCGCAACGCCAACATCAACCGCTTGCGCCGCCACCGCCCCGAAATCGCCGACACCGATCCCGACACGCTGATCGCCCTCGAGGACAGTGTCGACGAGATCACCGCCCAGCGCGAGCTGGCCGAAGCCGTCGCCGACCTCCTGCCCGCGCTGCCCGCCCCCTTCCGCGACGTCCTGGACCTGGTGGACGGGCGCGGACTCAGCTACGCCGAGGCCGCCGCGACCCTCCACATCCCGATCGGAACCGTCATGAGCCGCCTCCACCGGGCTCGTCAGCGCCTGCGCACGCGTCTGGCCGAGCGCGGCCTCACCCAACCCACGAGGCCGCGCGCGTGAGCCGGTTGCGCCGGGCGCACAACGCGTTCGCGTGCCGGGAGGCTGCCCGCTGGGCGGAGGCCTACCTCGACGGTGAACTGCCCGCCGCGCTGTGGCCCGACCTGGAGGCCCACCTGCACCGTTGCGTCGCGTGCGGGACGCATCTCGAGCTCGCCGCCCGCATCCGCGCGGCCTTGGCCTTCGCCCACTCCGGTGATGCCGAGGCGCCCGAGACCCTCGAGCGGCTGCGCACCTTCGCCCAACGGTTGGCGGACGGCTCGGGGAGCGACCCCGGAGGCAGCACCCACCCGGCTACCTGATGGGGTACGAACACCGATGCCTGCCGTGAGCACCTCCCTGGCGGTCCTCTTCGCGCTGGTCACCGCCCTGGCCAACGCCATCGGCCTCATCGCCCAGCACCGTGCCTCAACCACGGCCCCCGGACGGGGATGGGCCCTCGTTGCCCATCTGGCCCGGCAGCCCCTGTGGCTCCTGGGCTGGGTCGCCATGGTCGGATCCCTGGTGGGGCAAGCCCTGGCCCTGCACTTTGGCTCGCTGAGCCTCGTCCAGCCTCTCCTGGTGGCCGAGCTGGTGTTCGCACTCATCTTGCGCCGGCTGTTCTTTGCCCAGCACCTCCCGGCGCGTGCCTGGGTCCTGGCCGCCACCACGACCGCCGCACTGGCCGCCTTCCTGATCGACCTGGCACCCCACCCCGGGAGCGTCGCCACCTCGCCGGTCCAGTGGACGCGGGCCGTGCTGCTCATCGCCGTCGGTGTGGGCCTCGGTGTCGCAGTGTCGTGGCGCCGGTCGCCCCGCCGGCGGGCCGGTGGCCTGGCCATCGCCACCGCGCTGCTGTGGGCGCTGGAGGCGGCCTTCATCCGCCAGGCCACCGGCGTCCTCGTCGCCAGCGGCGTCGGGGGCCTTCTCTCCTCGTGGTCCCTGTACGCCACCATCGCGTGCGGCGCGGCCGGTCTGGTGAGTGAGCAGTCCGCACTGCACGTGGGGCCGCTCACGGTGTCCCAGCCGCTGATCGTCATCGTCGACCCGCTGGCCAGCATGGCTCTCGGGCTCGGGCTCGAGCACGACCACCTCCGCGGCGGGCCGGTGACGCTGGTTGTGGCAGCCCTGGCCTTCGTCGTTGTCGCCGCCGGGGTCACGGGCCTCACGCGCGCGGTGCCCGACCACCTCGGCGCCGTCGAGCGCCTGGCACCCGAGCCACCCGTCTGACGCACCACCACGGCACTTCGTGCCATGATGGATGGATACCCCGGGAGGTATCCATGTCCAACGCCAGGAGCCGGCACTCCGCCGCCACCCGATCGCGCCCGACGACCGCGCCACGCAACGGAACCCGCTCCCCCCGATCGACGCGAACGGCGCGCCAGCGCCGTCAGCGCCGCCAGCGCACCTACGCCGCAGCGGCCGCACTGGTCCTGATCGGCGCCATCGCCCTGGGCGTCGCCAGCCGCTCGTCGAGCCAGGGCTACTCCACGTCGAGCACGGCCTGGGTCCTGCCCCGCCTCAGCGGTGGGGGCAAGGTCTCCCTGGCCTCCCTACGCGGGCGTCCGGTCGTCGTCAACTTCTTCGCCAGCTGGTGCCAGGTGTGCGCGGGAGAGCTGCCGACGTTCGCCCACGACGCCACGCTCCTGCGCGGCCGCGTGCGCATCGTGGAGGTCAACGCGCTCGAGACCGGCAACGGCTCTTCCTTCGCCGCCCAGTTCCACCTCGTCGCCGACACCACAGCGGTCCTGCGCGACGTTGGCGGGGCCCAAGGCGACGGGCTCTACCAGTCGCTCGGCGGCTCGGGATCACTCCCCCTGACGGCCTTCTACAGCGCCAGCGGGCAGCTGATCGGCACCCACGTGGGCGGCTTTGACTCCCAGACCCTGGCCGCGGCACTCGCCCAGGACTACGGGATCCGCGTCTAGGTGCTAGCCAGCGACGTCTCGGTGGTCGCGGCCTTCGCCGGCGGCGTGGCCTCGTTCGCCTCGCCCTGCGTCCTTCCCCTGGTGCCGGCGTACCTGGCGATCATCGGGGGTCTCGACGGTGCCACCGACACCCGGCGTCGCGGTGCCCTCCTGCGCGACACCCTGCTCTTCATCGCGGGGTTCGGCGCCGTCTTCGTGGTGCTGGGTCTCTCGGCGAGCGCCCTCGGGCGAGCGGTGATCCGTCAGCAAGGGCTGCTGACGCGCGCGTCCGGCGTCCTGATCGTGGCTATGGCGCTCTTCCTTCTGGCCACCGTGGTCGTCGACTCGCCCACGTTGGTGCGCGAGTGGCGTCCACACCCGATGGTCTCGCGACTCGGACCGTGGGCCGCCCCGGTGGCCGGCGCAGCCTTCGCCTTCGGGTGGACGCCGTGCGTGGGGCCGATCCTGGCCTCGATCCTGGCGCTGTCGACCCAACAGGGCCACGCGGGTTCGGCCGCGGTCTCGCTGGCGGCCTACACGGCGGGTCTGGGCACACCCTTCGTGGCCGTCGCCCTGTTCGTCGAGCGCCTCCGCGGCCCTCTCAACTGGCTCAAGCGTCACGGCCGCGCGGTCACCGTCACCAGCGCGGCAGTGCTCGGCGTCCTCGGGATCCTCCTCGCCGTCGACCGCCTCGCGTGGATCACCACGCTGGCCCAGCACTGGACCTGATCACTCCCCTGCCGGGCGGGCGTATTGGGCTGGGCGCTTCTCCAGGAACGCGGTGATGGCCTCCTGGGACTCTGGGATCAGCGCGGCGGCGGCCATCACCCCCGAGGCCAGGGCGTAGGCCTTCTCCAGATCGAGGTCGATCTGATCGTAGAAGGCGCGCTTGCCGATCGCCTTGGACTCCAGCGACCCTCGCGTCGCCCGCCCGAGCAGGTCGTCGGTGGCCTCGTCGAGATCCGCCTCGGGCACGACACGGTTGACCAACCCCCACTCGCGGGCCGTGGCCGCGTCGATGGGGTCGCCGGTCATACCCATCTCCAGGGCCCGGCGCCGACCGATCAGCCGCCCGACAGCGACCAGCGGGGTCGTGCAGAACAGTCCACCCTTGCCTCCCGGCGTGGCGAAGCTAGCCCCCTCGGCTGCGACCGCCAGATCGGTCGTCGCCGCGAGTTGACATCCCGCGCCCGTGGCCAGCCCGTGCACGCGCGCCACCGTGGGCTGGGGCAGCGAGCGCAGGCGTGTCATCATCGTCTCGCAGATCCCGAAGAGCCGAAGCGACTCGGCCAGCGTGGCCCCGTGCATCTCGGAGAAGTCGTGCCCGGCCGAGAAGATGCGTCCCCGCGCGGCCACGACGACGCCGATCGCCGTACTCGCCGCGACCTCCTCCAAGACGGCCGTCATCTCCTGCATCAGCGCCGCCGTCAGGACGTTCAGCTTGTCGGGATGGTTCAGCCAGATGGTGGTGAACGCACCGCGCCGCTCGATCTCGATCAATCTGCCTGCACCCATGGCCACCTCCCGCACTAAACCCTAGCCACGGCGTTCGAAGGTCACGGAGTCGCAGTCGTGGTGGACGTCGTGGTCGCTACGGTCGTCGTGGTGGTGGACGTCGTGGTCGCTACGGTCGTCGTGGTGGTGGACGTCGTCGTGGTCGTCGTGGTCGGCGGTGGCACGATCGGCGACCACGGCGGGACGGTGAGCACATCGCGACTCGGACCGACCCACGTGAAGCCGCTGGCGGCGAGTGTGCGAACCGACGCCCACGCCGAGCGCGCCAGCGCCAGCGCGCTGGCCCCGGCTTCTACCAGGGGATCGGCTCCCTGCTGGCCCAGCACGACGCTGTAGATCGTCAGCACCCGTCCCCGTGCCTCAAAGGTGACGGCCATGACGTCGCAGCCGCCGGCGGCGGGCGTGTAGCCCGACTTGACCCCGACCACACCGCCCTGTCCGACGTCGGGCGTGAAGGACCCCTGCCAACCCGCGACCGGCAGGTGGATCGCGGGCAGGCGCACGATCGAGCGCACCACGGGCTCCGCCGCGAGGAGGTCGACGGCCAGGGTCGCCTGGTCGAAGGCTGTGGAGCGGTCGCGCGCGTCGATCCCGGTCGGCTCGTCGTAGTGGGTGTGCGTGAGACCGAGGATCGCGGCATCGCGATTCATGATGCGCACGAACGTCGCCTGGCTCCATCCGGTCAGGGCCACGAGCAGGTGGGCGTAGTCGGCCGCCGAGTGCACCAGGAGCCCACGCAAGATGATGTTCTCGCACAGACGGAGCCCCGCGGTGATCTTCACCGTCGACTGCCCGGTCGCCACCTGCTCGCGGTACTGCGCGACCTCGGCCGGGGTCACGACCAGGCACGGGCCGAGCTGGCCCCCGCGCAGCGGCCTGCGGTGCAGGGCTACCCAGACGGTCATCAGCTTGGTGATGCTGGCAATGGGCACTTCGGGCTGGGCCGCTGAGGCGACCGCCACCGACAGGCCCGGAATCGCGACGGCCCCGCTCCCCTGGCCCGGCCACGCCAGCGGCGGTGTCGCCACGCGCGCCGCCGTGACCACGGTCGTCGTGGTGGTGTTGCTGGCCGAGCTGCCCAGTGTCGGCGACCCGAGCACGGTCAGCGTCAGTGCGCCAAGGGCCAGCGTCGAGCCGATCCACCGCCCCCGTCGTGCTCGCTGCATCGAGCCACTGTAGCCAGGCCGCCCCAACGCTCTCAGGCGACGCAGCATGCGCCGTGCCCCCCGGTAGGCTGCATGCCGTGCGCAAGAGCACCCGACTCGCGACAATCTCCCTGGTGGCGGCCTTGGCCTGGCCAGCCCTGCATGCGGGGGCGAGTTCCCACACCGCGCCACGCCCGACCACAGTCACCATTTATCGTCCCGCAACGTACTCCGTCGTGCTCGCCGACCAGCTTCTCGCCCAGCTCGGCTACCTCCCCGTCCGCTTCGCCGCACGACCCGCGCCACCTCCGGTCCACCCGCCCACCACGACGACGACCACGAGCACCTCGACCACGACGACGACTACCGTCCCCACGAACACCACAACGTCGCTCACACCGGCGCACCACGCGACGTCGACACGGCGCGTTCTCGTGCGCCAGTTGCATCCGGTGCCGGGTCGCTACCTCTGGCGCTTCCCCGACCTGCCGAGTGCCTTTCGCTCCCAGTGGCGCGTGGGCACGTTCAACGTGATCCTCGAGAGTGCCCTGATGCGCTTCCAGAGTGATCACGGGCTGGCGACCACGGGGGCCATGAACACGACGACCTGGCAGGCCCTCCAGCACGCGCGACTGTCCCACGCCGTGAACCGCCAGCCCTACGACATGGTCTACGTCTCCGAGAGCCTTCCCGAGACCCTGCACCTGTACGTGAACGGGCACCTGGTGTTCACCACCTTGGTCAACACCGGCATCAGCGTCTCCCCGACCGAGCTGGGAACCCACCCGGTCTACCTGCGCTACCTGACCCAGACCATGGCGGGCACCAATCCGAACGGCACCCACTACTCGGACCCGGGTATCCCCTGGGTGTCGTACTTCTACGGCGGTGACGCCCTCCACGGATTCCTGCGCGCCTCCTACGGCTGGCCCCAGAGCCTGGGCTGCGTCGAGATGCCCTTCGCGCAGGCCCACGTGCTGTGGCCTTACACCCCGATCGGCACCCCGGTCACCGTCGTCAGCTGAGCGGTGCCGACGCGCCGGTCGCGCTGTTTGTCGCGGTCCCTCACCGTCGTGCGGGGTCTACTCTCGGTCCTGTGGTCCCGACCGCCTCGCCGGATCCCTTGCCTGAGCCATCCCCATCACCGGCGCTGCGCCGCGACCCCCTGACGGGCTGCTGGTCGTACCATCCGGACCTCACGCACAAGCCCTTCACCCTGGCACGGCGCCATCTGCCCGAGCCAGGTGGTCCGTGCGCCTTCTGCACGCTCGCGGCCGAGCCTGTCGAGGCGAACGGCAGCATCCGCAACGGCGAGCAGATCAGCCCTCTGGCTGCCAACGGAGAGCACGCCTTCGCGCTGGAGAATCGCTGGCGCCCCTTCGAACCGACCAGCGGCGCCCAGTTGGTCATTGCCCGCCGCCACGTCACGGCGCTCGAGGACCTCACCGTGCCCGAGCTCGCCGAGTTCCTCACGTTCCTGGTGCGCCTGGGCGCCCGCCAGGGCCGCCGCTTCCCACGCACCCTGTGCTTCGTCAACATCGGACTCGAGGTCAACGGCACGCAGCCCCATCTGCACGGTCAGGTCGTCTCCACCGACCTCGCTGTGGACGCCCCCTGGACCGCGACGTTCACTCTAGAGTCCCTTGACCAAGACGTGCTGCAGGCGCGCGAGGCGGGCCTCGTCGTCGAGGAGGCCGCTGCCCTCACGTACTGCCCGTGGGCTCCCACGGCCTCGGGCGAGGTCCGCATCCTCGCCCCCGAGATCCCCACGCTGGCGCGAGCGCTGCACGGCACGCTGTGGCGCCTCCGGGCCGTGCTCGGCGAGTTCCCCTACAACCTCCTGGTGCGCGATGCGCCGTCCCTGCTCGCGCAGGTCGTGCCTCGCCTCAGCGCCGTCGGGGTTCTACCGGACTACTTCGGCCTCACCGTGGTGACCCTGCCGCCCGACCACATCGCTCGAGACCTGCGCCTCGCACACGACTCCCCGCCTGACCCCACCCGGTAGGAGCCCGGGTCACTCCCGGCGCCGACCAAGGTCTAGGACGCCGTGATCCTCGCCACGGTGACCGGGTCACGCGCACCGTGGAACAAGCTCTCGAGCGCTCGCCCGAAGATCTCGTCATCGGGATCGACCAGCTCGAAGAGCGTCAGGCACGACCGCACCTTGACCGCGTCGGCGCCCACGACGACCTCGACGCCCTTTCCCGCGTGCGCGAGGAGTGCGGCGACCGCCTGGTGCAGCCGCGGCCCCAAGACCTCGTGGTGCAGATAGGCCCGCGCCTCCGCGGCGTCGGCGATGCCGTAGGTCCACGACGTGGTGCTCCGACCCAGTCCCCGCAGTTGGGGAAAGACCCACCAGATCCAGTGCGTCCGCTTTCGTCCGTCCCGCAACTCGCGCAGTGCCTCGTCGAAACTGCCGTTGGCCTCCTGGGCCTGCGTGAAGCGTTCCAGGTCGCTCATGACCCCATGGTGGCACGACGCGCCCCCGGCCACGCCCGTGCCCGACGATCCTTTCGGGCCGGCGCGAGACCGCGCTGCTTGCACTGCACGTCGCTCGCCCGCCTGTCCCCTCTGCGCTTCCCGCGACCGCCGCCTTGCGCCATGCGCGCGATCGGGCCGGCAACAGCTCGGAGGCTTGCGAAGCGTCGAATCCCGGCACCACGGGAACCCCGCCAGGGCGCCCACGTCTCTGGAAACCCCCGCCCGGTGCTGGAGAGTGATCGGCCCTCACTACCGACGTCGCCTGACCAGTCGCCGGAATGCTCACCCGCCCAGTACTCGATGAGGCTCTGGTCGATGGTGGGCCGTACAGGACTTGAACCTGTGACCCCTTGCGTGTCATGCAAGTGCGCTACCAGACTGCGCCAACGGCCCGTGGACGGCCAGCCTACCATCCGCCTGCTGAAGACGACGGCCCGTTCAGCGGCAGCTCGACCTGGCCCGCGTTGTTGGCCACCACCTGGGCGATCAGGACCTCGACGGCCGCGCGCGCGTCGCCGACGGCGTCGTGACCGCCGGGACGCACGCCGTAGTGTTGGCACAGCGACGTGAGGGAGCGCCGGTACCGCGCGGGCTCGCCCCGCCGCACGACCAGCTCGTGGTCGATGACGTCGATCGTGCGCAGGGTGCGCGGATCGAAGTCCTCTTCCGCCTCGAGCGCATCGCGCACCGTCCAGCGCAGCATGGCGAGATCGAATCCGGTCAGGTTGGCTCCCACGACGAACGCGCCCTGCTCGTGGTACCCGCGCAGCCGGTCGAGGGCGCGCCGGGCGCCCTCGGCGACGGTGAGGACGTCGGCCACCGCGCGGCGGGCCTCCAGGGCTGCGACGTCGAGACCGTGCACGCGGCGCGCGCCCTCGGCGATCGGTCGATCTGGCACGACGAAGAACTCCTCGGTGGCCACGGGACGTGTGTAGCGGTAGACGGCGAAGCCGTAGGCGATGGCCCGCTCGTGGCGCACGCCCAGTCCAGTCGTCTCGGTGTCGAATCCGACGAGCAGCTCGGGCAGCCGGGTGATGGCATTCAGCGCCACGCGAGCCCGTCTCCGCCAGTCACGCGCCCACGCTACTCAGGCCCCGTCGCATCAGGTCGGTCCCCCCCGGGCGGGTCTAGGGCTCGGCCAGCTCGTCGGCCAGTTCGGCCACCGAGGCCACCACCCGCGAGGGGCGGTACGGGAAGCGGTCCGCCGCCCCGGCATCCGAGACGCCCGAGAGCACCAGCACGGTGTGCAGTCCCGCCTCGAGGCCGGCCACGACGTCGGTGTCCATGCGGTCACCGACCATGGCCGTCATCTCGGAGTGCGCCTGCAGCTCGCGCAGCGCCGACCGGATCATCAGGGGGTTCGGCTTGCCTATGAAGTACGGGCTGCGTCCGGTCGCCTTGGAGATGAGCGCAGCGATCGCGCCCGTGGCGGGCAGGGGGCCTTCGACACTGGGCCCCGTGGCGTCGGGGTTGGTCGCGATGAAGCGGGCACCACCGGCGACCAGCCGGACCGCGCGAGTCAGCCGCTCGAAGTTGTAGCTGCGCGTCTCGCCCACCACCACGTAGTCCGGGTCGCGATCGCTGAGGATGTAGCCGATCTCGTGGAGAGCGGTCGTCAGGCCCACCTCGCCGATGACGAAGGCCGAGCCGCTCGGACGCTGGCCGTGCAGGAACGACGCGGTCGCCAAGGCGGAGGTCCAGATCCGCCCCTCGGGGACCTCGAGACCGTTCCAGCGCAGCCGAGCCGACAGGTCCCGACGCGTGTAGATCGAGTTGTTCGTCAGGACCAGGAACGGCGTCCCGCGCTCGGTCAGCGCCCGCAAGAAGCGATCCGCCCCCTCGATGGGATGCTCCTCGCGCACCAGCACGCCGTCCATGTCGAGGAGCCACGACGCGACCTGGCGGGCGTGGGTGACGGGATCGCGGGCCGCATCGGGGGTCGGGCTCACGTGCCGACCCTACCTGCAGCGACGGGTCCTCGCCGCCCAGCGCTCACGGCGTCAGGATCCGCGCGAAGCGCCGTGCCGCCACGCTCAGCCCGACGAGACCGAAGACGATCAGGTAACCCGCACGTAGCACCATCACACCCGAGAACTGCCCCAGCGACAGGCCGCGCAGGAGGGCCGCCGACTGGTACAGCGGCGAGATCTGGACCAGCGCGCCCAACCACCGCGGGTACAGGGTGATGGGAAAGAACGTGGCCGAGAACAGGAAGATCGGCAGCTGAACCAGCGTGAGCATGTCGAAGTCCTGCCACGAGCGCACGAACGTGCAGCTGGCCAGGCCGACGCCGGCAAACGCCACGCCCGTCAGGAGTGCCGCCGGCCAGCACAGCAGGACCCACCAGCTCGGCGCGTCCCCGAGCAGGATCATGCACACGATGAACGACCCCGAGTAGACCGCCGCCCGACCCGTGGCCCAGCCGATCTCGCCCAGCGCCACGTCGTTCACGTCGAGCGGCGTGGCCAGGATCGACTCGTAGGAGTGAGTGATCTTGAGGCGGAAGAACACGTTCATGATGGTGTCGATGACCGCGCCGTTCATCATCGAGGTCGCCAGCATCCCTGGCGCCACGAAGGCGGCGTAGCTCACCACGCGACCTCCGACGGTCAGGTTGCCCACGAGCTTGTTCAGTCCGATACCGATGGACAGCAGGTAGAAGAGGGGCTCGAAGAATCCCGAGATCAGCATGAGCCACTGGTTGCGGTAGACCTCGAAGTTGCGTTCGACGATGTGTCGCGCGCGGCGCGAACCGATCACGGGAACCAGGCGCGTCAGCATTAGTCCACCAGCCGTCGGCGCATCGCGCGCCGTCCCAGCACGACCCCGACGACGGTCATCGCGGCCAGCACGGCCACGTGCGCGCCGATCGCCCCGAGCTGCGCGTGGCCCGAGGCCGCAGCGCGCGCCAGAGCCACGCCGTGGTAGAGCGGAGCGATCTGGACCAGGGGTCGCAGCGCGGCCGGGTAGGCGCTGACCGGGTAGAACGTCGCCGAGAAGAGGAACATCGGCACCGTGGCGAAGCGATAGTAGGTGACGAAGGGGCCGTCGGACTGGGCCCGCGCGGCCCACGTGATGAGGGGAGCGGCAAAAGCCACCGTCACCAGGCCGCCCACCAGGGGCAGGGTGAGGGCCCACCACGAGTGCAGGGCTCCGAAGATCCCGATCACCGCGGTGTAGATGACCGACGTGGCCAGCCCCCGCGTGAGGACCCAGCTGAGCTTGCCAACGAAGACGTCCTCGGGCTCCAGGGGGGTGGCCGCGGCGGCGTGGTACGTGCGCACCCACTTGATGGCCCCCAGGACCGGCCACAGCGACTCGTCGCTGCCCAACTGCATGGCGGTCGTCGCCAGCAGGCTCGGCGCGAGAAAGTCCAGGTAGCTCTCACCCCCCACCGTCCCCACGTGGTGAGCGACCAGGTGTCCGACCCCGACGCCCATAGCCACCAGGAACAGGAACGGGAACAGGACAGCACCAGCCACCGAGCCACGCCAGGTCTGGGCGTAGACGACGGCGTGGTACCACCAACTGCGCTGCCAGCGGCTCCAGCCGCCCAGGGGCGCGACGTGGGCGGGTGGTCCGCTCATTCGACCAGCGTCCGCCCCGTGAGACGCAAGAAGACGTCCTCGAGCGAGCTGCGTCGCACCAGGGCGCTGGCCGGCACGATCCCCGCGCCGTGGACCGCGCTCAGGACGACGTCGCCGTCGTCCACGTACAGCAGGACCCGATCGGGCAGCACCTCGACACGCTCGGCCAGGTCCCCGAGTCGGGCGACACGTCCCCCGTCACGGAGGGTGTTGAGGTCGCCCTCGTCGTCGTCGAAGCGCAGCTCCACCACCTCGCGCGTCGCGTGAGCGTCGATCAGCTCGCGCGGCGTCCCCGCCGCCACGATGGTGCCGTGGTCCATCACGACGAGGCGATCGCAGAGCTGCTCGGCCTCGTCCATGTAGTGCGTCGTGATGATGAGAGTGACGCCTTCGCGCTTCAGGCGATAGAGGCGGTCCCACACGAGGTGGCGCGCCTGGGGATCGAGTCCCGTCGTCGGCTCGTCGAGGATGAGGATCTCTGGCTGGTTGATCAGGGCACGGGCGATCGTCAGACGGCGGCGCATGCCTCCTGACAGGTCGTCCACCCGGCTGTCGGCCCGATCGGCCAGCTGCACGAACTCGAGCAGATCCTGGGTCCGCTGGCGGATGAGGGCACGGGGCAAGTCGAAGTAGCGCCCGAAGATCTCGAGGTTCCAGCGCACCGACAGCTCCAGTTCCAGCGTGTCCTCCTGGGGCACCACACCGAGTCGCGCGCGAATCTCGGGACCGCGGGTGCGCGGATCCAGCCCGAAGATGGTGAGCTCACCTCCACTGGGACGCGACACGGCCGACACCATGCGCATCGTGCTCGTCTTGCCGGCTCCGTTGGGCCCGAGAAACCCGAAGCTCTCCCCGGCGCGCACGGTGACGTCGATTCCCCGCACCGCGACAAAGTCGCCGAAGCGCTTGGTCAGGCCCCGGGCCACGACGACTGCGGCTTCGCCCTCCCCGCGCTCGCTCATCTCGTGACCCCCCGACGCACCGAACGGAGGCTACCGGAGCCGGAGAACTGACCCTTCACGTCGGGTCTTCTAGGCTCATCGGCGACGCCACGCGCCACAGGTCGTCCAGGTCGACGACCACGGGCCCGGTGACGGCGACCGTGAGTGCCCGACGAGCAGGTTCCACCTCCTGGACCCGAACCACGGCGCGGACCGCGTCGTCGACGAAGCGGCTGAGCGGGGCCCAACCGTGCCGGTCGTCTCCCGCGTGGCGGTGGTAGGGCAGCCGCAGCGGGGCGTACAGACTCAACTCGTCGCGCGCCCGCGTCACCGCTACGTAGAACAGGCGTCGCTCCTCGGCCAGACCGTCGGGCGTGCCCAGGGACATGTCCAAGGGAATGATCCCGTCGACCACGTGGGGGATGTGCACGTGGGACCACTCGAGTCCCTTGGCCGAGTGGATGGTCGAGACCACCACGTAGTCCTCATCGAGCACCGGGGGCCCGGCCAGGTCACCCGTCGAAGCCGGTGGATCCAAGACGACTTCGGCCAGCCAGTCCGACAGCCGCTCGTGCGCGTGCGCGGCGTCGACGAGTCTCTCCAGGTCCCCGAGACGTGCAGCGGCGTCCGGGTAGCGCGCCCGCACCAGCGGAGCGACCGCGCTCAGCACCCCGTCGGCCCGCGCGCCGGCTCCCACACCCTCGCGCGCCTGGGCCAGCGCACCCAGGGTCGCCGCCAAGCCCTGGCGCACCGATGCGGGAGCCAGGGCCACCAGGTTCGCCCCGGCGGCCAGGGCGTCCCCGCGGGCCACATCGCCGGCCGCCAGCAGGTGGCGCGCGTGCGCCGCCCCGATCCCCGGGTGGAGCCGCAGCAGCCGGTACCAGGCCACCTCATCGCGGGGATTGTCGAGCAGCCGCGCCGCCGCCACGAAGTCGCGCACGTGCGCCGCCTCCAGGAACCGCAGCCCCCCGTACTTGCGGTACGGGACGTGGCGTGAACTCAGCTCGACCTCGATGAGGTCGCTATGGTGCCCAGCGCGCACCAGGATCGCCTGCTCGCGCAGCGGGACCCCGTCCTCGTGGCCCCGCAGGATGTCGTCGACGATGGCTCGCGCCTCCCCGGCCGCGTCGTAGCACTGGACTAGACGCACCGGTGGGCCCTCGCCTCGTGTCGATCGCAGGCGGAGCGCTGCTCCGTCCTGGGTGGGACGCACGACATTGGCCACCTCGACGACGGGCCGGCGCGAGCGGAAGTTGTCCTCCAAGCGCACGACGCGCGCACCGTGCAGTGCGGCAACCAGTTCGCGTAGGTGGCGCGAGTCCGCGCCGCGGAACCCGTAGATGGCCTGCGCCTCGTCGCCCACGACCGTCAGCCCGCGGCCGGCGGGTGCCAGGCGCGACACGATGTCGACCTGGAGCCGGTTGACGTCCTGGTACTCGTCGACCAGCACGTGCTCGAAGGCTGGTGCGCCCGTCGTGGCGTCGAGCACCGCCCGCCAGTACAGCAGGAGGTCGTCGAAGTCCAGGACGCCGGTGGCCCGCTTGCGCGCCGTGTAGGCGGTGAACAGCGCCGCCACGGCCTCGAGGTGGGGGGTGATCCACGGGAACTCGGCCGGCACCACGACGTCGAGCGGCTGACCTCGGTTGACGCAGCGCGAGTAGAGGGCGACGAGGGTTGCCGGGCGCGGAAAGCGCACCGCGGTGCCGGCGAGGCCGACCTCGCCGCGCATCAGGTCCATCAGGTCACTGGCCTCACCCGGGTCGAGCACGCCGAAGCCCGGCACCAGCCCGATCTCGGCAGCCCGAGCGGCCAGCACCCGGTAGGCCACGGCGTGGAACGTCCCGCCAAAGGGGACCTGACCCTGGCCGGTCAGCGCGGCCGCACGCGCCACCATGTCGTCGGCGGCGCGTCGCGTGAAGGTGAGCAGCAAGATCCGCTCCGGTGCCACACCCCGGGCCAGCAGGCCAGCCACCCGCGCAACCAGGGTGCGCGTCTTGCCCGTCCCGGCCCCCGCCACCACCACCAGTGGCTCGTCACCGTGCTCGGCGACTTCGCGCTGCGCCAGCGTCAACCCGGCCAGCGCATCAGAGAAAGCGAACACTTGTTCGAGTATACGAGCCGGGGCGCCGCTGGCTCGGACTCGCTGGCCGCGTGAAAGACTCTCCCCATGCCGGTACCCGTCAACGTCCGGCCCACGCGTCCCCGCACGACCACCGGGCCGACGACCACCATCATCAAGCCGGTGGGCCCTCGCTGCAACCTCAACTGCGCCTACTGCTACTACCTGCCCACCGTGGCCTCCTTCCCACCCGACGAGCGCTTCACGATGTCCCCCGCGGTCCTCGAGGCCGTGGTGGCCCAAGCCCTGGCCGCAGCCCCCGGGCCGGTCGTGCACTTCGTATGGCACGGGGGCGAGCCGCTGCTGGCCGGTCGTGCCTTCTACGAGCGGGCCTTCGCCCTCCAAGAGCGCCTCGCCCCCCCGGGATGGACGGTTACCAACTCGGTCCAGACCAACGGCACCCTCCTGGACGAGCGCTGGGCCGACTTCCTCGTCGCACATCACGTGGCCGTCGGACTGAGCATCGATGGCTCGGCGCGCACCCACGACCGGCTCCGGCCCGATCGACGGGGGCGTCCCACCCACGCGCGGGCCAGCGCCGCCTTTGAGCGCCTCCGCCAGCGCGGTGCACCCCCTGACGTGCTGTGCACCGTGAACGCCGAGACCGCAGCGCGACCCTCCGAGGTGTACCGGGCCCTGGTGGACCTCGGGGCCCAGTGGATCCAGTTCATCCCGGTCGTCGAGGAGGTCGGCGGCTGGCCGACGCCGGCCGCCGTCTCCGCGCGCGCCTACGGCGCGTTCCTGATCGCCATCTTTGATCGTTGGGTGCGTCACGACATAGATCGCGTCGTCGTCCAGACCTTCTTCGAAGGGCTGCTGGCCGCAGCAGGGCGGCCCGGCTCGCTGTGCGTGAGTGCCGAGACGTGCGGGCAGGTTCTGGCCGTCGAGCACGACGGCTCGGTCTACAGCTGCGACCACTTCGTTCGCCCGGAGTACGAGCTGGGCTCCGTCCTCGAGGACTCACTGGCGGCCCTGGCCACGAGCGCACGCCAGCTGGCCTTCGGCCGGGTCAAGCGCGACGAGATCGACGCCGAGTGCCTCGCGTGTCCGGTCCTGGCCTACTGCCACGGCGGCTGTCCCAAGGATCGCGGGCGCTACGGCGCACCGTCAGGTCGCAACGCCCTGTGCGCGGGCTACCGCGCTTTCTACCTCCACGCAGCACCGCTGCTCCAGCGCATGGCCGAGCTGGCCGCGACCGGCGGGCGAGCCTCGTCGATCATGGGCGAGCTGGCCCTTGCCGAGGAGCCCCTGCGCGCAGATCTCGCCCACGCGGGGCGCAACGACCTCTGCCCCTGCGGCAGCGGCCGCAAGTTCAAGCACTGCCACGGACAGCCCGTGCGCTGAGGATCCGCGTGCTGCGGGTGCCGCTCACGCGCGTGACGCCCTGGTAGCGTGACGCACCACAGGGGGGGCAGGGGACGTGGTTGGGCCAGTTGACGTCACGCACGGGGGTCCGCAGGCCGTCGCGCCCCCCAGTCGATCGCGACGAGATCTCGTACGCTCATTGGCCCATCCCCCGATTCACGACCCGGCATTCTGGTGGACCCAGGTCATCGTGGTGGGCGTCGTCGCCCTACGACTCGTCGCCGACGCGCTTCAGGACCACGGGGCGCTCGGGGTTCCCGGATTCGTCTGGATCCTCGGGCTCATCTTCCCGGTCGTCTTCGCGGGCACCGCTTTCGGCCTGGTGGGCTCACTGGGAACAGCGCTCATCGGCGTCGCCCTCGAGCTCCCGACCGTCCTATGGTTGCCCCACAGCCGACTCGCGCTGTGGGGCTCGTGGACCAATCTCGCCACCGTTGTCGCCCTGGCCATTGTGCTGGGCGATCGCTACGACGCCATCTTGACCGGTGCGGCCAGTGATGCGCGCGTCCGGGCGCGCCGCCTCGAGGAAGAGCGCTTCGCGCGCGCCTTCGAAGACAATATGGCGGCGATGGCCCTGATCAGCCCCCACGGACAGATCCTGCGGGCCAACCGCGCCTTCGCCGACCTGCACGACGTGGCGCCGGCGGTCTTGGTCGGACAGCCTCTGGAGCAGCGGGTGACGCCCCCAGACCGGCGGGCGCTGGAAGAAGCACGCGCCCTCCTGGTGTCGGGTGCCCGCGACGGCGTGCAGACCACCTGGCGGATCGAGCGTGGCGCCCAAGCACCGATCACGGTCGAGGCGACCCTCACGGCGGTTCGGCTGGAGTCGACCTGCGAGTTGGTGGCTTCGCTGCGCGACGTCACCGACGAACGACGCGCCACCGCTCGGCTGGCCCACGCCGCACATCACGACGCCTTGACGGGCCTCGCGAATCGCGCGGTGCTGCTCGAGCGGATCGCCCACGCCCAGGCCACTCGCCCGGCGGGGCTGGCCCTGTTCATCGTGGATCTCGACAACTTCAAGGAGGTCAACGACACCCTCGGCCATCAGCTCGGTGACCAGCTCCTCATCGCGGTGGCTCGCCGCCTCCAGTCCGTCGTGCGCCGCGGGGACCTCCTGTGCCGGCTGGGCGGCGACGAGTTCGTGTACCTCGTCGAGACGGCCCGCGATAGTGCTTCGGCGCACCGCGTCGCCGAGCGCCTCGTCGCCGCCTTCCGGGCGCCCTTCCGTTTGGGCGAACACGCCCTCTCCCAGCGCGCCAGCATCGGAGCGGTCCACTGCGACGACGCCCCGGGCACCGAGTGCGACGACGTCTTGCGCGACGCCGACATCGCGCTGTACCACACCAAGGAAACCGGCAAGGGCGGCTGCACCTTCTTTACCCCGGCGCTGCGCCACGACCTCGCCTCGCGCGTCGCGCTGAGTCGCGATCTGGCCACGGCGATCACGACCGATGCCCTCAGCGTCGCCTACCAGCCCCTGGTCGCCGCCGACAGCTTGGAGGTGGTCGGCTTTGAGGCGCTCGCACGCTTGACGCACCCCGAACTGGGCTCGGTGCCTCCTGACACCTTCATCCCACTGGCCGAGCGCAGCGGCCTCATAACGGCGCTCGGCGAGGCCGTGCGTGGCCAGGTGGCCCGGGATGCCTCGTCGGTCGCGGCGCTGGCGGCGTCCTCGCTGATCGCGGTCAACGCGTCCACGAAGGAATTGCGGGCCGAGGGCTTTGCGCCCACCCTCCTTCGCCAGTGGCGTGAGGCCGACCTGACGCCCTCGCGCCTCGTCCTCGAGATTACCGAGAGCGCCGCTCTAGATGACGCTCCCGCGACCACGCGAAGTCTGCGCATCTTGCGCGACGCCGGCGTCCACGTGGCCTTCGACGACTTCGGCACCGGCTACTCGTCACTGGCCCAGCTAAAGCAGCTGCGGCCGGACCTGGTCAAGATCGACCGCTCCTTCGTCGCGGCCCTCGACACCGACTCCTCGGCCCACGACATCATTGAATCCTTGGTGGGACTCAGCCACTCCCTGGGGATTCGGGTGGTCGCCGAGGGTGTGGAGTCGGCCGGCCAGTTGGCTACGGTCCGGGCAGCCGGATGTGACATGATCCAGGGCTTCTACCTCGGCCCTCCGGTCGCGGCAGCCGAGCTTGCCCAGACGCCCCATATCGCGACACGGCCCGCCGCCGACATCTGAGACTCGCGTTCATCGCTGGAGGGGTCTCTGCCGACCTCGGTGTGCACGATACCCCCGGGGGTATCTGTATACTGACCAAACTTCTAGCCAGTGAGGAGACCACGTGTACCAGGAAGTCGCTATCGGCCACTTTGCCGCCGCCCACGCGGACGGCGCCCTCGTCGTCGACGTTCGCGAGCCCCACGAGTACGAGTCGGGACACGTGCCCGGTGCTCAGCTCATCCCCCTCGGTGTCCTGGTCCACCGCGCAGCCGAGCTGCCCAAGGGACGTGCCATCTACGTCATCTGCCAAAGCGGCAGCCGCAGCCAGCACGCCGCGGCGCTGCTGCACCAGCTCGGCCACGACGTGCGCACGGTGCTGGGCGGCTTCGCGCACTGGGCTTCGGCTGGCCACCCGGTCGTGCGCGGCATGCGCGCCAACGCTGGCTGACCTCGAACACTGGTCGCAGGCTCGGCCCTCTCTCGTCACCCCGCACCGCGGCCCCGGCGGGCCTCCGGCGACGGTGGACCAGCGCGCTGCGCCACGGTGGGCACCGTCGGGCCCTGAGGACCACCTCCGAGCCCGCCAGGAGCTCACCGCCGTCGCCACGGGTAGGAATGCCGGGGCCCGTGATTCCACCGCCTCGCGCCCGAACCGCACCCCGAGGCGAACGACGCACCTAGCCGGTCACCGAGCTGCTCGAGCGACACAGAACGGGGGGCGATAGACGAGGGTTCGGTCACTGTCGGCTCCTTCAGGATTGCGCGGGCCTACCCGGAGCCCCAGCACGGGTGATCGCAGCGTGCGCCTCGGCCGAGGTTCAGAGTGTCGGGGGCGACACCGGCAACCTCGAGCCGGTCCTGGGCGCAGTCGAGGAGTTCGCCTTTCGCCCCGGGCCCCCAGCTCTTCTCGATCCGGGCTGGCGACACGGTGTTTCAATACGACGCGCTACTACGACATCGTGCCCAACGCCCGGATCGTCTACGCCGACGACATGCACGCCGACGATCAGGGCATCCCGGTGTGCCGGGCGACCATCGAGTTCGTCGCGCGTGACGGCACCACCCTCGTTCGCCTCCCCGAGCAGGGCACCTACCTCGTCGGGTTCGACCGAGCCGCCGCGCCGCGCCGGCACCGCCGAGATGCTCGACGGCCTTCGCAGTTATCTGGCCACCTCGCACTAACGACGCGACCGACGCCGACGCGCCTCACGGCCGTGCACCGTCTCGGGGTCACGTCACGTCTCGGAGGCGGCGTCCGGATTCGAACCGGAGTACGGGGCTTTGCAGGCCCCTGCCTAACCACTCGGCCACGCCGCCAGAGCGACCATCCTACCTACCGAGGCAGATTGGCCCGACCCGCGGACCCCGCGTACTGGCGCCACCTTGGTAGCGTCGACACGTGGCTGACGACCTCTCGGCCTTTCGCGCGCGCGTCCGCGGCGTCTACGTCCTGGGGATCTTCAGCGCGGCCTTCGGCTTCGTGGAGGCGGCCGTCGTCTACGACCTGCGTCACATCGTGGGCTCACCATCCCCGATCGTGCCCACCCACTACCGCACGCTCCTCAATCTGGGCTTCGTTACCTTCATCCAGCCCTCCCGGTCGCTCCTGGCCACCGGGGACCTGGGTCGCGTGGAGACCGTGCGCGAGGCCTGCACCCTCGTGATGCTCCTGGCCATCGCTTGGCTCGCCGCCCACCGCTTCACCCGTCGGCTGGGCGCCTTCCTGATCGCCTTTGGCACCTGGGATCTGACCTACTACCTGTGGCTCCGGGTGATCCTCCACTGGCCGACGAGCCTGCTGACGCGTGACGTCTTCTTCCTCATCCCCGTGCCCTGGATCGGACCGGTGCTCACGCCCCTGGTGATCAGTCTGCTCCTGGTGGTCGGCGGCGTGCGTCTCTACCTGCGACCCGAGCTCGCCTAGCCCAACGGTCTCTACGACGACGACTTGGAGCGCCGCAGGCGCCAGTAGATCCAGGCCACGACCACGAGCAGGACGATGAAGCCGAGCTTGGCGAGTAGGGCGATCGCCGAAGCGACCAGCGACGCCAGCACGACCACGATCGCCAGAGCGATGATGCCAAAGATCACGTAGCGCGCCACACTCACCTCCGAGGCCCAGTGTAAGTCAGCGCCCCGGACTCTCCTGGTCGGGCCCGAAGGCCGTTCGTCCCCGCTGGCGCGGGGTCTCGACCCCACCGACCCGCAGGTCGGCTGCGGTCCCCAGGGCCGTGCGACCGAACCTCCGGCGAATCTCGTCGATGGCGTCGCGCAGCCCGGCACGGTCACCCTGGTGCTGGCGGGAACGCGCCGTGGCTGCGCCGAGCGCGTCGCCCAGAGCCGCGTCGACGCCGAAGCTGAGCTGGACCTGGGCCCCCGCGCGCGGGCGCAGGCTACCGGCGTACAGGCCGAGCAGCCGCACCGCCTGGCTGAGCGGCACCGAGGCCAGCAGGGCGCGGGCGACCTGTCGCAGCCCGCCCGCGTCGTCGATCCCGAAATCCAGGGTCTGGGAGCGTGACACGGTCGTCCGATCGTCGTAGCGCACCACCACGGTGACGGTGTGGGCCACGACGCCTCGCTCGCGCAGGGCGGTGGCCACGACCTCCGCGTGGGCCCGCAGGTCGGCACTCAGCTCAGCGCGCGTCTGGCGCGACACTGCGAAGGTCTCATCGTGGCCCACCGATTTCGCGACCCGGTCCGCTACCACCTCGCGAGGGTCCTCGCCCCGGGCGTAGGCGGCCAGCTGGCCAGCCATCGCCGGACCCACCTGGGCCGCCAGCACCTGGGGATCAAGCCCGCGCAGGTCCCGCACGTGCCTCAGGCCGAGGCGTCCGAGCTTGGCCGCCGTCGCGGGCCCCACGCCCCACAGCGCCTCCACGGGCAGCGTCTCGAGCCAC
The DNA here is from genome assembly GCA_021827705.1 of Actinomycetes bacterium. Classification (GTDB taxonomy): domain Bacteria; phylum Actinomycetota; class Acidimicrobiia; order Acidimicrobiales; family RAAP-2; genus RAAP-2. The sequence continues at coordinate 34,396 of JAKAUQ010000007.1, forward strand.
TCGGCCTCCAGCCGTGGCGAGACCCACAGGACCCCGGGTCCCGGAGTGATCCCGCGCGGTCCCACGCGTGGCTTGGCGCGCTTCGACCCCAGCTTGGCGAACAGCTTCGTGCGCGCCACGCCAACCGCGCTCTCCAGGCGCAGCTCGTCGGAGATCCGCTGGTGCAGGCCGCGCGCCAGCTCGAGGGGACCTGGGACCAGGCGGCGCCGTCCCCGCAAGTCGGCGAAGGCCTCGTCGAGGCCCAGGGGCTCGACGATGGGCGTCAGGTCAAGGACCAGTGACCGGAACCGGCGCGAGAACTCCTCGTAGCGATCGAAGTGCCCGGGCACGACCACCAGGTCCGGGCACGCGCGGCGCGCCAGGGCCGTCGCCATGCCGCTGCGCACCCCGAAGCGGCGGGCCTCGTAGGTGGCGCTCGCCACGACACCGCGCGCGCTCCCCCCACCCACCACGACCGGGCGCCCCCGCAGGGACGGGTCGTCGAGGAGCTCGACCGAGGCGAAGAAGGCGTCCAGGTCGACGTGCAGTACCGGCGCGTCGTCCATGCGCGGCTCGCTACCAGGTGAGCTCGACACTCCGAAACGCCTCGCCGTACGCCACGCCCACCGGCCGTCCGGCCTGCTCGGCCCGCACCGCCACGATCTCGCGGATCTCGACGTCCTCGGCCCCCAGCTGGGAGGCGTGAGCCAGCACCGCCGCGGTCTTGGACTGGATGGTGCGCGAGATGTCGACGACGACGTCGGGCTGCTGAGTGCCCGTCAGGAGCAGGCGTCCCACCTGGTGGGGCGGACCGGTATCGGGAAAGTACAGGGGCATTCCCGCCGCGGGGGCCACGGCATCGAGCAGGGCCCAGCCCGTCTCGCGGTGGTCCCGGTGATTCACGTAGACCCCCCCGAAGAAGACGGCCGTGGGATCGGGCCCCACGACCACCTCGGGACGGTGCTCGCGCACGACGCGCACCAACTGGGAGCGCAGGTCGAGGTTGTTGTCCACCTCGCCATCGGGCACGCCCAGTCGCACCACGCTAGTCAGCCCAAGGATCTCGGCGGCGCGATCCACCTCGCCGCGCCGCCGGGTGGCCAGCGCCGGACCGTCCACCGAGTGTCCGTGGGAGCCCTTCGAGCCGTCACACACCACCACGAGCGCCACCTGGGCGCCATCGTGGGCCCATTGCGCCAGCATCCCGCCCGCCGCGACGTCGGCGTCGTCGGGATGCGCGTAGACCGCCAGAGCCCGACGCGGCTGCAGACGGAGTGCGCGCACTAGGAGCGGATCTTGGGAGCGGTGGCCTTCACCAGCAGACCGATCTCGCGGGCGAAGTCCTCGGTCCCCTCGAAGCCCTTGTAGACCGAGGCGAAGCGGACGTATGCCACGTCGTCGATCGCCCGCAGCGCGTCGAGCGCCGCCCGGCCGATGTCCTCGGAGGGCACGTCACCTCCCCGGGCCCGCATCTCCTCCTCGATCCGCGTTACCACGCCAAGGAGGACGGTCTCGTCCACCGGTCGGTTCTTGGCGGCTGCCACCATGCCGGCCAGCAGCTTGGCGCCATCGAAGGCCTCGCGCCTACCGGAGCGCTTGACGACGACCAGCGCCGGCTCCTCGATGCGCTCGAACGTCGTGAAGCGCTGCCCGCATAGCGCGCATTCGCGTCGGCGGCGGATGGCCGAGCCATCCTCGGCCACCCGAGAGTCCACGACCCGGTCCTCCCCGGCCGCGCAGTACGGACAGCGCATCACGGAAGGATACACGGCCCGCCAGGGTCCTTCGGGTGTCAGGGCACCACGATGTGCTCACCGGCCAGCACCACCGACGAGCCGAGCTCGGCCTCCAGCGCTCGGCGCGCGGCTGCGGGGTCCACCGGGTTCAGCGCCGCGGCCACATCGCCCAGCGACTGACCCGGAGCCACCACGTACACGCTGCCCGCCGCCGGCTGCGACCCGGTAGCCAGGTCGGTGGGCAGGCCCGCTGCCGTGGCACCACCCCACGCGAGCGACCTCGAGCCCAGGACCGCCCCGGCCACCAGCACGACGGCCAGTGCGCCCCCGACCTGGCGGCGCGAACGGCGCCGTGCCCGCTGGGCCCGGCGGGCGGCCAGAGTTGACCCGCTCGGCGCGTCCACGAGACGCAGGTGGTGTGGTGCGGCCACCGGCTCCACTGTCACGACCTGTGCGACCATCATCCCTCCTACGAACACTCGTTCGTAGTCTAGCGAACGGGTGTTCGCTACGCCACTGCCCGCCTTCTTCCTGGTCAGTCCCGGTCCAGCGTCGAGAGCGCTCGTCCCACGCGTCCGAAGCTGCTCGCTCGATGACGAGGACGGCACCCGCGCAGCACGTCGCTTGCCTCATCGAGGTCCCGCACCAGGACGATGCGCCGCGTGCGCACCAGCTGGGCGCACTGGGCCGCCAGCTGGGCACTGGCGAAGTCGTTGGAGTCGGTGACCTGCCCATCGGTCACCCAGACGACGGCCTCGCCAGGCCGTCGTCGGCGCAGGGCCCACGCCAACGCCGGCCCGTCCACCCCGTTGCCCACGTGACCGCGCGGCGGCACCACCACCTGATGACGGGGATCCGCGAGGATCCAGGCGTTGGGCGTGGAGCCGTCGTCGCCCGGCCGATGGCTGTAGCCCAGGACCCACGACCCCGGCGCGCCCGCCACCAGACCGGTCAACTGTGCCGGCTGCAGATCCATCGAGCCGGACTGGTCCAAGACGACCACGCCGCCGCGCCCCGCCGCTCGGTGGGCGAACGCACGACGCTGATCGTCCACCAGCAGACGGCTGGGGTAGCGCAGCGCGACGCCCTCGACGCTCGGACGCCACCGCGGCGAGCCCGAGGCGTGGCGGCTCTTCACGGCCAGATCCGGCCCCAGCACCAGGTCCGCGAAGCGCCCCGTCGCGACCAGGCGCCCCGGTGGCGTCCGCAGCCGCTCGCGCACGCGCCGGCGGCCCTCGTCTCCCGCACCTGGCGGCTGGCCGAGCAGGCTGCTCACCAGGCGCGCCACCGGGATGGTGACCTCCGTGTAGCCGAGCGGCAGCCCCTCGCTGCCCAAGACGGTACTCCCGAGCTCGGCCGGTCCACGATCCTTGACCAGGGTGAGAACCCGCGTGCGCACCGCCCGCAGAGCGCTCGCCCAGTCGGGGCTGTGCCGTCGGATGCCCGCCAGGTACCCGCGTTCGGCCCCGGTGCCCAGGACCGCGAGCCAGAAGCACAGAGCCTCGTCCCACTCCCCCGCCTGGACCAGCTGCTCCCCGCCGCGCCGCTCCGATCCGTCAACCAGCTCCTCGACGGGAAAGCCCAGTCGGGCGCCGATCGTGTTGACGCGGAACTCCTCAGCGCACTCGAGAGCCCGCGGCGTGACACCCGCGGGCGGTGCGGTGGCGTGGGCGGGGCTGACCCGCGCGTGGATGAGCTCGTGGGCCCGCACCACGCGAGCACGGGCATCGGCACCCAGGGGCACCCGCAGCACTCGTCCCCCCAGGTCGCAGCTGGCGTCACCTCGAAGCCGGGACCCCCGTTCGATGCGCCACGGGGCCGATGTCACGTCGCCGCGCACTGCGGCGATCTCGGGAAAGACGCTCACCGCAGCGCGGCGACGCGCAGCGCGTCCAAGACGTCGGGAGCGCGCTCCTCGCCGAAGACCAGCCGGGCGGCCTCGATCCCCCCCAGATGGTTTCGCAGCTGGTCGAACGCGTAGAAGCTGCGCAGGGACGTCCGGCGCTCGCCCTCGGCGAGCGACCCGGCCAGGGCCGCCTGGCGCAGGTCACCACTGAGGCTGGCCACCGCGGCGACCGGTGGGCGATCGATCCGGATACGGACCGCGAAGCGGTCCCGCAGCGGGGCCGGCAGGTCCTCGAGCTCGTCCAGGTTCGTCGTCACGACCACGGAGAATTCGGGACCGGGCGTCAACCACTCACCGGTCTCGGGGTTCCGCCAGCGGGCCGACGCCGACGAGTCGGTCACGGTGAGCAGCGTCGACAGGGCGTCGCCCGAGGCGCGGTCGATCTCGTCGACCACGAGCCGCCCGCCCCGGCCACCCGCGGCCGTCCAGGCGCGCAGGGCCGGTCCCAGTCGCCACGCCCAGCTGCCATCGCCCCGGGGCATCCAGGATCCGATGACTTCGGCCGAGGTGAGGTCCTCGGTGCACGTGAGTCGCTCGGCCCCCGCGCCCCCCGTCTCGAAGTGCAGCGCAGCGTAGGTCTTGCCCGTGCCCGGTGGGCCGTACAGGACCAGCCGGTCGATCCCGGCCGCCAGCACCGCCGCCACGTCCTGCCAACACTGCGCGCTCTCGTCCACGTCGCTCCCTTCGTCGCGACGTCCCAACGGTCCTCAGGGCTGGGCCAGCCGCTCCAGAATCGGGAGGGCCCGCTCCAAGACCTGGCGCTCCGCGGCCGAGAGCGTCGCCAGGCGCGTCTCGATCCCGACGACCCGGGCGTGGCGCAGAGCCTCCAAGGTTGCGGAGCCCTCGGGTGTCAGGGAGACCAGCGCCGCCCGACCGTCGGCCGGGTCGGCGCAGCGCTGGATCAACCCGCGCTCCTCCAGGGCCCCGACCAGGCGCGTGGCCGCCGGGGCGACCAGCGATTCGTGCGTGGCCAGCGAGCTCATGCGCAGCGAGCCCCACTCCTCAATGGTCGCCAGAGCCGAGATCTGCGATGCCGACAGGCCCGCCGCGCCGTGCCGTCGGAACATGCGCATCAGGCGTCCGGTTACCAGCTGCAGCCGCGCCGCCGTGCTCACGCCACGCTTGGTCATCGCACCACGTCGCTCTCGATGGCCACCTCACCGGGCACCGCGCCACCCACGAGGGTCAGGTCGCCCACGTGCTCGTGCGGCGTGTGCTGCTTGAAGACGAAGCGGCCGCCGCGCAGGGACGAGGCGACGGCACCGATGATGCTCATGACGAATGCGGCCAGGAAGACGACGATCAGACCGCGGTGGAAGGGGCTCACGATCAGGCTGGGGAAGAATCCCTTGCCGGTCAAGACCACCCACTGCGCATGCGTGACGTGGGCCGCCGCCGGTGACACCAGCAGCGTGCGCAGCGGGTTGTAGCCGAGGAACGACGAGAAGATGCTGGCCACCGCCGGTATATGGGCGACCGCGTGGGCGGTCGCGGGAGCCACGCCGTGTCGCGTCAGACCGCGCAGCAGCGCTCCGGGAAGCGAGTTGGTCAGGCCCGCCACCATCAGCGAGAAGAAGATGCCGATCGAGAGGACCATGCCGGCGTTCATGAATGCCGACTGGATGCCGGCCGCGGCTCCGCGCTGCGCGGGCGGGACGGCGTTCATGACCGCGGTGGTGTTAGGCGCCGAGAACATGCCGCCACCGATGCCATTGAGCGCCACCATGAGGGCAAAGGCCCAGTAGGGGAAGTTGGTGGGGATCAAGAGCAGCCCGACGAAGCTCAGCGCGAACAGCCCCATGCCGGTCGTCGACAGGGACCGGGCGCCGCGCCGATCCGAGACGGCGCCCGAGAGGGGCCCCGCCACCAGGAATCCCAGGGTCAGCGGCAATAGGTAGATGCCCGCCCACAGCGGCGTCGACGTGAAGCTGAAGCCGTGCAGCGGCAGCCAGATTCCCTGGAGCCAGATGATCAGCATGAACTGCAGGCCACCGCGCGCCACAGCCGACAGGAAGCCGGCCGCGCTGCCCGCGGCGAACGCCCGGATGCGGAAGAGGTGCAGGTTGAACATCGGCTCGGCGACGTGCATCTCGATCCACAGGAATCCCCCGAGGAAGACGACTCCGATGGTCATCGTCGAGAGCACCAGGGGAGACGTCCAGCCCATCGAGCTCGTCCCGTAGGGCTGGATCCCGTACACGATGCCGACCAGGATCGAGGTCAGCCCAACCGCGAATGTGGCATTGCCCCACCAGTCGATGTGGGCGGGCGTGCGCACCCCGTTGTCGTGCAGGCTGATGTAGGCCCACACCGTGCCGATCAGCCCGAAGGGCACGGACACCCAGAAGATGATCCGCCAGTCCACGATCGACAGGAGGCCACCCAGGATCAGGCCCACGAAGGAGCCACCGATGGCGGCCACCTGGTTGATGCCGACGGCGAACCCGCGACGATCTTCCGGAAAGGCGTCCACGATGATGGCGGCCGAATTGGCGAACAGCATCGCCCCGCCCACGCCCTGGACGACTCGCCAGACCACCAGCCACATGGCGCCACCGCCGCCCCGCAGGGGGTCCAGCGACAGCAGGATTGCCGCCCCCGTGAATACGGCGAAGCCCAGGTTATAGATCCGCACGCGGCCCAAGATGTCGCCGAGGCGACCGAGGCTCACGACCAGCACCGCCGTCACGAGCAGGTATCCCTGGAGCAGCCACAGGAGATAGCCGACATTGCTCGGCGCCAGTGGGTTGATGCCCACGCCGCGGAACACCGCGGGCAGCGAGATCAGGATGATCGAGCCGTTGATCGTCGCCATGAAGATACCCAGCGTCGTGTTGGTCAGGGCGATCCAGCGGTAGCGGTGATCGCCCGGGTCGCGTAACGCACTCATCCCAGACCCCTTCAGTCGTTACTTAACGTTAAGTAACTATACCGCCGGCCACCGGGCTTGTTGCGCCGCGGCCCGTTGGGCGCCTCGGGTCAGTCCGCGTCCTCTCCCAGGTAGACCGCCCGAACCCGCGGGTCGGTGAGCAGAGCGTCAGCCCGATCGGCCAGGGCGATGCGACCGTTCTCCAGCACGTAGCCGCGGTCGGCCAGGCGCAGCGCCTGCGCGGCGTTCTGCTCCACCAGCAAGATCGTCGTGCCGGCGCTCCGAATCTCGCCGATGATGCGAAAGATCGACTCGACCACCATGGGCGCCAGTCCCATCGACGGCTCGTCGAGCAGCAGCAGCCGCGGCTGACCCATCAGGGCCCGGCCGATGGCCAGCATCTGCTGCTCCCCACCCGACAGGTTGCCGCCGAGCTGCTTGCGGCGATCCTTCAAGATGGGGAAGGTTGTGTACATACGCTCGAGATCATCGCTGTAGGAGCCCCGGCGGGCGAAGGCGCCCATCTCCAGGTTCTCCTCCACGCTCATCTGCGGAAAGATGCGGCGGCCCTCGGGCACGTGGCCGATGCCCAATGTGATGAACTCGTGGGCGGGCGTGGTCGACACGTCGCGGCCCTCGAACAGGATCTGGCCGCTGGTCACGCCGTGGAGGCCCGAGAGCATCCGCAGGGTGGTCGTCTTGCCGGCCCCGTTGGCCCCCAGCAGGGTCACGATCTCGCCCTCGTCGACTTCGAAGGACACCCCGTGCAGTGCGGTGATCGCGCCGTAGCGCACGACGGCCTCGCGTACCTCGAGCTTCATCAGGCCTCCGCCGTGGTGGTCGTCCCGAGGTACGCGTCGATGACCACGGGGTTCGCGCGAATCTCGTCGGGGGCCCCCTCAGCGATGACGCTCCCGAAGTTCAAGACGTACAGCCGCTCCGCCAGGGACATCACCAGCTTCATGTCGTGTTCGATCAGAAGGATCGACACGCCCATCTCGTCTCGCACCCGACGGATCAGGCTGGCCAGCTCGCGCTTCTCGGAGGGGTTGGTCCCGGCGGCGGGCTCGTCGAGCAAGAGGACTTGGGGCTGAGTCGCCAAACCGCGGGCGATCTCGAGGCGACGTCGATCGCCGTAGGACAGGGACGACGAGATGGTGTTGGCCCGGTCCTGCAGCCCGACGAACCGCAGCAGCTCGACGGTCCGGTCGTCGGACTGGCGCTCGTCACGGCGCGTCAGGGGCCCACGGAGCATCGCGCCCACGACGCCGATGCCCCGGTGCGACTCGGCGCCGATCTTGACGTTCTCGTAGGCCGTCAGTGCGCTGAACATCCGAGACGCCTGGAACGTCCGCGCGACGCCGGCGGCGCTGACCCGATGAGGCTTCTTCCCGATCACCGGCATGGTCGACCCGTCGCGGAGGGTCAAGGTGATCGAGCCCTCCTGGGGTCGGTACACGCCGGTGAGCGAGTTGAACAGGGATGTCTTGCCCGCGCCGTTGGGACCGATGATGGCCAGGATCTCGCCCCGGTCCATGCGCAGCGTCACGTCGTTCAGCGAGACCACGCCACCAAAGCGCAGCGTCACGTGATCTACGACGAAGATCGACTCGCTCACGGGCTCTCTCCCGACAGGACCTCGTTCATGTGCCCCTCGCCCGCCTCGGTCAGCACGATCTCTCGACGGCGACGTCGCGACGGGATCAGGCCCATGGGCCGGAAGATCATCGTCACCATCAACAGCGCCCCCAGGTACATGTACAGGTCGGCCGGCTGGTAGCCCGCCGGAGGAGAGTGCAGGAGGTACATCGACCCGGTCTGGATCACCATGGCCCCCACCGCGACGCCGGCGATCGAGCCCATGCCCCCGAAGATGACCAGCGCCAGGATGTTGATCGAGACCTGCAGCGTGAACGTGGCCGGGAAGATGAAGATGGACTGCGCTGCCGTCATCACACCAGCGAAACCGGCACTGGCCGCACCGATGGCGAAGGCCATGACCTTGTACTTGAGCGGGTTGATCCCCACGGACTCGGCTGCCACCTCGTCCTCGCGAATCGCCGTCCAGGCACGTCCAACCCGAGAGTGCTCGAGCAGCGAGAACGCCAAGATGAAGATGACGACGAACACCAGGACCAGGTAGTAGTAAGGCACCGGATTCAGGGTCCATCGATAGTGGATGGGCCCGAGGTTGATCGAGAAGTGCGGAATGCCGTGCCGGCCGGTCACGCCGCCCGATCCGTAGGACCCGCCGGTGATGCCGTACAGGTTGTTGGCGAAGATGGTGATGATCTCCCCGAAGCCGAGTGTGACGATCGCCAGGTAGTCGCCACGCAGGCGCAGCGTCGGCGTCCCGAGCAGGACACCGGCGACCATGACCAGGGCGATGGCCACTGGGATCGCGAAGAACGGGTTCAGGTGGATGCCGAAGGGGGCCGGCGTGGGCAGGGAGCCGGTCACCCAGGCGGTGGAGTACGCGCCGATCGCGTAGAAGGCCACGAACCCCAGATCGAGGAGTCCGGCGAACCCGACCACGACGTTGAGGCCGAGCGCCAGCAAGACGAAGACGGCGATCTGCTCGACCATCACGCTCTGCCAGTACTGGCTGGTGATCAGATGCGGGAAGATCACACCCACGCCGATCAGCACGACGTAGAAGACCCAGCGCACCGGCCGGTGCGCGAAGGCCCGCTTCGGGGGCGTCGTCAGGGTGCTCGCCGCGCTGCGCAGGGAGGTCCCCCGGCGCAGCCAGAAGCTCCAGATACCCCACATCACCAGGGCGAAGAGGAAGAAGAGCAGCCACCGCGGACCGGGGAAGAGCCCGAATATGGAGACGTGCTCGCCGAAGGAGCCGGTCGGCCCCACGGTGGGCTGGGTCGCCGAGCCCGAGGGGCCGGTCATCAGCGCGACGATGGCCATCGTGGCCAGTGACGTGCCAAGGCGGCGCGATGCCGGGGACCGCAAGGCGAGCGTGACGCGGCTCATGCGGCCCGCCCGAGTCGCTCGCCGAGGATCCCGGTCGGACGCACCAGCAGGACCAGGACCAGGATCCCGAAAGCCACCACGTCGATGTAGGCGGGCTGGACGAAGGCAATCGACAGGCTCTCGACGACGCCGAGCAGGAGGCCGCCGATCATGGCGCCGCGCAGGTTGCCGATGCCCCCCAGGACCGCGGCGGTGAAAGCCTTGAGAGCGGGAACGAAGCCCATGGTGTAGACGACGCCCGTTCCCAGGCCCAGGAGGAACCCGCCGATCCCCCCGAGGGCGCCACCCAGGGCGAAGGTCAGAGCGATCGTGCGATTGACGTCGACCCCGAGGAGCGACGCCGTCTCGGAGTCCTGGGCGACCGCCCGCAGACCGCGCCCCAGGCGGGTGCGACCGACGAACTGGTCCGCCCCCACGAGCATCGCCGCGCTGGCGATGACGATCACCAGGTAGTACAGCTGGACGGGCGCTCCAAAGACCGAGAAGATCGGGTGATTGATGTAGGGCTGGGGCACCGACAGCAGGACGCGCCCGAACTCTTTGCCCGCCAGGTTGAAGAGGAAGTAGGACGCGCCGATGGCGCTGATCAGGTAGGCGAGTTGGGGCGCCCGTCGCCGACGCAAGGGTCGGTAGGCCACGCGCTCGACGAGCATGGCCATGACGGCACCCGAGACCCCGCCCGCCACCATGCCCACGACCAGGACCCCGACGGTCGCCCACCCGTTGGGAATGGACGTCCCGATCAGCCCCCGCAGCACGAAGTAGCTGGTGAAGCCGCCAGTCATGACGATCTCGGAGTGGGCGAAGTTGATCAGCCGCAAGACGCCGTACACCAGCGTGTACCCGACCGCCACCATCCCGTAGATGAGACCGTTGGCGACGCCACCGACCAGCAAGCCCCAGAACTCCAGGCGCAGTGTCGCGAAGTGGCTAACCAGAAAATGCCCGAATGCTCCCACCGAACTCTCCAGTTGTTGGCACGGTGCGGGCGCCGCGAGTTGTCTCGCGGCGCCCGCTCCGTGGAACTGCGGAACCTACAACTGGCTCAGCTGTGACCGATGACCTTGAACGTCTTGGTTGTCGCGTTGGCCTGAGCGAACTCCACGATCGAGTTACGGCTCAGGTCACCGTTGCCTTGGAAGTGGATCGTTCCCGTCACGCCCGGGAAGGTCAGCTTGTGCAGCTCGACGACGAGCTGGGCGCGCAGGACCTTGATCTTGGGCGACCGCTTGATCGAGAGCATCGCCTTGATGATCATGTTGGTCGCGTCGTAGGCCTGGGCCGCGTAGGTCGCGCCCTGGGCCTTCTGGTGGGACAGCTTCTGGAACTGGCTGGCGAGCTTGCCGGTCAGGTTCGCGTTGCCGCCACCGGCCTCGCTGACGTACACCCCGTTGGCCGCCGTCGGCGGCGTGGTGTCGCCGAAGAGTCCGGTCGACCAGGAGCCGTCGTCCGACATGATGGTGCCGGTGTAGCCAGCACTCGACAGGGCGCCGAGCAGGAGGCCGAAGCCGCAGTAGTACCCACCGAAGTAGACGGCGTCAGCGTGTGCGGCCATGATCTGTGTGGCCGTGGCGGCGTACTGCGTCGTAGAGGCCGTGCCACCGCAGGAACCCGTCGTGGGGTCGGTGTAGTTGGTCACGCTGGCGCCATCCTTCTGGGCCTGCTTGGAGACCACTGCCGCCAGGCCGGCACCGTAGAACGAGCCGTTGTTGATGACGACCAGACTCTTGACGTGGTGCGTCTTCACCAGGAAGTTGGCGTCCGCCGCGCCCTGGACGTCGTCACCGGCAACCACGCGCATGAAGTTGTTCCGCGCACCCTTGGCGAGAGCCGCCGCCGTTGCCGACGGGCTCACGGTAGCCATGTGGGCCCTGGAGTAGTAGGGCTCCGACGCCTCCGTCGCCCCCGAGAACGCCGGGCCCACGATCGCGACCAACGACGGGTTCTGGATCGCTGCCTGCGCCTGCGCGGGCGCCAGGGTCGACGAGCCCTGGTCGTCGTAGCGCGCCAGCTTCAGCTTGAAGGGCAGCTTGCCGAACTTCGCTCCCGCATTGGCGTTGTTGATCGCCACGAGCGCGCCGTAGTACATGTACTCGCCCAAGTACGCGTAGCTGCCCGACAGCGGGCCTTGATAACCGATGGTGTACGTCGGCACGCCTGCAGCCGATGCCGACACTTCGCCCACCGCGGGCGCTGCCATCAGCAACACGGCGCTCGACGTGACAGCCGCCACCGTCTTGTTGAACCGGAGCTTCATCAGCTCGTCCTCCTCAAATGTGTCACTTCCACTCCCGTCGACCCCCCCGCAGAAGCAGCAACGCATCCATGCGACGATCGCCGGAAACAGCACAGGCCACCGTGGCCATCGCAGCACAGTAGCAGTGTCCATGACTCACCTTGGTTCAGTGCCACCTGGCCGCCCCGTCGTGAGCCGATCCCAGGCGCCGGTGATCGCGGCAAGGTCGCTGGCGCGGTACACTGCGAACAGGTGTTCGTGAGAGGAAGCGCTATGGCCGAGGTCCTGTCCCCCATCCGTCGACAGATTCTGGAGTACATCGCCACCTGTCAGAGGGAGCGAAGCTTCCCCCCCACGATCCGCGAGATCGGTGACCACGTGGGCCTGAAGTCACCGGCCACCGTCGCCAACCACATCTCGGTCCTGCGCACGGCCGGCTATCTGGCCAAGAACCCCCAGCAGCCCCGAACGCTGACCGTCAAGATGCCGGCCGTGCCCCAGGTGACCGGGGGCGTGCGCGAGCTGGCGCTCGTCGGCGACGTGGCCGCCGGCACCGGTGTCCTGGGTGAGCAGACCGACCACGAGACGATCGCGCTGCCCGAGGCGCTCGTGGGTCGCAGCGACTGCTTCGTCCTGCGGGTGCGCGGCACCTCGATGATCGATGCCGGAATCCTGCCCGGCGACCTCGTCGTGGTGGCGCGCCAGCAGACCGCCGAGATCGGCGAGATCGTGGTCGCGGGCATTCCCGACGGCGAGTCCACCATCAAGCGCTACTTTCCCCAGGGCTCGCGCGTCGTGTTGAAGCCCGAGAACGCGCAGCTCGAGCCCTTGGAGTTCGCCGCCGACGACGTCGCGATCTACGGACGCGTCGTGTCGGTCCTGCGCACCTATCTCTAGAGGTCCCTACGAGCCCATCGAGGCCAGCCACCGGCCCAGCACGTCGGCGTACCCATCGAGCTCAGCCCGCGAGATCCGCTCGTCACGGTGGTGGGCCAACTCGGGATCTCCCGCGCCGAAGTTCGTCGATGCGATGCCCAGCTCGCTGAGCGTCGCCACGTCGGTCCAGCCCACCTTCGCGCGCACGGGTTGCCCACTCATCTCGACCAGCTGGGCCAGCCGCGGGTCGTCCAGGCGCGGGCTGGCCGCCGGTGCGGCATCCTCGACCACCAGCTCGTCGTCCTCGTCGATCACCTCGGCCACGTACTCGCGCAGCCACTGGCTGGCCGATGCGATGTCGCGATCGGGCGCGAAGCGGTGGTTGATGACGCACGACGCCTCGTCGGGCACGACGTTGCTCGCGATCCCCCCGGCGATCTGCACCACCTGGAGCTGCTCAGTGAAGGCGACACCGTCGAGGGTGACGCGGCGCGGGACGTACCCCGCGACGCGCTCGACCACCGCGCCGAGGCGGTGGATGGCGTTGCGCCCCCGGTAGGGGCGAGCCGTGTGGGCCGCCACCCCGTGCGTCACGACCCGCACACGCAGCGACCCCTGGCACCCCGCCTCGACCGCGCCACCCGTGGGCTCGCCGACCACTGCGACGTCGGCTCGCAGGAGGTCGGGGCGCAGGGCGGCGATCTCCAAGAGTCCCGACTCGGACCGCGACACCTCCTCGCGCGCGTAGAAGACCCAGGTCAGCTCGATTCCCGGCGGGAGGGGGCCGAGGGCCAGCTCCACCATGACGGCGAGCGACCCCTTCATGTCGACCGCCCCGAGCCCGGTGAGCTCCTCGCGGTCCCAGCGCACGCGCCCGAGGTCGCCAGGCACCGTGTCCAGGTGACCGGCGAGGAGGACCCGCAGGCTCGCCGCACCCCGCGTGGCGGCCACCACGTTGTCCCCGATTCGGTCGACCTGCAGGTGGGACGCGGTGCGCAGGGTCGCCTCGATCTCGGTGGCCAGGCGTGCCTCCGCGCGGCTCACCGACGGCGTCGTCACGTACTCGTAGGCCCGCGCCAGGGAGCTCACGGCGCGACCCCGTGATCCCGCAGCACCCGGTTGAGGGCCGCCTTGTCGTGACGCTCCCCCTCGCTGAGGCGCCGGATGATCAGGACGCAGGGCAAGAAGAACTCGCCTCCGGGAAACTCTCGCCGCCGCTGGGCCGCGACGGCCACGGCGTAGTCGGGGATGTAGCCCCGAGCAACCTCCTCACCCGTGCTCGCGTCGATCACTGGGATCGAGGGGTTGAGCACCGTGCCGGCCCCCACCACCGCGCCGCGGCCGACTCGCGCACCCTCGACGATGATGCTGCGGCTGCCGATGAAGGCGTCGTCCTCGATGATGACGGGAGCGGCTCCCGGTGGCTCCAGCACGCCCCCGATGCCGACCCCACCCGCCAGGTGCACGTTGGCCCCGATCTGGGCGCAGCTGCCGACGGTCGCCCAGGTGTCCACCATCGTGCCGGACCCCACCCAGGCTCCGATGTTGACGAAGCTGGGCATGAGCACGACCCCCGGGGCCAGGTAGCTGCCACGCCGCGCAATCGCGCCGGGGACGGCACGGATCCCGCGCCGCTCCAGGTCGCCCTTCAGCTCGAGCCGATCCACGTACTCGAAGGGACCGACCTCCTGGCGCTCGAGGGCCCGCAGGCGGAAGGCCAGCAGGATCGCTTGGCGTACCCACTCGTGGACCACGACGTCGCCACTGGCGCCGACCTCGGCCACGCGCACGCGCCCGTCGTCTAGCTGGGCGAGGACCAGCTCGACGTCCCGTCGGGCCTCGGTGTGCGAAGGGTCCAGCGTGTCGATGCGGTCATGCCACTGCCCGATGCGTTGCTCGAGGCTCATCACGAGCCCATGGTAGGGCCGGCTCGACTAGGAGAGGAGCCGCGCCGCGGCGGTCAGCCGCTCTGTGGGCTGGACCACGGCAATGCGCACGTGGTTGGCGCCCGCGGCACCGTAGAACTCGCCGGGACTCACGACCAGGCCCGCTCGCTCGGCCAACTCGCGCGCCAGCTCCCAGCCATCTGCCCCCGGCCGTGACGCCCACAGGTAGAAGCCGCCGGCCGGCAGCGGGGCGTCGATCCCGACGCGCCCCAGCGCGCCCGCCAGGATCTCCAGGCGCTCGCGGTAGCGCCGTCGCTGGATCTCGACATGCTCATCGTCGTCGTAGGCGCGCCGCGCGGCCGCCTGGGTCGGTCCGGCCGCCATGAGGCCGGCGTGCTGGCGCACCAGCCGGAGGTAGCTGACCAGCTCGGCGTCGCCCGCGTAGAAGCCCACCCGCGCCCCCGCGAGGTTCGACCGCTTGGACACCGAGTGGACGGCCAGCACCCCGTCGCTCCCGGTCTGCAGGATGCTCGCGGGCGCAGCGTCCCACGTGTAGTCCGCGTAGCACTCGTCGCTGGCCACGACGACGCCGTGCGCGCGACCCCAGCGTGCCACGGCCGCGAAGTCCTCGAGCTCCCCACTGGGATTGGCCGGGGCGTTGGCCCACAGCACCAGGGCGCGTCGCGCGTCCTCGGCGGCGATCGCGTCCAGGTCCAGGTGTCCCGCGCGGCGCGGCACCGCCACCGCGCGCAGTCCCGCCAGGGTCGCGCTCATGGCGTAGGTCGGGTAACTGATCTCGGGATACAAGACCGTGTCGCGGTCCCCCGAGCGCAGTCGCAGATAACCCGCCAGGCTGGCCACGAACTCCTTGGTGCCCACGCACACGGCCAGCTCGTCGGGTCCCACCGCGACGTCGAAGCGACGCTGGAGCCAACCGCGGGCACTGGCCCGCAGCTCGAGCGAACCAGCTGAGCTCGGATAGCCGCGCACACCGCGAGCCCGGGCCAACTCCTCGGCCACGAACGCTGGTGGCTCGTCGATCGGTGTGCCGACCGAGCAGTCCAGTGCCCCGCCCGCGCTGGCGGCCGCCACAGCGCGAATGGGCTCCAGGCGCTCGTAGGGATACGGCGGCGGCGCGAAGCTCAACGGACCCTCCAGCGCTCCAGGCGCGCCTCGCCCGCCGGGTCCACAGCCACCGTCACGACCAGCGCATCGTCGTCGACGCGCGTCTCGAGGACGTCGCCCTCGCGATGAGCGGCCGCCAGGACGTCCCCGCGCGCCAGCGGCACGCGCACCGTCATCACCCGGTCCCGGTGGCGCAGTCGGGCCCCGATGGCTCCCAGAACCTCGTCGAGGTTCTCCCCGGTGCGGGCGGCGGCCACCACGCTTCCCGGGTACGCCGCAGCCATCTCGCGGGCTCGCTCGCCGGCGATGTCGGCCTTGTTGAAGACGAGCAACTCGGGAACCTGGTCCGCCGAGATCGCGGCCAGGACCTCGTGCACGGCCCGGATCTGCTCTTCGGCAAAGGGGCTCGACGCGTCCACCACGTGGACGAGGAGGTCGGCCAGCTGGACCGAGCGCAGCGTGCTCATGAACGCCTCGACGAGCTCGTGGGGCAGGTTGGAGATGAAGCCGACGGTGTCGGTGATCAGGATCGCCTCGCCTCCGGGCAGCTGGCGCTGGCGGGTGCGGGGGTCCAGGGTGGCAAAGAGCCGGTCCTCGATGATGACGTCGGCCGAGGTCAGGGCGTTGAGCATCGACGACTTGCCGGCGTTGGTGTAGCCGACCAGTGTCGCCTCGCGCAGGCGGCCCCGGTCGCGGCCGCGCCGCTGGAGGGTGCGGGTCCGCTCGATCTCGCGCAGCTCGGCCCGCAGATGGTGCGTTCGCTGGATCAGGCGGCGGCGATCGACCTCGAGTTGGGTCTCGCCCGGGCCCCGCGTGCCGATCCGGCCCGCCTGCTGGGACAGGGAGCCGCTGTGGCGTCGCAGGCGCGGCAGGCGGTACTCGAGCTGGGCCAGCTCGACTTGGGCGCGGCCCTCGGGGCTGCGAGCGTTCTGAGCGAAGATGTCCAAGATCACCGCCGTCCGGTCGATCGCGGTGCGACCGAGGAGGACCTCCAGGTTCCGCTGCTGGCCCGGGGTCAAGGCGTGCTCGAAGACGACCGTGTCCACGTCGTGCTCGAGGCATCGGTCGGCCAGCTCGTGCACCTTGCCCGACCCGAGGAACGTGGCCGGATCGGGCCGGTCGCGGCGCTGGATGACCCGGTCCACGACGTCGGCACCGGCCGTGTCGACCAGGAGTGCGAGCTCGTCGAGCTGGCGCTCGATCTGCTCGCCGGTCGTCCCCGGAAAGATGACGCCGACCAGCGTGATGCGCTCGCGGAACGAGCGATCGATCAGCGACGTCGGACTCAATGCGTCGACCACTCCACGTTGCCCACGAAGGCGACCGGACCGCGCAGACGGGCCCGCGCGCCCTGCAGGCTCACCTCGAGATCGCCTCCCGGATTGCCCACGACCACGCGATCTCCCGCGCGGCCCTGGGCGCGCAGGACCGCCGCGACCGCACAGCTCCCGGTGCCACAGGCCATCGTCCAGCCAACCCCCCGCTCGAGGACGCGCATGGCGACCCGTCCGCTCGATTCGATGCGGACGAACTCGACGTTGGCCCCTGCGGCGCCAGCTGACAGGTCCCCGGCGCGCGCCTCGCGCTCGGCGTCGCTCCAGGCCGCGTCGTCGAGCACGACCACGTGCGGGTTGCCCACACGCGCGGCTCCCATGGCGCCCGCGGGCGCCGCGAGAAGCTCGACCTCTCCCATGTCGACGGTGGCCCAGCTCGGGTCGTCGCGATCGAACGCCACCGTGCGCAGGCCGGCATCGGTCAGGACATCGAGCTCGGCCCAGCGTCCGCGGGTTGCCCGACGCACGCCCGCGGCCAGGCAGCGGATGCCGTTGCCCGACATCTCGGCCCGCGATCCATCGGCGTTGAAGAGGGACATCACCACCTCGTGGCCCGCGTGGCTCTCGGCCCCGACCTCGGCGACCACCACGCCGTCGGCCCCCACGCCGTGGTGGCGGTCACATGCCGCCCGCACCCGGTCCGCGGTCCACCACGCGGCCGTCCCGTAGTCGAGCACGTCCACCAGGAAGTCGTTGCCCGCTCCGTGCCACTTCTGGAGAAATCTCAGCGTCACGCGTCCCAGTCTCGCACGGATCCTTCCCGATCGTTCACCAGCGCCTCCAGGCGCGCGGCGGCGTTCTCGGGGTCGTCGAACCACTCGATGCGCGGATCGCGCGTGAACCAGCGCACCTGCCGGCGCGCCAGCCGGCGACTGGCCGCGACGGCCGCCGCGACGGCATTCTCGAGGCTGCCGCCCAGCTCGAGCCAGTCCAGCAGTTCGCGGTAGCCGACCGCCTGGCGCGCCGTGGCCGACAGTCCACCTGGTCGCGCCGCCAGCGCCCGCACCTCCTCGACGAGCCCGTCGGCCATCCACGCGCGCAGCCGCTCCTCGATGCGCGTGTCGAGCTCGGCCAGGGGCACACGCAGCCCGACCTGGGCCAGGTGCGGCGGCCCGTAGGTCGACAGGCCCGGGCCATACGACGAGAACGGCCGACTCGATCCCAGGGTCACCTCGAGGGCCCGCACCACGCGGCGCGCGTTGGTGGGCTCGATCAGCGCCGCCGCGCGCGGGTCGGTGGCGCCCAGCAGGGCTGCCAGGTCCTCGCCGCGAGCGGCGCGCTCCTCTAGCTCGGCACGCAGCGCGGGGAACTGGCCCGGAAATCTCAGCGAGTCGACTAGGGCGCGGATGTAGAGGCCGGTGCCCCCCACGACCAGCGCGCAAGCGCCCCGCGCCCACACGTCGGCCAGGGCCGCCCGCGCCGCGGCCTGCCACGCGGCCACGGTGAAGACCTCGGCGGGCTCGACCACGTCGACCAGGTGGTAGCGAACCTCGGCGCGCTGGGCCGGCGTGGGCTTGGCCGTTGCCAGGTCCATGCCGCGATACACGGCCATGGCGTCGGCCATCACGATCTCGCATCCGGGGTGCTGTCTCGCGTACGCGTGGGCCACGGCCGACTTCCCCGTCGCCGTGGCCCCCACCACCGCGACCGCGACGCGGCCGCTCACGACACCGACAGGGCGATACGGCGACGGTAGCGCGGCGGGCGCAGAATCCGGGTCACCGTGCCGGTCAGGTAGTAGGGCGCCGCCCGGTCGATGCGGACCTCGGCCAGCGTGCCCCCGCTAAGGCCGTCGCTGGCCGCCACGTGGACGAGCTTGCCCTGGGGAGTGCGTCCGCTGACCTGACCCGGCAGCTTGCCCGGGCCCTCGACCAGCACCTCCTCGAGCCGGCCCACCCGCGCCTGGTGGCGGGCCAGCGCCGAGCGGTCCACCACCTCCTTGAGGCGGTCGAAGCGCTCGCGCACCACCCCGGGATCGATGAAGGCGTCGACCAGGCGGGCCGCCCGGGTGCCCTCACGGGGCGAGAAGACGAAGGTGTAGGCCCCGTCGTAGCGGGCCTCGGCGACGACGGCCAGCGTGTCCTCGAAATCGGCGTCGGTCTCTCCGGGATAGCCCACGATGAGGTCCGTCGTGACCGCCAGGTCGGCCACGGCCGCTCGGGCCATCGCCAGGCGCTCCAGGTAGCGCGCGGCGCGGTACCCGCGGCGCATGGCGCTCAGGACCCGGTCGGACCCCGACTGCAGTGGCAGGTGCAGCTGGGGGCACACCGCAGCGGTCTCGGCCATCGCCGCCACGATGTCGGGGCGCAGGTCCTTGGGATGCGGGCTCGTGAACCTGATCCGCTCCAGGCCGTCCACAGTGCCGAGGGCCCGCAGCAGGGGGCCAAAGAGCGTCCCGCGGCCCGTCAGGTCCCGGCCGTAGGAGTTGACGTTCTGGCCCAGCAGCGTGACCTCGGTCACGCCCCGTCGCGCCAGCATCTCGGCCTCGGCCACCAGGTCCTGCATCGGCCGGCTGATCTCGCCGCCGCGGACCTCGGGGACGATGCAGTAGCTGCACGAGTTGTCACAGCCCGTCTGGATCGTCATCCACGCCGCCCAGGGGACGTCACGCTCCGCGGTCAGTGCGGGGACCTGATCGCGTGCGGTCACCGGGTCGGGCGCGTCGGCCACGACGACCAGGGGGCCCTCAAGGCGGGAGCGCTCCAGCAGCGCGGGTGTCTCAAGCAGGTTGTGGGTTCCGACGACTACGTCGACCCAGCTGGCGCGCTCCCGGATCCGCTCGCGCTCGTGCTGGGCCAGGCACCCGCCCACGACGATCTGCAGGTCGGGATGCTCCCGCTTGCGCGCCTTGAGGTGCCCCAAGGCGCTGAACAGCTTGAGGTCGGCATTCTCCCGGATCGTGCAGGTGTTCAAGACCACCACGTCGGCACTGGACTCGTCGGCCGCACCAACCAGGCCCGCCGCCCGCAGGCGCCCAGCCAGCCGCTCCGAGTCGTGCTCGTTCATCTGGCACCCGAAGGTCCTGATCGCGAAGGTGCGCGGCGCGCTCACCCCTCCAGCCTAGTGAGGCCGCCCCCGGGATCCCGGGTCACATCCACCGTCACCCCGATGCCGGCGCTGACCACGAGCACCAGTCCGAGCAGGTCCAGCGCGTCCACTCTCTGGCCCAGCACCAGCCACCCGAGCACGAAGGCCACCGCCGGGTCCAGGGCCAGCAGGACGCTCACGATCGTGGGCCGGATGCGCCGCAGGGCCTGGAGCTCGGCCCCGAACCCGAGGACGATCGCCAGGACCCCAACCATGGCCAGGCGCCCCAGCACCGCCGGATGGGCGTGGATCGCCGGCAGCGCGCGCAGCGAGAGCGGCAGCGTGACCAGCGCCGAGAGCGTCATGGCCACGGCCAGGCCGCCAAACCCGTCGGTCGTGCCACCCACGCGATGGGAAGCGAACGCGTAGCCCGCCCAGAACGTCCCGGACCCCAGAGCGAATGCCGCCCCGGCCAGCGTGATGCCTCCGCCCGGGCGGGCCAGGGCCCATACCCCGGCCCCGGCCAGCACGACGAAGGACAGGTGCCGCCACGTGCGCCGACCCAGAGCAGCCACCAGGAACGGCCCCAGGTACTCGATGGCCACGGCACTGCCCAGGCTGATGCGCTCGATTGCCTGGTAGAAGCAGAGGTTCATGGCGGCCGTGGAGAGCCCCAGGGCCGCGGTCCCGGCCAGCTGGCTGCGCGTCCACCGCCACGGCCGGGGGCGGGCCAGGGCCCACAGCAGCGGCCCGCCCACCAAGAAGCGCCACCCACTGGCCGCCGTCGGGCTCACCACCCCGAAGGCGGGCACCACAAGCGTCGCCGACCACTGGATCACCGCCGCTCCGGTCAAGATGAAGCCGACGCCAGCCAGCGTCCGGCGCCGCGCCGCGATCACCGCACGACCAGGCCGCCGCGATCCGGTGCCAGCACCTCCACCCGCGCCGTGATGCGCTCACCGGCCAGCGCGCGCGTGGTGGCCGCAGCCACGACCGCCGCCCGGTCCTGGGTGGCCAGCCCGAGCATGGTGGTACCCGCGCCGGACCAGCACGCGTCCACCGCTCCCGCACCCCGCAGCGCGTCCATGATCGCCTCGGCTGGGGGAAACAGCGCCGTGCGGAAGGGCTGGTGCAGATGGTCGGCCATCGCCCCGGCCACGAAGTGCCGGTGGTCGCTGAGCCCGGCCAGCACGAAGGCCAGGCCCGACAGGTTGGCCACCGCGTCGGCCCGATCGACCCGGGTGGGCAGTGCCGCACGCGCGTCGGCGGTGGCCAGCTGGGCTTCGGGGATCACCACGACGAAGCGCCACGCCGGGTCCAGCGCCAGGTCGACGACCTCCACGCCCGCGGGCGACGTCCGGGCGGCTACCAGCCCCCCGCGCGCGGAGGCCGCGGCGTTCTCGGCGTGGCCATCGATCGCGACCGCCACCGCGAGCGGGTCGCCGGACCCGGCGGCGGCGGCCGCGGCCAGCGCGAGGGCCGCCGAGGAGCCCAGACCCCGCGAGATTGGGATCTGCGAGTCGACGCGCACCGCGAAGCGGTCGTGGCCCGTGACCTGGCGCACGACGCGGACCGCCAGGTGGTCGGGCCCGTCAAAGATTCCCGCCCCCTCGCCAGTCGTCGTCAGCGCCAGGCGCGCGGCCGGGACGACCTCGACCTCCACGTACAGCGCGAGGGCCACGGCCACCGCGTCGAATCCCGGTCCCAGGTTGGCCGAGCTGGCGGGCACACGTGCGAGCACCTAGGCAGCGTAGGTCGGCGCCGCGCCCGCGTCGGACTCCTCAGCGCTCGGGCGTCCCGTAGTACTCCTCGAAGGTCTGGAGCACCCGTCGCGCCTTGGACCCGTCACCAGCGGCCACCACCCCCTCGATCTCGAGTTGGTCCATCAGCCGCCCCGCGCGCGCGAAGCCCACCCGCAACTTGCGCTGGAGCATCGAGGTCGAGCCCGACTGGGTCCGCAGCACCAGGTCACGGGCCTGACGCACCAGCTCGTCGTCGTCCTCCCCGCTCGCCGACGGCCCGCGCTCGGTGTCGCCGTCGAAGGCCACCACCGACTCGCGGCGGCCGCCCTGGGCTCGCCAGAAGGCCACGACCCGCTGAACCTCGGCCTCCGAGACCCAGGGTGACTGGATGCGGCGCGCGACGCTGGAGCTGGCCGTGACCAGCAGCATGTCTCCCTTGCCGATCAGCCGTTCGGCTCCCGCCTGATCCAAGATGACCCGGCTGTCGGCCAGCGACGAGACGGCGAAAGCCATGCGGCTGGGGATGTTGGCCTTGATGACGCCGGTGATGACGTCGACGCTGGGACGCTGCGTGGCCAGGACCAGGTGGATGCCGACCGCCCGAGCCATCTGGGCGATGCGCACCACCGACTCCTCGACGTCGCGGGCCGCCACCATCATGAGGTCATTGAGCTCGTCGACGACCACGACGATGAAGGGCAGCGCCTCGGCGGCCCGGGGGCTCGCCGCCGGACTCGGTTCCCCGATGGCCGCGGCCACCATCTCGGCCGACGTCGACTCGACGAACACCTCGCCGCGTTCGATCGCGTCGTGATAGCCAGCGATGTCCCGCACCCCGGCGGCCGCCAGGACGTCGTAGCGCCGCTCCATCTCGCGCACGGCCCACGTGAGCGCACCGGCGGCCTTCTTCGGGTCCACCACGACGGGAGCGATCAGGTGGGGCAAGTCTTGGTAGTGGCTCATCTCGACCCGCTTGGGGTCAATGAGCACCAGCCGGACCTGCTCGGGGCTCGCGCGCATAACCAGGGAGGTGACCAGGGCATTGATGCACGAGCTCTTGCCGGCCCCCGTCGCGCCCGAGATCAGGACGTGGGGCATGGCCGCCAGGTTGATGATCACCGTGCGCCCGGCAATGTCGCGCCCGATGGGCACGTCCAGCGGATGGCGCGCCTGCTGGGCCTCCTCGGTCGCCACGAGGTCGCCCAGGGCCACCAGGGCCCGGGTTCGATTGGGAACCTCGACCCCGATCGCCGACCGGCCCGGGATCGGGGCCAGGATGCGCACGTCGGGCGTCGCCATCGCGTAGGCGATGTCGCGGTTGAGCGAGGTCACCCGCGACACCTTGACCCCGGGGCCCAGCTCCAGCTCGAAGCGCGTGACCGTGGGGCCGACGGTGAAGCCGACGAGGGTGGTCTCGACCCCGTGCGCCGCCAGAGCCTCGACCAGCTCGCTCCCCGCCCTCTCGACCGCTCCACGGTCGGCCCGCTGCTCGCGCGTGCGACCGAGCAGGCTCAGCGGCGGCAGCTGCCAGGGCGGGCCGGCGGGCCGCTGCGCCGGCGGGCCCCACGACTCGATGGCCGCTGCGGTGGGCGGCTCGTCGATCTCGTGGGGCGACGGCGCCTCGACGGGCTCCTCGCGCGGTGCCTCCACGACGGGTGCCTGCGCCGGAGGCTCCGCGGGCTCGTCGGTCGCCGGCTCCCAGGGGTCCGCCTGGTCGAGGGCTGCCTCAGGGGCCCCGAATCCCCCATCCACGGACGCTGCCGGTCCACCGCGGGCGGCCCTGGCCGCGCGGGCCGCGCGCCGCGCGCTCCGGCGACGCAGGGCTGCTCGCCCACCGCGAAACGCCCACGTGAGCACGCGCCCGAGCGTGGCCAACGACACGCCCGTGATCAGGACCACGGCAACCACGGCGATGGCGATCAGGATGACCAGCGCGCCGATCCAGCCGACCACGCGATCCAGGCCGCCACCCACGCCCACGCCCAGCCAGCCACCAGCGCTCGCGAGCGCGGCTCGACCCGCGAGCCATCCGGGGCGGCCACCGGCCAGGTCGCCGATGCCGCTCACGGCAACGAGACCCACCACGATTCCCCAACCCACCCGAACGGCGTCGACCTCCCGCGCGGGCCGGAGGGAGGCCACGACCACGCCAGCCAGGGCCAGTGGAACGACGAAGCGACCCACGCCGAGAACGAAGCCCGCCGCGGCGTTGAGCACCCGACCCGCCGGTCCCAGTGCCCCGACGTCGGCGAGCGCGACCAGCACCGCCACCAGGGCGACGCTCACCACGACGAGGTCGCGCCGGTGGCGGGCGAAGCGGGTCGGAGGTACCGACCGTCGACGCCGCGCTGGTGGCTTCGAACGGGCGTGCCGGGCTGCGACCACGACTCCAACCTACTGAGCACGAGTCTCCCTCTCGCGCCACCTCGTAGGCTGGACCAATGCCCTCCGCGCACCGCTCGACGCTCGATCTGGCCGCACGACTCGGCGTCCACGCCGACCGCTGCCGCGTCGTGGCCACGCGCGAGCTCAGTCCCTCGCTGCGCGAGATCGCCCTGCACGGCGACCCGCGGCTGGTCGGCGAGCCGGGTCGCGACGTCATGGTTCGCGTGAGCGACGCCGAGCGCTCAACCCGTCGCCGCTACAGCGTGCGCTGGGCCGACCCCGCCACGCATCGCTTCGGGCTCTGGGTGAGCGTCGCCCACGAGGGACCGGGCGCCAGTTGGGCGCGCGAGGCGGTCGTGGGCCAGCCCGTCGACGTGGTGGGACCCCGCGGCAAGATCGGCCTGGCCCCCGACGCCGAGTGGCACCTGTTCGTTGGCGACCTCACGGCACTGGCCTCGGCCTACCGACTGGCCGAGTCGATCCCGACCCCGGGACGCGCCCTCTTCGTCCTGGAGATCGCCGACGACGCCGACGCCGTGACGGCCGCCTTCGACGCGGGTCTCGGCGTCACCGGGATCTTCGTCGACCGGCGCGATCGCGCCGCGAGCGACCCCACGGGACTGGTCAGCGCCCTCACGGCCGTGGAGCTGCCTGCGGGCCTCGGGCACGTCTACGTCTTCGCCGAGGCCGGCGTCAGCCGCGCCGTGCGTGCGGCACTAATGGCGCGCGGTGTGCCCACCGAGTCCATCAGCCATAAGGCCTACTGGCGCGCCGGACGCCACAACGCCGACAACGGCGAGCCCGAGCGCGACTAGACGACCGTGATGGCGGCCAGCACGACGGGCTGGCGCCGGTACCGCTGGCCGAGCAGCCGGCCCGTGACCCGCTGGGCCGTCCGGGTGAGGGACGCCTCGTCGACGTCCCCGCCCGCCACCGCCTCACTCAGCGCGTCGCGCACCGCCTCGATGATCGCCGCCAGGACGTCACGGTCACTGTTGCCGTCGAACCACCCGCGGGCGCTGGCGCGCACCGGCTGGACGATCTGGCGCTGGGCCGCGTCGACGGCCGCGCTGACCATCACGACGCCGAACTCGGCCAGCATGCGGCGCTCCTCGAGGGGTCGCTCGTCCAGGTCGCCGGCCGATCCGTCAATGTAGTGGAGGCCGGCCGGGACTCGCCCCGACCGGTGCAGGTCGGCGCCCACGTCCACCTGGTCACCGTCCTCGCAGATCACCACATGCTTGCCGCCCAGTCCCATCGTGCGGGCCAGCGCCGCGTGGTGCACCAAGTGGCGGTACTCGCCGTGGATCGGGATGAAGTTGCGCGGTGCCAAGAGCTGGTGGAGCCAGCGCAGCTCGCCCTGGCGAGCGTGGCCCGAGGCGTGCACCGCCTCGCGCGACGAGTCGATGACCTCGGCGCCGAGCCGGTGCAGGTCGTCGATCACCCGACCCACCGACCACTCGTTGCCGGGGATCGGATGGGAGCTCAGGATCACGGTGTCGTGGTCGCCGAGGCGCACCTGGCGTCCGTCACCGCGCGACAGCTTGGTCAGCGCGGCCATGGGCTCGCCCTGGCTGCCCGTGCAGATGACGCAGACCGAGCCCGGGTCCATGGAGTCAACGAGCTCGAGGTCGATGAGGTCGCCGGCGTCCACGCGCAGCTGGTGCAGGCGGCGCGCCAGCTTGACGTTGGCCTCCATGGAGCGACCCATCAGGGCCACGCGGCGCCCCTGCTCGCGGGCCACGTCGATGATCTGCTGGACGCGGTGCAGGTGGCTGGCGAAGCACGCGACCACCATGCGCTGGTCGGGACGCTCCAGGAACAGCCGCCGCAGCGTGACCCCGACACTGCGCTCGGAGGCGACGAAGCCGGGCTCCTCGGCGTTGGTCGAGTCGGCCAACAGCAGGGTCACCCCCTCGGATCCCAGCGCCGCCAGGCGAGCGATGTCGGTGCGCCGCTGGTCGATGGGCGTGGAGTCGAGCTTGAAGTCCCCCGAGTGCACGATGATGCCGGCCTCCGTGCGAAACGCCAGCGCGTGGGCGCCGGGCACCGAGTGGGTGACCGGGATGAACTCGACCTCGAAGGGCCCGATGGGCCGACGCTCGCCGTCGGCCACCTCCACGAAGGTCACCTGGCCCGACATCTGCGCCTCGGTGAGCCGGTGGCGGGCCAGCCCGAGCGTCATCGCCGACCCGTACAGGGGGACGCGCACGTCGTGGAGCAGGTAGCGCAGAGCACCCGTGTGGTCCTCGTGGCCGTGGGTCAGGATCACCGCATCGACGCGATCGCGGCGCTCGATGAGCCAGCGGAAGTCCGGCAAGATGAGGTCGACGCCGTACATCGTGGGCTCGGGGAACATCAGGCCGGCGTCGACCACCACGATGCGGCCGGCCTGCTCAATGGCCAGGCAGTTGCGGCCGATCTCCCCCAGCCCGCCCAGGAACGTGATGCGGACCGGGTGTCTAGCCACGGAGATCCTGCAACTCGCGCACCACGCGGGCGGCCGCCTGGTCGACCGCCTCGTCGGCGGGTCCGAGCGGCCAGCGGCACTGCCCGACCGCGCGGCCCAGGGCCCGCAGGGCCGCCTTGGTGGGGATGGGATTGGGCGCCTGCTCGCTGGACTCGAAGGCGTAGCTCGCCGCCAGGCGCTCGTTGAGCGCGCGCGCCCGAGCCCAGTCTCCCGACCGGGCCGCGCCCACCATCGCGGCGAACTCCGGTCCCGCCCAGTGGGCGGCGACCGATACGACGCCAACAGCGCCCACTGCGAGGAACGGCAGGGTCAGGCTGTCGTCACCGCTGTAGAGATCCAGGCGGGCACCCAGGACCGCCGCGGTGTGGGCCGCCGCGACCAGATCGCCCGACGCGTCCTTGAGGGCGACGACGTTGGGCCGGCTCGTGGCCAGCGCGACCGTGGTCGCCGAGGAGATCTTGCGCCCGGTGCGCGACGGGATGTCGTAGAGCATGACCGGCAGGGTCGTCGCGTCGGCCATGGCCCCCAGGTGGCCCGCGATCCCGGCCTGGCTGGGCCGCGCGTAGGCCGGTGTGGTGGCCAGGATCCCGTCGATCCCGGTGCTCGACGCCCGCCGCGTCAGGTCGACGGCGCGCGCGGTGTCCGACGAGGAGGTCCCCGCCAGCACCGGGACGTCGACGGCCTCGGCCACGGCCGCGAACAGCGACAGCTTCTCGTCGTCGGACAGCGCGCTGCCCTCACCCGTGGACCCGGCCAGGACCAGGCCCTCGGATCCCTCGGCCACCAAGAACCGGGCCAGGTCGACAGCGACGTCGATGTCGACCGCGCCCGACGCGTCAAAGGGCGTCACCATGGCGGTGACGACCCGCCCGAAGCGTGGATCGCTCACGAAGCGAACCTATCAGGGCGCCGACGAGCCATCGCCACCCAGAAAGGGCCCGAGCCCCTCGACCAGGCCGCGTGCGGGCAGGTGGCGCAGCACGAGGGCCACGCCGGCGACGAAGCTGGCGCGATCGAAGGTGTCGTGGCGCAGCGTCAGCCCCTCACCGGGGGCGCCGAGCAGGACCTCCTGGTGCGCGACGAGTCCCGGCAGGCGCACGGCGTGCACCGGCACGCCCGCGACCTGGGCTCCCCGGGCTCCCGGCACGGTGAAGCGCTCGGTCGGGTCCGGCGCCGTGGCTCGGCCGGCCTGACCGCGCGCGCGGGCCATGGCCTGGGCCGTGGCGATCGCGGTCCCCGAGGGTGCGTCGACCTTGCCGTCGTGGTGCAGCTCAATCACCTCGACGCGCTCAAAGTAGGGCGCCGCCTGGGCCGCGAAGCGCTGGACCAGGGTCGCACCCACCGAGAAGTTCGGGGCCACCACCACCGCAGCGACCTCGGCGGCGCGCTCCAGCTCCCGGCGCTCCTCCCCGCCCAGCCCGGTCGCACCCACCACCAGGGACCGCCCGTGGGTGGCGCACCAGCGGGCCGACGCGCGAACGCCCGACGGGCTCGAGAAGTCGACCACGGCGTCGACGGTGTCGGGCGCCAGGTCCTCCAGCGAGTTGAGGACCCGAGCGCCGACGTCGGTAGTGGGCGGGTGCGTGTCGACCAGCGCCACGACCGTCACGTCGTCGAGGGCTGCCAGGCCGATCGCCATCGTCTGGCCCATCCGCCCGGAGCCTCCCATGACGGCAACGCGGATCACGCCCGTACCCTACCGGGGCGCCGGCGGCGCCACCAGACGAGCGCGCCGACCCAGGAGACGACTCCGAGCGCCGATCCCCCGAGTCCGACGCGCAGGTGCGGCGCACTGTAGGTGAAGCGCACCGTCCAGCGTCCGGGGGGCACGGTGATCTGCTGGATCAGGCCCGAGCGCTCTACGGGCAGGCTGATCGTGCGCGACCCGTCCTGGCTGGTCGCGCTGGCGTGCCAGCCCGGGATCCAGGTCATCGACCGCTTGAGGATCACCGGCCCGGAGGCGTCGACCTGGGCCACCGTCTCGCCCCACAGCGTGTCAGTGACCGAGCCCACGCGAGATCCCTTCGGGGCTCGCCCCAGCCAGACGGGCGGCCGCACGCTCGAGGCGCGGAAGTACGCGACGGTCCCCTCGGTGCGCACCAGGCGCCAGGCCGGCCAGGACAGGGCCTGCTGGAACGGCGTCACCAGCTGGCGCGTCGGGGCACGGGCACCTCGCTCGACGACCAGGGCGGAGTCGACACGCGCGCCAGCTGGTGCGGTGACCTCCACCCCCGCAGCCTCCGGGGCCACGCCCGGGAAGTCGAAGCGCAGGCTGGAGCGACCGACGAGCTCGCGGGCCGGACCCACGGGTCGACCCCGCGCCCCGAGCAGGCGGACCGTGACCACGCCCGTCGAGATGGTGCGCGAGGCGACGCTCGCCAGCACGATCGAGCGCACGGGCAGCATCTGGCCGAAGGCCAGCTCGAGGCGGTCCGTGGCGCGGGGCGCCACGCACGTCAGCGCACGGGTGGCGCCTCGGGACACCGGCGGGGAGAGCTGGTCGGCCGCCACGACGACGGTGGCCAGGCGCAGTTGGCGGAAGGTCCCGCGGGCCAACTGGCAGGGATTCAGGCTGAAGAGGGGGTGGGTAGCGGTGACGCGACCGTAGAGCGAGTCGATGAGTGAGCCGTATCCCTGCACCGAAGGCAGCCCGGTGAAGACGTTGACATTGGGGAGGCCCAAGCGGTCGTAGAGGTCGCCGTGCGCGCCACTGGGGTCCACGAGGGCGAAGCGCCCCGAGGATCCCAGGTACTTCTCGGCGTACGCCCGGCTGGGCATCACCGACACGCGCCCCGGCACCAGTCCGGTCGTCGAGAACAGGGCGAAGACGCCCGCATCGGCCACGATCACGGCGATGAGGGCGCGGCGCCAGCGTGGCGAGCGCTCGCGGCGCGCCAGCAGCGCGAGGAGAGCGACAGCCACCACGAGGCCCACCACGGCCAGGGGTCGACCCGAGGTCGCGCGCGCCACGGCGGTCCCGCTCGCGCCTAGCCAGTGCTCCAGTGCACCGGGGTTCACCAGCTCGGTGACCAGGCCTCCCGCGGCGGCCAGAGCCGGCAGCGCCACGAGCGCCCGGCGCCCACGCGAGCGGCCCTCGGGCGAGTCGGGGTGGGTCGCCTGATCCAGCCACCACCCGAGCAGCACCAGCAGCGCCAGGTCCAGGATGATCACGTTACGGCTCTGCAGTCGCGTCGATCCGAACAGTGGCAGCCACCAGAAGAGGCGACCGAGCGGGGTGAACGAGCCCCAGGTGGCGAACGCGCCGACCAGCGCCACGGCCAGGTAGAGGCGGAAGGGCCGATCGCTGGGCCGCCAGCCCCCCCGGCGCCGGCGCAGGCAGAAGGCCAGCAGAGCGCTCCAGGCGGCCAGTCCGACGTAGCCGGTGACCTCGGGAAGGTTGTAGTTGGCGAAGAATCGCGGCTGGCCGAGCACGCCGTTGCCCCCCAGAGCGTCGGGCAAGAACCAGAGGGTGCTCCAGCGCACTGCCAGGGACCCGGACCCGAAGAACCAGTAGCTGAGGTGCGTGCGCTGGGACTCGGTGATAACCGCCCACCCGGGCAGCAGCTGGGCCAGACCGATCAAGGACCCCCACACAATGCCGACGGCATTGGCTCCCACCCAGCGGGCCCGCGCGGCCAACGATGCGGCCCGCCCCGCGACGAGCGCGCGTCCCACGATGACGACGAGGCCCAGCAGCTCCATGTCGGCGATCGCGCGGGGCTCCCCCGACAGAGTGGCGAGTGCCCACAGCACCGCGATGCCGAGCACCGGCGGCACGAGACGACGCATCCCGGGGCCCTCGTCACCGAGGCGCCGGTGCAGCACCTCCAGGCACAGCACGTACCAGGGCAGCAGCGCGAATCCCTCGACGACCCCGAGGTGGATCATCTGGCCGTTCATGGCCCCGGTCACCGCGTACAGCAGCGCTGGCACCGCGGCCGACCACGTGGTCACGCCGTACCAGCGAAGGAGTGCGAACAGCCCCACGCTGGCCCCGGCATACACGACGATCAGGTTCACGGCCCAGATCACCAGGGGTGCCGGGATCACAAAAAGCAAGGTCAGCGGGAAGAACGAGCCGGCGTTCATCCCGCCCAGCAGCGGCGTTCCGCTATCGGCCAGGGGATTGAGGAGCGGCAGGTGGCCCGAGCGCAGGATCTCGCCGGTGAGGACCCGCAGCGGGTAGTTCTGCAGGAGGTTGTCCCAGGCCACCGGCGGGTGTCCGAGGAGCGTGGGGACGGCGAAGAGGACTAGGGGGACGCCGATCAGCAGCGCGAGCGCGGTGGCGTCGGCCCGTTGGGGCCGTCGCCACCACACCGCGTCGCGAGACTCCATGATCCCGGTCTCGTCAGCGCCTAGCGCCGTCGGCTACGTGATCCTCCCCGCCGACCGCGCCCGCCATCGTCGCTGCGCGTCTCGCGCGGACCCAGCTCGCCGATCTCGCCGGCCAGCTCGGCCTCGAACTCATCTTCGAACGAGCTCGTCGCCGTGGCCGTCTTGGCCGGCCGAGCCGGGGACTCCTCAGTGGCCACCGCCTCGAGGACCTCGCCCGCGAGCGACAGCGACACCTTGCCCTGCGGGTCGATGTCGTCAACGCGCACCTCGAGCGCCTGGCCCAGCTCGAGGACGTCCTCGACTTGGCCGATGCGCCGGCCGCCATTGAGCGGCGCCATCTTGGAGATGTGCAGCAGCCCGTCGCGACCCGGCAGCAGGTTGACGAAGGCACCGAACTTGGCGATGTTGACCACGCGCCCCTGGTAGATGGCGCCGACTTCCGCCGTGGGCGGGTCGAGGATCATCTCGATGCGCCGGCGCGCCTCGTCGACAGCTCGACCGTCCTTGGCCCCGATCGTCACGGTGCCCACGACGCCGTCGTCGTCGACCGCGATGTCCGCTCCGGTCTCCTGCTGGAGGGTGTTGATCACCTTGCCCTTGGGCCCGATGACCTCGCCGATCTTGTCGATGGGGATCTCGAAGCTCACGATCTTGGGAGCGACCTCGGCAACACTCTCGCGCGGCTCGGCGATCGCGCTGGTCAGCACGTCGAGGATCGCCAGCCGGGCGGTCTTGGCCTGGCGCAGCGCGCTCTTGAGCACGTCGGCGGGCAGCCCGTCGATCTTGGTGTCCAGCTGGAGGGCCGTCACCGCGTCGGCCGAGCCGGCGACCTTGAAGTCCATGTCCCCGAAGGCGTCCTCGGCCCCCAAGATGTCGGTCAGGGTCACGTAGCGGTCACCCTCGTGCACCAGGCCCATCGCGATGCCCGCGACCGGAGCCTTGATCGGCACGCCGGCGGCCATCAGCGACAGCGTCGAGCCGCACACCGAGGCCATCGACGTCGAGCCGTTGGACTGCATGACGTCGGACACCACGCGCAGGGCGTAGGTGAACTCGGACTCGCTGGGCAGCACCGGCACCAGGGCCCGCTCGGCCAGCATCCCGTGGCCGACCTCGCGGCGCTTGGGTGCGCCCATGCGTCCGGTCTCGCCCGTCGAGTACGGCGGGAAGTTGTAGTGGTGCATGTAGCGGCGCCACTCGTCGGGGGTGATCGTGTCGAGCTGCTGGCGCATCCGCGGCATCCCGAGCGTCGTGACGTTGACCACCTGGGTCTCGCCGCGCTGGAACAGGGCCGAGCCGTGCGTCATCGGGAACAGGTCGACCTCGGCCGACAGGGGCCGGATGTCGGTGACGCCGCGGCCGTCGATGCGCAGGCCCTCCTCGACGATGCGCTGGCGCACGAGGCGCTTGGTCAGCGACCGCACGGCGGCCTTGATCTCGCTCGCCCGCTCGGGCAGCTCGCTGGCCAGCTCGGCCTGGATCGCGGCCGTAGCTTCGTCCAGCGCGGTTTGGCGCGCCTGCTTGTCCGTGAGGCGATTGGCCTGGGCGATCCGGTCCAGCCCGACCTCCTCCACACGGGCCAGCACGTCCTCGCCGTAGTCCACGAAGGTCTGGTACGCCAGCGGCGTGATCGGCCCGCGGGCCGCCACGAAGGCGGCCACGAGCTCACGCTGCAACTCGACGGACTCGCGGATCCAGGCCTTGGCCTGCTCGAGGCCCTCGGCCAGTGCGTCCTCATCGACCTTGGGCGCACCCTCGGCGTAGCGCGTGAAAGAGCCCTCGGTGCCGCCAGCCTCGACCATCATGATGGCGATCTCGCTGTCGGGGCCCTCGCCGAGGGCGCGACCGGCAACCACCAGCTCGAACAGGGACTCGTCACCTTCGGCGAAGGTGGGGTGGGCGTGCCACGCGCCGTCGGTGCCGTAGGCCATGCGCACCGCGCCGATCGGTCCCTCGAAGGGAATGCCCGAGATCATCAGCGCCGCCGAGGCCGCGTTGATGGCCAGGATGTCGTGCGGGTTCTCCTGGTCGGCCGAGAAGACCGTGCCCACGACTTGGATCTCGTTGCGGAACCCCTTGGGGAACGACGGACGCAGCGGCCGGTCGATCAGGCGGCAGATCAAGATGGCCTGGTCGGACAGCTTGCCCTCCCGCCGGAAGAATGCGCCCGGGATCTTGCCCGCGGCGTAGGCCCGCTCCTCGATGTCGACGGTCAAGGGGAAGAAGTCGATCCCCTCGCGCACGGAGCGCGATGCGGTGACGGTGGCCAGCAGCACGGTGTCGCCGATGCGGGCGAGGACCGCTCCGTCGGCCAGTTGGGCCAGGCGACCGGCCTCGAAGGACAATGTCTTGTCCAGTCCCGCAAGCGGGCGGGAAACGCGAATCGCGTCAGTCATGGGTTCTCCTTAGGTAGCCAGCGCTCCGCTCGGATCCCAGTGGGCGGTCGTCGGTGACCGACGGCCCTCCACTGGCCTCCGAGGGCTCGGATGCGCCAGTTGCCGGCATCTACCGGCGTTCGGCTAGCGACGAATGCCGAGACGGCCGATCAGTGCGCGATACCGCTCGACGTTGCTGTTCTGCACGTAGTCGAGCAGCCGACGCCGTTGGCCAATGAGCTTCATCAGTCCGCGCCGCGTGTGGTGATCACCGCGGTGAACCTTGAGGTGCTCGGTCAAGTGCGCGATCCGGTCGGTCAAGAGAGCGACCTGCACCTCGGGCGAGCCCGTGTCGGTCGCGTGCACTCGATAGTCCTCGATGATCTGCTGCTTGTCAGCCATAACGTGGTTGCCTTGTGAGTCGGGGGTCCCGATGCGGACCGCCAGAGCGACCCGCACGATCAGCGTCGCTGACCGAGGTCCCAGCCTAGCAGGCCGGCGGTCTCGGCAGCGGCCGCCAGGGCCATCTCGCGGCTCGTGGCCGTATCGCGCCGCATCTGGTCCAGGAGGTCGTTGAGGTCGGCGAAGCGCTCCTGGCCCCGCAGGCGCGCCAGGAGGGCCACCTCCAGCTCCTGGTCGTAGAGGTCCACCTCGCGATCGATGAGGTGGACCTCGACCAGCTCGGGTCCGTCCTCGTAGAACTGGGGACGCCGGCCGATCGAGATGGCCGCGGCTACGACCGTGCCCCCGGGCAGGCGGGCCAGTCCCGCGTACACACCCGCCGGCGGGCGCACCAGCTCGGCGGGCAGGTCGAGGTTCGCGGTCGGGAAGCCGAGCTCGCGTCCCCGGCGGTCGCCCGAGACGATGGTGGCTCGCCAGGTTAGGGGCCGCCCCAAGATGGCCGCCGCCCGGGCCAGGTCGCCACTCGAGACGGCGGCCCGCACGCCGGTCGATGACCAGCGAGCGCCCTCACCCTGGCTCGGCACCGCCGTGACCGTGAAGTCGTAGCTCGGTCCCGCCGCTTCGAGACTCGCCACCGATCCCTGGCGGTCGTGGCCAAAGCGGAAGTCGTCGCCCACGACCACGTCCACGGCGGTCAGTTCGCCAACGAGGACCCGCTCGACGAAGGCGTCGGCCGACTCGGCGGCCAAGGCGCTGTCGAAGCGCACGACCCGCACCAGGTCGATCCCGAGGCGATCGAGCCCCGCCAGGCGCTGATCCAAGGTCTGGATCATGCCTGGCGCCCGATCGGGCCGCAGCGTACGCGCGGGGTGCGGATCGAAGGTGACCACAGCCCGGCGCGCGTGGTGCGTGGCGGCCAGCCCCGCGACGCGCGCCAGCACCACCTGGTGGCCGCGGTGCAGGCCATCAAAGACGCCTATCGCGACCGAGCTACGTGCGGGCACCAGGGCCTTGGTCTCGCCGTCGTGCCACACGATCACGGCGCTCAACCTATCGGCCGCGCGTCTGGCGCCAGGACGACGCTGGGCCACCACGAGCCCGCCCGCGGCTCGAGCACGGCGACCAGCTCACCGGCACTATCCAGCGCCGCGCGCGGATCCGAGCCCGCCGCGGCCTCGACGGGTCGACCCGTGCGCACCCGCGCGCACTCGTCGGGAGTCAGCGTCACGGTCTCCAGGGACGCGACGAGCGTGCGCGCCGGCGTGACGACCGGCACACCGGCCGCTACCTGGCGCTCGAGCTCGTCGAGCGTGAGCGCGTCATCGACCGACAGGCGACCACTCGACTGGCGCCGCAGCGCCGACAGGTGCCCGACGGTGCCGAGCCGCTCGGCCAGGTCGCTGGCCAGGACCCGTACGTAGGTGCCCGAGGTGCAGGCCACGGTGAAGTCCCATTCGTTCTCGCCCGCCCCCGGGCGCACGTCGAAGCGCTCCACGTGGATGGCACGGGGGGGCCGCTCGACCTCCTGGCCCTCGCGAGCCAGCGCGTACAGCCGACGCCCGCCCACGCGGACGGCTGACACCATCGGGGGAACCTGCCACTGGTCACCCGTCAGGGACAGCGCAACAGCCCTGATGGCCTCCAGGGTCACGGCGGGAACGGGCTGGCGGGCCACGACCTGGCCGGTGGCGTCTAGCGAGTCGGTCGCCTCACCCAGGCGCACGGTGCCGTCATAGACCTTGCGCGTGGCCTGCGCGAAGCGCAGCAGTCGCGTCGCGGGTCCCACACCCACGACCAGGAGCCCGGTCGCCATCGGATCGAGTGTCCCCGCGTGACCGACCCGGCGCTCGTGCAGGAGCCGGCGCACGATGGCCACGACGTCGTGACTGGTGTGCCCGCTCGGCTTGTCGAGCAGGAGCGCTCCGCTAGTCACGAGGACGGCGCAGGATCCGCTCGACGGCTTCGCCCGCCGCCACCGCCGGGTCGGCCCGGAAGATCAGCCGCGGCGTCCGCTTCATGCGCGTCTGCTGATTGATCACCGCCTGGAGCGCGACGCGACCCTCCTCCAGGGCCTCGGCCGCCGTCGGCGGCAGCGAGTCGAAGTAGACGGTCGCCTGGCGGAGATCCGGTGCCGTCTCGACCCCAGTCACCGTGAGAAACCCGAGTCGCGAATCGTCGTCAGCCCAGCGCACCAGGGCGTCCGAGATCACCTCCCGCAGGATCTCGTTCACCCGGGCCACGCGGGGATAGCCGTGACGCCGCTCAGCACCCATGGCTTAGGCCGAGCGCGGGATCTCGCGCTCCTCGAACGTCTCGATGATGTCACCTTCCTTGAGGTCCTGGTAGTCCGAGAGACCAACGCCACACTCGTAGCCGGCCGCGACCTCGCGAGCGTCGTCCTTGAACCGACGCAGCGACGAGACCGTCCCCTTCCAGATAATGACGCCTTCGCGCAGGAATCGGACGCGCGACCCGCGGGTGATGACGCCCGAGCGCACGAAGCACCCGGCGATCGCGCCCACGCGAGGCACGCGGAAGATCTCGCGCACCTCGGCCTCGCCCGTGACGACCTCCTCGTAGACCGGGGTCAGGAGCCCCAGCATGGCGGCCTCGAGCTCCTCGATGAGCTTGTAGATGACCTCGTAGGTGCGGATCGACACGCCCTCGGACTCGGCCAGCTCGCGGCTGCGCCGGTCCGGGCGAACGTTGAAGCCGATGATCGTGGCCCCGGAGGCCCGTGCCAGCTGCACGTCGTTCTCGGTGATGCCGCCCACGCCACGGTGCACGATCACCAGGCGGACCTCGTCACGCTCGAGCTTGCGCAGGGACTCCGTGCAGGCCTCCAGCGAGCCCTGCACGTCGGCCTTCAGCACGACGTTGAGCGTCGCGGTCTCCCCCCGCTGGATCTGCTCGAACAGGTCCTCGAGTCGCGTGCCGCTGCCGGCCGCGATGGGCTGGTACCCGACCATGCGGACGCGCTGCGCGCGGGCCTCGCCGAGCTCGCGCGCCTGGGAGAGGTCGTCGGTGGCGCGCACCTCGTCACCGGCCAGGGGCGGCTCGCTGAAGCCCAGGACCTGGACGGGCGTGGAGGGTCCCGCCCACTTGACCTGCTGGCCCCGATCGTTGACCAGCGCCTTCACGCGGCCCCAGCCCGCGCCGGCGACGACCGGGTCACCGACCTCCAGGCGACCTTTCTGTACCATCACCGTGGCGACCGGGCCCCGCCCGACCTCCAGATTGGCCTCCAGCACGACGCCCACGGCACGGCCCTCGGCGCGCGCCTCAAGCTCGGAGACCTCGGCGACCAGGACGACCTGCTCGAGCAACTCGTCGATACCCAGGCCCTGGAGAGCCGAGATCTCCACCGTGATGGTGTCACCGCCCCATCGCTCGGGCACCAGGCCTCGCTCGCTGAGCTGCTGGAGGACGCGATCCGGGTTGGCGTCGGCTTTGTCGATCTTGTTGATGGCCACGATGATGGGCACCTCGGCGGCCCGGGCGTGGTCGATCGCCTCGATGGTCTGGGGCATCACACCGTCGTCGGCCGCCACCACCAGGACCACGATGTCGGTAACCTCGGCACCACGGGCTCGCATGGCGGTGAACGCCTCATGGCCCGGCGTGTCGATGAAGGCGATGACGTGTCCGCGCCAGTCCACCGTGTAGGCGCCGATGTGCTGGGTGATGCCGCCGGCCTCGCCAGCCACCACGTTGGCGTTGCGGATGCGGTCGAGCAGCTTGGTCTTGCCGTGGTCGACGTGCCCCATCACCGTCACTACGGGCGGTCGCGGCGACGCCGGGATCTCGGCGTCCAGCTCGTCCTCGTCAAAGAAGCGCGCCAGCAGGGCGGCTTCTTGCTGCTCGCCCGGGTCGACCAGCCGCACCGTGGCTCCCACCTCGGCGGCGTAGAGCTCGATCATGTCGTCGCTAAGTGCCTGGACCGCCGTCACGATCTCGCCCTGCAGGAACAGGAAGCGGATCAGGTCGGCGGCCGAGCGGTTCAGCTTGGGTCCCACGTCCTTGGCCGTCGAGCCCCTCTCGATGATGATCTCCCCCTCGGGCACGGGCGCGGTGCTGGGCTGCCACGTGGTCATCTGCGTGGGCTCGAGCTCCTCCACACTGCGTCGACGGCGCCGGGTGACCTTGCGCTGCGATCCGCGCGGACCCCCACCGCCGCGGGCGGGCGGGCGGCTACCCGCGGGCGCGCCCGGTCGGGGGGTGCCAAATCCCGTCCCGGTGCGGGGCGCGCCCGTGCGGGGCGGGCCGGCGGGACGAGACATCGGCCGGGCACCGGTGGTCGGACCCCGTCCCGCGGACGGAACCGGTCGACGCGCGCCCGGCGGGGGCGGGATGGGCCGACCCGTCGCGCTCAGGGGCCGCCGGGGCGGCGGGGGGATGGGCCTCCCGCTCGGCGACAGCGGCGGACGCGAGGGCGTGGGGGGCGTTCCCTCACCGGCAGCTGGTCGCTGCGTAGGGCGGATCGTGGTGGGACCGTCGGGGGACGGCGGGCGCGGCGTGACGGGGCGAACCGGTGCAGTCCGGCTGCGTACGCCGCGGGTGGGCTCGCTGGCCGTGGTCCCCACCGCCGGGGTGCTCGACGACGGGGTCTGGGTTGGCGCGTCCACGGGGACCGCGGGCGCGGCGGCGCGCGGCGGCGTGGCGAGCTCGGGAGCGGGAGCGACGGGGACGGCGGCGACGGTCGCCACCGGGGCCGAGCGCTCGTCGGTTGCGGGGGCCGCCCGGCGCAGGCCGTCGGCGTCGGCGCGTCGCCGAATGCGATCAGCCTGAGCGTCCTCGATGGACGCCGACGGGCTCGACACGCCGATGCCCAGCTTCTGCGCGAGCGCGAGCAGCTCCTTGCTGGACATGCCCAGCTCCTTGGAGAGCTCGTGTACCCGGATCTTCTTCAACGACAACACGTTCCCTTACGCCGCGTGCGCCAGACGCACGAACACCTATTCTTCCACACTCGCCCTGGCGACTTCGTCGCCCAGGGCCT
The DNA here is from genome assembly GCA_021827705.1 of Actinomycetes bacterium. Taxonomy (GTDB): domain Bacteria; phylum Actinomycetota; class Acidimicrobiia; order Acidimicrobiales; family RAAP-2; genus RAAP-2. The sequence continues at coordinate 73,063 of JAKAUQ010000007.1, forward strand.
CCACCTCGGCCGCACCAAGGGGAGCGCGCAACGCTCGTGCGAGCGCTGAGACGCTGAGACGCTCTCCGCACGGTCCGCTCCGGCACCACCACGCACCCCGCCCTGGCCCGCGCCCGAGGTACCACAGGCCGTCTGGTGTCCGGCCGGCACGCTGGAGTTCGTCGTCCTCCCGCGTCCGGCGGCACACGATGCACGTGCGCTGGGGTCCTATGCGTCCCCCTCTGCCGCGGGCTCCTGGTGCTCCTCGGACGCCTCAGGGCCTTCGGGGGCCGAGACGTGGATCGTCTCGTGGACCGTCTCGTCGACCACGACGTCGTCCTCGGTCCACACCTCGTCGACGACCTCTTCGACCTCCTCGTTCTCCGAGCGGATGTCGATGCGCCACCCGGTGAGGCGCGCGGCCAGGCGCGCGTTCTGCCCCTCCTTGCCGATGGCCAGCGAGAGCTGCTGGTCGTGCACGATCACCGTGGCCACCCCCTCCTCGCCGTCGAGCCGTACGTCGCGCACGCGCGCGGGCGCCAGGGCGGCCTGGATGAAGCTGATGGTGTCGTCGCTGAAGGGCACCACGTCGATGCGCTCGCTGCGCAGCTCGTTGGTCACGTTGCGCACCCGCGATCCGCGCGCGCCCACGCAGGCCCCCACCGGGTCAACCATCGAGTCGTTCGACGCCACGGCGATCTTGGTGCGATGTCCCGGCTCTCGGGCGATGGCCTTGATCTCCACGACCCCGTTGGCGATCTCGGGCACCTCGATCTCGAAGAGCTTGGCCACCAGGGCCGGGTGCGTGCGGCTCACCACGATCTGGGGGCCCTTGCTCGTCTTGCGCACCTCGACGATGTACACCTTGATGCGCGCACCGTGCTCGTAGCGCTCGAAGGCGATCTGCTCGGCCTGGGGCAAGAGGGCCTCGACGCGGCCCAGGTCCAGCAGCGTGTACCGGTTGTCGACCTGCTGGACGGTCCCCGAGACGATGTCCCCCTCGCGGTTGGCGAACTCCTCGTACATCTGGCGACGCTGGATGTCCCGGATCAGTTGCATCAGGACCTGCTTGGCCGTCTGGGCGGCAATGCGGCCGAAGTCCTCGGGGGTGGCGTCCCACTCGCGCACCACCTCGCCCTCGCCGTTCAGCTCCAGGCCCCACACCTTGATCTCGCCGGTCTCGGGATTGATCTCGACCTCGGCGTCCTCGGCCGAGTCGGGACGGCGCTTGTAGGCGGCAAGCAGCGCGTTGGCCAGGGCCACGAGGAGTTCGCCCTCGTCGATGTTCTGATCCCGCGCGATCTGCCCCAACGCCTCGAGGAATTCGAAGTTCGCCATCACGTGCCTTTCTTGCTCGAACCCGTGGAAGCTGGCCGCGGGGTCGGGCCCCAGTGGAACACCGTGCGCGCCCGCTCGATCTGGGCCAGGGCGACGCTGACCAGCCCCACCTCGGCGTCTTCGATCGTCACCGTCGTCTCGGTCGCCTCGCGCAGAGGCCCCTCCAGGCGCCGGGTGGGGGCGTCGTCACGACGCTCGCGCAGGGTGATGACCTCCCCCACCGCGCTCGCGAAGTGCCGGGGCGTGCGCAGCCGACGCTCCAGGCCCGGGCTGGAGACCTCGAGCGTGTAGCGGCTGTCGATCGGGTCGCTCTCGTCGAGCCACTGCGACAGGGCCCGGCTGGCCGCGGCTAGCGTGTCGACGTCGACGCCGCCCTCGCGCTGGACCGTCACCTGGAGGGTCCCACCCGTGAACTCGAGGTCGTAGAGGCTCAGGCCCAGGGAGCCCAGGATGTCCGCCACCGGCGCCTCCAACTCCATCTCGACCTCCTCTACCGGCAACAAAAAACGCGGGCCCAAGGCCCGCGTCAACGAGTCCATACGTCCATTGCGGACTGTCGCGACAAGTATAGCAGCGCGGGTCCCGCGCCGCATGGCTCAGTAAGCCTTGGCGACCACCGCGACCAGGTCGGACTCATCTGCCGACCCCGGGAGAGAGCCGTCGGGACGTTGAATGCACCGCACGCTCACGGCGTGGTGGTTCAGCTCATCCTCGCCCGTCTCGCCGAGCAGGCCCCACGGGACGCGCGCGAATCCGTCCTGAGCGGCCTCGATGGCATCGGCCACGGTGGTTACGTCGTGGGTGGCCCGATTGCGGCGCTCGAGCGCCACGGCCAGCAGATTCGCCTGCACAGCCTCGAGCAGCTCCTGGACCGTCGCGACGACCCGGGAGCGCTCCACGCTCTGGCGCGACCCGTCGTCGCGGCGCACGAGCGTCACCGTGCTCGCCGCCAGGTCGCGGGGCCCGATTTCGGCACGCACGGGAACCCCCTTGATCTCCCAGTCGGTCACCCGCCGGCCGAAGGAGCCGCGCGCGCGATCGCGCTCGACCGCGACGCCGGCGGCACGGAGCTCGCTGGTCAAGTCGGTGCACGCCTCGTCGAGGGCGTCGTCCTCGCGCACGGCGAGCACCACGACGGCCGTGGGCGCCAGACGCGGGGGGACGATCAGACCGCGGTCGTCGCCGTGGGCCATGATCAGCCCGCCGATCACCCGCGTCGAGGCCCCCCACGAGGTGGTGTGGCACCAGGTCGACTGGCCGCTCTCGTCCTGGAAGGCCACACCGAAGGCCCGGGCGAAGTTCTGGCCGAGCTCGTGGCTGGTGCTCATCTGGAGCGCCTTGCCGTCACGCATCATCCCTTCGCAGGTGATCGTGTTGATCGCACCGGCGAAGCGCTCGCGGGGCGACTTGAACCCCTCGAAGACGGGAACCGCCAGCACGTTGACCAGGAAGTCGCGGTAGACGTCGCGGTGGATGGTGGTGGCGAACGCCGACGCGTCGGCAGCCGTGGCGTGTGCCGTGTGGCCCTCTTGCCACAGGAACTCCGACGAGCGCAGGAAGAGCCGCGGGCGCAGCTCCCAGCGCACGACGTTGGCCCACTGGTTCAGCAGCAGTGGCAGGTCCCGGTAGCTCTGGATCCACTTGGCCATGTACTCGCCAATGACCGTCTCGGAGGTCGGGCGGATGATCACGGGTTCGGCCAGCTGCTCGCCCCCCGCGAAGGTCACGACGGCCAATTCGGGGCTGAACCCCTCCACGTGCTCGGCCTCGCGGGCGAAGTAGCTCTCCGGGATGAACAGGGGGAAGTAGGCGTTGCGTGCCCCGGTCGCCTTGATGCGGCGGTCCATCTCGGCCTGCACGTGCTCCCAGAGCGCGTAGCCGTAGGGCCGGATCACCATCGTCCCGCGCACGGGCCCATTCTCGGCCAGCTCCGCCTTGGCGACGACGTCCTGGTACCAGCGAGGAAAGTCCTCGTCCTGGGGGGTGAGGGCGGTCGGGGTCGCCACAGGTCTCCTTCGGCTAGCGGTGGCGACAGCCTACTGGGCGGCCGCGGATCACTCCGGGTGCTTGCTCGAGCGCTGCCGGATCCGCGCGATGCGCGCACCGGCCTGGTTCACGTCCAGTCCACGGTCCTCGAGGAGCCCGGCCCGGTCCGCCGCCGCCTCGGCCTCGGCCCCCTGGTCGCGAGCGGCCAAGCGCGCCTCGACCCCTTCGTCGACGATGCGCTTGGCCTCCTCGACCAGCGCCGCGACCATGTCGTCCTCGGGCACCACGCGGATGATCTGCCCCTTGATGAAGAGGTGCCCACGGTGCCGCCCGGCGGCAATGCCGAGGTCGGCGTGGCGTGCCTCACCCGGCCCGTTGACCACGCACCCCATCACGGCCACCTGCAGGGGCAGGTCGAGGGCCTCGAGAGCCTCCTGGGCCGCGCGCGCTACGCCGATCACGTCGATCTCGGCGCGCCCACAGCTCGGACAGGCGATCAGGTCCAGGCCGCGCCTCGCGCGCAGACCCAGGGCCTCGAGCAGCTGGCGCCCGGCGCGGGCCTCCTCGACCGGGTCGGCGGTCAGGGAATAGCGGATGGTGTCACCGATGCCCTCGGCCAGCAGCGTGCCGATCCCCACCGTCCCCTTGATGAGGCCACCGGGGGGTGGCCCCGCCTCGGTGACCCCGAGGTGCAGCGGATGGTCGAAGGTCTCCGAGGCCAGGCGATAGGCCGCGATCATCGTGGCCACTGAGGATGCCTTCACCGAGATCTTGACGTCGGTGAAGTCCACGTCGGCGAAGTAGGCCAACTCCTGACGGGCCGACTCCACCAGGGCTTCGGGCGTCGCGCCGCCGAAACGGGCGTAGAGGTCGGGATGCAGGCTGCCCGCGTTGACCCCGACGCGGATGGGCACACCGCGGTCCTTGGCCTCACGAGCCACCAGCCGGATCTCCTCGGGCTTGCGCAGGTTGCCGGGGTTCAGGCGCAGCCCGTGGACGCCCGCCTCGAGGGCGGCCAACGCCATCTCCACGTGGAAGTGGATGTCGGCGACGATGGGGACCGGAGAGCGCGGAACGATCAGGGCCAGTCCTTCGGCTGCGCCCTGGTCGTTGCACGTGCAGCGTACGATGTCGGCGCCGGCAGCCGCCAGCGCGTAGATCTGCTGAAGGGTCCCCTCGACGTCCGCCGTCTTGGTCGTCGTCATCGACTGCACCGAGACCGGAGCCTGGCCCCCGACCTTCACCGGGCCGACCGAGATCTGGCGAGTCGGGCGACGCGGGGCGAGCAGCGCGGACGATATTTCCATGCATCCATTCTGCCGCGCCCGGCTCCCGGTGGGACCGCCGCTAGAACGGGTTGGCGATCGGGTGGACGATGTCCAGGTAGAGCGTGCTGGCGAACAGGACCAGGAGAACCGCGACGAAGGCGAAGACGACGGGATTCAGGCGCGAAAGGTCAGCGTGGTAGCGACGTCCCCGCCGGCTGCGGATGCGCTCGTAGGTGGCCACAGCGATGTAGCCGCCGTCCAGGGGCAGCAGGGGCAGCAAGTTCATCAGCCCGACGAAGATGTTCACGGCCATCAGGACCTCGAGCAGCACCCCGGGGCCGAGGGCCGCGCTCTGGACCGCCAGGCGGACGACACCCACGATCGACTGGGGACGGGTCAGCTGCACGCTCGGTCGGCTGGCTACCGACGCGTTGGTGATCTGGTGGTAGAGGCTGACGAACTCGCCTGGCGAGAAGATGTGTACCAGTCCGTGGACCGACAGGGCCGCCACCTGGCCCACGCGCGAGAACGCCCCGGGGATCGACGCCAGCCACGACTCGCGCACGACCTGGTCGACCAGCGTGACCCCGATGTAGCCCACGGGCCGCGATCCGGTGTCCAGGCGTTGGCCGCCCACCTTGAGACGCTGGCCGTTGACGGGCGTGGCCACGATCGTGCGCGTCGACGAGCCACGGTCGACGACCAGGTGCAGAGGCTGACCAACGTGGTCGTGGACCTCCGTGACCAGGATCTGGGCGCTGCGCACCGGGTGGCCGTCTACCGAGACGATGCGGTCGCCCACCCGCAGGCCCGCCAGCTGGGCGGCGTTGCGCGCGTGCCCGTCCCAAGGTGTGAAAGATCCGATCGCCACGTGGCTCGCCGAGGGCAGGCCCACCAGGGACAGCGAGGCCCACGCCAGCACCAGGGCCATGACGCCGTGCATCAGCGAACCCGCTCCGGCGAACAGCACCTGACGGGGGTAGCTGGCCCCGCGGTAGGTCCGGGGCTCGAGCTCGGCGGGCAGCTCGTCGGCCCACGTCATGCCCGGGATCTTGACGTAGCCGCCCAGGGGAAGCAGGCGTAGGCCGTAGCGCGTCTCGCCCACCGTCGTGGACCAGATCACCGGGCCGAAGCCCACGAAGAAGTCGGTGACGAGCAGCCCCGCCCGCTTGGCGGTGATGAAGTGCCCGAACTCGTGGCCCACGACCATGACCACCAGCGCACCGATAACCGTGGGCAACGCCCATCCGCCGATCCAGGCCAGTCCGGCTGCGACCAGGGCCACCCCGGCCACGAAGGGAATCAGCGACGCCCGTCCGTTCACGAGTGCACGGTAATGGCGCGAGCCGCCAGGTCGCGCGCCGCGGCGTCGTGGGCGACAACGTCGGCGACCTCGCGCAGCGGCCCGTCGACGAAGCCGTCCATCACGGTGGCCACCACCGGGACGATCTCGGACCAGCGCAGGCGCCCGGCGAGGAACGCGTCGACGGCGACCTCGTTGGCGCCCGAGAGCCAGGCCGCCGCGGCCCCGCCCGCCCGAGCGGCCGCGTAGGCGAGCGGAATCGCCGGGAACGCCTCGACGTCGGGCGGCTCGAAGTTCAGCGATACCGGTGCCGACAGGTCGAGGGCGCCCCACCCATCAGCCAGGCGTTCGGGATACCCGAGTCCGTAGGCGATGGGCAGCCGCATGTCGGGCCGCGCCAGCTGGGCCAGCAGGGACCCGTCGACGTACTCGACCATCGAGTGCACGATCGACTGGGGATGCACCACGACCTTTATCCGGTCGACCTCGATGCCGAAGAGGGCCGACGCCTCGAGGACCTCGAAACCTTTGTTCATCAGCGTCGACGAGTCCACGGTGATCTTGGGCCCCATCGACCACGTTGGGTGGCGCAGGGCGTCTTCCCGGGTCGCCTCGGCCAACTGGTCACGCGTCCAGCCACGAAACGGGCCGCCCGACGCGGTCAGCCACAGGGCGCGCACATCGGGGTGGCCCGGCGTGCGCGATCCGGCCAGGCACTGGTGGATCGCGCAGTGCTCCGAGTCCAGCGGCACGACCTCGGCGCCCGGAGTGGTCCGGACCCGCTCGACCAGCGGGGCCGCGGCAATGAAGGACTCCTTGTTGGCCAGGGCCAGGCGCTTGCCGGCCGCCAGAGCGGCCAGGGTCACCGGTAGGCCAGCAAAGCCCACCACCGCATTGACGACGATGTCGGCGTCCCGAGCCAGCTGGGCCAACCCCTCGGGTCCCGCGACCACGTCGACGGGTCCGGCGAGCTTGCCGGCCATTGCCGCACGATCCTGCTCCCGCGCCACCCCGATACGGGTCACGGCGAACTCGCGCGCGATGGCCGCCAGGTCGTCCAGGCGCCGCGCGGCAGCCACCGAGACCAGCGTGAACTCCTCACGGTGGCCCCGCAGCACCTCCAGCGTCTGGCGGCCAATCGAGCCCGTCGCCCCGAGCAGGGCCACCCGGCGCGCCATCGCTAGACCGGGTGGACCGCGTGGACCAGGTAGAAGACCGTCGGCAGCACGAACAGGAGGCTGTCGATGCGGTCCAGCAGGCCCCCGTGGCCCGGCAGGATGCGACCAAGGTCCTTGACGCCCAGAGTCCGCTTGACCATCGACTCGAACAGGTCACCCAAGGGCGCCACGATCGCCACGGCGACCCCAGCCTCCAGCGCGAGCGACATCGACCACGGGTGCATCCGGCTGACGATCAGGGCGACCACCAGAGTGATGACGGTGCCACCGATCAGGCCTTCGATCGTCTTGTGAGGCGAGAGAGCCTTGCTGAGCGGGCGTCGCCCCATCCAGCGACCCACGAAGAGCGCCCCGGTGTCGTTGGCGACGGTCAGGACCAGGGCCCCGAAGAGGATTGCGATGCCGTGGCGGTCCGGTGAGTACCGCGGAGCCACCAGAGCGGCCGCGTACGAGCCCAGGATCCCGACCCAGGCGAAGACGAAGATCGTCGCACCAAGGCCGTCGAGGACGTCGAGCAGCCGGAAGGCGCTGAAGTACCAGATGAAGCCAAAGATCACCAGCAGCACCGCGATCGCCGCGACGGCCGGCAGGCCCTTGTTGTAGACCGCGACGTCCACGACGGCCACCGCCACCAGCGCCAGAATCGTGGCGGGATGCGCTCCGGCGCGGCGGAAGCCGGCTAGCGCCTCGCCCGCTGCGCCGACCATGACGACCAGGACCAGGATCAAGACCGGCAGCGGTCCGGCCAGGAACGTGGCCACGACGACGACGGCGAGACCCAGTCCGGTGGCGGTCGCCAGCGAGACGCTGCGCGCCGGCGTCTGGCGAACGGCACGGCCCGCCAACAGGTCGCTCCGGGCGCTGCGGCGCGTTCGGGCCACCGGGGTGGGCGTGGCCTCGGGCTCGGGGCGTGGCGCCTCGTCGAGGATCTGCTCCTCGGTGGCCGGTGCCGGCTCCTCGGCGAACTCCCAAGGTCGCGAGACCGTCTCACGCGGGGCTCCCGCCAGCATCGACGCGTCGAACTGCTCCTCGTGGGCGACCCAGTCAGCCTCGCCCTCGCGCCACGCCGGTGCGGGCACGCCAGCCCAGGGGTCCTGGGAGGGCTCGCCGGCCACCACGATCGGGACCTGGCCCGTGGGCGCCTCGGTCCAGTGCGGCAGGCCCACCTCGCTGGAGCCGGCCGCGGCGTCCGCTGCCAGCTCTGCCCCGCTGACTGTCACCCGAGCGTCAGTCGGGCTGACTACTGGGTGGCGAGCCGTGGGCTCGTCCTCGCGCGGGTCGTCGTCAGACTTCAAGCAGCTCCTGCTCCTTGTGCTCGAGCAGCTCGTCGATGCGGGTCACCTCGTCGTGGGTCATCTTCTCGAGCACCTTTTCGAGGCGCTCCATCTCATCTTTGGGCAGCCCGTCCTTTTCCAAGGACTCGAGCTCTTGGCGGGCGTGGCGGCGCACGGCCCGTACGGCCACGCGCCCTTCCTCGGCCCGCCCGCGCACGACCTTGACGAACTCGCGTCGCCGCTCCTCGGTCAGGGTCGGGAACGACAGTCGGATGACCTGGCCATCCGAGGATGGGTTCAACCCGAGATCGGAATCCCGGATCGCCTTCTCGATCGCGTGCATCGCCCCCTTGTCGAAGGGAGACACCACCAGCAGGCGCGGCTCGGGGATCGAGAATCCGGCCAGCTGCCTTAGCGGAGTTGCCGTGCCGTAGTAGTCGACCGACAAGCCCTCCACCAGCGCTGAGGACGCTCGTCCCGAGCGGACCGCGGCGAACTCGGCCCTCACGTGGTCAAGCGCGTGGGCCATCTTCTCGCGCGCCTCCTCGACGACGAGGTCAGCCATCTCGGAGTCCATCACCTCACCAGCGTACCGATAGCGTCACCGTCAAGCACGTGACCCAGGTTCCCGGCCTTCATCAGGTCGAAGACCCGAATGGGCAAATTGTTGTCCTTGCAGAAGGTGATCGCCGTCAGGTCCATCACCCGCAACTCGCGCGCGATGATCTCGTCGAACGAGATCTCCGTGAAGCGCTGCGCATCGGGATGCTGTCGCGGATCTTGGTCGTAGACGCCGTCCACGCCGCCGTGCGTGCCCTTCAACACCAGGTCTGCCTCGATCTCAGCGGCGCGCTGCGCGGCGGGTGTGTCCGTCGTGAAGTAGGGGTTGCCCATACCCGCCGCGAAGATGACGACGCGCCCTTTCTCGAGGTGGCGCACCGCACGTCGGCGGATGTAGGGCTCGGCCACCTGGTCCATGCCGATCGCCGACATCACGCGCGTAGGCCGACCGTGGCTCTCGATGGCGTCTTGGAGAGCCAGCGCGTTGATCACGGTGCCCAGCATCCCCATCAGGTCGGAGTTGGCGCGGTTCATGCCGGCCATGGCGCCGGTCGCGCCCCGCCAAATGTTCCCGCCGCCCACCACGACGGCCAGCTCCAGACCACCTCGGTCCATCGCGGCCGCAATCTCGCGGGCCAGGAAGTCGACCGTCGTCGCATCGATCGTCTCGTCGCTGGCGGCCGAGGCCAGCGCCTCCCCCGACATCTTGAGCACGAGCCGACGCATGATCAGGCCCCGACGACCACCTGGGCGAATACCCGCACGGTGGCGCCGTGCAGGAACTGCTCGACGGACATCTTTTCGTCTCTCACGTACGCCTGCTCGAGGAGCACCCGATCCTTGAACCATGCGTTGAGACGCCCCTCCACGATCTTGGGCAGGGCGGCCTCCGGCTTGCCTTCGTGGCGCGAGATCTCTTCGACCGTGGCCCGCTCGGCGGCCACCAGCTCGGCGGGCACCTCGTCGCGCGTCACGTACTGCGGACGGGCAAAGGCGATATGGACGGCCAACTCGTGGACAGCCTCGGGTGTGGCGTTGGCGACGACCACGGCCACCGCATTCACCCCGCGACCCGACTGCTGGTGCAGGTAGGTATCGACCACCTCGCCGGGTCCGGCGCTCAGACGCACGACGCGCCCAACCGAGATGTTCTCCTTCAACGTGGTCAGCAGCTGCTCGAGGCGCTCGCGGAACTCGTCGAGCGCCCCCTCGCCGTGCGCGGCGACCTGTGCGGCCATCTCGTCGGCCAACGCCACGAAGGCGTCGGACTTGGCCACGAAGTCCGTCTCGCAACGCAGTTCGACGATGGCAGCCACGGATCCATCGCGCACCACGGCGACGGCGCCTTCGCCCGCCTCGCGGTCAGCCCGCTTGGCAGCCGACGCCAGACCCTGGACGCGCAGCCACTGTGTCGCTGCCTCGAAGTCTCCCTCGCTCGCCTCCAGGGCGCGCTTGGCGTCCATCATTCCCACTCCCGTGGCCTGGCGCAGGGCCTGGACGTCCTTGGCGGTGATTTCCACCTGTGTCTCCTTCTGAACTCTCGAACTTGCCTACTGGGCCTCGGGGGCCAGCGGCGTCTCGGACTGTGCGGTCGGCTCGCTTTGCGCGGGGGTGGCCTCGACCTCGGCCGCGCTGGGCGCGGGGGTGACCTCGATCTCGGGCGCGCTGGGCACGGGTGCGGCGGCCTCGACCTCGGGCGCGCTGGGCGCGGGGGCCGACTCGGTCGCGGCTGCCTGGGCTGCGCGCGTCGCGCTCACCCGATTCTGGCGTACGTAGCGGCCCTCAACGACCGCTTCGGCCACCAGGCGTGCCATCAGGGCACCGGCACGAATCGCGTCGTCGTTGCCCGGGATCACGAAGTCGATCACGTCGGGGTCGCAGTTGGTGTCGACGACAGCCACCACGGGAATGCCCAGCTTGCGTGCCTCGGTAACCGCAATCTGCTCCTTCTTCGTGTCGATCACGAAGATGGCGTCGGGCACCCGTTCGAGGGCTGCGATCCCGCCCAGGTTGCGATCGAGCTTTTCGAGCTCGCGCGCGTGGCGCAGCGCCTCGCGCTTGGGCATGCTCTCGAAGTCTCCAGCTCGCTGCATCGCACGCAACTCGCTCATGCGGCGCACCCGCCCGTGCACGGTGGCGAAGTTGGTCAACATGCCACCCAGCCAGCGCTGGTTGACGTAAGGCATGCCGCAGGCCTGCGCGTAGTCCGCGATGGGCCCCTGGCTCTGCTTCTTGGTTCCCACAAACAGCACCGTTCCACCTTGGGAGACCAGCTCGCGCACGAAGGCGTAGCTTGCCTCGATGCCGGTGAGCGTCTTGCGCAGGTCGATCAGGTAGATGCCATTGCGCTCACCCAAGATGAAACGACGCATCTTCGGGTTCCACCGGCGGGTTTGGTGCCCAAAGTGCACCCCCGCATCCAGCAGCTCCTGCAAGGTGACCAGTGCCACGCGTCGTCCTTTCGTCCGGTTGCTGACCAGGGGAGCGCCGCGAGCGGCGACCGTCCGATTCCCCTCGGCCCGTTGTCCATGCCCTCCCACCGCGGGAGGGCCCGACCATGCTAGTCGACTCAGCCGCGGGGGTGTGTCTGGCGATGGATGGACTGGAGCCTCGTCTTGGTCACGTGCGTGTAGAGCTGCGTCGTCACCAGGCTGGCGTGGCCGAGCAGCTCTTGAACGTGGCGCAGATCGGCGCCGCCCTCCAGCAGGTGCGTGGCGTAGGTGTGGCGCAAGGCGTGCGGATACACGTGACCGCTCGCCGCGCGCCGATCCAGTATCCGCCGCACGTCGCGGGGCCCGAGGCGTCGCCCGCGGTGGTTCACGAATAGGGCATCGCCGCACTGCTCGGGGTCGGCCACGTCGTCGCGGGCGTCGTCGACCCACGTGCGGATCGCCTCGAGGCCCCGCCGGTGCAGAGGCACGACCCGCTCCTTGCGCCCCTTGCCCCGCACACGTAAGGTGCCACGCGCCCAGTCCACGCTCCCCCGGTCGAGGTCGCACAGCTCGCTCACGCGGAGGCCCGCCCCGTAGAGGACCTCACAGACCGCGCGATCGAGAAGGGCCCACTCGTCATCCCCCCAGTCCTCGTCGAGCAGGGCGGCGAGCTGCTCGTGCGCGATCACAACCGGCAGCCGGGCCGGGGGCCGGGGCGCCAGCAGTCGACTGGCCGGGTCGCTGCGCAGGTCGCCACGTTCGGTGAGCCACGCGAAGTAGGCCCGCAGCGCCGCCCGTCGGCGCGCAATGGTCGAGCGCTGACGCCCGGCCTCGGTGAGGTTGACGAGGTGCGCCCGCAGAACCCGCGCGGTGATGTGAGCTGGGCCGGGCGCGCCCGACCAGGTGACGAAGTCGTCCAGGTCGCGTCGGTAGGCCCGCCGTGTGGCCACGGCCAGATCGCGCGCCGCCAACCACGCGTCAAACGCCTCGAGCGACCATCCCCCACCGGCCGGAGCCGTGGCGTCGTCCACGCCACCACGCTACTCAGGGCTTCAGCTGGGTCGGGACTCTCGGTAGTGTGAAGGCAATCGAGGAGGCCCGTGCCGCGTATTTTGCTGGTTGAGGACGACGATCACATCCGCGCCGCCCTGCGTCTCATGTTCGAAGGGGCGCAGTTCATCGTCGACGACGCGGCCTCGGGCGAGGAGGGTCTGGCGCTGTTCGCCAGCGCCGCGGCGGACCTGGCCGTCGTCGATGTGATGCTGCCGGGCATGTCAGGCTTCGAGACCTGCCAGCAGTTGCGCGACCAGGGCGACTTGCCCATCGTGATCGTGTCCGCTCGTGACGAGACCGCTGATGTCGTGCGCGGTCTGGAGTCGGGTGCTGACGACTACGTCACCAAGCCCTTCGTCCCCGAGGAGCTCCTGGCACGGGTTCGTGCGCACCTTCGCCGCCGGAGTGACCGCACCACGGGGCCTTTTCGCCTCGGCGTGCTGCAGGTCCTGCCCGACGAGGGGGTCGTGCGCAACGACGACGGCTCCGAGCTCCACCTGACGGCGACGGAGTTCCGGCTCCTGGTGGATCTGGCCCAGGCCGACGGTCGCGTGCTCAGCCGGGAGGATCTCCTGGAGCGCGTGTGGGGCTACGACTACTTCGGCGACAGCCGATTGGTCGATGTCCACATCCGCCGCCTGCGCACCAAGATCGAGCCCGACCCGTCCAATCCGACCTTCCTGGTCACCGTGCGCGGGTCGGGGTACAAGCTGGTTCGCTGATGCGGTGGCGGAGCCTGCGCCTGCGCCTCCTGGCCACGTTCGCCGTGGGCGCGCTGCTGCTCAGCTCGCTGTTCGCCGTGCTGACCTACGTAGCCTTCGAGCGCGTCCTGGTCTCCAGTCAGCAGCAGACCGACCTGCGCCAGAGCTTCGTCAGCGCCGCCCTCATTCGCAGCACCCTCTATACGTCTCCCCCGGACCTGGCCAACCAGCTCAATGCGATCGAGCAGGCAACCAACTCCAGCGTCCTGGTGCACACCCACCACCAATGGCTCTCCAAGAGCCACGGCGCCGCCACCACCGACGTCACCTCGACGATCATCCGGCTGGTGGATCAGGGCCACGTGGTCCAGCAGACCCTCCAGCGCAACGGCCGGATCATCTTCGTGGTCGGCGTTCCCATCCCCGCCGTGGAGACCCAGGTGTTCGAGGTCTTCCATCTCGGCCGCCTCAACGACACCCTGCGCACCTTGGTAACGGTGCTGGGCCTGGGGGCACTGGTGACCAGCTTCGTGGGTCTGGCCGGCGGCCTCTGGGTGGCCCGGCGCACCGTGCGGCCGCTCCAGCGCGTCTCGTCGGCCGCAGCCGCCATCGCCGAGGGCGACCTCACTACGCGCCTGGACCTGACGCGGCCGGACCTGGAGATCCGGCAGTTGACGGAGTCCTTCAACGGGATGGTGGCGCGCCTGTCCGAGCGCCTGGAGCACGACGCCCGCTTCGCCAGTGACGTAAGCCACGAGCTGCGCTCGCCTCTGACCACCCTGGCCACCACCGCTGCGGTGCTCCAGCAGCACCGCGACGAGCTGTCCACCAGTGGTCGCATCAGCCTGGACCTCCTGAGCGCTGATCTGGCCATCTTCCAGACGCTCATCGACGACCTGCTCGAGATGGCCCGCAGCGACGCGGGCGCCTCGTCGCCGAATCTCGAGACGGTGCCAGTGGCCGAGCTCGTCCGTCAGGCCACCCGTAGCGCCGCGCAGCGCCTCGGGGTCGCGATCCCGCCTATCGAGGTGGATCCCGCTACCCGCACCGATGAGGTAACCGTCGACCGGCGACGCTTCGAGCGCGTGATGACCAATCTGATCTCCAATGCCCAGCGCTACGCGCACGGCGTGGTGGCCGTGCGCGTGCGCCCCGAGGCCGGTTTCGTCTTCATCGACGTCGACGACGCCGGACCCGGCGTGCCCGTCGAGGAGCGCGATCGGGTCTTCGATCGCTTCTTCCGCGGTCGGGCCGCCCATGCCCGCGGCATCGCCCACGGCACGGGCCTGGGCCTGGCCCTGGTGCACGATCACGTCGCGACGCTCGGCGGCTCCGTCGCGATCCTCGACAGCCCCGAGGGCGGGGCTCGGGTGCGCATCGCCCTACCCACGCACGTCGAGGTGACCGCGTGAGACGCCTGGCCGCCGCCGCCGCCGTGGCCGGCGCGGCCGTCGCGCTCGCGGGCTGCACGCTGGTGCCCACGACGAAGGAGCCCGCGACGATCCCCCCGCGCGCGGTGCCCCTCGGCCTGCTCGGGCACACGATCCCGGGCACCAACAACGGCCACGTCGTTTTCATCACGCAGCCCGTGTACATCGTTGACGCCACCGGCCACCTGTCCGCGTCGAGCCGGATCGTCCCGCGCCCCCCGACGCTCCTCTCGGTCCTGCGAGAACTAGTCCTAGGCCCGACCGCCATCGAGACCGAGGGCGGCTACACCTCGGCTCTGCCCGCCAACCTCACCATCTTGCAGGCCGTGATCGTGCACCACATGGGCTACATCGAATTGGCGCAGCCCTTCACCGGCCTGCATCGGCACCGCGTGGAGATGATCATGGGTCAGCTGACGCTGACGGCCTTTGCCGTGGGGGCGACCAGTGGCGTGAAGATGTTCGTCAACGGAACTCCCCTGCGCGTGCCCCGGCCCTCCGGGCCGTCGGTCCTCATCGCAACGGTTCGCGACTACCAGTCACTGCTCAACGCGTAGGGCGGGTGCGGTGAATGCCCGGGCCGCACTCCAGAGGTGCTCGAGGTCGTAGTAGGCACGCGCCTCATCCTGGAAGACGTGCACGATGACGTCGACGTAGTCGAGGGCAATCCACTCGCCCCCCGCGACACCCTCCACCCGCACCGGGGAGACCCTGGCGTCGCGAGCCACGACGCGCTCGACCTCCTCGGCGATCGTGCGAACCTGACGATCCGAACGGCCTGAGACGATGACCAGCACGTCAAAGGCCGACGTCAGCCCCGAGACGTCGAGAGCCGTCGGATGCTCGGCCGCCTTCTCCCCAGCCCCCGCCAGGGCTGCGGCCACCACGGTCGCCACGTACCCCAGGGACTCCTCGCGTGGGCGCTGCAGCGCCGGGCGGCTCAGCGGGCCACCCCGAGCACCGCCAGGGCCACGAGGAACGGCACGCTCACCAGTGCGACGCCCGTCACGGCCCACCGGGCCCGGGACCGTCGCACGAGCCGCCGCGGACGAGCGGGCACGGCTTCCACGACGCGCCCCGACCAGGGGCTTGCCTCAAAGTGCCGTACCGCCATGACGCCAGCACATTAGCCGCTGGTGGCCTGGAAGAGCGGAATCACTGCGGTCGGGATATAAATGTCCAGGTCGGCGCGGTCCGGCGTCAGGGAGCGCACAAAGCTGCTGGACAGGTCGACGGGGTCCATCGAGATCTCGTAGCCCACCCATCCGGCGGGAAGTTCGAGGTGCGTGCCCGGACGCGGGACGACTCCGACGCGCACCATGGAGCGCAGCTGGTCGGCCTCGTGCCATCCCTCCAGATCGGGCACGAGATCGGCGCCGATGATCAGGTCGACCTCGTCAACGGTGGCCAGCAGCTCGCGAACCGAGTCGACCGTGTAGGACGGGCCGCTGCGACGGACCTCGCGGTCCGAGACCACGACGTGCTCGATCTCGCCGAAGGCCGCCCGCGCCATCGCCAGGCGGACCGCCGCCGGTCGCACGTAGCCGCGAGCCACCTTCTGGTACGGGTCCCCGGCTACGGCCACCTCGATCTGGTTGAAGCGGTGGGTGCGCACGGCGGCCCGCACCGCGGCGACGTGCCCGAAGTGAGGGGGATCAAAAGTGCCCCCGAAGAGGCCAACGCGCCGCAGGGTCACCCTGAGAGCCTAACGGCGCGCGAGGCGGCTGCCCGGGGCACGGGAGCCCACGACGTCCACCGCTTAGGCTGGGGGGATGGAGTCGTCGGCGCGGGAGTGGTCGCTCGACTCGTGGCGCCAGTTGCCGGTCCACCAGAGCCCCACCTGGCCCGACCTCGACCACCTCGCCCGCGTGGAGCGCGAGTTGGCCGCCAAGCCCCCACTGGTCTTTGCCGGCGAGGCGCGCCGGCTCCAGCAGCACCTGTCGGACGTGTCAGCGCGGCGGGCCTTCCTCTTGCAGGCCGGCGACTGTGCCGAGTCCTTCGAGGAGGCGTCGGCCAACGCCATCCGCGACAAGCTCAAGGTCATCTTGCAGATGGCGGTGGCCCTCACCTACGCCGCGGGCGTCCCGGTGATCAAGGTCGGCCGCATCGCCGGGCAGTTCGCCAAGCCGCGCTCGGAGGACTTCGAGGAGCGCGACGGGGTGCGCCTGGCAGCTTTCCGGGGCCACATCGTCAACTCCGACGAGTTCACCGAGGCGGCGCGCCGTCCGGATCCCGAGCGGCTCCTGGCTGCCTACCACCAGTCGGTCGCGACCCTCAACCTCCTGCGCGCCTTCACCACCGGAGGATTCGCGGCCCTCTCCCGTGTCCACACCTGGAACCAGGAGTTCGTCGCCAGCTCGCCCGAGGGCCAGCGCTACGCCGTGGTGGCCGACGAGATCGAGCGCGCACTGGCGTTCATGCGCGCGTGCGGCATCGATCTGCACGACGACGCGGCTCTGCAGGGCGTGGACTTCTACACCAGCCACGAGGCGCTGATCCTGCCCTACGAGCAGGCGCTGACGCGCCAGGACTCCCTGACGGGCCAGTGGTACGACTGCTCGGCCCATTTGCTGTGGATCGGCGATCGGACCCGGCAGCTCGACGGAGCGCACGTGGAGTTCCTGCGCGGCGTGGCCAATCCCGTGGGGCTCAAGGTCGGCCCCAGCGCCACCGTGGACGAGCTGCGCCGCCTCGCCGACGTGCTCAACCCTGACAACGCGCCGGGGCGCATCACCCTGATCAGCCGCATGGGCGTCTCGCGCATCAGCGACCTGCTCCCTCCCCTGGTCGAGGCGCTGCGCGATGACGGCCGCCACGTCGTATGGGCCTGCGACCCGATGCACGGCAACACGTTCCGCGTCGGAGGCGGGCAGAAGACTCGTCACTTCGACGATGTGCTGGCCGAGACGGCCCGCTTCTTCGCGGTGCACGAGTCGCTCGGCACCTGGCCCGGTGGGCTCCACATCGAGCTGACCGGCGGCGACGTCACCGAGTGCTTGGGCGGTGGCGCTCGCCTCAACGAGCAGGATCTCGAGCTCAACTACACGACGATCTGCGACCCGCGCCTCAACGCCACCCAGAGCCTCGACCTCGCCTTCCACGTCGCCGAGTTTCTGCAGAGCTACGGCACGGGCGCCACGTCGTTGTAACGCAGCAGGCGACGGCGCGCGCCGTCGACCTCCACCTCGGTCATCGAGCAGTGGACGGTGCGCAGGCCGAGCCGGGCGCCGGCGGGCGCCGGGAATGCCAGGCGCAGCGCGTGCTCAATGACGCCGGCGTGGGTGAAGAGCACCACGCGCTCCCCCGGGTGCGCCCGGGCCAGATCCTCGAGGGCCGCGCGGCAGCGCTGCGAGAACGCCAGCCAAGACTCCCCACCCGGCGCCAGGGGCGCGCCGGGGTCCTCGTCCCAGTTGGGCCCGCCAAAGCGCGCCACCAGCTGCGCCCACGTCAGCCCGTCGGCCTCCCCGGGTCGGAGCTCCTCGAGGTCGGGGGCGACCCGCGCCGGCGGCAGTCCGGGCACCGCCGCCGCCACCAGATCGGCGGTCTCGCGCGCGCGGGCCAGAGGCGAGACGTAGGTCGCCGCAACGTCGCTCAGCTCCCCCGACGCCGACAGGCGCTCCCCCAGGGCGCGTGCCTGGGCGCGCCCCCGATCACTGAGGCCGGTACAGCCCCGGGTGCCGCCCACGATGCCGGCAAGGTTGCACACGGCCTCCCCGTGACGCACCAGGAGCAGACGCGCACCGGAGGGCTCGCCGCCCAGCGTGCGGAAGCGGGCGGGCACGCTCACGTGCCCAAGTCCCCCACGAACCGCTCGAGCTGGCGCAGCGTCCGGCACTCGACGACGGCATCGCAGTGACCGGCGTACTCGCTGATGATCGAGTCCCCGCTGTTCCAGTACCCCGCAGGCTCGGGGTTGAGCCAGTAGACGTGGCGCGCTCGCGCGCGCACGTCGGCCAGCACGTCGGCCCGCGCCAGGTGGTAGTTGTTGCGGGCGTCACCCAGGATCAGCACGGTCGTGCGCCGCGTGATCTCATCGAGGTAGCGGTCCCGGAAGACCGTGAGGGCGTGGCCGTAGTCGGAGTGACCATCGAAGGCGACCACGTCGGCCTCGGAGTTGATGCGCCGCACGGCGTCCGCGGGATCGTCGACCCCCTCGAAGTAGCTGGTCACCTCGTCGAGGCCGTCGACGAACACGAAGCTGCGCACCCGCGAGAACTGCGAGCTGATCGCGTGGACCAGGTGCAGCGTGAAACGCGCGAAGGAGGCGACCGAGCCCGACACGTCGGCCACGACGAAGATCTCGGGCTTGGCCGGGCGCGGCGGCCGAAAGCGCAGCTCGAGGGGGACCCCACCGGTCGACAGGCTCTGGCGCACCGTCGTGCGCAGGTCGACCGGGCCGCGCCGGCGCCGCCGTCGCCGGCGTGCCAGTCGGGTGGCCAGCTTGCGGCTGAGCGGCCGCAGGGCGCGCTCCAGGGCCGCCAACTCGTCGCGGTTGGCGTGCATCACGTCGACGTCCTCGGGCAGGGGTCGGCGCAGCGAGCGGGCCAGGGCCTCGGCACCGCGGTCGTCGACCAGCCGCTCGCGAATAGCTCTCTCAACCTCCTGCTTGAGCTGCGCGATACGACTTCTGGCCTCGTCGCGCGCCAGTCGCCACGCCAGGTCGCCCCGACCCGGCTGGCCCTCGACCAGCCGGCGCTCGAGCTCGTCGAGCTCCAGGTAGCGCAGCGTGCGGTACAGGTAGTAGGTGCCCCCCACGGGGCGGCCCGGCTCCATGCCCGCGTAGCGCTCCACGGCGGCGCGCGCCCCGGAGCGCAGCTGGGCCCGGTTGTCGTCGCGCAAGGCGCGGTACAGCAGGTCGTGCAGCTCCTCAGCCGACATCCCCTCGCCACCGCCCCCACCCACGCCGCTCTCGCCGGCCGCCCCGGGCGCCGACTCCGCGGGCGGGTCGCTGGTGTCCCGAGCGCCCGGTCGCACCGCGAAGAAGACGTCGAAGGCTTGGTAGAAGGCGGCCAAGTGATCAGATCGCTTGACCAGCGTCGCCGCCAGGGTGGCCCGCACCTGGTCGCGATCGCCCAGATCGATCAACTCGAGGGCCCGCGCCGCGTCCATGTGCTCGCTCAGCGAGACCGGGAGCCCGGTGGCGCGCAGCTCGCCGATGAAGCCGGCCAGCAGGTCAAGCACTGCTCGGCGGCCGCTCGCGCAGGGCCGTGGTGGCGCGCTCGATGTCGCTTTGGTACTTGAGCAGAACCGAAAGCGTCGCTACGGCGTCCTCGATGCCGATCTCCTCACGCCCCAGGACGACCAGTGTTCGAGCCCAGTCCAGGGTCTCGGAGACCGACGGGGCCTTCTTGAGGTCGAGCTGGCGCAGCGAGCGCACCACCTCGGCGATCTGCTGGGCTAGTGCCGTGCGCACGCCCGGCACGCGAGCCTCGATGATGTCGCGCTCGCGCGCCACGTCGGGGTAGCCCACGTAGAGGTAGAGGCAGCGCCGCTTGAGCGCCTCGGAGAGCTCGCGGGTGCTGTTGGAGGTTAGGAACACCAGCGGGATCTGGCGTGCCCTCACGGTGCCGAGCTCGGGGATGGAAACCTGGTATTCCGAGAGGATCTCCAGCAGCAGCGCCTCGGTCTCGAGCTCGACCCGGTCAACCTCGTCGATGAGCAAGACAATGGGCTCCTCGGCCGTGATGGCCTCCAGGAGCGGGCGCGTGAGCAGGAAGTCCCCCGAGAAGATGTCGCCCTCGAGACGCTCCCACTCCTCGGCGCCATCCCCCTCCCCCCGACCGGCCTGGATCCGCAGCAGCTGCTTGCGGTAGTTCCACTCGTAGAGCGCCTTGGACTCGTCGAGCCCCTCGTAGCACTGCAGGCGCACCAGGCGCGCTCCGGTGGCGTCGGCAACCGCCCGCGCCAGCGACGTCTTGCCGGTTCCGGCGGGCCCCTCGATGAGGACCGGCTTGGCGAGCCGGTCAGCCAGGAAGGTCGCCGACGCGATCGTGTCGTCGCTCAGGTAGTCCTGCGCCGCCAGCCGCTCGCGCACCTCGGCCGGACTGGTGAAGTGCACCGCGGGGGTGCTGGCCAGGCCCAGCCGGTGGGCCAGCTCCTCTCGGGGGTCGAGCCAGTTCATCGGACCTGCCCATCGCCGCGCACGACCCATTTGAGGCAGGTGAGCTCGCGCAACCCCATCGGACCGCGGGCGTGGAGCTTCTGGGTGGAGATCCCCACCTCACCGCCCAGCCCCAACTCGCCGCCGTCCACGAAGCGCGTCGATGCGTTGACCAGCACCGCGGCCGCATCGACGCGGCGCACCCACTCGTCGGCGTGAGCCGGATCACGGGTCACGATGGCCTCGGAGTGCCCGGTGCCGTAGCGTGCGACGTGCGCGATGGCCTCCTCGAGGCTGTCGACGACGCGCACGGCGAGTATCAGGTCCAAGAATTCGGTGGCGTAGTCGTGCTCGGTCGCGCGGGGCGCGTCGGGGAGCCACTGCGCGGCCACCTCGTCGACGCGAAGCTCGACCGACGGCATGGCCGCCGCCAGGGCTCCCAGGACCCGGGGAGCCAGGTCGCGGTGCACGAGGACCGTCTCGACTGCGTTGCACACCCCCGGGCGCGACGTCTTGGCGTTGTCGACGATGCGCACCGCCTCGTCCAGCGGTGCCGAGGCGTCCAGGAAGATGTGGCAGTTCCCGTCGCCGTCGAGGACGTAGGGCACGCGCGCGTGCTCGCGCATCGCGGCAATCAGACTCGGGCCACCACGAGGGATGAGGCAGTCGAGCACGTCGCTCATCTGCATGAAGGCCACGGCCGCCTCATGGGAGGGATCGGCGACCAGGGCAACGGCGTCGGCGGGCAGTCCCTCGGCGACCAAGGCGTCGCGCCACAGGTCGACGATGAAGCGATTGGAGCCGAAGGCTGACGCCGATCCCCGCAGGAACGCGGCGTTCCCACTGCGCACGCAGAGGCCGGCGACGTCACTGGTCACGTTGGGACGGTTCTCGTAGACCACGCCGATGACGCCGAGCGGCACCCGCACGCGCTCAACGCGCAGCCCGTTGGGTCGCGTCGCCGGGTCCACAACCTCGAAGAGCGGGTCGGGAACCGCTGCCACCTCGCGCAAAGTGGCGGACATCGCCGCGATCCGGTCAGGCGTCAGCAGGAGGCGATCCCGGCCCGGGCCACCCTCGGAGTAGGAGGCGACATCGGCGGCATTGACCTGCACGAGGCGCTCGGCCTGTGCATCGAGGGCCGCAGCCACCCGGTGCAGGACGCTCTGACGCTGCGCATCGGGGGCCCGGGCCAGCTCGCGGGCAGCGGCGCGCACGGCCTGGCCCTGGGTGGCGAGTTCTCCAGCGGACATGGACGTAGCGTAACGGAGCCATCGGGGCACTCGATGGGCCGACCCGTCAGCGCGCCCGCAGCACCACCAGGTCGTCGCGATGGATGACCACGTCGCCCTCCTCGGTGTCCAGGGCTGCGGCGTCCATTCGGGCGAGCCCCTTGGCCACCCGCGCGCCATCCGCATCGCGGACGTCGATGGCGTCGCCCTGGGCGAAGTCCCCGGACCGCCCCACGACGCCGACGCGCAGGAGGCTGCGGCCCCCGTGCACCAGCGCCTCGACGGCGCCCTGGTTGATCGTCACGGACCCCCGACTCGGGGCGGCGAACGCGATCCATGCCTTGCGGGCGGCCAGGCGATCGGGGCGGGGCCGAAACCGGGTGCCCGCCCGGCGCGAGCCCAGGGCGCGCCGCAGCGGCTCGACCGTGCGCGCGGCACCAATGATCACGGTCACCCCCGACCACGTCGCCAGCCGGGCCGCGGCCAACTTGGAGGCCATGCCCCCGCTACCCACACCCGACCGGCTCGCTCCGGCGATCTCCATGAGGTCCGCATCGATCGCCGCGACCTCGTCGATCAAGGTGGCCGTGGGATCGAGGCGCGGATCGGCGGTGAGCAAGCCGTCGGTGTCGGTCAGCAGCACCAGGTGCGAGGCACCCACCAGGTTGGCGACCAGTGCCGCCAGGCGATCGTTGTCCCCAAAGCGGATCTCCTCGTCGGCCACCGCGTCGTTCTCGTTGACCACGGCCACCACGCCCAAGCGAGCCAGCGACTCCAGGGTCCCGCGGGCCTGGAGGTACTGGCCCCGGTGGGCGAAGTCCAGCGGCGCTAATAGCACCTGGCCGACCGGGACGTCCAGTGCGCCAAAGGCGTCGCGCCACGCGTGCATCAGCAGGGGCTGGCCCACGGCCGACACCGCCTGCAACGTGGCAGCGTCGGTCGGACGCCGACGCCCCGCCCCGACCTCGGCCCAGCCCGCGGTGATCGCTCCCGATGTCACCACCGCGACCTGCCAGCCCTCCGCGCGCAGCGCCGTTACGTCTCGGGCGATCGCGGCCAGCACGCCGACGTCGACGCCGCCGTGGGCGTCGGTGACCGACGTGGTCCCGACCTTGACCACGACGCTACGCGTCGTCATGGTCGCTCCGGCGCTCGCGGCGCGCCCGGCGCTCCCGCTGAGTCGCGCGATGGGGCTCTACCGCGTCGATCCCCGTGCCGGCCGCGTCGCGGAACCACTCGAAGCTGACTGGTCCGACGCGCACCACGTCGCCGTCACGCGCACCCGCACGCGCCAGCAGGCGGTCGACGCCGAGGGCCCGCAGCCGACGCACGGACTCCTCGAGGGCCCCGCTGCCGGTCAGATCGTTGAACCGCACCGCCCGTTCGGCCGCTCGCCCCTCCAGGACCCAGCCCGCCGGCTCGCGCCGCACGCTGACCGCACCCTCGGCTGCTGGCCGGTGCAGGACGGGGGCGGGTGCGGCGGCCGCGGCCTCCCGACGCGCCGCGTTGACCATCTCGGCCAGACGGGAGAGCAGGCCGTCGACCCCCTGACGGGTCACCGCGGCGATGGTGAGGTCGACGAGGGGCTCGCGGCCCCCGGCCAGGTCGCCCTTGGACCCCACGACCAGGCGCGGGCGCTCGATCAGTTCGGGCATGTAGTCCGCGAGCTCACGCTGGAGGACCTCGTACTGGGCCGACGCGGGCACCGGGGCGCCCTCGGAGAGGTCGAGCACGAGACACAGGACCCGGGCGTGCTCGACGTGGCGCAGAAACTCCCGGCCCAGCCCGCGACCGCTCGCTGCACCCTCCACGAGTCCGGGGATGTCGGCCATGACGAACTCCGTAGCGTCCTCGCGGTGACTGGCCCGGTCGCCCACGCGCACCACACCCAAGTTGGGCACCAGCGTCGTGAACGGGTAGTCCGCGATCTTGGGACGGGCGGCCGAGACCGTCGCGATCAGCGTGGACTTCCCCACGTTGGGGAAGCCCACGATGGCCACGTCGGCGCGCAGCTTCAGCTCCAGGTCGTACCAGCGCTCCTCGCCCCGCTCGCCCTGCTCGGCGAAGTCGGGGGCGCGGCGGCGATTCGACAGGAAGCGCGCATTGCCCCAGCCACCCTGGCCCCCCGCCGCGGCCCGCCACCGCGATCCCGGGATGTCGAGGTCCACCAGGACCTCGCCTGCGGCATCGTGAACCACTGTGCCCACCGGCACGGCCACCTCGACATCGCCCCCCGCCGCCCCGTGCTGACGCTTGCTGGAGCCGTGGCGGCCGTCACCGGCCCGGCGGAAGGGATGGTCGCGAAAGCCCAGCAGGGACGACTGGTTGACGTCGGCTACGAGCCACACGTCGCCGCCGTGGCCCCCATCGCCACCGTCGGGTCCCCCGCGCGCCACGTGGGCCTCCCGGCGAAAGCTCACACACCCCGCCCCGCCGTCGCCAGCGCGCGCGTGGAGCTGGGCGGCGTCGACGAAGCTGGACACCGCCCAATCCTACGGGCTGGCCTCGAGCGCCCCCGAGGTGACGAGCAGGTTCACCGCCTCGTCGAACACCTGCCGGTGCTGGTCGACGTGGGTCAGGGTGGTTGCCGGCGACATCAGGGCCATGTTGTGGAACGGCGTGATCAGCACGCCACGATTGACGCCGTAGAGGTGGAGGAAGTCCTCGAGCTCGGGGTCGGTGCTGGCTGCCGACTCGCCACCGCTGCGCGGGGCCGGCGAGGCGAAGCGGTACTCGCAGCGCGCCCCCAGCTGGGTGACCGACCAGCCCAACTCGCTGTCGGCAATCGTGGCCGCCACGTCGGCGGCGAAGCGCGTGGCCAGCGCCTCCATGTGGACAAACGCCTCCTCGGTCAGGACCTCGCCGAGCACGGCCCGCATGGCGGCCAGGCTCAGGGCATTACCGGCCAGCGTCCCGCCGACGCCGCCGACGTCGACGATGTCGTACCCGTCGGCCACGGCCGCCAGGGTGCGTCGGGCCAGATCGTCACTGAGCCCGTAGGCCCCGCTCGGCACGCCTCCGCCGAGGGACTTGCCGATGGTGACGGCGTCGGGGCGTAGCCCCCAGCGCCGCGTCGCGCCACCGGGACCAGCCGAGAACGTGTGGGTCTCGTCGATGACGAGCAGCGTGCCGGTCGCGTCGCACATCTGGCGCACGCCAGTCAGGAATCCCGGCTCGGGCAGCACGATGCCGATGTTGGTGAGGGCGGGCTCGGTCAGGACCGCCGCGACGTCGCCGTGGGCCAGCTCGCGCTCGAGACCGGCCAGATCATTGAACTCCACGACGCGCGTCGTCTCGGACGGGTCCACGCTGGGGCCGGCATTTCCCGGACGGGACATCGCGCGCCCGGTGGCGGGATCGACCACGACGAACGTCTCGTCGACGGTCCCGTGGTAGCAGTACGAGAACACCAGGACCTTGGGGCGCCCGGTGACCATCCGAGCGAGGCGCAGGACCCAGCGGTTCGCGTCCGTGGCCGACAAGGTGAAGCTCCACTGGGGCACCTGGAAGCGCCGCGCCAGCTCGGCGGCGACCCACTCGGCGTCCGCGGTCGGCAGCATCGTGGTCACGCCCCCGTCGCGCAGGCGGCGAGCCACGGCATCCACCAGCGGCTGGGGCGAGTGCCCCGCCATCGCACCGGTGTCCCCCAGGGCGAAGTCCACGAGCTCGTGGCCGTCCAGGTCCTCCACAATCGCGCCGTGCGCTGCGCGAAAGCCCAACGGGAACCCTCCGGCCCACTTACCCATCCACGTCATCGGCACGCGCCCCAAGAGGTGGTCGGCGCCCGTGTGCAGCCCCGCCGATCTCGGGTGTTCGTCCTGGTAGAGCCCCAGTTCCCGCCTGGTCAGCTCGGTCAAGCGCGGTCGGTGACCCGATTCCCCCACGGCGTCATGCTAGGTCCTGGCCGGCGCAAGCCGGGCAGGGCTCGGGCGCGCACGACGCGTTGCGGGCGAAAACTTGGGCAATATCCCAGGAATCGCGCTCTCAATCGATAAAGATGAGGGTCGGCGACTGGGAATCCCCAGGCCGACTGAAGAGATGGAAAAAGGAGTCGACCGGTGAACAAGGCCGAGTTGGTAGAGGCTGTGGCCGCCGCAAGTGGTGCCACCAAGAGCACGGTGGCCGAGGTCCTGCGGGCCTTCGAGGACGTCGTCGTGAGCAACGTCGCCAAGGGAGAGAAGGTCGTGCTCTCAGGTTTCGTGGCCTTCGAGCGGGTGCAGCGCAAGGCGCGCACCGCGCGCAACCCGCAGACGGGCGAGGCGATCCAGGTGAGTGCGTCGCGAGCACCCAAGGTGACCATCGGCTCGACGTTCAAGAAGGCCGTCAAGGGCTAGACCAGGACGAATGCAGAAAGCCCCCGGCGCGAGCCGGGGGCTTTCTGCATTCGGCGCGATGCCCGCGTGGCGGGCTAGACCAGGACGTCGACGCGCTTGCGTCCCTGGCGGAAGGCGAAGTGGACGGTGCCGTCTACCAGCGCGAAGAGGGTGTCGTCGCGGCCGATGCCCACGTTAACGCCCGGGTGGAACTGCGTCCCGCGCTGGCGAACCAGGATGCTGCCCGAGGTCACCGCGGTCCCATCGAACGTCTTGACGCCCAGCCGCTGAGCATGGGAGTCGCGCCCGTTGCGCGTTGAGCCGCCACCTTTGGTCTTGGACATGACTCTCCTTAGGCCGGAGTCGCGATCGCCGTGATCTCGACAGTCGAGTACTTCTGGCGATGTCCCCAGTGCCGACGCTGGTTGGACTTGGGCTTGTAGGTCAGGCCCCGGATCTTGGGGCCCTTCTCGCCTCCCACGACGGTGCCCGTGACGGTCGCCCCGCTGAGCGCGGGACCTGCCAGCACCGTCTCACCGTCAACGATGAGGACGGGCTCGAAGATGACCTGCTCTCCGACGGACTCCCGGCGCAGGTCCACACGGACCACCTGCCCCTCAGTCACGCGCTCTTGGGACGTCCCCACACGAATCACGGCGTACATAGGGTTACCATCCTAGCCGACGGGACCGGGCCCGCGGTCACAGTCCCGTCGAGATCACGAAGCCCCGACCGTCGCACACGGTGCACACGGTGGAGACCGACTCCAAGAGTCCCTCGTTGATGCGCTTGCGGGTCATCTCGACCAGACCGAGCTCGGAGATGTCGAAGACCTGGGTACGCGTCTTGTCCCGGGCGAGGGCCTGGCGCAGCGCCGAGGCCACCGCCTCACGGTTCGCCTTGGCCTCCATGTCGATGAAGTCGATGACGATAATCCCACCGATGTCACGGAGGCGCAGCTGACGCGCCACCTCCTCGGCGGCCTCCAGGTTGTTCCGAAAGACCGTCTCTTCAAGATTGCTCTTGCCGACGTTCTTGCCGGTGTTGACGTCGATCACCGTCAGCGCCTCGGTCCGCTCGATGATCAGCGACCCGCCCGAGGGCAAGAACACCTTGCGCTCCAGGGCCCGGTGCAGCTGCTCGTGCACGAAGTAGCGCTCGAACAGGGGCAGGCTTTCGGCGGCCGGGTCGTAGAACTCGATGCGGTCGGTCAGCTCCGGGTTGACCGCCGCGACGTACTCGCGCACCTTGGCGAACAGCTCGGCGTCGTCGATCAGCACGCCGCGGTAGTCGTCGTTCAGCTCCTCGCGCAGGACGCGCACCGCCAGGTCCAGGTCGCGGTAGACGAGGCGTGGCTGGTTGGAGCGCGCCACCTCGGCCTCGATGGCCTCCCACTTCTCGGCCAGCGACGCGACGTCACGGGAGAGATCCTCGGCCGAAACCCCTTCGGCTGCGGTACGGATGATGACGCCGTGGTGCGCCGGCTTGACGTCGTCGACGATCTTGCGCAGGCGGCGGCGCTCGCCGTCGGGGAGGCGCTTGGAGATCCCCACGGTCGTCGAGTTGGGCACCAGCACGACGAAGCGGCCGGGCAGCGAGACCTCTTGGGTCAGCCGGGCGCCCTTGGCCCCGATCGCATTCTTGGTCACCTGGCACACGACTGTCTGCCCGGCGCGCAGCATCTCCTCGATCCGCTTGGTGGCCGGCGTCCCCTCAACGTCGTCGTCGACCGTGACATCGCCTCGGTACAAGACGGCGTTCTTGGGGATACCGATGTCGACGAAGGCGAGCTCCATGCCGGGCAGGACATTCTGGATCCGCCCCACGTAGATGTTCCCGTCGATCTGGTTGGTCTCGTCGGCCGCCTTGGCGACCACGTACTCGACCATCGTGCGGCCCTCAAGGGTCGCGATGTGCGTGGCGAGCGGCGTCGCGTGCACGCACATCAGGTAGCGCCCCTGGGCCCGAGTGCGCCGCTCGCCGCCACGGCGCCGACGGCGCGCTCGCGACGGCGCCGCCTCCGCAGCCGGCGGAGCGGAGGCCTCGACGGGGGCCTCGACACCCGTGACGACGCGCTGCCCGGAAGAGCGTCCTCCCCGGCCGCGACCCCCCCGCCGACGTCGCGCGCCCCCGCTGCCTGGCGTCGTCGTGGGCGCGGTGGCCGGACTCAACTGACTCGACGACGAGCTCGGCCGGGTGTCACCAATCTTGGGAGCTGGACGGACGTCCCCGATACGGGGGCCGGTTGGGCGGTCGTTGGCACTGTTCTCGTCGCTCACGACGGGCACTCCTTGCGTACTCAGCGGGGCGCGCATCCAGAGACGTGCGCCGGTGGCGTCGAAGAGGGATCGCGGTCGCGCCCTCGGGATTGAAAGACAGCGTGACCAGGAGAACTGCGGCCCACATGCCCTCGTCGAGGAACTGCCTCGTCTCGGATGTCACCACATCAACCCCGCTCGGGCCACCCGGCCCCGCTGTCTGAGCCGCGCGGGGTGCGCGGCCATCACGGCTCCAGGCTACACCGTGGCTCAGCCCGCACGCGCCACGGTGGTGGTGGTCGACGGCACCGTGGTCGTCGTCGAGGAGGTGGCCGAGGGCACCGTGGTGGTCGGGATGGCCCCGGGCAGGCGCGAGCCGGTGAACAGGGGGGGCACCGGGTGGGCGAACAGGTAGCTGAAGGTCCGGGCCACGACGGGCGCGGCGGCGTTGGCCCCGTAGCCGCCCTCCCCGATGACACAAGCCACGACGTAGCGGGGATGGCCCACCGGGCCAAAGGCCACGAAGAGTGAGTTGGGCTCGAGGCCTGGCGCATTCGAGGCCGTCCCGGTCTTGCCCGCGAGCACGTACTGCGAGATCGAGAACGTGGCGTCGTGCTGGAAGGCGTAGTAGCCGGTGCCGCGCGGGTTGGCGATCACCCCGATGAGCCCCTGGAGGATCGGGTCGCGCACCCTGGGGGGCAGGTTCACGTGACCGAGAACCCGCGGACGGTACCGCAGGACGATGCGACCCTCGGGCGTGCGGATCGCGGCAGCCACCTCGGGTGCGTACCGGGTGCCGCCGTTGGCGAAGGTGGCGTAGGCGTCCGCGAGCTCGATCGGGGTGAGAGCGGTCGCTCCCTGACCGAACGCCATCTCAATGTTGTCGCCCGTGTACCAGGCGACGTTCGGGAAGGCCTTGGGTGCCTCGCGGTGCAAGATCTTGCGCACCGCCGGCGAGTCCACGCGGCCACTGACCTCGTTGGGCAGGTCGATGTTGGTGTACTGGCCCGCCCCGTACTCGCGCGCCACGTTCTGGATGGCCGTCTGTCCGTAGCGATGCTGGTGCGCCCAGAACAGGTACCCCAGGTTGTAGAAGTAGTAGTCCGACGAGACGGTCAGCGCCAGGGGCAGGTTCACGAGGCCGTTCCCGTAGGTCTCCGCGTCGTGGAAGACACACCCGTGGTATCCCTGCAGGCAGCCGGGCACCTTGTAGATGCCCGTGTCGTCGATCAGTGTCGTGGGAGACAAGATCCCCGTCTGCATCATCGCCGTGGCAGTGAAGAGCTTGAAGGTGCTGCCCGGGGTGTAGAGGCCCTGGATCGCGTAGTTGTTGAACGCCCCTACGCGCGCCAGGCTGGCGTAGGTCTTCTCACTCAGGCCGTGCGTGAAGGAGTTCAGGTTGTAGGCCGGGTAGCTGGCCATGGCCAGGACCGCTCCGGTGTTGGGATCGAGCACCACGGCGGCCCCGTTGGGTGCCTGCGGGTACCGGTGCGAGACCGGGTCGAAGGTCTTGCGATCGGTGAGGATCTGGTTGGCCAGGTAGCCCTGGAGGGCCTCTTGCAGGGGCAGGTCGATGTTCAGCTGCACGGTGTCGCCCGCGACGGGCGGCGTGACGCGCGCCGTGGCCAGGACGTTGCCGAAGGCATCCACCTCGACGGTCCGCTTGCCGTCGCGGCCCCGTAGGTACTGCTCGTAGAACGCCTCGATGCCGGTCTTGCCGATCTGCGACGTGGTCTGGTACCCCTGGTTGGGGTGGGCGGCGATCTCGGCTCCGGTTATCGGCCCCACGTAGCCGAGCACCGGCGCGGCGACGTTGCCCCCGGCCGGGTAGGTCCGGGTGGCGACATTGACGATGCTGATCCCGGGGAACTCGCTGCTGTGCAACTTGAGGTACTCGACGATGTGCGCCGGGGCGTCGAGCAGGATCGGCGCGGGCTGGTACGGGTCGTACTGCGGATTGTTCAACGCGGCGTTGATCGACGTGACGCTCACGCCGGTCAGTGCGGCTAGGGAACCCTTGATCGCTGGGTCGAGGCTCGCCTCGGCCCGGGACAGCTCGACCTCGGTGGTGACCCGGTTGGCCACCAGAGCCTGCCCGGTCCGCGACACGATCAGGCCGCGCGGCGCCGGGATGGGGCTTACGCGCAGCGAGTTGGCGTCCACCGTCGCGATCGCCGTGCGCACGTCGAGCACCTGGAGCGCGAACAGCCGAGCGAACAGGACCACCAGGAGGATGAGGAAGAACCCGCCGATGATGCGCCAGCGCCGCTCGGGACGGACCTGGACCTCTTCGGGCGCGGTGACCAGGTTGCGGATCCCGACCGGCCGGCGCGCATTGATGACGCGTCCACGGCGCCGGAACGGGTTGAGCGACTCCCAGGGGCGCCACAGCCGCGAAAAGATCGATCCGGTCGGGCGCTCGCGCCAGGACCGTCTCACGAGCGTCCTCGTGCGCCGAGGGTGAGCCGGCGCGCCAGACGGGCCAGCGGCCGGGCCGCGATCGCGAACACGATGGCGTTGGCAACCATCGATGCACCGAGGTGGTCCCGCCACAGGCCCGGATCGAGGGCCACGGTCGCCAGGGCTACGTAGCCCGCCGGCGCGAGGAGACCCGCCAGGCCCGCCAGCACCGGGGGCACCCACCAGGCCGCCGAGTCCAGGTCGCCCACACCCTCACGTCCCAGGCGCGCGGCAAACCAGGCGAGCCCCAGGGCCACGACGATCGTCAGCCCGAAAGGCATCGTGCTGCGGGCGTCGAAGAAGAGTCCCGACAGCACCGCGACCCACAGCGCGGGGACCAGCGCCCCGGTCAGGCCGACCACGAAGGGCCAGAGCCACACCAACATGATCACGGCACCCGCTGCCCGCAGAGTTGACAGCAACTGCAGCTGGATGGCGACCACGAACAACGTGACGATGGTCAGCGGGACGACCGCCCGAGTCACGTCGAGGGCTCCCAGAGAACGACGTCCACGTAGAACAGGTGGCTGAGGTCGGCCACCGGCTGCGCACGCACGCTGACCGTGCCAGCGCCGGTGCTGCCCGAAACGCTGGTCACGCGCGCGACGGGCAGCCCGGGCGGATAGAGCCCCCCGTTGAGCCCGTCCGTCGAGAGCAGCTGGCCCCTCCGTGGCGGCGTGCCCAAGGTGGCGCTGTTGGTCACCAGGCTGTTGCCCAGCCCCGTGCCCGCCAGCACGAACGAACTGTGCGCGTTGCCGAACGTCACGCCGACGACGCTCCGGCCGTCGCTGATCATGCGGACCGTCGCGCCATTGGGGCTGGTGGACACGACCCCACCCACCAGACCGCCGTTAGCCACCACCGGCATACCGACGAGCACACCCTGGTCTTGCCCCTTGGAGATGTCGAAGGTCGCTGCGAAGTTCGTCGGAGAGAACGTGGTCACCTGGGCCGCCACGGTGGCCAAGGAGCCGACGAAGGGGACGTGAAGCTCGGTGGTGAGCTGGGTCAGCTGGCGCTCCATGGCCCAGCTCTCCTCGGCGCGCTGCTGGGCCCGACCCAGCTCGTAGCGCAGACGCTCGTTCTGGGCGACGACGTCGCTGTAGTTGATGGCGCCGGCCAGAAGGTGGCCGATGGGCAGCGACACCTCATCGACCGTCCAGGCGAAGGGCGCGACCACCAAGTTGGCTGCGCGACGCAGCCCGGACATCACGCCGACCGTCAGGTACAGGGCAGTCACGACAACCAGCGCGGTGACCCCCAGGGTCCAGGCGCGCCGCTTCGAACGGTCGCTGGCCACGGCTTAGCGAGCCGGGCTGGACTTCAGTACCCGCGAGAAGGTCTCGAGTTCCTCCAAGCACATCCCACTGCCCAGCGCCACGCAGTTGAGCGGGTCGTTGGCGATGACGATCGGCATATTGGTCTCGACCTCCAGCCGCTGGGCAATGCCGTTGAGGAGCGCGCCGCCACCCGTGAGGACGATCCCCTGCTCCATCAGGTCGGCTGCGAGCTCGGGCGGGGTCCGGTCCAAGGTGACCTTGACGGCATCCACGATGGCCTGGACGGGCTCCTCGATGGCCTGACGGATCTGCTCGGTGGAGATCACCACCGTCTTGGGAAGCCCCGTCACCAGGTCGCGACCGCGGATCTCGGCGCGCAGCTCGGTCTCGAGCGGGTACGCCGAGCCGAGCTGGATCTTGATCTCTTCGGCCGTCCGCTCGCCCAGGGCCAGCTGGAACTCCTTCTTCACGAAGGCCACGATCGCCTCGTCGAGCTCATCCCCGCCCACGCGGATCGACTGGCTGGTCACGATGCCGCCCAGCGAGATCACGGCGACCTCCGTCGTGCCGCCACCGATGTCGACGACCATGTTGCCGCTGGGCTCGTGCACGGGCAGTCCCGCCCCGATGGCCGCGGCCATCGGCTCCTCGATGATGTAGGCCTTGCGCGCACCGGCGAACTCGGCCGCCTCCATGACGGCACGCTGCTCGACGCCAGTGATCCCCGAGGGCACGCAGATGACCATGCGCGGCTTGGCGAAGCGACGCTGGTGCACGCGATGGATGAAGTAGCGCAGCATCTTCTCGCAGATCTCGAAGTCGGCGATCACGCCATCTTTGAGGGGACGGATGGCCTGGATGTTGCTCGGCGTGCGCCCGATCATGCGCTTGGCCTCGGCGCCCACCGCCAGCGGCTTGCCGTCCTTCACGTCCACGGCGACCACGGACGGCTCGTTCAAGATGATCCCGCGACCGCGGACGTAGACCAGGGTGTTGGCGGTCCCCAGGTCGACGGCCATGTCCCGCCCCAAGATGGTGAAGCGACTATCAACCATACGACCTCTATCGAATTCGACGCGCCCGACGCAGGCTCACCCCCACCAGGCTAGGGCACGCACAGCGCCGTCGGCCACAGCACGCCGGTCACAGGGCGGGAAAAAAGAGAGCGATCTCCCGCTCAGCCGCTTCGGGCGAGTCCGAGCCGTGAACCAGGTTCTCCCGGGTGATCAGCCCGAAGTCCCCCCGAATCGTGCCCGGTGCAGCCTCCAGCGGGTTCGTCGACCCCATCAGCGTTCGCACCACGCGCCAGACTTCCGGAACCCCGGCGACCACCAGCACCAGCGACGGGCCACGCGTGATGAACTCCAAAAGGGCCGCGTAGTAGGGACGCCCCACGTGCTCGACGTAGTGCCGAGCGGCGGTGTCCGCGTCGATGGTGCGCAGTTGCGCGGCCACCAGATGCAGCCCCTTGCGCTCGAGGCGCACCAGAATCTCGCCGCTGAGCCCCCGCTCCACGGCGTCGGGTTTGATGATGACCAGGGTCCGATCCACGAGGGACGAATCTAACAGCCGACCCCGCGACCTCAGGCGCGGTGATGCGCTGGCTGGCCGAGAGCCGCGGCCCGGGCGTCGGCGACCACGTAGAGGCTTCCGGTCACCACGATGAGATCTTCGGCGTCGGCCCTCGCTCGCACGACGGCCAGGGCGGCCGCCGGGCTCTCCTCCACCTCCGCACGCACGCCGTAGCGCCACAGAGCGGCGGCCACCTCCGTGGCGGGAACCGCCCGGGGAGAGTCCGGCGCGCAGCAGACGAACTCGTCGAAGCCGTAGCGCACGAGCGGCTCAACCATCTCGTCGAGGTCGCGCCCTCGCAGCATGCCCACGATGCAGCGACGACGACCGGGAACCTCGAAGGCATCTTCCAGGCTGGCCACCAAGACGCCGATGCCCGCCGGGTTGTGAGCCCCGTCCACGAGGATCGTCGGCTCCCAGCCCACCACCTCGAGGCGCCCGGGCATCCGCGCCTTGGAGAGGGCGCCGCGCACCACGTCGTCGCCCAGGGCGCGACCGAGGAACGCCTCGGCGGCCACGACCGCGGTCGTCGCGTTGGCCCCTTGATGGATCCCGTGCAGGCTGAGGGCCACGTCACGGTACTCCCCAAAAGGTGTGCGCATCGTCAGGCGCCGGCCCCCAACGGCCAGTTCGTTGGACACCAGGTCGAAGTCCTGACCCGCGAACCAGCCCTCGCCGTCCAGGTCCGCGAGGCGCTGGCGAGCAATGGGTACGACGATGGCGTTGGTGGTACCCACGACCGCACGCCCTGTCGCGCGGAAGATACCCACCTTGTCTCGAGCGATGTCGCTGATCGTGGGACCCAGAACCTGGGTGTGGTCGAGATCGACGTTGGTCAGCACGGCCACCTGGGAATCGATGACGTTGGTCGCGTCCCAGGTGCCGCCCAGTCCGACCTCGATCACGCCGACGTCGACGCCCTCGTCGGAGAAGTGCAGCAAGGCCGAGACCGTCAAGATCTCGAAGCGCGTCAGCACGATGCCGGTGACCTGCTCCACGTCGGCCAGCCGTGACAGGAGCGTGATCAGCTCATCGTCGCCAATGTGCTGGCCGTTCACGGCGATGCGCTCGTTGATCGCGTGGAGGTCGGGACTGGTGAACAGCCCCACGCGCAGTCCCGTCTCGGCGAGCAGCGCCGCAATCAAGGTGGTCGTGCTCCCCTTGCCGTTGGTTCCCGTCACGTGCACCGTCGCGTAGTCGTGGTGCGGGTCAGCCAGGTAAGCCAGCGTCTCGACGACTGGCTGCAGGGTCGGCGGCACGCGCCGCGGGCGCATCACGCGTTCGAAGTCGACGTGCGACTCCAGCCACGTCACCGCCTCGGTGTAGTCGGCGAATCGCACCTCAGCTGGCGCGACGAGCGCGGGGCGTCTTGCGCAGCTCGTAGAGAGGTTCCTCGCCGCCCTCGACCGACCGCACGGTAACGACGCAGCGCACGACGTCCGAGCGCCCCGGCACGTCGAACATCGTCTCGAGGAGCACTCGCTCCAGTATGGAGCGCAGTCCTCGCGCACCCGTCCCGCGCACCAGCGCCTGGTCGGCGATGGCCTCCAGAGCCTCGGGCTCGAACACCAGCTCCACGCCGTCGATTGCCAGCACCTGCTGGAACTGCTTGACGAGCGAGTTGCGCGGCTCGGTGAGCACGTCGATCAGCATGGCCCGGTCCAGCTGGTGCACCGAGCCGATCACCGGCAGCCGCCCGATGAACTCCGGTATGAGCCCGAACTTCACCAGGTCCTCGGGCAGGACGTGACGGAAGATCTCGATGTCCCCCGAGCGATTCAGCTCGATTGGCGAGTTGAACCCGATCGACTTCTTGCCCCGGCGGCGCTCGATGATGGATTCGAGCCCGTCGAAGGCCCCGCCGCACACGAACAGGATGTTCGAGGTGTCGATCGAGATGAACTCCTGGTGAGGATGCTTACGCCCGCCTTGGGGCGGGACGTTGGCGACGGTTCCCTCGAGGATCTTGAGCAGCGCCTGCTGGACGCCCTCGCCCGAAACGTCCCGCGTGATGGACGCATTGTCGCTCTTGCGGGCGATCTTGTCGATCTCGTCGATGTAGATGATGCCCCGCTCGGCCCGCTTGACGTCGAAGTCGGCCGCCGCCAGGAGCTTGAGGAGGATGTTCTCCACATCCTCGCCGACGTAACCGGCCTCGGTGAGCGCGGTCGCGTCAGCGATGGCGAAGGGCACGTTGAGCATGCGCGCGAGCGTCTGAGCCAGGAAGGTCTTGCCGCAGCCCGTCGGGCCGAGCAGGAGCACGTTGGACTTGGCCACTTCGACGTCGCTGTCGTGCAGTGGGCCCGACTGGATCCGCTTGTAGTGGTTGTAGACCGCGACCGCCAGAATCTTCTTGGCCTCCGCCTGACCCACCACGAACTCGTCGAGGAACGCCGAGATGTCCCGCGGCGTAGGGATCTCCTCGAGGACGAACTCGGGCCGGTCCCCGAACTCGTCGGCCATGATGTCGTTGCACTGGTCGATGCACTCGTCGCAGATGTACACGCTGGGTCCCGCGATGAGCTTCTTGACCTGCTTCTGCCCCTTGGCGCAGAAGCTGCACTTGATGAGGTCGTTATCCTCGCCGAACTTCGCCACGGCATCCCTCCGAACCGACCGGACCGGATCCATCCTAAAAGACCCTGCCCACCAAGACGGGCATCTACATACGCGAGGAGATAACCTCGTCGATCAGGCCGTACTCGACGGCCTCGGCCGCACCGATGATGAAGTCCCGATCCGTGTCGCGCAAAATACGGTCGATGGGCTGCCCCGTGTCGGCGGCCAGCATCTCATTGAGCATGTCCTTCATGCGCAAGATCTCCCGTGCCTGGATCTCGATATCGGAGGCCTGCCCACCCACCCCGCCCCAGGGCTGGTGCAGCAGGACCCGCGCGTGCGGCAGCGCGTAGCGCTTGCCGCGCGCGCCGGCGGCCAGCAGCACCGCAGCCGCGGAGGCAGCCTGACCGAAGCAGAACGTCGACACGTCAGGCTTGATGTACTTCATCGTGTCGTAGATCGCCAGGAGTCCGGTGATGTCGCCACCGGGTGAGTTGATGTAGAGGTTGATGTCCTTCTCGGGGTCCTCGGACTCCAAGAAGAGCATCTGCGCGCACACCAGGTTGGCGACGGTGTCGTCGATGGGCGTGCCCAGGAAGATGATGCGCTCGCGCAGC
Organism: Actinomycetes bacterium; assembly: GCA_021827705.1. Taxonomy (GTDB): domain Bacteria; phylum Actinomycetota; class Acidimicrobiia; order Acidimicrobiales; family RAAP-2; genus RAAP-2. The sequence goes on from JAKAUQ010000007.1 coordinate 109,957, forward strand.
AGGCGACTGTAGAGGTCGTAGGCCCGCTCGCCGCGATTGGACGACTCGACGACGGTGGGGACCAGGTAGTTCTGAACGCGATGCTCGTGCACGCCGCCCACCCTACGCGTCGGTCGGCTCGTCGCCGTCACCGAGACGCGACAGATCGATGGCCACACCCTCAGGATCGACGTAGGTGACGTGGTCGCGCAGCCACTGCGCCGCCTTGTTCTTGGCCACCTCGGCGCGAAAGGCACTCATGCGCCCCGACTCGTGCAGATCGACGCGCAGGCCCTCGGCCGTGGCGGCCATGGCTTCGGCCGTCGAGGCCAGCTCCTCGTCCACCTCGGCGTCAGTCGGCTCGAGCGACTCCGCGCGCGCCAGGGCCCGCAGCGCCAGGTCGATCCGGACGGCGCGCACCGCCTCGGTCCGCAGCGCGGCGAGCAGACCGTCGGCCGTCTGGTTGGTCGCACGCAGGAAGTCGTTGAGCTCGAGCTTCTGCTCGGCCAGTCGGTGGCCGAGGTCGTGGAGCCGCTCGTTGGTCTCCCGGCTCGCCAGCACCTCGGGGACGACGCTCTCGTCGACCAGCTCGCCCAGCGCCAGTAGGGCCGCGTCGCGCTCGGCCAGCCGGGTCTCGAGGATCTTGCGCCGCCTCACCTGGAGAACCAGGCCGTCTCGCATGTCCTCGACGCTCGGCCACTCGGTGTTCTCTTGCACCCAGGCGTCGGTCAGGTCGGGCATGACCCGCTCTTGGACCTGGCTGAGATGCACGTGGTACGTCCCGGTCGCCGATCCCACCGGACCCTCCAGAGTCAGATCCTCGCCCGCCCGCAGCCCCAGGATCTGCTCATCGGCCCCGGGCAACAGCGCCCGGGAGCCCACGGTGTACATGTAGTCGCTCATCGTCAGGGGCTCGTCGCTGTCGGGCCGGTCCACGCGGAGGTCCAAGGTCACCACGTCGCCGTTGACGATGGGGCGATCGACGGGTGCCAAGGTGGCGTCAGTTTCGCGGTACCGATCGATCAGCTCCTCAATCTCGGTGTCGGACACGTGGGGTGACGGCAGGGTGACCTGCAGCCCGTGGTAGCCGTGGATCTCGGGCTCGGGACGCACCTCGACGTCCACCTCGAAGCTCACCGGACCGCTGTCCTCACCCCGGACGACGTTGATCTCGGGCTCCCCGATGGGGTCGATACCGGTCTCGTCGACCGCCCGAGCGTAGAAGGTGGGAACAGCCTCGCGGATCGCCTCAGCCCGCAAGGCACCGGGCCCGCCCAAGTGGGCCACCAGAACGCTCTTGGGAACCTTGCCACGGCGAAAGCCCTTGACATTGACCTGGGAGGCCAGCGACACAGCGGCGCGGTCGATCGCCTGGTCGACCTCGGATTCCTCCAGGTCGACCACGACCTTGACCCGATTGCTCTCCTGGCCCGAAATCGTCGCCTGCATAAGACTGACCAGCCTACCGGACGCGCCCCCCGGCTCAGATCATGACGCAGAGCGCGTCGGCAAAGGCGCGAGCCACGGCCGGGTCGCCCCGCACGTCGGTGGCCGAGGCCCCGAGCCAGGCCTCGGCGCTGATGCGCCCGGCGGCGCGTCGCCAGAAGAGGGCCACCGGCGTCGTCACCTCCAGATCGGGCGGCGCGGACAGCGTGGACACTGCCTCGCCGCGTCCGTCGTGCACCCGCACCAGAGCCGTGCGTCCCAGCCGACCCGCCAGGTTCACCTGGAGCGTGAAGCCCTCACCGACCTCCATGTGACGCCCGACGATGAAGGGCAGCGCGGCCTCGAAGCGATTGATCACCACCTCCTCGCCGATGCCATGGTCGTCGTCGGGCTCGAGCACCGCGTCACGCAGGTCCTGCAGGTGAATCCATGCGTCGAGGATGCGCGTCTCTTGGAAGCGGTGGTACGGACGCTCCCCCTCGGGACTCCAGCCCACGCGATCCCAGTCGGCGTCGCTCAGCGCGCGCAGCCGGTCCAGCGACTGTGTCGTCGCCTGCCGGAACCTCTCGAGGAGTGCGTCGCCGCGCGCCGACCGTGCGGCCTGCACGAAGGCTTCGTTGAACCGACCCACGTCATTGCGGACGTAGTCGGGGAACGGGCCCTCGAACGTTGGCACCGGTGCTCCGTTGAGGAACTCCTCGAAACCCGTGAGATGGCTGAGGATGTCGCGCACGCTCCAGCCCGGGCACGGCGTGGGTCGATCGAAGTCCTCCTCGGGGCGTGAGGCCAGCAAGGAAGCCACTGAGGACCACGTCTGGTCCAGCCCGTCGATGATCCACTGGTAGCTCACGAGGCCTCCTCTCGCGCCGGGACCAGCGCCCTGTGCCACGATGGTACGACGGGAAGTAGCGCAGCTTGGTTAGCGCGCCTGGTTTGGGACCAGGAGGTCGCGGGTTCAAATCCCGCCTTCCCGACCCTGCGCGTCGGCGCGGCGCCCCCGGCAGGAGTCGAACCCGCAACCTGACGGGTAGAAACCGTCTGCTCTATCCAGTTGAGCTACGGGGGCCCCTGCAGCGTAGCGAGCCCACGAGCCCAGCGCGAGACCCACCCTGTGCCATACTGGGACGGCTTGGTGGGCGTAGCTCAGTTGGCTAGAGCGCCAGGTTGTGGTCCTGGAGGTCGCGGGTTCGACCCCCGTCGCTCACCCCAGAAGAGCCGGACTGGTCTGGCCGGGCGCGTGGCGCCCGGCCAGACCCCTCGGGAGGCGCGATGAGCAGTGCAACGGGCATCTACGTGAACGGGACCTGGCGCACGCCGGCCACCACGGAGTCGATCGCGGTGACCGACGCCTCCACGGGCGAGACCCTGGCCAGCGTGCCCAGTGCCACTGACGCCGAGGTGCGGGCGGCCGTCGATGCGGCGGCCGGCGCCTTCGCCGGCTGGGCAGCCACCCCGGTGGCCACGCGCGCGTCCCTCCTCACCGCGACGGCGGCGGCGCTCTCCGCACGTCGCCACGAGCTCGCTACGACAATCGCTCGCGAGGTGGGCATGCCGCATCGGCTCAGCGACCGGATCCAGGTCGGACTCCCGGTGGCCACCTTCACCGACGCCGCGGCCCGCGTCACCACCCTCACCTGGACCGAGAAGGTCGGCAACTCGACGGTGCGGCGCGAGCCCATCGGCGTGGTGGCCGCGATCACCCCCTGGAACTACCCCCTGCACCAGGCCGCCAACAAGCTCGCGGGCGCCCTGGCGGCCGGGTGCACGGTGGTGCTCAAGCCCAGCGAAGTGGCGCCCCTGAGTGCCATCGCCCTCTTCGAGATCCTCGACGCCGTGGGCTTTCCCCCCGGCGTCGTGAACCTCGTGTCGGGACCCGGATCGACCACCGGCGAGGCGCTGGTGCGTGATCCACGCGTCGCCATGGTTTCCTTCACCGGATCGACCCGCGCGGGCCGCCGCATCATGGAGCTGGCCGCCCGCGACGTCAAGCGCGTGGCGCTCGAGCTCGGCGGGAAGTCCGCCAACGTCATCTTGCCCAGTGCCGACCTCGAGCGCGCGATTCCCGACGCTCTGTTCAAGTGCTTCTTGAACTCCGGCCAAACCTGCTCGGCCCTCACGCGGCTGGTGGTGCCACGATCCCAGCTCGAGCGCGTCGAGCACCTCGTACGCCAGGCGATCCCCCGCTTCGCCCCGGGTCCGGCCCTCAGCGACACGGCGCTCCTGGGCCCGCTGGTCAGCGCCGCCCAGCGCGATCGCGTGCGCGACTACATCCGGCGTGGACTCGACGAGGGCGCCCGGCTCCTGTGCGGGGGGCTCGAGGCGCCCTCCGGCCTCGACCAGGGATTCTTCGTCCAGCCGACGGTCTTCAGCGACGTTCGCAATGACATGGTCATCGCGCGCGAGGAGATCTTCGGCCCGGTGCTGTGCATCATCGCCTACGACTCGATCGACGAGGCCATCGCGATCGCCAACGATTCCGACTACGGATTGGCCGGTGGCGTGTGGGCCGGCACCGACGAGGAGGCGCTGAACGTCGCCACCCGCCTTCGCACCGGGCAGGTCGAGATCAACGGCGGCACCTTCAACCCCGGGGCGCCCTTTGGCGGATTCAAGCTGTCGGGCATCGGCCGCGAGCTGGGGCGCTGGGGCATCGAGGAGTTCCTCGAGACCCAGGCGATACAGCACCCCGTTTCATCGGTGGGATAGACTCACCTCGCGCCGGTAGCTCAATTGGCAGAGCATTTGACTCTTAATCAACAGGTTCCGGGTTCAAGTCCCGGCCGGCGCACCATACCGGGCGGGGCCGCAGCCCACCACGTCGGACGCAAGGGGGATTCGTGTTGCAGACGGTGCTGGACGCCATCGGGTCGACCCCCCTGGTGGAGATCGATGGGATCTTCGTCAAGCTGGAGTACCGCAACCCATCGGGCTCCATCAAGGCGCGCCTGGCCCGGGCGCTGATCGAGCGGGCCGAGCGCGAGGGCCTCTTGCATCCGGGCGACACCATCGTCGAGGCGTCCAGCGGCAACACCGGCAACGCGATGTCGATGGTGGCCGCCGTGAAGGGCTACCACATGATCGTGGTCATGCCCGCGGGACTCAGCCACGAGCGCACCGCCATCTCTACGGCCTTCGGCGCCGAGATCCGCACCGTGGGCACCTTTCACGTCACCGACGCCCTGGCCGAGGCCGATCGCCTGGGCGACCTGCCCGGTCACTTCGCCCCGCACCAGTTCTCCTCGGAGTGGAACGTGGATGAGAACCGCGAGTGGCTCGGCCCCGAGATCGTCGCCCAACTGCCCGAGGGCCGACTGCCCGACGCGTTCTTGATGGGCGTGGGCACCGGTGGCACCCTGATCGGGGTCGGCCAGCACTTCCGCGAGGTCAACCCGCTGGTCCGCATCGTCGCCCTGGAGCCCAGCGAGTCGACGACCATCCAGTGTGGCGACATCAACCTGCACCGGATCGAGGGGATCTCCGACGGCTTCGTGCCCACCATCTACCAGCGCCACCGCGCCCTGGTCGACGAGGTCATCGACGTTCACAGCGACGACGCCATCGCCGAGATGCGTCGGCTGGCCAGCGGCTTTGGCATGCTCGTAGGGCCGAGCTCGGGGGCCAACCTCGTGGGTGCGCGCCGCCTGCGCGATCAGATGCCCGCCGGGTCCACGGTCGTCACTGTCTTCGCCGACGAGGGCGAGAAGTACCTGAGCGAGTACTTCTCGGCCTAGGGCCCGACCCCGCGCGAGGCGAGGACGGACGCCTAGGTGCTGGGACGCAGAACCGAACGCAGGTCCTCCAGCGTCGCCGGATTGTCGATGGTCGAGGGCACCGGCATGTCCACGCCATCGGCGATGGCCCGCATGGACTTGCGCAGCACCTTGCCCGACCGGGTCTTGGGCAGAGCATTGACGATGTCGACCTGGCGCAGGCTGGCCACGGCGCCGAGGCGGTCGCGGACGAGCTGGACGAGCTCGGCGGCGACCTCATCGTGATCGCGCGTCACCCCGCTCTTCAGAACCGCGAGGCCTCGGGGCACCTGGCCCTTGAGGCTGTCGTTGACGCCGATGACCGCGCACTCGGCCACCGCCGGATGCGAGGCGATGATCTCCTCGATCTGTCCGGTCGACAGCCGGTGTCCCGCCACGTTGATGACGTCGTCAACCCGGCCCATCACGAACAGGTAGCCGTCCTCGTCGAAGTGACCGCCATCACCGGTGAGGTAGTACCCCGGCGTGTGCGAGAGGTACGTGTCGATGTACTTCTTCTCGTCTCCCCACACGCCGCTCATGCATCCCGGAGGCAGGGGCAGCTTGATCAGGATGAGCCCCTCGGTGTCGGCGGGTGCCGGATCTCCCGACTCGGTCACGATCTCGACGTTGAATCCCGGCACGGGCACGGTGGGCGAACCGGGCTTGATGGGCAGTGGATCGAGCCCCATCAGGTTGGCCGCGACGGGCCAGCCCGTCTCGGTCTGCCACCAGTGGTCGATCACCGGCACGCCCAGGTGCTCGCTAGCCCACTGGTGGGTCTCCGGGTCGAGGCGCTCACCCGCAAGGAAGAGGTAGCGGAACTGCGACAGGTCGTAGTGAGCCATCAGCGCACCGTCGGGGTCGTCGCGCTTGATCGCGCGAAAGCCGGTGGGGGCCGTGAAGAGCGTCTTGACCCCCCATTCGCTGATGACTCGCCAGAACGCGCCCGCGTCGGGCGTCCCGACGGGCTTGCCCTCGTAGAGAACCGTGGTCGAGCCGGCCAACAGTGGCGCGTAGACGATGTACGAGTGGCCCACCACCCAACCGACATCGGACGCCGCCCAGAACACCTCGCCGGGCGCGGTGTCGTAGATGTTGCTCATCGACCAGTGCAGCGCCACGGCGTGCCCCCCGTTGTCGCGCACGACTCCCTTGGGCCGTCCCGTGGTGCCCGAGGTGTAGAGGATGTAGAGCGGATCGGTGGCCGCGACGCTCTCGCAGGGGGCCGGTGCGGCCGCGCGAGTCACCTCGTCCCAGTCGTGGTCGCGTCCCGGGACCATCGTGGCGCGCGCCTCGGGCCGCTGGACGATGACGCAGGCCCGTGGCTTGTTGGTCGCCTCGTCGATCGCGGCGTCGAGGAGAGGCTTGTACTCGATCACCCGGTTGACCTCGATGCCGCAGCTGGCCGAGACGACCACCGTGGGCGCAGCGTCGTCGATCCGCATGGCCAGCTCGTGCGCGGCGAATCCCCCGAACACCACCGAGTGGATGGCCCCGATGCGCGCGCAGGCCAGCATCGCCATGAGTGCTTGGGGAATCATGGGCATGTAGATCACCACGCGATCGCCTCGACCCACGCCCAGGTCACGCAGGGCGCCCGCAAAGCGCGACACCTCGTCGAGCAACTGGTCGTAGGTGAAGGTCTGCTTGGTGTTGGTCACCGGGCTGTCGTAGATGAGGGCCAGCTGGGCACCGCGCCCCGCCTCGACGTGCCGGTCGATGGCGTTGTAGCACGTGTTCATCTCCCCGCCGGGGAACCACCGGTACAGCGGCGCTTGCGAGTCGTCGAGCGTGCGGTCAGGCTGACGGTACCAACTGATCCCCGCCGCCGCCTCACCCCAGAACCCCTCCGGGTCCTCGACGCTGCGCTTGAATGCGTCCCGATACGATCCCATCGCCCCCCCTAACTGATCAATCGATCCACGAAGGTCAGTCTGCCTGACCGTAGTGCCGCTAGGGACCAAAGTCCACAATGGCCCCCGCACTCCTAGGACGCCGCCCCGATAACTGCCCGGTAGGCAATCGTTCGCCCCGGCGCCGGCGCGCCGACTCGGACGACGCGCCCCCAGCGCGAGAAGCGGGTCGATCCCCCGCCCAGGGCCCCGCGTACCGTCTCGACCTCGGGCAGGACCCGTGCACCGACCCACAAGGTCAGCGCGGTCGACGAGGTCCCCGCCGACGACGTGCTCGTCCACGAGAGCACCACCCGGTGAGCCCCGGCGCGGTGCACCGTGATGCCCCGACCCTGGGGCAGCAGTCCGGCCAGGGCGACCACCGTGAGGTTGTCGGCAAAGCCGCTGTACTGGCTCGTCCCCGCGCGCAGCTCGACGAACCGGTCGCCGACCCGTCGCGCCTGGGCCCGCGTGAGACCCACGAGCTGGCGCAGGCCGGTGGTGTCTCCCCCCACGTACGCAGCTGTCGGCGTCACCAGCACGGTGACGACGGCCGCACCGTACTGGTACCTCTCGCGACCGGTCCGGCGCCCGATGTCGGCCACGATCGTGCCCGGCCGGGGGCCTGGCGCCCGCACGACCAGGTGGACGCAGCCCGCCGCCAGCATGTCGTGGCGGGCCCGGGCCAGGACGCTGGCCACGCTCGGCGTCCCGGCGCTCGCGGCTCCCGCCGGCCAGGCCGCCAGCCCTGTCGCCACCGCCAGCCCCAACACGCGCCCCCGCCGGCGCTGGCGCTTCCCAGCCGGAAGCTCCCGAGAATCCCGGCTCACAGGCACGACGCCAGGGCGAACAGGAGCGCCTGGAGCGCCTGGACCCTCTCGTGTACCTCGGGCGGGGCTGCGGCCAGCGCATCCTCATCGGTCACCGCGTGCTCGTCGGCCAGCCCGCGCAGGGCCACTTGCAGCGTGCTGAGCCACGCCCACGCCTCCGCATCGGTCAGGCGCTCCTCGTGGGCGGTGAGCACAACCAGTTCGGCGTTGCTCGCCATCTCGCGCTGACGACCCAGGGTGACGAGGGGGTCGTCGGCACGCGAGGGGTCGACCGGGCTGGCCAGCAGGGCCGCCCAGGCCGGCTCCTCGCCACGTTCGGCGGTGGCCACGCGCCGTGCGGCGTCCAGGACCAGGGACCGACCCAGCTCGTTGAGGCGCACGAGGACACCGCCGCCTCGCTGTCGAGCGAACAGTCGAGCCATCAGGCCGTGACCTCCACGGTGCAGCGCAGACCCGCCACCTGTACCCGGACGCAGTACTCCTCGGCGCGCTCGCGCCGACCCGACCAGACCACGGCCCGGCCCTCGTGGTGCACGCGCAGCATGAGTTGCGTACAGCGGCCGGTCGAGTACCCGAAGATGCGCCGAAAGACGACCACCACCACGCTCATCGGCGTCACTGGGTCATTCCACACCACCACATCCCAGGTGCGCTGCGTGGCCGTCGACGTCATCGTCGAGCGCTCCGGCTCGACGATGACCCCCGGCTGAGCCGTCTCGGGCGGTAGCGATGCCATGTCCCAGTGTCGCAGACGGCAGTGCGCCAGCGCACCTCCCTACACTGGCCCCGTGCCCCACTTGGATCCCGACCGGGCCACGATGCCCCAGAGCCGGTGGTGGCGGACTTCGGCCGATCGCGCGGTCCGGCGAGCCATCGGTCTGGATCGCGATCCGCCACCGGTGTGCGACGATCCCGACGTGGCCTACCTGCCCGTGGAAGGCGTGGCCCGACTCGTGCACGGCGACCTGCCCGCCATGCTGGTCGGTGGGGTGGCCGCACTGTTCTTCGAGATGCTCCACCCGCACTCGATGGCCGGTGTGGCTGACCACTCGCGCTACCGCGAGGACGCGCTCGGCCGCGTGGGTCAGACGGCTCGCTTCATCGCCGAGACCACGTACGGCACGCGCGACGCGGCACGCGCGGCGGTCGCACGCGTGCGCGCCGGCCACGAGCACGTGACGGGCATCGCCGACGATGGCGTCCCCTACGCGGCCAACGATCCGCACCTGCTGGCCTGGGTGCACGACGCGGGCACCTACGCCTTCCTGGCGTCGTACCGCCGCTTCGGTCCCCGGCCACTGTCGGCCGCCGCCGCCGATCGCTACGTCGACGAGATGGCCCGCCTGGCCTTCGACCTGGGCGCGGACGCTCCCCCGCGCACGTGGCGGGAGCTGACGGCCCAGTTGAGCGCGTTTCGCCCCGAGTTGCGCCTCAGCGCCGACGGCGTCGAGGCACGCGACTTCCTGCGCGCCGGCGTGAGCGCCGGCACCGTCGCCCCAGCGGTGTACCGACTGATCGTGGCCAGCGCCCTCGATCTGCTGCCGCCGTGGGCGCTCCCGCTCCTGGGCGAACGCCCGCTCTCCTGGCAAGCGGCCCCGGTGCGCCTCGCGATGCGCGGGGTGGGCACGGCGCTGCGTGCCGTGATACCTCCAGTGGCGGCCTGAGCCCAGCCCTACGAGACGAGGCCGAGTCCTCCGTCGACCACGATCACCTGACCCGTGAGATAGGCGTGGCCGGCGACATCGACGATCACTTCGGCGATGTCGCCGGGCTGGCCACTGCGGCGCAGCGGCGCGTTGGCCTGCGCCCGCTCGCGGGCGCGCGTCCACGAGGCCGTCCAGGGCGTGTCCACCAGCCCCGGAGCCACCGCGTTCACGCGGACCGCCGGGCCGACGGTCTTGGCCAGCAGGACGGTCAAGTGGTGGAGGGCCGCCTTGGAGGCCGCGTAGGGGATGGACGATCCCGTCGGGCGAACCCCCGCGAGCGATCCCACGTTGACGATCGAACCGTGGCTGGCCGTGAGTGCCTCCATCGCGGCCACGCACATCGCCCACGTCCCGAAGACGTTGACCTCGAAGATCTCGCGCCACACCTCACGATTCGCCGCCGCGAGGTCGCGATGCGGGATGGCCCGCGTCGTCGCGGCATTGTTGACCAGCACGTCGAGGCGACCGCATCGGTCGAGCACCTCGGCGATGAGGGCTTCGGCCCCGGTCTCGGCGCCCACGGACCCTTGGACGTAGTGCGCACCGGGGGTCGCTGCGGCCAGCCGCTCGCCCTCGGCAACGCTGCGTGACGAGTTGAAGACGACCACGTCACCGCGCGCGGCGAAGCGTTCGGCGGTCGCCCGGCCGATGCCGCTCGTCGAGCCGGTCACCAGGACCACGCGGCCGCTCACGGTCGCCTCCGCAGACGCCAGGACCCGGCCCAGTGCTGACCCGGCTCCAGCACGACCAAGTCCTTGCCCGAGCGCAGGGCATCGGGCGGGCAGGTCATGGGCTCCACGGCCACGGCGGTACGTCGGCGCCCGTGACCCAGGTGGTCTCCCGTGTAGATCTGCAGGTAGGGGAAGTTCCGGTCCACGCTGAGGTCGACCGTGCCACCGCCCCGATCGACGACCGTGGTGGTGGCCATCCCCGAGTCGTCGCGCTCGAGATCGGTGTAGGTGACGTCGAGCTCGTGGCCGTTGACCGACTTGGCGCTCGTGAAGTCGAGCTCCCCTCCCGTCACCGGAAGGATCTCGCCGGTTGGCAGGCGCCGGTCGTTGACCGCGACATAGGAGCGGGCCGGCACCAGCAGCGTCGCCCCCTCAATGGTGGGGCTGGTGACGGCCAGGTAGGGGTGGAAGCCCAGGCCGAAGGGCAGCGGCACCTCGTCACGGTTCGTCACCGTCGAGGTCACGGTCAGCCCCAGAGCGCCGAGGTGGTAGGCGACGTCGATGCTGACGGCGAAGGGGAACGCCGGGGACGGGTGCAGCAACAGGGACAGGACGCAGCGATTCTGATTGACCGACTCGATGCGGAAGGGCCGCCAGCGCACCAGTCCGTGGAGACCCGCCGCCTCCGACAACTCGTCGATCGCAGGCTGTCCCGTGCGATCGGCGAAGGTCCAGGGCTCCACGCCCAGTCGGTTGGGCCAGGGAAACAGAACCTGGCCGTGGGCACCCAGGGGCACCTCGTCACCGCTGAATCCCTCGACGACGGGTACGCCACCTTGCACGTAGGTGCGCAGCGTCGCGCCCACCTCGGTAACCACGGCGCGCTGGTCGCCGTGCGCGATGGCAATCTGCTCACCTGATGGCAGCATGCGGACTCCTCTTCAGGTAGGTTACCGAGGCCCGTTAAGGTCGTGCATATGCGCGTCCTGCTCACCAACGACGATGGCATCGATGCTGAGGGGCTCGCGGTCCTGACTCGCGCCCTGGCCCGCTGGGCCCAAGAGGCGCCTCCCGGTGACGTGCGCGAGGTGTTGGTGGTGGCGCCTGACACCAACTACTCGGGCATGTCCGCCGCGGTCGGGGACGTCTTCGCCCGACCAACCGTCCCGTACCGGCGCCATGCGATCCCCGGCGCCGAGGCGATCCCGGCCTACGCCCTGGACGCGCCGCCGGCCATGTGCGCCCTCCTGGGATCGATCGGAGGCTTCGGGCCGCTGCCCGACGTGGTGATCGCCGGCATCAACCCCGGGGCCAACGTCGGGCGCAGCATCCTGCACTCCGGCACCATCGGGGCCATCTTCACGGCCGGCCAGCTGGGTCTGTCCGGCATGGCGGTGTCGGTGCAGTGGGGTGAGCACGTGCACTTCGACACGGCGGCCGCGGTCGCCCTCGAGGTCCTCGAGCAGCTGCTGCGGGCTCCGTCGCGCACCCTGCTCAACCTCAATGTGCCCAATCTGCCCGCATCGCAACTGCGCGGCGTGCGCCACGGCCACGTCTCGCTCGCCGGCGTCGTCGCCGACGCTGGCGTGCACGCGGGCTTCGGCCCGCTCGACGACGTCGGCGAGCTGCCGCTGCGCCTCGGCTCGGCTTCCCCCCAGCTGGGCGACGTCAGCGACGAGTCCGCTGACGACGACGGTGCCTTGATCTTTGCCGGCTACGCGTCGCTGACGCCTCTGAGGGGCCCGCACGAGGACGACGACCCCGGCCTGGACACGACCATGTCGGCCGCCTTGGACGCCATCGCTCGCCACCTCTCGCGGGCGCGCTGAGGTCACTCCTGGGCGTCGGGCGGGCGTCGCCAGCCCTTGCGCAGCGAGGTGGCGCGCTTGTCCTCCAGTCGCCGCTCCACGGCTCGCCGGGGCGGGCGCGTCGGACGCCGCGGCGCCTCCACGTCGAGGGCCGCGCGCATGCGCGCGCCCAGCCGCTCGAGGGCGGCTTCGCGGTTCTGCTGCTGGGATCGAAACCGGCTGCTGGCCGTGCGCACGACCGCACCCGTGCGGGCCACCGCCAGCGCGCGCTGGGCGTCGTCGAGACCGACCACGTCATCCCACGCCGCGCTGAGGCTCACGCGCGAACGTGTCCGATTGGCGTGCTGTCCGCCCGGCCCGCCGCTGGTCGTCGTGCGGACGTTGACCCGCGACGCGGGGAGGTACGCATCGGCTCCCAACATGATGGCGTCCCGGCGCGTCGCGCCGCGATGGTCTGCGCCCACCCGGCCACCTTACGGGCCCGTCGCGCGACGCCTCTAAGATCGTCGCGACGCGGGAGGTGCGAGTGACGTGGATCGGTCCGGCAGCGAGCTGGATCGGCACGGGGCTTCGCGAGAGCGCCGCGATGGTCTGGATCACCTGGTGGCCCCTGGTGCTGGGATTCACCCTCTCGGGTCTGCTCCAGAGCTTCCTGCCCCGAGACGCCCTGCGGGCGCAGCTGGGGACCACCTCGCCGAGGAGTGTCGCCAAAGCGTCGATTCTGGGAGTCATCTCTTCATCGTGCAGCTACGCGGCCAGCGCCATGAGCCGCGCCCTGTTCGCGCGCGGGTCCTCGCTGACCAACTCCCTGGTCTTCATGGTGGCCTCCACGAACCTGGTCATCGAGTTGGGGATCGTGCTCTACCTACTGCTCGGCTGGCAGTTCCTGGCCGCGCAGCTCACCGGTGGCGTGGTCATGATCGTGGCGCTGGCCCTCTTGACTACCGTCTTCTTCCGCAGCCCCCAGCAGCGTGATCTCTACGCCCACGTCCTGGAGAACGCGCCGCCCCCGGTGCAGCCGGCGTGCTCGACCTGGCGCGAGAGGCTCGCCACCCGGCGCCACTACCGCCTGGCTGCGCGCTACACGATCGGCGACCTGACCATGCTGCGCAAGGAGCTGGTCGCGGGCTTCGTGATCGCGGGCTTCTTGAGCGTCCACGTGCCCGCCACGTGGTGGTCGCACATCTTCTTCACGGGCCACGGCACGGCCACGGCACTGGAGAACGCCGTGCTCGCACCGCTGGTCGCGGTCGTGTCCTTCGTGTGCTCGGTCGGTAACATCCCCCTGGCCGCGGCGCTGTGGGCCCACGGCGTGGCCTTCGGCGGCGTCATCGCCTTCATCTTCGCCGACCTGGTAACGCTGCCCCTACTGCTCATCTACCGACGCTTCTACGGCACCGCGGCCGCGGGCCAGCTGTTCGGCCTCCTGTGGCTGGTCATGTCGGGCGGCGGTTTCCTCACCGGCGAGGTCTTCCGCGCTCTGGGCCTGATCCCCACGTCACGGAACGCTCCCGCGCTCACGGGACACTTCCCGCTGGGCGCGACCCTCGTCGCCAATGTCGTCGCCACGGCGCTGCTCGTCTCCTTGCTGGTGGTCTCGCGCACCCGCGGCGACGAGTCCGACCTCGCCGCCCGCGATCCCATCTGCGGGATGAGCGTCGACGTCACCGCACCGGTCGCCACGCGCACGCGCGCGGGCACGACGTACTACTTCTGCTCGCTGCGCTGCGCCGAGCGGTTCGACCAAGGAGAGGAGCCCACCACCATGAGCATGCACGACGATCCCCACGGCGACGCCGTCGACCCGATCTGCGAGATGCGCGTCAACTCGGCCGAGGCGCTGAGCGCGACGGGCCCTGACGGGGAGACGTACTACTTCTGCGGTCCCGGCTGCCGGCGTGCCTACCTGGCGCTCCACGGCCTGCCCTCGTGAGCCAGCGACGCGAGCAGACCACGGTGCGCGCCTACGGTGTGCTCATCGTGGACGCTCGCGTCTTACTAGTGCGCTCCAGCAGTCCCGACTTCCAGCCACCGCTGTGGTGGCTGCCCGGGGGGGGACTGAACTTCGGTGAGACGCCCGAGCAGGCGCTGGCCCGCGAGTTCGCCGAGGAGACCGGGCTGGTCATTGACCGCCCGACGCTGCTCGGCGTCACCAGCGACGTGCGCCGACGAGACAACGGCGACCGGCTGCACACCGTGCGCATCCACTACCGCGTGCGCCGACGGGGAGGCGCGCTGCGCGACGAGACGTCGGGGACGACGGACCAGACGCGCTGGTTCCCTCTGGGCGAGCTCGACGACACGAACGTGGCCGACTACGCGCGCGCCGCCTTGTCGCTGGCCGCCGAGAAGTAGCGATCGGGCATCGTCCGCTTGAGCAGCTTGCCCGCGGGATTGCGCGGGAGCGGTTCGGAGGTGAACGCCACCCTCGTGGGGATCTTGTAGGCGGCCAGGTGCTCAGCCAGCTGATCGCGCAGCTCGTCGGCCGTCAGCGACGTCCCCTCGCGCAGCCGGACGACGCAGGCCACCTCCTCACCGAGCCGCTCGTTGGGCAGGGCGAAGACCGCCGCCTCGTAGACGGCGCTCACGGCGTAGAGCGCGGCCTCCACCTCGGCCGAGTAGACGTTCTCCCCGCCGCGCAGGATTAGGTCCTTGGCGCGATCCTCGATGTAGAGAAAGCCTTCGGCGTCGACGTGGCCCACGTCCCCCGTGCGCAGCCATCCCTCGTGCAGGGCGGCCTCGGTGTCCTGGGGTCGGTTCCAGTACCCGCGAATCAGTGTCGGTCCGCGCAGCCAGATCTCGCCGCGCTCGCCGGGGGCGACCTCGACGCCTTGGGGATCGCGGATCGAGGCGTCCATCACGGGACCGCGCGCCCGACCCGTTGAGGTGGGGTGGCTCTCGTACTCGGTGCCCACGTTCCCCGGCCCGTACGCGTTGGTCTCGGTCATGCCGTAGCCCAAGGACGGGAGGCCCCGGGCGAAGGAGCGGCCCACGCGCGCCACCAGCGCCGGAGGGGCCGGCGCGCCGCCACCACCGACCAGCGACAGCGAGCTGGTGTCAAAGTCGGCGAAGCGGGGCGACTCCATCAGATCCCAGACCTGGGTGGGGACGCCGACGAAGCGCGTCACGCGATGCTTCTCGATCAGCTCGAGCGCCTGCTCGGGGTCCCACCGGTACATGATGACCATCTTGAAGTGCCACGCGAGGCACGACATCATGACCGGCACGCAGCCCGTGACGTGGAACAGGGGCACCACCAAGATGAAGCACGGGGTCAGTCCCGAGCTGGCGCGTGGACCACGCACCAGGTCGTAGATCGACGAGTCGGCCCCGAAGGCGATCACCGCCTGGGAGACGGCGTCGTGCGTGGAAACCGCGCCCTTGGGCTGCCCAGTCGTGCCCGACGTGTACAGGATCGTCGCGTCGCTCGATCCGTCGAAGTCCACGAGGGGCAGCTCAGCGCCGGGGATCACCACATCGTGCCAGTGCTCCATCCCGGCCGGCAGCGCGACGCCGTCGGCCCGGGCCACGATCACGGGGAGCCCCCGGCGCTCGGCCAGCGCGGAGATGCGCTCCACGCGCTGGCCGTCGACCAGCACGAGCCGCGGGTCGGAGTCGGCGATGGCGTAGTCCAGTTCGTCGGGAGTCCACCAGGCGTTCAAGGAAACTGAGACCGCGCCCACTGACAGGATCGCCCCGAAGGCCACGACCCATTCGGGGAGGTTGCGCATGGCGATGCCCACCCGGTCGCCCGCGGCGATGCCGTAGCGATGCACGAGCGTCGCCCCCAAGGCGTCGATCTCGTCCTTGACGCGATTGAAGGACCACTCCTCGCCCTCGTAGGCGATGAACACGCGGTCGTCGCCGCGCAGCTGGTCAAAGAACGTCTTCAAGGTCGCCGGAGCGTTCGCGTAGCGCCGCGATGACGGACCGGGACCGGCTGGGTCGGTGATCTCGAAGATCTGCCCTGGGCCGGTCACCACCGCCAACGCCTCATCGTACGTGGCCATGCGTAACCCCCTTACTTGCCGGTACATCCTAGTCAGGCCCCTCCTGGGTGCTAGAACCGCGCCGTGGCTGCCACCGTCGTGCGACTCGAGGTGCACGTGCGCCCGGGCTCGTCGACACCGGGAGTCGGCGGCACCTTCGACGATGTGCTCGTCGTGCGCGTGCGCGCCACCGCCCACGACGGACGGGCCACCCGGGAGGCCCTGGCGCTGCTGGCTGGCGCCCTCGGACTCCCCGGGCGGGCGCTGCGACTGGAGCGCGGGGCCCGGACGCGCCGCAAGCTCGTCGCCATCGACGACCCGCCCCCCGACCTCGCCGAGGCGATCGAGAGATTGCGCGCCGTGACGCCGCCCTAATTTCGGCAATTCTTCACGTCATCGTCATGGGACCCGGGCGTAGGCTGGTCGGCTCGTGAAAATTCTCGATGACCTCGTTCCGCAGAGCTTCCGCCGGAGCCTGACGGGTCCCTTGCGCCTGATGTACGTCGTCACGTTCATCAACGCGATCGGGTCGGGACTCACCCTGTCCTTCTTCGTGATCTACCTGCACAACGTGCGCCACTTCTCGACGGCCTTCTCAACGACCCTGCTGGCGGCCGCCGCCCTCGTGAGCCTGACCATCGGTCCCCTGTGGGGAACCTTGGTCGACCGCTTCGGTCCTGCGCCCGTCGGCATCGCGGGTCTGACCGCCGACGCGCTGGCGCTCCTGTGGTGGGGACACGTCACCACGCCCGGCGCGGCGATCACGGCGGCGCTGGCCCTGGCGGCGGTGGGCGGTGCGGGCTACGGCCCCACCACCACGATGCTGGCCCGGCTGTGCCCCGACGACCTCCAGCACGCCTTCGGCTTCAACTTCATGCTGCTGAACCTCGGCATCGGCTTTGGCGGGCTGATCTCCGCGTCGATCGTCGACCTGCACCATCCGATCACCTTCACCATCTTGTACTCGGTGAACGCCGCCGTCACGCTGGTGTCGGCCGCACTGCTCCTGCGCCTGTGGCGCTACGGCCAGGCCATCCCCCGCGAGGAGCGCGAACGCCACGCGGAGGCGGGATGGCGCACGGTCCTGCACGACCGGCGCCTGGTGCGCTACGTCATCGCGGCCATCGTCCTGATCACAGGAGGCTACGGCTCCCAGGAGGCGGGCTACAGCCTCTTCGTGGTCAACAAGGTGCACCTCACCGTGCACCTGATCGGGGTCATCTTCTTCTTCAACACCTCGACCATCGTGGTCGCCCAGCTGTTCACGCTCTCCTTGATCCAGGGGCGGAGCCGCACGCGAGTCCTGGCCGTCGTGGGCGTCCTGTGGGCGCTGTTCTGGGTCTCGCTGGACCTGGCCCTGCACCTGCCAGCGCTGTGGGCCTTCGTGGTCCTGGCGATCTCGATGTCGGTGTTCGCCTTCGGGGAGACCATGCTCTCCCCCGTCGGCCCTGCGTTGGTCAATCAGATCGCTCCCGAGCACCTGCGCGGGCGCTACAACGCGGCCGCCGGCCTGTCGTGGGGACTCTCGGGAACCGTGGCTCCGCTCCTCGTGGCGCTGTACTTCGGGCACCACCTGGGGACCTGGTGGCCCCTGTCGACGGCCGCGACGGCGCTGCTCGGCTCGGCGCTCATGCTCAGTCTGCGCCGCCATCTGTCGCCCGCCGAGGACGGGCGCGCCGGCTCCGCCCTAGAAGACGAGGGAGCGATCGGCACTTAGCACGAGGTCGCCCAACTCGTCCATGGACGAGCGCTGCGCGTTCTCGATCATCTCCTCGACGCCCAGGCCGCGTGTGTCGATGCACGTGCCGCACACGAGGAGCCGACCGCCCTTGGTCACGATCCCGCGCAGCATCCGACCGGCGTTGTAGTAGCCCTCGGGCGTGGCCTGTCCCTGCTTGACCGCCCAGACGGCGTCGCCCATGAGGAAGACAGTGAGGTCGACGTCGTCGCGCCGCACCAGGTTCAGCCCGAGGCGCAGCCCGTTGTAGGTCCGCTCGACGCCGTAGGGGGGATCATTGAGAAGCAGCAAGACGTGCACGGCTCCTTCCTACCATGCGCGCCAGCCCGCCACGACCTGGCGGCGGGCCGCTGACGTCATCGCACCGAGGGGATAGACGCTGAAGCGGTCCACCAGGCTCGCGTAGCGCTCCTGTATCCCGGCGGCAACCACGGCCGGCGCACCCGTCACCGCCACGGCCTCGAGGACCTCGTCATCGATCAGATCGCCCATCTCGGCCCACGCGCCGCGCCGCGCCAGGGCCGCCAGCGGCACCTGGAGATCGTCGCGACCCACGCTGGCCAGGACACCCCGGTAGGCCAGCGTCGAGGCGTAGAACGCGATCTGCTCGCGCACGGCGTGGCGCACCTGGTCGAGCTCGCCGGGCTCACCACTGGCGACGAACCCCGACAGGGAGATCTCTATCTCGTCGCGACCACGACCCGAGCGCGCGAGGCCCCGCTCCAGGGCGGGCAGGGTCACCTCGCGCAGGTACGCGACCGTGGTGAAGGGGTGGACGAGGAGGCCGTCGGCCACCTCGCCGGCGACCTCGGTCATGGCCTCGCCCACGGCGGCCACGAAGACCTTGGGCGCGCCGTAGGGATGCGGTGCGGGAGAAAAGAACGGCGTCATCAGTGTGTGGCGGTAGAACTCTCCCCGGAAGTTCAGGGCCGCTCCCTCGTTCCACGCCGCCCAGATCGCCCGCAGGGCCAGCACGTACTCGCGCATCCGGGCCGCCGGGCGTGACCAAGGCATCGAGTAGCGCTTCTCGATGTGCGGCTTGATCTGGCTGCCCAGGCCCAGCAGCAGGCGGCCCCGCGAGAGGATCTGGACGTCGTTGGCCTGCGTCGCGGTGATCAGGGGGCTGCGCCCGAAGGCCACGACGATGCTCGTTCCCAGCGCGAGCGACGTGGTGCGCCCGGCCGCGCCAGCGAGCATCGCCAGAGGTTCGTGCCCCACCTCGGTGACCCAGGCGGCGCTGTAGCCATCGGCCTCGGCCGCCGCCGCGGCGTCCCAGCGGCCCGTGGGATCGAAGTCGAGCGTCGTGTCCAGGTGCATGACGGCGATGGTACCGGTCGGGGCACCCGGACCCGGGAGGCGGACTGGTCGGCGCATCAGGGACGACCCCTAGACTCCATCGGCGTGAAGCGTCTCGTCACTCGTCTGGACTCCCCGGCGTCGCCAACGGGCGAGAGGGACCGGTGAGCCCGGCCACCCGCTCGCCGCG
The DNA here is from genome assembly GCA_021827705.1 of Actinomycetes bacterium. Classification (GTDB taxonomy): domain Bacteria; phylum Actinomycetota; class Acidimicrobiia; order Acidimicrobiales; family RAAP-2; genus RAAP-2. Next base: position 129,254 of record JAKAUQ010000007.1, read on the forward strand.
GTCACGCGCCGCGAGTGCTGGCGAGCCCACCGGTGAGCACCAGCGCCTCGTCGACTTCTACCGGCGCATGCTGCTCATCCGCCGCTTCGAGGAGCGCACCGCGCGCGCGTACACCCAAGCCCGCATCGGCGGCTACTGCCACCTGAACCTGGGCGAGGAGGCGGCCATCGTCGGGCTCCTGACGGCCCTGGAGCCGACGGACTACCTGTTCACCAACTACCGCGAGCACGGATACGCCGTGGACCGCGGAATCGACCCGAACCGGGTGATGGCCGAGCTCTACGGGCGCACCGACGGCGTCTCCAAGGGATGGGGCGGCTCGATGCACATGTTCGACACCGCGCACCGCCTACTCGGCGGATACGGCATCGTAGGTGGACAGGTCCCCGTGGCCACGGGCGCCGCCCTGGCCATCGAGTACCGGGGCGGCCGCGAGATCGTCATGTGCACCATGGGGGACGGCACCACCAACATCGGCGCGTTCCACGAGTCGCTGAACCTGGCCGCCCTGTGGCACCTTCCGATCGTCTACGTCATCATCAACAACCGCCTGGGGATGGGCACGACAGTGGAGGCGTCCTCGGCCGAGCCGGAGCTCTTCCGCCGCGGGGCCGCGTATCGCATGGCCGCGGCCCGCGTCGACGGCCTCGACCCGGTGGCGGTGGTGGCGGCCGCCGAGATCGCCGTCGCCAGCGCGCGCGACGGCGAGCCCTACCTGCTCGAGGTGGTGAGCGAGCGCCTGCGCGGCCACTCGGTCGTGGACCCGGCCAAGTACCGCACCGAGGCCGAGGTCGCCGACCTGCGCGCGCACGACCCCGTGCCCGCCCTGGCGGCGCGACTGGTCGCCCAAGGCGTGCTCAGCGACGAGCAGCTCGAGGAGATGGATCGCGCGGCACTGAGAATCGTCGAGGAGGCCGCCCAGTTCGCCGAGGCGAGCGCCGCACCCGACGTGTCGACCCTGTTCGACTTCACCTACGCCACGCCGGTCGACAACGTCGGCACCCGCTACCCAGGAGAACCGCTGTTCCCGCCGGCCCCGCGGCCCGAGGAGACGGAGAGCTGATGGCGATTATGACGTACCGTCGAGCGCTGCACGACACGCTGCGCGACGAGATGCTGCGCGATGAGCGCGTCTTGCTCCTGGGCGAGGAGATCGGGGTCTTCGAGGGCTCCTACAAGATCACCGCCGGCCTGCTCGAGGAGTTCGGCCCCCGTCGGGTTCGCGACACGCCCATCGCCGAGGAGGGCTTCACCGGCGCCGCCATCGGCGCCGCCATGCTCGGACTGCGTCCCGTGGTCGAGATCATGACGATCAACTTCTCCCTCCTGGCCCTGGACCAGATCGTCAACCACGCCGCCAAGATCTACGGCATGTTCGGTGGCCAGGCCAGTGTGCCCCTGGTCATCCGCACCCCCGGCGGCGGCGGTCAGCAGCTGGGGGCGACCCACTCACAGAACGTCGAGCTCTACTACGCCTTCGTCCCGGGCCTCAAGGTCGTCGCGCCCTCCACGCCCGCCGACGCCCGTGCCCTGCTCCAGGCGGCCATCCGCGATGACGACCCGGTCCTGTTCCTCGAGAACCTGGCTCTGTACAACACCAAGGGCGACGTGCCTGACGACCTGCCTCCCGCACCCATCGGGCGCGCTCGGGTCACACGCGAGGGCCGCGACCTGACCCTGATCGGCTACTCGCGCACCGCCCACGTTGCCGCGCAGGTGGCCGACCAGTTGGCCGCCTCCGAGGGTCTGGACATCGAGGTGGTCGACCTGATGAGCCTGCGTCCCCTGGACCGCGCGACCATCGTGGCGTCGGTGCGCAAGACGCACGCTGCTGTGGTCCTGGAAGACGACTGGCTGACCTACGGCATCGGCGCCGAGGTCGCGGCCACCATCTCCGACGGGGCGTTCGACGACCTGGACGCGCCGGTGCGCCGCGTAGCGATGGCCGAGGTTCCCCTCCCCTACGCCAAGCCCCTGGAGACTGCCGCCCTGCCCTCGACTGATGACGTGATCGCCGCAATTTATCAGACACTCGACGCCGTGGGCCGCCGCCACCTGAAGGTGGGACATGATTGAGATCACGATGCCCCGGCTGTCGGACACCATGGAGGAGGGGACGATCGCCACGTGGCACAAGCACCCGGGCGATCACGTGCGGGTCGGCGACATCCTGGTCGAGATCGAGACCGACAAGGCCGTCATGGAATACGAGGCCTACGACAACGGGGTGCTGTCCGAGATCCTCGTGTCCGAGGGCCAGACCGTGCCGATCGGTGCCCCGATCGCCTTGCTGGACGGCACCGGCGCCAGCCATCAGGCCAGCGTGCCGGCTCCTTCGGGCGCGGTGGCGTCCAGTGCCGGGCCGGCGCCCGCAGAGACTCCTCTGGCTGCACCGCCACCGCCACCGCCACCGCCGACCCTCGAGCCCAGTACCGCTGCTGACCGCCTGGTGGCCTCGCCCCTGGTGCGTCGGCTGGCCCGCGAGCAGCACCTGGACCTGCGCGACGTGCGCGGCACCGGCCCCGGCGGTCGTATCGTGCGCCGGGACCTGACCGAGATGCTCGAGAGTCGCAGCCAGATCCACGAGGCCTTCACCGAGCTGCGGGGACCGGCCGTCGTCGTGACCGATGAGAAACGGGGCTCCGAGGCTGTGCCGGTCACCAGCACGCGGCGGGTCATCGCTCGTCGCATGAGCGAGAGCGCACGCACCGTCCCCCACTTCTACGCGACTGCGGTGGCCGACGCCGGCCCCCTGGTACGCATGCGCCGTGAGCTGAACGCCCAGCTGGCGGCGGTCAGCCGTCCCAAGGTGAGCGTGAACGACCTGGTGGTCAAGGCCTGCGCGCTCGCCCTGCGCGAGCACCCCGGCGTCAACAGCTCCTACGTTGACGACACCTCCACCACCATGCTCGTGCACCGGCGCATCAACATCGGAGTTGCGGTGGCCTCCCAGCACGGTCTGGTCGTCCCGGTCATCACCGACGCTGACCAGCGCACCGTGACCGACATCGGCGCCGAGACCCACCGGCTGATGGCCCGAGCTGAGGAACGGCGCCTGACCGTCGAGGACATGTCGGGGGGCACCTTCACGATCTCGAACCTCGGCATGTTCGGCGTGGAGCAGTTCACGGCAATCATCAACCCGCCCGAGGCCGCGATACTGGCGGTCGGCGCCACGACCGCCGAGCCGGTGGTGGTCGACGGCACCGTTGACACTGGCTACCGCCTCCGCTACACCCTCTCCAGCGACCACCGGGTGATCGACGGCGCGCTGGCCGCCCAGTTCCTGCGGACTCTGACGACCTTTCTCGAGAATCCCTGGACCTTGGTCGCCTGAGGGAGCCCGGGTCCCGCGCGGACATCGCCCTAGGATGTGGGCGCCGCACCCGCGGACGTGCCAGCCAGGGAGTCGCCGTGCCCCCCAAGAAAAGCAGAGATGGGGCCGAGGGATTCAGCGCCGAGGAGCGCGCCGCCATGCGCGAGCGGGCCCGCGAGGTCCGCGCCGCCTCGAAGCGCTCCTCGGCCACCAGCCGGGCCGACGGCACGGCGGACGTGCTGGCCAAGATCGCCGAGATGCCCAACGCCGACCGAGTCCTCGCCGAGCGCCTCCACGCGCTGATCTTCGAGTGTGCGCCCCAGCTTGAGCCGCGCACCTGGTACGGAATGCCCGCCTACGCGCTCGACGGCCACGTGCTGTGCTTCTTCCAGGCCGCCGCCAAGTTCAAGGCGCGCTACGCGACCCTCGGCTTCTCCGACCAGGCGCACCTCGACGAGGGCACCCTGTGGCCGACCACGTTTGCGCTGCGTGCTCTGGACCCGGCGACCGAGGCGCGCGTACGCGCCCTGGTGACACGGGCAATCGCCCGAGACTGAGCGACCCTCGCGCCACCGGCCACGTCGAGGGATCTCTATCGGCAACCGCGAGCCGCTGGGAGGACGACATCCTGGATGAGGTGAAGCTCGTAGTGGTGCGTCCCCACCGAGTACGCGACGTCGGCCCCACGGATTGACCACGGACCAGCGACGGGCGAGTGAAGCCGGACGCGAAGGACCAAGAAGTTCCAGACGCGCGATTTCGCGTAGGGCTGTACCTCGCTGCCCCTGGCGGGCCGCGACACGCTCGCGCTGGTCACGACCGGGACGCGGAGGGAGGCCGCCACCTCGCCGGTCGTCGATCCCGGCGTGCGCGCGACGAGGGTGCTCGACACAGTTGCCGAGAGTGCGGCGCTCGTGTTGATCGTCACCGAGGCGATGCGCACGGAGCGCCGCGACGAGTTCACGAAGGCCAAGTTGGCGTCACCCACGTCGCACGTCGCGAGCGACCACAAGCGATAGGTGTATCCGACGTTCCAGCGTCCCACGCTGACCAAAGGCGCCCGGGCGGCCGCTGCACTGGGCGAGCTCGATGGGATCACCAGCGCAGATAGACCCACCAGCAGGATCGCCGTCGTGCGACCACGTCGGAGCAGGCAGCTCGGAGAAGGTCGGTGCTGCCCAGCCACGAGACCGATGGTACGACTCATCGCTGCACGCGCACCACTGACGCTTTGATCCCGACGCGGTCGTCCCGATGCGGTGGGTGTGCCGGCCCTGCCACGAGCTCGCCTTCGCGTAGGGCCCGAGCGACCTCGAGCTCGAGGGGGCTGACCACAACTATCGACGTGGGGCGTCGCACGGGGTTATAGAAGGCGTCGATCCTCTCACTGCCCAGGAACACGGTGAGCAGTGCACGACACGGGCACGATGTCGCGTCGAGTCAACGAGAAAAGAAGGGTGCCAAAAGTCTCCTACGACACTGGCCCGGACCGAGTCTCCAGTGGGGTGACCTCTACCTGGCGCCTAGCGGCGCAACCGTCGAACCGGACGGGAAACTCATACGAGAACAGATGTGAGTACAGCGCAGGAAGGCGAACGTCAATCAGCTCCGCGGCGCAGCTCGAAGCCTCCTTTCCCTGAGCGACAATGCCATAGCGGTAGCTGATACCGAAAGAGGCAACACCATCGGGTCGCACTATGACGGTGGTGGGCTTGGGCTGCCTGTACAACTCGGTCGGTCGGTGTGAGATTGCAACCTTCACCGCTGTGCCGTTTGATCGTGAGAAGATGATTTCGTACGGGTATCCTCGCACGGCGCACGACTTGGGCCCCGTGTTGACGACGAGGAACGTGTATCCGAACGTGGCCGGTACCGTCCCGGCCAGTCCGCCCCCCTGCTCTATCGCAACCTGCAATTGCCCTTGGATGCACTCGGGCACCCGAGCACTCGCGTGATGCCGGTCTGTCGCCGACGCGATCGACCAGCTGACTGACACTGAGACTGCGGCCAGTGCGACGAACGCCAGGGCCGCGGTAAAGACCCGGCTCGTCCGAATGGTGGACATCCCTTACCTCCACCTCATAAGGCGTCGTGACGCCATACGTCGATACGGCTCCTGGCGCGGGACACCGTAGTTGGACGATACTGCGCGCCAGCGAGGCCGTGCATCCGTCCCCGGACGAGTGGTCCAGTAGATGCGATACGTCTCGATTTGCTGGCGGAGTGCATACTCCCAGTGTGGTGTATTCCCCCTGACGTGAAGTTTCATGGTTGCCAGGTACAGTCAGCTTGATGGCTCGGGTTCCTTATCGCAACCTCGGCGCGAGTCTGATCGTTGCGGCCTTCACCTTCAGGCTCGCGCCAACTTCCTTGGCGGGCACCGCAGCTGCCGGGACCAAGTCAGCGTTGCCAACAATGATCAGGGCGACGAGTCTCACTGACCCAACCGGTCCTTCATACCCGACGCCCCTTGCCTTCGGGACATCTGCCCGATGGAGCAGGGGCGAGCTCGTCGCCGGACCAGTGTGGTCGGGAAACACGGGCTGGGCCGTTGTGTGGGACGGACCAGCAGGCAACCTCGAGCAGTATCCCCTCCACACGGGAAACCACGGTCGTACCTGGACAATCGCTGGGCCGTGGCTCGCCATCACGGGAGCAGCGGGCGCCAACGTCAACTCCCTGACCGTCTTCAGCAAAAAGGTCGTTGTCGCCTATGCCAAGGGCATGAACGTCCTCGACGTGACCTGGGACGCCGGACGCCTGTGGTACAGCGCCTGGATGCCGGGCAATATCGTGGACGTCACGCTCGCCAAGGCCCCGCCTCCCAGAGCGGGCTTTCCCGTGGCCATGCAGGCCACGGTGCGCTCACTGGGCCACCCCGTGGCGACGCTTCGGTACTTCTCAGCCTCGAGCGGGCGAGAATGGCGCCTCAGCCGTTCTCCATGACCTGGGTCTGCGCTGCCCCTTGGATCGCTACCCCGGGTCGCCCCCATCAAGGTTGGCGCTGGTCAGACGAAGGGACTTCCCCCAACCGGACATTCCCTGAGTGATGGGAGCGACCGAGCAACACGCACGCGACCAGAACACGGAGTTGGCGCGGGTAGTCGCGACCCATCGTCAAGCACTGTTGCGTTTCGCCCTTCGTCGCCTCGACGACCACAGCGTCAGCGAGGACGTCGTAGCGGAGACTTTCGTCGTTGCCTGGCGCCACTTCGATGCGATCCCGGAGCCAGACCAGGAGCTTTTCTGGCTCTACGGCATCGCTCGTCGCGTCCTCTCCAACACCATGCGAGGTCGCCAGCGCTCGCTGCGCTTGGAGATGCGCCTGGCCCTCGAGCGAGAGCACGGCGGGAATGCTCCACGGTACACAGAAGAGGATGGCAGGCAGTTGACGGAGGCCCTGGCCGCACTGCGACCCGAAGAGAGAGAGCTGATCCAACTTGCCTACTGGGAAGGCTTGACGTATCGCGAGATGGGGCTGGTGCTGGGCTGTAGCGAGAAGGCGGCCGGCATCCGCATCTCTCGCGCCCGCCAGCACCTGCGCCTGCTGGTCAACAAGACCAGCCCCCCAGCCAGCATCACGCCGCTACCGACGCAGGAGACCCTCTAATGAACGACGATCTGCTCTCCGTACTGATGGCTGACCTCGACCCGGTGCGCAACCTGTCTGACAGCGCTCTCGAAGAACTCGTGCCCTACGACCACTTGATCACGCGGGTGCTGTCTGGCCTCCAACAGTCTGCGCCCCACGCCGTCGGTGCCCACACCCCTCTCTGGCGCCGGACGTCACTACGCATCAGCGCAGCAGCAGCTGTCGTGCTGGTGGCGTCCGGAATCGCTGTCCAATGGAGTTCGTCGCCCACCGGGGTAACTGCCGGCTTGGCCCTAGGCGCCGTTCACCCGTCGTGGGTGGCGTACGGCGCCAACCCATCTCCAGGCGCGATCTACGCCCCCGCGACACGGAGCATGGCAGCAACACTGGTGAGCAAGGGACGGATCACCACTGTGCTACGCCTCGACGGGATGACCATCGCCCCACCGCCGTCGGCGACGGTGCCACGGTCCTCGGCGCCCGAGATGGCACGTGAGCTCTGGGCGAGTACCGCTCTCCAGGGCCAGACAGAGGTTGCCTTCGGCTACGGCAACGTCACGCTTAACCTCTCGCAGCACGGAGTGCCGAAGCTCCACGATGTCCCTGCCTGGGTGGCTATCGCCACGTCGAAGCCTTGTGTCGCCACGAGTGCGTGCAGCGCTTCGGAGATAGCCGCACTTCCGCTGACGGTGGTCGTGAGCGGATACGGCCTGGCGAACACGGAGAGGACGACTGGCGTACCCATCGCCTTCGCCTACCAGACCGGCGCCAGGAACTCCCGGACCCAGCCCCATCTTCTCGGAGCTGTCGAGCAGGTCTCCGTTGGCTGGCTACGAGATGGTCGCAGTACGGAAGGAAGGCTGCGCATCAAGGTCGCAGGTGTGCCGTGTGGTGCGCTCAACGGTTACTTTCTGACCGCGAACACCCAGGGGACGATGCTCACCATCAGAGGGCTGATTCCGGAGTCCACGTACGGGGACTACTGCGCGCTCGCGACTGTCACCACCCGCGTCATTGCCCTGCACGGCAGAGCCGCGGGTGCCACCACAATCAGTCACGCGCCGATAGGTCCGATACGGGCGACGAAGTGATCTCGGAGCACCCGCGCAACCCCAACCGACTCCGCTCAACGCCGAAGAATCGGCGATGGCACCGTCTTAGCTGCCACCCCACGGACTATCACTCATTGTTTCCACGGTCTCTCGCGCGCAACTCGCATCAGCTGTGAACTTTCGTGGAATGTCACCTGGAAATTTCATGAAGTGACATCTCCCTGCTCAGCCAGTGCGTGACCGGGCCGGCGGGAAGGATCGTCAAGGTGCCCATTGCACGTTGCGGAGTCTGCGACACTATAATGTCGGTATGGACGCAACGCTAGCCTCCGTGGCCAAGGAACTCGGGACCACCCCGCACAGGGTCACACGGGCGATCGATCGCCTAGGAATCAGGCTAGTTGGCCCAGCAGAGCAACGCCGCGGCCGGCCGGCCAAGGTCCTGCGGGAGCGGGACGTGGAGCGGCTGCGCGACGAGCTCGGCGTAGCGCCACCCTCGAAGGAGCTGACGCGCGAGGATCTGTTCGTCCTCGCCTCGTTGGACCGAGTTGCGAGGGGCTTCACGTCGATAAGGGCCCTAGCCCATTCCGCGGGTATCAGCCCAACTGGCGCCGCTGCGGCCGTGAGGCGGCTTGAGGCCAAGGGGCTGATCTCACGACAGCCGGGCCTAACCCGGATGAGTGGTCGGGTCGTCGACGCGACCCTGATCACGATCGATCGCGAAGGTGTCGCGTGGCAGCGAACCAAGCCACTCGTCTCCGACACGCGCCCGCCGGTGCCGGCGCCTACGCCGGCACCGAAGGTCGTGCCTCGACGCTTCTGGCACCTGTTCTGGAACGCGAACCCCGCGACGCTTCGCGTGGCGGATCACCCTGACTACATCGCCGCGCGGCTCTTGCTCAGCGGCGATCCACAGGCCGAGGAGTGGGCGACGTCACACCTGCCGGCCAGCGCGATTGCTAGGACGTCGACGCTGCGAGGACTGGGCGACGTGGAGCGCACGAGGCTGCAAACTCTGGCGCGCTCGGTCACGCACGCGTGAGTGCCATCGCTCCCCTGCCGTCGGGACTCGTGAAACTGCTCCCGGCGGGCACGGCGGACACCTGGCGAACGGTGGCCCGCTGGTACCGACGAGCGCGTACCTCGCAGGCGGTACAGCCCTCACCGTGCATCTGCTGCATCGCGTCAGCCGAGACCTCGACTTCTTCTGTGAGCGCGAGGAGGACCTCCAGGGTGTTGCGATCGTCCTGCAAGGGGCCGGGCGTGTCATCTTTGATGTGCGCACGGCCGATACGTTGAGCGGGACCTTCAATGACACCAGGATCCAGGTGTTCTCTACCCCAAGGCTGACGCTAGTCGAGCCCACGACGACGGTCGCCGGTGTGAGGGTTGCCGGCGTCGCGGACATCCTCGCCATGAAGCTGAAGGCGATCTTGGACCGAGGAGCACTGCGCGACTACTTCGACCTCATGATCATCGAGCAGCAAACGAACCTCCGGGTCGATCGCGGACTGTCTTTGCTGGTCGACAAGTTCCGTCCCGACGCCCCCGACAGCATCATCGCAATGGTGATTCGCGCTCTTGGCTCAACCGATGATTTGGAGGACGATCCTGGACTACCCGTGGGTCGCGACGTGATCGAGACCTACTGGGCGAGACGGAGTGCTGAGCTCGGGCGTGGTCCAACACGAGCTGGGTAGTTCCGCAGCGACGCGCTTTAGCCTAGAACCACCGTCAGGGTGGCGAGTTGAGGGCCAGACCATACGCGAAAAAGGTGTCTCCATCAGGTAGAATTTGAGTTGCGAAACAACAAATCCACCTATTGAGGAAGACACCTTTTCGATGACTACTCTACACAACCCTTCTCGTCTGTCGGTGGCATTCGATGACGCCCACGCCGTTGCAAACGCGGGGCTCGCGTTGGTGGGTCTGCTCAGTGAGAAGCTCGGCCTCGAAGAGCTCTGCGAGGAGACGATTCCGATCCCTCCGCTGCCCGGCCGGCGCGTGGCGACCCTGGTGCACGCGTTGGTCGCGGGCGCTTCGTGCATCGATGACGCCGACGTGCTGCGCTCGGGGGTCACCTCGTCGGTTCTCTCGCACCGGGTGATGGCGCCCTCGACGCTCGGCACGTTCCTGCGTCGCTTCACCTTCGGCAACGTGCGCCAGCTCGACCGGGTCGCCGAGATGCTGCTGACGCGCGCCTGGTCGCTCGGGGCCGGTCCGAGCGATCAACCCCTGACCATCGACGTCGACTCGACGATATGTGCAGTGTTCGGAAGCCAGAAGCAGGGCGCCGGCTACGGCTACACCACGGTGCTGGGCTTTCACCCGCTGCTCGCGACACGGGCCGATACCGGCGAGACCCTGCACGTGCGCTTTCGAGAGGGTTCGGCCAACACCCAGCGCGGCGCCCAGCGCTTCGTGCGCGAGACGGTGGGGCGGGTGCGAAAGGCCGGGGCCACGGGAGCACTGACCCTGCGAGCCGACTCGGGTTTCTTCTCCAAGTACGTGGTCCAAGCCTGCATCGACCACGACGTGCGCTACTCGATCACCGTGCGTCAAACCCCAGTCATTCACAGGGCCATCGAGTCGATCATCGAAGAGCAGTGGACTGCAATCGACTACACGGTGAACGGCGAGGCCTGGGTCGGCGAAGCCCGCTACTTGGACCACCGGCTCATAGTTCGCCGCACCAAGTTGCACGACCCCCGGCCCGCGTTGTTCCCTACCTACCGCTACCACGCGTTCATCACCGACCGTGACGGTGACGCAGTCACCCTCGACGCCGACCACCGTCGTCACGCCGTCGTGGAACTGGCCATTCGCGACCTCCAAGAGGGCTCGGGACTCGAGCACTGCCCGTCGGGCGACTTCAACGCCAACGCCGCCTGGGCCGTGCTCGCGTCCATCGCGCACAACCTGGTTCGCTGGGTCGCATCTCTCGGACTGGAGATTACCGGACCACTCGTCGCCAAGACGATCCGTCGAAAGTTCATTGCCCTACCCGGTCGCATCACCGACTCGGGACGACGTCGATACCTTCACCTGCCAACACACTGGCCATGGGCCACGCAGTGGAGCGAGTGCTTCGATCGGCTCGTCAAACTACGGACCTGACCGCTTCGGCTTTGAGGTCGCCCGTGACACGCCCGGCGACTTCCAGCACGAACAAGTTACCAGAATCATCGAGCTGGTGACCCGACACGTCCGCTCAACGGACAAACGCCCGGGCCTCGGACAATCACGACTGAGTCTGAGATTTTGGCGTCGAATTCGCCGACTACTTCACCCGCGCGGTGGATCGAGGTTTAGCGGCGAGTGTCACCCCGTGAAATCACGATGTCACTTGGCGTAAACGGGGTCGGTCATTTCGTGCAAGTTCACATCAGCTGCATCCACTGGTCGTCCCGCAACTCGAGCACACAAAGCAGGACCCCGCCTGCTGCATGACGTTCCCGCACTGATAGCACATCGGGGCATCGCGCATCTCCGAACGCCGCGCACTCGTTCGGGGCGATGGGTCCTGTGCGACGCGCTCTACCCGCTCGGCACGATCACGAATCGACTCACCGGGCGAACCGAGATCAAAGGACGGCGTGATTCCGACCGTCGGTGTAGCCTGCTCGACTACTTCGGGCAGGGTGGGCTGCACCCGTTCGCTGGTGGACAGCACACCCACCTCTTCGCGCTCGTCCCGGCTCAAGTAGTCAAGCGCCAAGCGACGGAAGATGTAGTCGACGAGCGACGTGGCGATGCGCAAATCGGCATCGTCGGTCATTCCCAACGGCTCGAACTTCATGTTGACGTACTTGCGCACGTAGGTCGCCAGAGGCACGCCGTGCTGAAGTCCGAGGCTGATGGAGATCGAGAAGGCGTCCATGATCCCCGCCAGGGTCGAGCCCTGCTTGGAGACCTTGATGAAGACCTCTCCGGGGCGACCGTCCTCGTACTCGCCCACCGTGACGTACCCTTCGCAGTCGGCGACGCGGAAGGCGAAGGTGGTCGAGGTGCGCCGACGTGGCAGTCGCTCGCGCACCGCACCGACCAGGACGTGGTCGCCCTCACGCTGGAGGGTAGCGAGGGCCGACTCGAGCTGCGAGATACGCGCCCGCAGCTCGCCCACGACCGCACTCGCCTCCTCGGGCGAGGGCACCGCCGCATCCTCCTTCTTCGCCGTGGACAGGGGCTGACCCACCTTGCAGTTGTCGCGGTAGATCGCCACAGCTTTCAGGCCCAGTCGCCACGACTCCAAGTGCAACTGCTCGACCTCCTCGACCGAGGCGTCCTCGGGCATGTTCACCGTCTTGGAGATGGCGCCCGAGATGAACGGCTGCACCGCCGCCATCATGTGGACGTGGCCCAGGTAGTGGATGATGTTGTCACCCATGGAGCAGGCGAACACCGGCAGGTGCTCGGCCCGCAGTCCCGGCGCGCCCACGATCGACTTGTGCTCGTCCAGGTACGCCAGGATCCCCGCAGTGGCCTCCTCGTCGTAGCCCAGGACGCGTAGCGCGCGCGGGACGGTCTGGTTGACAATCGACATGGTCCCGCCACCGACCAGCTTCTTGAGTTTGACCAGGCTGAGGTCTGGCTCAATACCGGTTGTGTCGCAGTCCATCAGCAGACCGATGGTCCCGGTGGGGGCGAGCACCGAGGCCTGCGCATTGCGCACGCCGTAGCGCTCGCCCAGCTCGACGGCCTCGTCCCAGCTGGCCCGCGCGGCCGCCAGCAGGTCGGCGGGGGCCAGTGCGTCGTCGATGGCCCGCGCAGCGTCGCGGTGCATGCGCAGGACGTTGAGCATCGGCTCGACATTGGCCGCGTAGCCCTCGTGGGGCCCCATCCGCCCGGCGATCCGCGCACTGGTGGCGTACGCGTGACCGGTCATCAGGGCCGAGATGGCCGCCGCCCAGGCCCGGCCACCCTCGGAGTCGTAGGCCAGCCCGGAGGCCATCAGCAGGGCCCCCAGGTTCGCGTAGCCGATCCCCAGTTGGCGGAACTTGCGGGAGTTCTCGCCGATGCGCTCGGTGGGGTAGTCGGCGAACCCGACCAGGATCTCTTGGGCAGTGAAGACCACGGACACCGCCGCGCGGAACGCGTCCACGTCGAAGTGACCGTCGGCCCGCAGGAACTTGAGCAGGTTGAGGCTGGCCAGGTTGCACGCCGAGTTGTCGATGTGCATGTACTCCGAGCACGGGTTGGATCCGTTGATGCGGTCCGTGTTGGGCGACGTGTGCCACCGGTTGATCGTCGTGTCGAACTGCAGTCCCGGGTCGGCGCACTCCCAGGACGCCTGGGCGATGTCGTGCCAGATCTGGCGCGCGGGCAGCGTTGTGATCGTGGACCCGTCGGACCGGGCGGTGAGGTTCCAGTCCCGGTCCTCGAGGACGGCCTGCATGAAGTCGTCGGTCACGCGCACCGAGTTGTTGGCGTTCTGGTACTGAATCGAGGTGATGTCCTTGCCGTCGAGGTCCATGTCGAAACCCGCGTCACGCAGCACGCGAGCCTTGTGCTCCTCGCGCTCCTTGCACCAGATGAACTCCTCGATGTCGGGGTGGTCGACGTCCAAGATGACCATCTTGGCCGCGCGACGCGTCTTGCCTCCCGACTTGATCGTCCCGGCCGAGGCGTCGGCCCCGCGCATGAAGGACACCGGGCCGCTCGCCGTGCCGCCGCCTTCGAGGGGCTCCGCACTGGCTCGGATCCGCGACAGGTTGACGCCGGCGCCGGAGCCGCCCTTGAAGATGATCCCCTCCTCCGTGTACCAGTTGAGGATCGAGCGCATGGAGTCCTCGACGGCCAGGATGAAGCAGGCGCTGGCCTGCTGGGGCACCCCGGGGACGCCGATGTTGAACCAGACAGGCGAGTTGAAGGCCGCCCGCTGCGTGATCAGCAGGAACTTGAGCTCGGAGCGGAAGGTCTCGGCCTCGGCCTCATCGGCGAAGTAGTCGCCCGCCTGGCCCCAGGCGGTGATCGTGTCGACGATGCGGTCCACGACCTGCTTCAGGCTCGACTCGCGCTCCGGCGTGCCGAGCGTCCCGCGGAAGTACTTCTGGGCCAAGATGTTGGTCGCGTTGAGGGACCACGACTCGGGAACCTCCACCCCGAGCTGCTCGAAGGCCACGGCGCCGTCACGGTAGTTCGTGATACGCGCGTCACGACGCTCCCAGACCACCTCGTCGTAGGGGTGACGGTCGTCCGACGTGAAGTACCTCTCCAACCCAATCCCCAGCCGATGCGGCGCGATCGCCATGGTGTACCTTCCTCCTCGTTGACGCCCGCCTGTCGGACGCCCCCCTCCAAGCCGACAAAACCACAATATGTTGTGGCGTTCAGACGGCTGCACGCAAGATGCTGTGTTATTACACCACTGTAATTACACGGCGTCAACTCCTTTCTGCGACGCCACGGCTCACCAGGGAGGAAGCCCGCCCCCGGGTGGCGACCTCGCTAGCCTGGCTCGGATGGACGCCATCGTGGCCCTGGACGCGGGCACCACCAGTGTGCGCGCGCTGGCCTTCGGACCCGACTTGCGAGAGCTGGCCAGCGCAGTACGTCCCCTTCACCAGAGCTACCCGCACCCGGCCCAGGTCGAGCACGACGCCGCCGAGATCGCCGCAGCGGCCGTCGCCACCCTGGCCGAGGTCGCCACGGCACTGGCTGGCTCGGGCCACGTCCCGATCGCCGTCGGACTGACCAACCAGCGCGAGACGACCGTCGCCTTCGACCGCGAACGTCCCGAGCCCCTGGCCCCGGCGATCGTCTGGCAGGACCGCCGCACGGCCGCCACGTGCGCGAAGCTGCGCGCGCGCGGCGTCGAAGACCTGGTCCGAGCGACGACCGGCCTGGTTCTGGACCCGTACTTCTCGGCGACGAAGATGGCCTGGCTGCTCGAGCACGGCTGCCTCGACGGGGCCTCGACACCCGCCCTGGCTACGGTCGACAGCTGGCTCACGTGGTGGCTCACGGGCGGTCCCGCCGGCGGCGCCTTCACGACCGAGCCCTCGAACGCGTCGCGCACGGCCCTGATGGACCTGGCGACGCGAGAGTGGTCAGCGCCCATGGCCGACCTCTTTGGCGTGCCCACCGACCTACTGGCCCCCCTGGGGGCCTCCGCACGTGTCGTGGGCTCCGTGGACCGGGCCATCGTGCCGGCTCTGGGCGGTCTGCCCATCGCCGCCGTGCTCGGCGACCAGCAGGCCGCCCTCTTCGGCCACGCCGGCTACCGACCCGGAATGGTCAAGGCGACCTACGGCACCGGTGCCTTCGTGGTGGCCAATGCGGGGGCCGCGCCGCCCCCGCTGCTGCCCGGGCTGCTGGCAACGGTTGCCTGGGACCTGGGCCAACGGGGCGGAGCAACCTACGCGTTGGAGGGCTCGGCGTTCGTCGCGGGAGCGGCCATCGAATGGCTCACCGACGCGGTGGGCCTGCTGGCGTCACCCGCGGAGCTCGAGCCTCTGGCCGCCACGGTGCCCGACGCCGGTGGTGTGCGCTTCGTTCCCGCCTTGGCCGGACTGGGATCGCCCTACTGGCGACCCGACGTGCGCGGCGCCGTGGTGGGCCTGGAGTCCACCACCACCCGCGCGCACCTGGCCCACGCCGTGATCGACGCGCTGGCCTTTCAGGTCCGCGCGATAACCGACACGTTCGTCGACGCTGGTCTCCCGCTGACCGAACTACGCATCGACGGCGGCGTCGCGCGCCTGGACCTGCTGGCTCAGCTCCAGGCGACGCTGTGCCAGGTCCCCGTCTCGCGGGGACCGGCCACGGAGGCGACCGCCCGCGGCGTGGCCGCGCTGGCGGGACTGGTCACCGGAGTGTGGAACTCCCTCGACGAACTGAGAGAGCACTGGACCGCCACGCGCACCTTTGCGCCCGGGGACCCGCCCGCTGCGGCCGCCGCGTACGACGGGTGGCGCCGCTGCGTCGACCGACTCATCGCCTCAAGGGCGCCCTAGGCGCGTAGCTCGGGCAGGGCCCGACGCAGCCCGCGAATCGCCTGGGCAGTGCGCGCCTCGTTCTCGATCAGCGCGAAGCGCACGTAGCCCTCGCCCCCGTCACCGAAGCCGACGCCGGGGCTCGTGGCCACGTGCGCCTCCTCGATGAGCTTGGTCGCGAAGGCCAGCGAGCCCATGGCGCGATACGGCTCGGGGATCCGGGCCCACACGAACATGGAGCCGCGCGGTGGCGCCACCGACCAGCCGATGCGCTCGAGACCGCTGATCAGGGTGTCACGACGCGACTGGTAGGTGGCGCGCAGCTCGGCGGGGTAGTCTCGCGCCTCGTTCATGGCCACGATCGCCGCAATCTGGACAGGCTGGAAGGTCCCGTAGTCCAGGTAACTCTTCAGCTTGGTCAACGCGGCCACGACCTCGGCGTTGCCCACCAGGAAGCCCACGCGCCACCCGGCCATCGAGAACGACTTGGTCAGCGTGTAGAGCTCCACGGCGCAGTCCTTGGCGCCCGGGACCTGGAGGATCGAGGGAGGCTGGTAGCCGTCGAAGCCCAGGTCGGCGTAGGCGAAGTCGTGGACCACGACCATCTCGCGGGAGCGCGCGAAGTCCACCAGATGCGCCATGAAGGCCTGGTCCACGCAGGCGCTGGTGGGATTGTGCGGGAACGAGGCGACCACCACCCGGGGCTTGACCGTCGCGCGCTGCCAGGCCTCGTGCATCGCGTCGAAGAAGTCGGCACCCGGGTCGCGCCCGCCAAGCGCCGGGTCGACCACCGGCACGGGCAGCAGTGAGGCGCCCGCGAAGCCGGGCCCGGCCAGGTGGATGGGGTAGCTGGGCGTGGGCACCAGGGCACTGTCCCCGGGGCCCAGCAGTACCCACATCACGTGGGTGAATCCCTCCTTGGCGCCGATCGTGGTCACGACCTCCGTGTCGGGGTCCAGCTCGACGCCAAAGACGTCTCGGTAGCGCGTGGCCATGGCGAGGCGCAGGTTGGGAATGCCCCGGCTGGCGCTGTAGCGATGGTTGCGCGGGTTGTGCGCCGCCTCGGCCAACTTCTCCACTGCGATGTCGGGGCTGGGCAGGTCCGGATTGCCGAAGCCGAAGTCGACCACGTCGTGGCCGGCGGCGCGCGCCGTCGCCTTCAAGGCATTGGTGTGGGCAAAGACGTAGGGCGGAAGGCCCGTGATGCGCCGGAACTCCATTGGCGAACTTTACTGTGTCGCGGCCGGCCCCTTGATCCAACGAGCCACCGCGTCCAGATCCGCGGTGGCCGACAGGACCGCCCACGTGGCACCCGCGCCCGCCAGGGCATCCAGACGCGGTCCGATCTGCGCGGCCTCTCCGGCGACGCCGGCCCAACTGACCGGACCGTCCTTGGCGGCCGCGGCGACCTGCTCGGCCGTGGCGTTCCACACGTTGAGCGTCGCCCCGACCGCGCGGGCGATCGCGTTGGTCGCAGCAGCACCCCCGCCGATCCAGACCTCGAAGGACGGCCGCAGCCGCGTTGCCACCTCGCGCAACTGCTCGCGCCGCGTCACCGCGTCGTCCAGGGTCAGGCCGTAGGCCCGATTCTCGGCCGCCGAGAGCCGGTCGCCGGTGCCGAGGGCTGCGATGACCCCTCGGGGCGCAATCTCGCCCAGCGTCTCGAACCAGCGCACCAGATGGTCGGGCGAGCCCAGGCCGATCCGCGCGACCAGGGGTCCGACGACCAGGGGGAGCCGACCGGCTACGGCGGCCAGGATCGGGCCGGGTGCCAGTGCCGGGCGCGTCGGCGATCCCATCGGCCAGAGGTGGTCGTAGGCGAAGACCCCGTCCAGGCCGGCCGCCGCGGCCCGCTCGGCCAGCTCCAGGGCCGGGCCCGCCGTGGCGGTGAAGGTCGGCAGCAGGATCCCGAGGCGCACGTCACGACCCCCGAGCTGGGGGGCCACCCCCGGACCATCCATCGAAGGGTGCGAGCTCGCGGCCCAGCTGGGCGGCCAGCACCGACCAGTCGAAGCTGGTCTGGGCCAGGTCGCGCGCCGCTGTGCCCATGGCCGCGCGACGCGCGTCATCGCCCACCAGCGCGTCCAGCGCGGCGACTAGCTCGCGCGCCCGCGATGGGTGCGTGACGACGAGTCCCGTGGCGTCATCGACTACCGCCTCGTGGCTGCCACCGGATCGCCCCGCAACCTGGGCGATGCCGCAGGCAGCTGCCTCCAGAAAGACGATCCCGAAGCCCTCCTGCTCCAGGCCGCCCCAGCGGCTACGGCAGTCCATCACGAAGAGGTCACTGGACGCCAGCCACGGGGCCAGATCCGCGTCGGGGATGCGACCGACCAGGCGCACGGGTGCACCGGTGCGCGCGACGAGCCGATCGAGTCGTCGGCGATCGCGTCCGGCTCCCCCGATCACGACGACCAGGTTGGGCCACCGGTGGCGCAGGCGGGCACTGGCCCGGATCAGGACGTCCATTCCCTTGCGCGGGACGAGCCGCGAGTACGAGGAGATCACCACAGCGTCGTCGGGCACTCCCCAGCCTTCGCGCACCGCGCGTCGCTCCTGGGCCCCCAGGGGGACGAAGCGCTCGGTGTCCACGCCGGGAGGAACGCGCACGACGGGGGGCATCGCGTCTCCAAGGAGACGCCGCGCCTCGTCTTCGGGATAGCCGCCGGCGGCGACCACGACGGCGGCGTGGCGCAGCACCCGGCGCAGTGAGGCCGCCACCAGAGGCACGCGACCGGGGATCGCCACCTCGGCTCCGTGCAGGACCACGCCGTAGGGAACCGACAGGTGCGGCCCGAGCAGGCCCAGCGGCCACGCCGGGTCCAGCACGACGAGTTCGGGTCGATGCCGGCGGATCGCCCGCTCGATAGCGGCGTAGGCCCGGGGAGAGGGCACGTACAGGGTTCCAGCGCTCACCCGCTCGATGACCAGATCGCTCGCGGCGTCGAAGCTCGCTGCGCCGGGGTCGGAGGTGGCCGTGAGCACCACGGCCCGCCCCGGCTCGAGACGACGCCAGAGCTCGTGGAGGTAGACCTGGATGCCTCCCGTCTTGGGTGGGAAGTCATTGGTCACGAGGAGGTGGCGCGCCACCGCCCAACGCTACCGAATCGCCCGAGCTAGTGGCTCCGGTACTTCAGTCGCGGCATCAGGCCCTGCCCGGTGAGCAGCGTGATGATGTCCGCGTCGCGCGGGCTCATCGTGAGCTCGTTGGGCGGCCCGCCGAGCACGAACTGCACGAGGCAGTCGTCGCAGTGGGGCGTTCCACGACGCACGCAGGCGTCGCAGCTGATGCACAGCTCGATGTCGCTGATGTCGCTGGGTTCCACCCACGCAGTCTCGCGAAGGCCTGTGACATCACGGCGGGGGCGGGCCGACCTCTGCGACGACCTGATCCCAGGAGAACAGCGCACCCTCGGCCCGGATCAGGGGGCCGCGAGGATCGACCACGAGGTAGCTCGGCGCCGCGTCGGCCCGCCAGGTCCCGAGCCACTCGCGGGCGCGCCAGACCGTGCGCGCCTCGTCCCACCGACCCTCGTAGCTGGTCACCACGACCACGTCGCCGTATTCGTAGGTCGGTATCGCGCTGAGGAACGGGCGGCAGCTGTCGCAGCCCGGCTTGACCACCAGCACCAGCGTGTCGCGCTCCAGAGCCATCTCGTGCCAGACGCCTCGGGGATCGACGCCGACCAGGGCAGTCGGCCCGGGCCGTGGACCCGAACCTCCCAGAGATCGCAGGGTCACGCCACCGTGTCGTCGAAGGTCTCGACCGCGCGCCCGTGACCGCACCACCGGCACGTCACCGACTCCACGGTCGAGCTCAACACCTCGGGCTCCTCGATCTCCAGCTCCCCGCCCACGGTGAAGTGGTAGAAAGCACGCACCGACGTCGTCTCGACGACGTCGAAGCGGGTCAGGTTTCCGCAGGCCGTGCACCGATATCGAGTTCCCACGCTCTTACCGTACCGGCTCGGCGTGCGGGTGCCGCCGCCCGCGCGGAGCGTGCGACGCGGGCCACGCGTCCTCCTCGTCGCGGGCACCGCGGCTCGGGCTCGCGTGGTGCTGCCCGGACGTGATCACGCGCGCCAGCGCCATGGGATGGCGCACCAGCCCGAGCGTCCAGGTCCCCGTCGGTGTCTCGAGCACGACCTGCCCGCGCCCCGAGAGCCGATCGCGCAGACCCTGGCGGACCTCGACGGCCGCGATGTCCGCCCAGGCGACACTGGTTCGTCTCCGGCGCCCCAGACCAGCCTCGATCGTCACGCCGTAGTCCTGGACGTGAATCTTGTGGGACCGCCAGCGCACCGAGCGCACCAGGGCCACCACCAGGACCGGCCCGGCGAGCACGGCGTAGAGCCAGGGCTGCCAGCGACCCGCCCCGTGGACCACATCGACCACCTCGCGGATCGTGGCCACCACGGCGAGCAGGAGAATCCACGGCCTCGTCAGCCCCGGGGAGATCGGCGTCACCGACACCGTCGACGGACCCGTCCCCATCCGATCGATCACGCGTCCAATGTAGGACACCGCAGTAACGAAACGGAGTGTTGGCACCAGCCAGCGCGGCACCTGGAACGTCGCACCCTGGCTGCAAGGGGTCTCTCTCATGGTGCGTCGACCACTCGCTACTGGGCGGGCTCGGCCACCACGACACCTGATCTAGACTGCTCAGCCACTGCGGGTGTAGCTCAATGGTAGAGTTCCAGCCTTCCAAGCTGGCCATGCGGGTTCGATTCCCGTCACCCGCTCCCAGGGTTAGAGACACAACTAACCGGCTCTTCCGGTTCTAGCGGGGTCTGACCCGAGACCCATTCGCTAAGCAGGTATCGAGCACGGCGGGCATCCGCAGATGAAGCACAGAGGCGCTTCAGTCTTGATGTGTGAAGAAAAAGAAAATCAGCGCCTCTGTGCACGTCGATCCTAACGAGATCGTCACCCATCTCGTCGGCCTCAAGGACGTGCGCGTCCTCTACTACGCCCGTCGGGGACCGGTCGGTGAGATCGCCATCGAACAGGTCCACGTCGATCCTCGCTGTCCGAGCTGCGAGGGCCCCACCCGGGTGAAGGATCGTCCCGTGGTGGCCTACACCGACCTGCCCTTCGCGGGTGTGCCCATGACGATCCTGTGGAAGAAGCACCGCCTGGTCTGCACGAACCCCGAGTGCGTGGTCAAGTCCTTCACCCGCGGCGATCACCGCATCGCCGCGAGTGGCTGCATGCTCACCACGCGAGCGGCCAAGTGGGTCGTGAGAGAGATCGGCTCGGGCCAGCACATCTCACACCTGGCCAAGACCCTTAACACCAGTTGGGACTCGGTCAACACCGCCATGCGCCGTTACGGGCAGGCGTTGATCAGCGCCGACACCAAACGCTTGAAAGAGACCACGGCCATTGGACTCGACGAGACGCTCTTCGTGCGCGAGGGGGCCTTCAAGCACAAGCACTGGTCCACGACGGTCTGCGACGTGGTGAACAACCAGTTGATCGACGTCATCCCCACCAGGGACTTTTCCGAGGTGGCGCGCTGGCTGCACGACCAGCCCGAGCACGTGAGAGCGCGACTCGAATACGGGTGTCTGGATATGAGCCGCACCTACAACGCCGTCTTCAAGGTCGTCACGCCCAAAGCCACCCGGGTGATCGACCGCTTCCACGTGATGCGCCACGCCCTCTTGGCGCTCGACGAGTGTCGACGTCGCGTCCAACAGGTCCAACTCGGTCACCGCGGGCGCAGTGGTGAGCCCCTCTACAAGGCTCGCAAGCTGCTGGTGATCAAGGCCACGGCGAACGATCCGCAGTTGCAGGCTCGGCTCGAGGGTCTGCTCGCCCTGGGCGACCCCGACGGCGAGGTCGCCCTCGCCTACGGCGTCAAAGAGGCCGTCGCGCGCTTCTACGAGACCACCGACGCCGAACGAGCTACCGATCTGCTTCGCGACATCATCGATCAGTGCGCGAAGAAGTCGTCCCCGCCCGAACTTCGCAAACTCTCTCACACGCTACGCAATTGGTTCGACCAGATCACCGCCTGGCACCACGCCCGGGTCTCCAACGGTCCCACCGAGGGGATGAACAATCTCTTGAAGAGGGTCAAACGCGTGGCCTTCGGCTTCACCAACTTCGAGAACTTTCGAATACGAGCTCTGCTCTACGCCGGCAAGCCCAATTTCAGGTTGCTCGACTCGATTGTCGTTCGGTGACGAGGATGGCGCACCCCGCTGAAACCGGAAGACCCAACTAACCGCTTCGCGGCGACAGAACTGCTCGCGAGTTATCACCATCATGTGTGGTGGGTGTGACGCTCACGCACGTCGGTGACGTCGCGCGGGAGGACTCGGAGATGAAAGGGTCCGTCGGCGGT
>JAKAUQ010000035.1 GCA_021827705.1 Actinomycetes bacterium
GGCCCTCCCCCAGGCGCCGCCGGACCTCGCGGCGGTCCTCGTCGGGCCGGTTCTGGGACAGCTTGGCCTTGCCGGTGATGCGCGAGACGGCAACCGTCAGCCCGACGATGGCCTGTAGCTGGCGCTCCAGGTAGTCGGCGGGCGCCTGGTCGACGCGCCAGGGGTCGACCTCGCCCTCGAAGTGCTCGGTCTGGCGGCGCACCTGGGTCGCGAGCCACTCCCGATCCTCGTGGACGCTCAGGGCGCCACGCGCCTCGACGACCACGTAGTTCCAGGTCGGCACGACCCGGGGGTCCGTGAGGCGGCTCGGGTAGTAGCGCGGTGACACGTAGGCGCTGGCCACGTTCACGCAGGCCAGGACCTCCTCACCGTCGGCGGCGTCGCGCCACCAGTCATTGCCGCGGGCCACGTGGGTGACCAGCGCGCCGTCGAGGACCAGGAACGGGACGAAGACGCTGCGCAACCCCGTGGGCGAGGAGCGCAGGAGGAATCCCGCCCCCGCCTCGCTCAGGATGCGCCAGGCCTCCTCGTCAGGAAGCGCGAAGTGCGCGGGCGTGTACACCCATCCATCCTGGCACGGTCACCCCTCCCCGTGGCTGGGCAGACGGGCCGAGTACATCGAGTAGCCGTCGATCTGGCGCACCAGGAGCGTGGCGATCAGCGTGGCCACCGTCATGGCCGGCACGACCGAGAACCCACCGTGGGTGAGCTCGAGCACTAGGACCAGCCCCGCCAGGGGTGCCTGCATCGACGCGCCGAGCATCGCGGCCGCCCCCACGAGCGCGTAGGCCCCCACCGGGGTGCCCGGCCACAGGTGCGACCAGGCCACGCCGAGGAAGCCCCCCAGCACCGCCCCGGTCGCGAGGAACGGGGTGAAGACCCCGCCACCGCCCCCGGCCCCGAGGGTCGCGGCGGTCACCAGGGGCTTGAGCGCGAAGAGGGCCAGGAACAGCCCGATGGTGCCCACGCCGAGGAAGGCCTGGTGCGCCATGTCCTTGCCGTTGCCGAACAGCTGGGGGTACCAGATCCCCAGCGCCCCTACGCCGAGGAACGTCGCGGGCATGACCCACAGGATCCGGGTGCCCCCGACCCGGTGGTGGGAGACCCACCCGATCAGGCGCACGTAGAGGACCGCGAGCAGGCCGATGACGACGCCCGCGAAGACCGACCACACCACCAGGGCGGGGCTGGAGGGGTAGTGCGGCAGATCGGTGTAGGTGGCGGTGTTGGGCAGGTAGACCCACGCCGTCATCGTGGCCAGGAGCGTCGCCGCCAGCGCCGGCAGCACCACCGACAGGGACAGGCTGCCGTAGAGGACCTCGGCCACGAAGAGCGCCCCGCCCAGGGGCACGTTGTAGACCGCAGCCAGTCCCGCCCCGCCGCCGCAGGCCACCAGGAGGCGGCGCTGGGCCGGCGTGAGGCCGAACCAGCCGGCGATCTGGCTGCCCGAGGCCCCGCCCATCAGCTTGGGCGCGGCCTCGCGGCCGATGGAGGCCCCCATCCCGATGACCACCTCCGAGAGGGCGGCGGTCAGCAGGCTGCGCCGGAACGACAGGTGGCCATCACCGCGCCACAGCGCGTCGTCGAGCTCGGCGTGGTCGTGGCGCAGGTACCGGCGGATCAGGTACCACCCGGTGGCCCCCACCGCACCCGATATCAGCAGGAACACGACGCGGCGCGAGTCCGACGACGCGGCCACCGCCGCCTGGTAGCTGCCCGAGCGGAAGTGGAACGCCAGGTACTCGAAGCGCGCCAGGATCCACATCATCAGGTCGCCGAACAGCCCGGTGAGCACCGCGGTCACCAGCAGGGCAATCCAGAAGCGCAGGGTCAGTGCCGCATCGCCCTCGGCGCCAGCGTTGGGCTGCTCGGTCGCACCACGACCCGACGCGATGCGCCGACGGATGATGGGGTGCGGCGCGCGCACCCGCTCCTTGTCCGTCTCGTGGCTGTCGTCGTCTCGGGGGCCCCGCAGCACGGGATCAGTCTACGAAGCCGCCCGCATCGGGCCGACCGACGTCGAGCCCGCCGACCGCCGCACACCGAGCGGCGTGGCCCGGGTCGTCGACGAAGGCCCCACAGCGCGGGCAGGTCAGGTGCAGCCAGCAGACGGGGTCGCCACCCACCTCGACCTCGTCGTCGTAGCGCATCGACTCGTTTGGCCCCCGCTCGCCCACGACCCCACTCTAGAGGAGGGCCCCGCGCCCGGTGACGGCCCCGAGCCCCCGGTCCCGGCGTCGATAGTGTGGAGGTGAGCGGCGCCGCCGGGTCGCGCGGGGGGACGGCGTCGCGAGAGGCTAGGAAAGGAGTTGGCGTGCGCTTTCGCATCCCCTTCGTGCTCTTGGGACTTCTGACGCTGCTGTCGGCGGGCGCCTTCGCGCTGTCGATGGTCGAGGTTCAGCCGAACCACCAGGTGACCATCACCTCGTGCGGGCAGCCCGGCCAGTTCGCGCCCCGCGAGATCGTCGTCGCGTGCGCCGACGGGAACCTGGGCTACAGCCACCTGGCCTGGATGGACTGGGGTCAGCCCACGGCCTACGCGCACGGTGTCGCGTACCAGAACTCGTGCACCCCGACGTGCGCGGCCGGGACCTTCGTCACGCACCCGGTGATGATCGCGCTGTCGGGCCTGCGCGCCAACCAGTACCACGTGCTCAGAGTGATGAACACCGCGGGGGCGGTCGTGGGCACCCCGGTGAGCCTGTCCTGAGCCCGCCCCGGGGCCCGCGCAGGACGAAAGTCCCCACCGGGGGCGGGCGTCTCTGGGGTACGGTCGGTGCTGGCCCCTCAACGTCGAGAGCCGGGTGAGACATGTTCCAAGTTCGTTTCCACGGTCGCGGTGGCCAAGGTGTCGTCACTGCCGCTGAGTTGCTGGCCGTGGCGGCCTTCTCCGAGGGCCGCCACGCCCAGGCCTTCCCGAGCTTCGGCTCCGAGCGCACCGGGGCCCCCGTCGTCTCCTACTGCCGCATCGACGATCGCGAGATCCGCACGCGCGAGCCGATCAGCGTGCCCGACGCCGTGGTCATCCAGGACGTCACCCTGATTCACCAGGTCGACCTGTTCGCCGGCCTCGACGTGTCCGGCTACGTGCTGATCAACACGTCGCGGACCTTCGCCGAGCTGGGGCTCGGCGAGCTCGCCGAGCGCTACCGACCCGACCACCTCATGACCTGTCCGGCGACCGAGTTCGCCTTGGAGCACGTGGGCCGCCCGGTGCCCAACGCGGCCCTGCTGGGGGGGTTGGCCGCCCTGACCGGTCAGGTGCCGATCCACGCCATCGGGGACGCGCTGCGCGACCGCTTCGGCCCCACGGTCGGTGAGCGGAACCTGGCGGCCGCCTCGGCGGCCTTCGACCACGTGCGAGCGCAGATGGAGGTGGTGAGCGGTGCTGCGGCAGATTGAGGGCTCCCACGCGATTGCCGAGAGCGTGGCCCGCTGTCGTCCCGAGGTCGTGTGCGCGTACCCGATCTCGCCCCAGACCCACATCATCGAGGCCATTGGCGTGATGGTCAAGGAGGGGACGCTCGCCCCGTGCGAGTTCATCAACGTGGAGTCGGAGTTCGCCGCGATGTCGGTGTCCATCGGCGCCTCGGCGGCCGGCGCCCGCGCCTACACCGCGACGGCGAGCCAGGGCCTCTTGTTCATGATCGAGGCCGTCTACAACGCGGCCGGCCTGGGCCTGCCCATCGTCATGACGCTGGCCAACCGGGCGATCGGTGCGCCCATCAACATCTGGAACGACCACAGCGACGCGATGGCCGTGCGCGACAGCGGCTGGATCCAGCTGTTCGCCGAGACCAACCAGGAGGCGGCCGACCTGCACGTGCAGGCCTTCCGCCTCGCTGAGGAGCTCTCGGTCCCGGTGATGGTCTGCATGGACGGGTTCATCCTGACCCACGCGGTCGAGGGGGTGGACCTGCTCGACCAGGAGCAGGTCGACCGCTTCTTGCCGCCCTACGAGCCGCGCCAGGTCCTCGACCCCGAGGACCCGGTGTCCATCGGCGCCATGGTCGGACCCGAGGCCTTCGAGGAGGTCCGCTACCTGGCCCACCTGCGCCAACTCGACGCCCTGGACCGCATCCCCGAGATCGCCGCCGAGTTCTCCGAGATGTTCGGGCGCGACAGCGGGGGCCTGGTGCGCCCCTACCGCCTCGAGGATGCCGAGACGGTGATCGTCGCGATGGGCTCGGTGCTGGGCACCATCAAGGACGCGGTCGACGAGCGGCGCGACGCCGGCGAGCGCCTCGGGGTCCTCGGCATCACGTCGTTTCGCCCGTTCCCCTTGGAGGCCGTCCGCCAGGCGCTGGCCGGGCGCGAGCGCGTCGTCGTGGTCGAGAAGGCCTTCAGCCTGGGCATGGGCGGGGTATTGGCCACCGACGTGGCCATGGCCATCGGCACCACCACGCTGCACACCGTCGTCGCCGGACTGGGCGGCCGGCCCATCACGCGGACCGCGCTGCTGGACATGCTGGAGCGGGCGCGCACCGGCCGCCTCGCCACGCTCAGCTTCCTCGACCTCGACGAGGGCGTGATCGCCCGCGAGCGAGCCCGGATGGCGACGGTGCGCCGATCGGGACCCTTCGCCGAGAACGTCCTGCGCGACCTCGGCCGCCCCCGGGAGGACCAGGCATGAGCGAGACTCGCGTGCACTTCTACCAGGTCGGCAGCTTCGCGGTCGGCAACCGCCTGCTCAGCGCCGACGAGCGCACCGTGCAGTCGGACCGGCGACGCACCAACTCCATCGACTCGGGCCACCGGGCGTGCCAGGGCTGCGGCGAGGCGCTGGGGGCGCGCTACGCCCTGGACGCCGCCATGCGGGTGACCAGCGGGCAGCTGGTCGCCGTCAACGCCACCGGTTGCCTGGAGGTCTTCTCGACGCCCTTCCCCGAGACGTCCTGGCAGATCCCGTGGCTGCACTCGCTGTTCGGCAACGCGCCGGCCGTGGCCACCGGGGTCGCGGCGGCCCTGCGCGTCAAGGGTCGCGACCAGGTGCGCGTCGTGGGCCAGGCCGGCGACGGCGGCACGGTGGACATCGGGTTCGGGACCCTGTCGGGCATGTTCGAGCGCAACGACGACGTCCTGTTCGTCTGCTACGACAACGAGGGCTACATGAACACCGGCGTGCAGCGCTCGGCGGCCACGCCGCCGACCGCGCGTACGGCGACCACCGACGCGGTGGGACCCGAGCCGGGCAACGCGTTCGGCCAGGGCAAGGACGTGCCGCGCATCGCCATGGCCCACGGGATCCCCTACGTGGCCACGGCCACCGTGGCCGACCTGCACGACCTGGAGCGAAAGGTCGAGCGCGCCATGTCGTTCCACGGCGCGCGCTACCTCCACGTGTTCGTCCCGTGCCCTCTGGGATGGGGCGCCGCGTCCTCCGAGACCATCCACGTGGCCCGCCTGGCCAAGGAGACGGGCATCTTCCCGGTCTACGAGGCCGAGTACGGCGAGGTCACCGGCGTCACCAAGATCCGGCGTCAGGCCCCGGTCACCGAGTACCTGCGACTCCAGCGCCGCTACGCCCACCTCTTCGGCCACCCGGGCCGACCCGACGTCGTCGCGCGGCTGCAGGCCATGGCCGACGCCAACATCGCCCGCTACGGGCTGCTCGCGACCGAGGAGGACGAGTAGATGGACCGCCCCTTCGCCATCACGCTCGACGTGGGCACCAGCCGGGCCAACCACACCGGCTCGTGGCGCATCGAGCGCCCGGTGTACGTCGACCGCCTCCCGCCGTGCAACGACGCCTGCCCGGCGGGCGAGAACATCCAGGGCTGGCTCTACCACGCCGAGTCGGGCGACTACGAGGCGGCCTGGCGCACGCTGGTCCAGGAGAACCCCCTGCCCGCCGTGATGGGTCGGGTCTGCTTCCACCCCTGCGAGACCGCCTGCAACCGCGTCCAGGTCGACGAGGCCGTCGGCATCAACGCCGTGGAGCGCTTCCTCGGCGACACGGCCATCGAGCGAGGCTGGTCCCTGCCCGCACCGGGTCCCGACACCGGCCACACCGTCCTGGTGGTGGGGGCCGGCCCCGCCGGGCTGTCGGCGGCCTACCACCTGCGCCGTCTGGGCCACGCCGTGCGCTTGGTCGACTCGTCGCCGCGCCTGGGCGGCATGCTGCGCTACGGCATCCCGGCCTACCGCTTGCCGCGCACGGTGCTCGACGCCGAGATCGACCGGATCGTGGCCCTCGGCGTCCAGGTCGCCACCGAGCACCCCGTGCTCGACATCGAGGCCGAGCAGCGGGCCTGGGGAGCCGACGCCGTCTTCCTGGCCGTGGGCGCCCAGCTGGGCAAGCGCGTGCACATCCCCGCGGGCGACTCGACCAAGGTCGTCGACGCGGTCTCCTTCCTCCACCAGGTCGCCGACGACGACCCCCCGCTGCTCGGCCGCCGCGTCGTCGTCTACGGCGGCGGCGACACGGCGATGGACGCCGCGCGCACGGCCCGGCGCCTCGGCGCGACCGACGCGGTGATCGTCTACCGGCGCAATCGCGACAAGATGCCCGCGCATCCCGAGGAGGTCGAGCAGGCCCTGGGGGAAGGCGTGACGGTCCGCTGGCTGTCGACCGTCGAGCGCTTCGAGGGCGGCCGCCTCGTGCTCGAGCGCATGCGCCTGACCCCCGACGGGCTGCCCGAGCCCACCGGTGAGTACGACGAGCTCGACGCCGACGCGCTCGTGCTGGCGCTGGGCCAGGACACTGACCTGTCCTTGCTCGAGGGCGCGGGCGCCGTGACGGTGTCCAACGGCGTCGTCGAGGTCGGCCACCAGATGATGACCACGCAGCCCGGGATCTTCGCCGGGGGCGACGTGGCCCCCTCGGAGCGCACGGCGACCGTCGCGGTCGGGCACGGCAAGCACGCCGCACGCGGCATCGACGCGTATCTGCGCGCTGAGACGCCCGCCCGTCCCGAGCGCCACGCCCTGGCCAGCTTCGACCGCCTGAACACCTGGTACTACGCCGACGCGCCGCGCACGCGGCGGCCCGAGCTCGAGCTGGTGCGCCGCCAGACCAACTTCGAGGAGGTCGTCCGGGGCCTGACCGAGGACAACGCCCTGTTCGAGGCGCGGCGCTGCCTGTCGTGCGGGAACTGCTTCGAGTGCGACAACTGCTTTGGCGTGTGCCCCGACAACGCGGTGATCAAGCTGGGCCCGGGCGAGCGCTACGCCTTCAACTACGACTTCTGCAAGGGCTGCGGGATCTGCGCCCGCGAGTGCCCCTGCGGGGCCATCGAGATGGTGCCCGAACGCATCTGACGGAGCTTGTCAGCAGCGACGCCGTCCTCTAGCCTGCTAGCAAGAGCAGCGGGAGGTCGGGATGCGCCCCAGGGCATCAGTCCCGTCGCGATCGGCGTTGGCAACGTGACGGATCGTCAGAACAGTCCCGGGGTGCCTCCCGTCCCGTCCAACCTCGAGTTCGAACCCCACGTCCTGGTGCGCCCGGTGCGCGACGCCAGCGGGGAGGTCACCGACGTGACCTTCGTCGCGGTCAACGACGCGGCGGCGCGCGCCATGGGCGTCACCCCCGACGCCCTGATCGGTCACACCGCCTGGGAGGTGGACCCCCGCATGAGCCGCTCCAAGGTCCTCGACGTGGTGCGTCGGGCGGCGGGCCAGGACGCGCCCATCTTCGTCCAAGGACTGCGCGAGAACGACTACCGCAGCGGGCGGCCCATCTCCTTCGACGTGTCGGCGGCCCGCCACGACGATCTCGTCGAGCTCACCTGGCGCAATCGCACCGGGGAGCTCGAGCTCCAGCGCTCGTACCAGTTCCTGGCCGAGCACGCCAGCGACGTCGTGTTCCGCGCCGACCTCGACACCAGGATCACGTGGGTCTCACCCTCGAGCCTCCTGGTGCTCGGCTGGTCACCGACCGACCTCGTGGGCACGGAGACGACGGCGCTGCTGCATCCCGAGGACCTCGGCCACGTCCCGGCGTGGCTGGCCGCGCTCGAGCGCGACTCCCGTCTCGAGGTGGAGGCGCGCCTGCGCCACGCCAACGGCGTCTACAGCTTCTTTCGCGTCCAGCTCGTGCTGGTCGAGTCGCCCGGTGCGACCACGGAGGTCGTGGGGAGTTTGCGCGACGTCGACGAGGCGGTGCGCATGCGCCAGCACCTCGAGAGCCTCTCGGAGCGCTACCGCCTGGTCGCCGAGCACGCCAGTGACGTCGTCGTGCGCGGGCACACTGACGGCCGCATCGAGTGGATCTTCGACTCCGTCGAGGGGCTCCTCGGCTGGCGGCCCGAGGACCTGGAGGGCCGCGTCTTCGACGACCTGGTCCATCCCGACGACGCCCGCCACATCGAGGCGATCCGGCGCGCCCTCGGCCGCGGCGAGCCGGGGCGCGCCGAG
>JAKAUQ010000038.1 GCA_021827705.1 Actinomycetes bacterium
TGGAGGCCCTCCTGCCGGCGTTCATCGCGTCGACGGTCGGCTACGTCGTCTTCGGGGCGTTCGAGGGCTACCAGCCGCTCTTCGGCTACGTCGGCAACTATCGGGTCACCGGCGCCGCGCAGCTCGGTTGGTTCGCGGTGATCGGCATTCTGAGCGGACTGGTCGGCCTCGGCTACGCCAAGGGGTTCTACGCCATGGTGGCGTGGTTCTCCCGACTGCGGGCCCCCCGATGGGTCCGCCCGGCGATGGGTGGCGTCGTCGTCGGTCTCATCGCGCTCGCCATCCCCGAAGTCATGGGCACCGGCTACGGGTGGATCCAGCAGTCGATGAGCCAGCATCTTCTCCAGATTCCCCTGTGGATCGTGGTGGCGCTCCCCTTCGCACGCATCCTGGCGACGGGCCTGTCGATCGGGTCCGGCGGGTCGGGCGGGATCTTCGGACCCGGCATGGTGATCGGGGCCTTCCTGGGAGCAGCCGTGTGGCGCGTCTTCGAGCCCTTCGCCCCGGGTCTCGGCCACGACCCGGCACCCTACGTGATTGTCGCGATGATGGCCTGCTTCGGCAGTATTTCGCGCGCACCACTGGCAGTGATGCTGATGGTGGCCGAGATGACCGGAACGCTCACCCTCATCGTGCCGGCCATGGTGGCTGTAGGGCTCGCGACGCTCATCGTCACGCGCACCGACGAGTCCATCTACCGCAGCCAGTTGCGCAACCGAGCCGAGTCGCCGGCCCACCGCATCCTTGCCGGACTGCCCCTGCTCTCGGTGACGAGCGTCCAGCGCGCAATGGCTCGACCCCGCGTCGTGGCCGCGTCGCGCGACACCGTGGCGGCGGTGAGTCAGTCACTCGAGGACTCGCGCGTCACCGGCGCGCCGGTCACCGACGACGAGGGACGCTACGTCGGCGTGGTCACTCGGGCCGGCCTGGAGTCGTACGCGCCGCAGACCGTCATCGCCGAGGTGCCCGTCGCGGGCGTGGCGCCCCTGCACGACCGGAGTCACCTGGACCAGGCCCTCGACACCCTCATCACCTCGGCCACCTCGTGGCTCCCGGTCGTGGATCAGGACCGTCGTGTCGTGGGGACCCTCTCGATCTCGGATCTCGTTCGGGGCTACCGCATCGCCCTACAGTCGACGATGCGCCGCATGAGCACCACGGGTGACGGGCAGCGCGAGATCGTCGTCGCGACCGGGTCGCGCCTCGACGGCGAGCCGGTTCGCGGCGACGTGCCGCACGGCATCTTGATCACGTCGATTGTGCGCGGCCTGGACGTCCTCCAGCCAACTGGTGACACCATCATCCACGCCGGTGATCGGCTGTCGACCCTGGGCTCGACGTCCGCCCTCGACCTGCTCCAGGCTGCGGCCACCAACTCGGCGGATGGTGCGACACCGCCCGCCTCCTAGCGCGGGTCGCTGACGCGAACCCCGAGCTCGTTGAGCAGGTCGCGCACGCGCTGGTCGATGGCGTTCACGATGCGCACCACCGCATCACGGGGTTGACCCGCCGGATCGTCGATCGACCAGTCCAGGTAGCGGCGCCCGGGAAACACCGGACACGTCTCCCCACAGCCCATGGTCACTACGACGTCGGCCTGGGCCACGAGGTCGCCATCGAGCAGTGTCGGTACCTCCGCCTCGCTGGACAGCCCCCGCTCGGCCAGTACTGCCGCCACCTCGGCGTTGATGCTCCCCGACGGCTCCGAACCCGCCGAGCGCACGTCCACGCGTCCCCCTGCGTAGTGCTCGGTCAAGACCTTGGCGGCCACCGACCGGCCCGAGTTGTGCACGCACGCGTACAGCACCACCGGACGGCGTTCGTGGTCCCGGTCCTCATTGTCGCTCGCTGGATACGTCATTGCCCTCCTCGGGTGTCGGCCACGTCTCGCTCGATCTCATCGCCCGGATAGAAGCGGCGCCGCGCCCACAACGCCACGTAGACCAGGCCCACCAGCGCCGGCACCTCGATGAGCGGGCCCACGACGCCGGCGAGCGCCTGGCCGGAGGTGACGCCGAAGGTTCCGATGGCGACCGCGATGGCCAACTCGAAGTTGTTGCCGGCTGCCGTGAAGGCCAGTGTGGCGCTGCGCGCGTAAGGCAGGTGCAGCCACGTTCCCCACGCGAAGGAGCTCGACCACATGATCGCGAAGTAGCACAGCAGCGGCAGGGCAATGCGCGCGACGTCCAGGGGCTGGTGCGTGATCGCATCGCCCTGGAGGGCGAACAGCAGCACGATCGTGAACAGCAGACCGTAGAGAGCGAAGGGGCCGAGGCGCGGCAGCAGCGTCCCCTCGTACCACGCGCGCCCGCGCCGGCGCTCGCCGACCAGGCGCGTCAGGTATCCGAGGACCAGGGGAATCCCCAGGAAGATAAGAACGCTACGCGCGATCGACCACATCGAGACCTGCACCACCGCCGTGGACAGCCCCAGCCACCGCGGCAACAGCTCGAGGTAGAAGTATCCCAGTCCCGCGTAGGCCACGATCTGGAAGAGCGAGTTGATCGCCACCAGCATCGCGGCCGCGGTGTCGTCGCCGCAGGCCAGATCGTTCCAGATCAGCACCATCGCGATGCAACGGGCCAGTCCCACCAGGATCAGCCCCGTGCGGTAGGCGGGCAGATCACCGAGAAAGATCCAGGCCAGCGCGAACATCACCGCGGGACCCACCACCCAGTTGAACACCAGCGACGACGCCAGCAGGCGTCGGTCGCTGGCCACCCGGTTCATCTCGCCGTAGCGAACCTTGGCCAGCACCGGGTACATCATGATCAGCAGCCCGATCGCGATCGGCAGGCTCGTGCCCACCACCTGCACGTGGTCGAGCGTCCGGTTCAGAGTCGGCACCGCGCGCCCCAGGACCAGTCCGGTCACCATGGCCGCGCCGATCCAGAGCGGCAGGTACCGATCGAGCACCGACAGTCGCGCGCGCACCGGAGTGGAGGGTGCCGTCGACGAAGGGGCGGACGCGGTCACGACGAGACCGTCTCGGACACCCGGTCCGACTGCACCAGGGCGCGCAGCGCGGGCGCCCCCACCGGCGCCTCGGCCAGCCATTCGATCACCACCAGGGCGCCGGGCGAAGCATCACGAGCCGCCTCGATCCACGTCATCTCGTAGGATGCCCGTGCCCGCAGCACCTTGTCCTCGCTGCCGGCCAGGCCCAGGCTCTGATTGACGATCCAGGCCGCGGGCGTCACGCCCGCGCGCATCACGTCCACCTGAAGGGCTTCGGCCTCGTGAAACGGCGTGGCCTCAGGCAACGTGACCACCACCAGCGAGGTCACCTCGGGGTCACCCAGACGAGCCAGTAAGTTCGCCACGTCGTCATCGAGGCCGCCAGACTGACGGGTGACCTCGCGCTGGTAGCCCTGGGCCGCGTCGAGCAGCAGCAGCGTGTGTCCGCTGGGCGCCGTGTCCAGCACGACGAACCCCTCGCTCGCCCGCGCGACCGTCGCCGCGAACTCGCGAAACACCGCGATCTCCTCCGTGCACGGTGAGCGCAGGTCCTCGGCGAGAAGGTCCCGGCCCGCATCATCGAGCGCCGCACCCGTCTCGGCCATCACGGCGTCGCGGTACGCGCGCGTGGCTGACTCTGGGTCGATGCGCTCAACCCCCAGGTTGTCGGGCAGGATCCCGTCACCCAGGACGTCGAGCAGATGGGCCGCCGGATCGGTGGTCGACAGCACCACGGGGTGACCGCGGTCGGCCAGGGCCACGGCGATCGCGGCCGCCAGGGTCGTCTTGCCGACGCCACCTTTGCCCACCGTCATGACCAGCCCCCGACCACGGCGCGACACGGTCTCGAGGAACTCGTCCAAGGACGACCCCTGGATCGCCACGGTCGCCGACGCCTCGGCATCGTCCTCGTCGCGATCTAGGGCGAGCAGCGACCGCAGTCCGCTCACCCCGAGCGGGGTGCGAGCACGCAGGGGCACCCAGTCAGTGACCAGCGCGCGCAGGGTGGCCGGTACATCGTCGAGCACGCGCCGCTGGCGATCCGCGAAACGTCGCGCCAGCGCGTCGTCGCCCGATGGCTCCAGGACGCCGTTGACGATCAAACGCTGATGGCTCAGACCGACCGACGCCAGCTCCGTGCTGGCGCGATCGGCCTCGGCCACGGCGCCGCCGTCCGGGCGGGTCACCAGGACCACGGTGGACAGGTCGGGATCGGCCAGGGCCGCCAGCGCCCGCGCGTAACGGACCCGCTGGTTCGCAAGTCCCGACAGGGGCCCCACACAGGTCACCCCTGAACTGTTCGTGTCGAGGTAGTTGGTCCACGCACTGGGCAACGCCAGCAGGCGCAGCGTGTGCCCCGTCGGCGCGGTATCGAACACCACGTGGTCGTAGTCACCGCAGTCGGCGAGGAGTCCGGTGAACTCGTCGAACGCGGCGATCTCCACCGTGCACGCACCCGAGAGCTGCTCCTCAATGCTGCTCACCACGGTGTCGGGCAGGACGCCGCGGTACGGTCCGACTACCCGATTGCGGTACGCGGCGGCCGCCGCGGCGGGGTCGATGTCCAGAGCCCACAGGTTCTCCACTCCTCCCACGGGCGTCGCCTCACCGCTGAGCGTCGTCCCGAGCACCTCGCTCAAGTTCGAAGCCGGATCGGTGCTCACCAAGAGGACGCGCCGGCCCCGATCTGCGAGCGCGACCGCGACCCCGGCCGACAGTGACGTCTTGCCGACGCCGCCCTTGCCGGTGAAGAAGAGGTACCGGGTGGGCGAGGCGAGCAGCCCCTCGAGTAGTCCCTCCACCTCAGCAGCATCCCGTCGATGTCGACAGCGACACCGGCTGGTTCACGGCCGGGCTGACACAGTCGCACCCCTCGCCGCACCCGGCGTCGTCCGCCGCCTCCGGGGTCGACTCACTGGCCAGCGAGTCGGGCGACCCGAAGAACGCCGATGGCTCCACGGCCAGCACGCGGCTCGCAGTCTCCAGCACCGATCGCGCGGGGGTGTCCTTGACCGCCTGCGCGGCGCGCACCGCCTCGACCAGGTGGACCGATCCGATCCCCTCGCGACGGGCCTGCGCGACGTGGTGTTTCAGGCACGGCTCGCAGTTCGCGGCGATCGCCGCGCCGATGGCCGCCAGTTCGCGGACGACCGCGCCGGTCACGACGAGCGGCGCGTCGAGCGCGCCGGCCCATCCGGCCAGCTCGTCGCGTGCCGGGTAGCGGCCCGAGGAGCGAACCTCGCCGTCCACGATCACCACCGGCAGCGCGTCCTCGCCGTGGGTTTCCAGCAGCGCTCGCACGGGGGCGTTCTCGGCGAAGCGGCCGGGCTCCTGACTGAGCGTGAATCGGGTGACGCCGACACCCCCGGCCCGCAACCAGTCCAGATCAGCGGCGAAGCGCGCCAGATCGGCGTCCGGTCTCGGCCCGCACACGCCCGTCGAACAGCACATCGCGGGATCGAAGATCAGCATCTCACTCACGTACAGCCTCCTCATCTCGAGCGACGATCCCTCCGCCGTCCTCACGCTATCGTCATTCGACGAAAATCGATATAGACTACCGCTCACGCGCGAACTGCGGGGGACCCTCGTCGTAGCGCAACTCCCACAGCGAGCCCTCCCCGCCCCGAGGGAGGCCACCTGATCCCATCAGCGGCTCGTAGGGCGACACGTACTGCTCGGGGACCGGCGCATCGCGGTTCACGACATCGCTGCGACGCGCCCGGTGGATCGGTGCCGGCAGCTCGACACCCTCGAGGAGCTGCACAATGTAGTGATCGCTCGGACGCGACGCGAGGAGCACCTCACGCACCCAGGTCCACTGGCGAGCCTCGTTGACCGCGATCAGCTCGACCTTGTCCGCCGCGCGCAGGCTCCCGCTGTCCACCAGATCGTCGTCGAGCAACGCGGCCTCCCACGCACCGATCAGCGCCGGGAAGAAGCCAAGCTCCTCGCGCACCTCCCACGTGCGACCCGTCGACACCTCACGCACCACGAAGCCGACCCCGAGAGAGTCGTCCAGTCGATGCGTGCCGAACCGGAGCCGGCCGCCGGTGAGGTAGGCGGCGACGTCGCCCAGGCACGGGCTGTTCTTGGAAACCACCTCGAGGTCGCTGCGATCGAAGGGGCCACCGTCGAAGGCGACGTCACCGAGGGCCCGCATCGCGTACGCCCCGCGCAACAGCCCGTCACAGGCGTGACCGTGGAACAGCACCAGGTCGTCGAGGGTCACACGCTTCACGTGCATCTCGAGTCGTCCCTGCGCCGAACGCGTGTCACGAACATCGAAGACCAGGTCAAGACGCGCCTCCTCGAGCCAGTCCGCCACGTACCAGGCGTCCGCCCGCCGCGGCGCGACGTCATCGCGATGAGCGTGGTCCACTAGAAACTCACCACCGCGGCACCTTCGAGCCCGTAGCGCGCGAACGCGTCGCGCGCGTACTCGAGCGTTATGCCCCGTCGACGCAACTCCTCCTCGGTCTCGTCGGCCACGGCGGCGTTCAGGCACGCCCCGACGCGCACACCCGACGCCACGAGGGCGTCGATCTGCGCGCGGTACTGCGCGTGCACCTCGTCGTCGACGGGCGAGGTAATCGCGGCCTGCGCGGGCCCGAAACAGTAGACCTCCAGCTCGAGGTCCACGTCCTCGGCCACCTGACGAACGCGCTCGGCGACGTGGGATCCCGCACTCAACGATGCGTCGTCCCCGTGAAAGATGAATATGACCGTCTTGCCCATGTCGCCCTTTCCGGGCGTCGATCGCCGACGCCCGGGACAAGACTATCGTATTTCGACGATTGACGATACTACGAGCGGACGGCCCGCCGGCGCTAGAGCGTGGCCGTGGCCGCCTTCAGCGCCGCGAGGCCCTGGGCGTTCAGGCAGTACGACGTGCGCGGCCCCTCGATCTCGCCTTGGATCAGGCCGGCGTCGCGCAGGATGCGCAGGTGTTCCGACACGGTGGACTGGGCGAGCGGCAGTTCCGCCACGACGTCGCCGGTCACGCACGACCGTCGCTCGGCGAGCAGCCGCAGGATCCGCACCCGCATCGGGTGGCCCAGCGCCTTGGCCATCAGGGCCAGCTGGTCGTCGCTGATGGGGGCCACCGGCTTCGTGGGCGCCGGATCGACGCACGTGCACTCCTCGAAGGTGGGCTCCGCACTCACGAGGCCCATCGTACCGGTCGCCAGGCGCGGCACCGGGTGTCCACCGCCGACGCGCCGCGGCACCGGCGCGGCGCCCCCGCCACGTCGCGACGCGGCGGGATCCATCAGCGCTCCCCCACGTCATCTGGGCCGGAGCCGTCAGCGGGACCCTCGGCGGTGAAGTCGTGCTCGGGGGGTGCGAAGGCGTCCGACCAGGTCACCGCGAAGGGGAACGTGACGTCGATCGCGCGCTGAGCCACGTCACCGCGATGCGTGGCGCGCGCCACGACCGCGGCAGTGCGCAACATGATTCGCCGCGCCAGCCAGAAGAACACGAGTGCGAGGGGGATGTTGCCGATCAGCGCCGTGAGGATGGTCACCGCAAGCCCACTCGTCCCCCAGGACGTGTTGATGTCGAACCAGGCGTCGCACAGCAGCATCGTGCCGGCCACGACCGCCGCCATCGCCAGGATCTGACGCCGGTACCACGCGGCCCAGGCAGTCCCGAGGAGGACCAGCATCAGAACCGAGTCGAAGCCCACCCACGCCACGTCCCAGTTGTGGGCGCGAAACCGCGTGGGGAGCGTCGCGGCCAGGAACGCCGTCCAGGGGACCATGATCACGACTGCAATCGCCATGATCGTCGAGAACAGTCGATTGAGCTCGAG
>JAKAUQ010000004.1 GCA_021827705.1 Actinomycetes bacterium
TCGCCCGCGAGGTCGCCGACTCGGTCTACTTCCTGGACGCCGGGGTCATCGAGGAGTCCGGCGACCCCCGCCAGGTCCTGAGCCACCCCCGCTCCGAGCGCCTGCGCAGCTTCTTGTCCAAGGTCCTCAGCTAGGAGGTTCCGCGCTCGCGCTCAGCGGGGCCGAGGCGCCGAGCACGTCGCTGGTTCTCCCGGCTCGGGCCGGGAGCAGCGGCGCCAGGCTGCGCGCCCGCGCTGCGCCGAGCCA
The DNA here is from genome assembly GCA_021827705.1 of Actinomycetes bacterium. Taxonomy (GTDB): domain Bacteria; phylum Actinomycetota; class Acidimicrobiia; order Acidimicrobiales; family RAAP-2; genus RAAP-2. Next base: position 247 of record JAKAUQ010000004.1, read on the forward strand.
GCGACCCACGGTCGCCGCCGTGTCGTCGGCGATCCCGAGGGGCACGTCGGCGACGCGCCGGGGCCCGGTGCGCCAGCGCGCGAGGGTGCCGAGAACCCACACGCGGAGACCGCGGCGCCGGCCGAGCACCACCAGGGCCGGACCGAGGAGGCGCACGGCCGCGCGGGCCAGCGCGACAGCCGCGCCCGAGGCGCGCACCACCAGGCGCCCGCGGGCCCGGGGTGCCAGCTCGGGCACCGTGCGCCCCAGGCGCCGCGCGAGCAGCGCCCCCTCCAGGGCGGCCCAGGCCGGCTGGGCGAGCACGACGGCCACGGCCAGCCGCGTCGTGGGGCCCAGACGCCACGGGGAGGTGCGCGCGCCGTGTCGCCGGGCGAGAGGACCTAGGGACGCGCCGTAGGAGACGCGCTGGCGCCACCAGGCCGACCACGAGGGACGTGCGGGATGGGTGACGACGACATCGGCGTCGTAGCGGACCCGCCAACCCGCAGCCGTCAGCCGCCACTCCCAGTCGACGTCCTCGCCCACGCGCAACTGCGGGTCGAAGTCGGCGGCCAGCTCGCGGCGCACCAGCAGGCAGGCGCTGGGCACGAAGGGCACGGGCCCGGCCGGGTCGACCAGCCCACTGCGGGGGCCGAGGTCCAAGGGGGAGTGGTCGCGCTCGAAGGCGTCACGGGCACGGGGCCCCCCGGGCCCGCGCACGCGCGGGGCGACGGCGGCGACGCGGGGGTCGCCGAGGTGGGCGAGCAGCCGGCGCGCCACGGCCGCGGCGTCGCCGACGCTGACGTCGGCGTCGAGGAACCACACCACGTCCCGGGTGACGCGGCGCGCACCGTCGGCACGGGCCACCCCGGGTCCCCCGGCGCGATCGCGTCGCACCAGGTGCGCACCGGCTCGCGCCGCCAGGCGGGCGACGGTGCCAGCGTCGTGGGACCCGTCGTCGACCACCGTCACCCGCCAGCCGGAGAGCTCGCCCAGGCGACGGGCCAGGCCCGCCGCGTCGTCGCGCACGGGGATGACCACGTCGATGGTGTCGCGCGCCGCGGCGGGCGCGACCGGCCGGAAGCGCGGGACCAGCAGACCGGCCCCGATCAGGGGGTCGAGCGCCGTGAGGTCGCCGTCGCCGAGGCGCACCCGGTCGGCGTCGAGCAGGGAGCGGGTTGCCGGCGCGAGGCGCCAGAGCCGACCCGCCGCCCCGACGACCCCGGGGGCCAGGGCGACGACGTCGGGCCCCTTCGCGACACGCTGATCGCCTCGTGCGCGGGCATCGTGACCAGAGGGCTCCACCCGGGTAAGTTCTAGCGCGAGGTGCACGGGCGAAGGGGGACGATGTCCGAGGTGGTCGTGGAACTAGACGACGACGCCGTCGTCGACGCGGTGCTGGTCGAGGAGATCTCCATCGATGGGATCTGCGGCGTCTACTAGTGCGTGACCCGGGCCTTTGACGCGGCCAGCCCCTGGGAGCTGGCTCCGGGCGTGGCGCTGCGCGAGGAGGACTTCGGGGCCCTGGCCTACGATCCGGCGACGCGCCGCCTCACGTTCTTGCGCAGTGCGACCCTGGCCACGCTGGTCGGGTCTCTGGGGCGCTACTCGTCGGTCGACGCCGCCCTCGACGCGCTGGCCGGCACCGGCGAGCGCCCGGCACTGGCCGCGGCCCTGGCGGCCCTGGCCCGACGCGGGGTGCTGCGTGCGCGCTGAAGCGCCCGTCGCCGACCTGGTCGCCCGGGGCCTGCGCGCGCCGATCTGCCTGACCTGGGAGGTGACCTTCGCCTGCAACCTGGCGTGCGTGCACTGCCTGTCGGCGTCGGGGCGTCGCGATCCGCGCGAGCTCACGACCGCCGAGGCGCGTCACCTCATCGACCAGATCGGGGACCTCGGCGTGTTCTACGTCAACGTTGGCGGCGGCGAGCCGACGCTGCGGCGCGACTTCTTCGACCTGGTCGACGCCGCAGTGTCCCGGGGCATCGGCATCCGGTTCTCGACCAACGGCTGGGGGATCACGCCCGCGGTCGCGCGCCGCCTGGCCCACTGGCCGGGCGTCGACGTCCAGGTCTCCCTCGACGGGGCCGACGCGGCCACCAACGACCGCATCCGGGGTCCGGGCAGCTACCAGGTGGCCCGGCGCGCGCTGGACCTCCTGGCCGCGGCCGGCGTCCCGACGGCGTCGGTCTCCACGGTCGTCACGCGGGCCAGCGCGTCCCAGCTCGACGCACTGGCCGCCCTGGCCCGCGGCTGGGGGGCCGGCCTGCGCCTGACCCGCCTGCGGCCCGCCGGACGCGGTCGGGCGACCTGGGAGCAGCTGCGCCTGAGCCCGGCCGACCAGCGCCAGGTGCACGCCTGGCTCGTCGCGCACCCCGAGGTGGCCACCGGTGACTCCTTCTTCCACCTGTCGGCCCTCGGGCCGGGCCTGGCGGGCCTCAACGTCTGTGGGGCGGGTCGGGTCGTCGCCCTGATCGACCCGGTGGGCGACCTCTACGCGTGCCCCTTCGCCATCCACGAGCGCTTCCGCGCCGGCTCGCTACGCGAGCAGGGGCTCGCCGACCTGTGGCGCACCAGCCCGGTGCTGACGGCCCTGCGCACCCCGGAGGCCGCGGGCGCCTGTGCCTCCTGTGGCGCCTACGACGCCTGCCACGGGGGCTGTCGGTCCGCGAAGTTCTTCACCGGGCTCGACGAGGCGGGGCCCGATCCCGAGTGCGCCCTGGGCCTGGCGCCCGCGCCCGCGCCCGGGCGCCCGCGCGCGGGCGCTGACCACTCGCGGCCGCTGAGCGTGCGGAGCGCGCGCTGATGGGCCCGCGGTGGTTCGAGAGCGTCGCCGAGGCCGAGCGCCGGGCGCGGCGGCGCCTGCCGCCCGACGTCTACCGAGCGCTCGTCGCGGGCTCCCAGCGCGGGCTCACCCTGGCCGACAACCGCCGGGCCTTCGACGAGATCGGCCTGGTGCCCCGGATCCTCGACGTGCCGGCCACCCAGGACTTGGGGCGCACGCTGCTGGGGACCCCGAGCGCCCTGCCGGTCGTCCTGTCCCCGGTCGGGGTGCAGGCCGTGCACCCCGACGGTGAGGTCGCCGTCGCCCGGGCCGCCGCCGCGCGGGGGCTGATCGTCGGGCTGAGCTCCTTTGCCAGCCAGCCGGTCGAGGAGGTGGTCGCGGCCGGGGCCCCGGTCTGGTTCCAGGTCTACTGGTCGGGCTCGCGCGCCGACCTGGCCGCGCGGATCGAGCGGGCCGAGCGCGCCGGCGTGGCGGGGCTCGTCGTCACCCTCGACTGGAGCTTCGACGTCGGGCGCGACTGGGGCAGCCCCTTCATCCCCGAGCGCCTGGACGCGCGCGCCCTGGCGCGCCTGGCGCCCGGGGTGCTGGCCCGGCCGCGCTGGGCATGGTCCTTCGCGCGCGCCGGGGGCCCGCCCACCTTGCGCGTGCCCAACATGGCTCGTCTAGGCCAGGCCGCGCCCACCTTCTTTGCCGCCTACCGCGAGTGGCAGGAGACCCCGCCGCCCACGCGCGACGACCTGGCGTGGCTGCGCGCCGCTTACCCGGGTCCCCTGCTGGTCAAGGGGGTCTACCGGGCCAGCGACGCCCGCGTCTTGGCCGACCTCGGGTTCAGCGCGGTGTCGGTGTCCAACCACGGGGGCAACAACCTCGACGGCACCCCCTCACCGCTGCGGGCGCTCGGCGAGGTCGTGGACGCGGTGGGCGAGCGCGTCGAGGTCTTCCTCGACGGCGGCGTGCGCCGGGGCAGCGACGTGGCCAAGGCCCTGGCCCTCGGGGCCCACGGCGTGCTGGTGGGGCGGGCCTACCTCTACGGGCTGGCCGCGGCCGGGACCGCCGGCGTCACCAACGTCGTGGACCTGCTGGCCAGCGGCCTGCGCGCCACGCTGCGCGGCCTCGGGCACGCCACGATCGACGAGCTGGGCCCCAGCGACCTGCGGGTGCCGGCGGGCTTTGCGGGAGTGCCCCGCCCGTGAGCCGCGTCGCCATCGTCACCGGCGCCGCGCGGGGGATCGGCGCGGCCGTCGTGGACGAGCTGGTCCAGTCCGGCTACCGCGTGGTGGCCGTGGATCGCTGCCGCGACCTGCCCGGCGTGCCCTATGCCCTGGCGCGGCCCGCGGACCTCGAGGCCGTCGTCGCGCGCCACGGCGAGGCGGTGACCGGCCTGGTCGGCGACGTGCGCAGCCGCACCGACATGGAGCTGGCCGTCGACACCGCGGTGCGGCGCTTCGGTCAGCTCGACGTGGTCGTGGGCGTCGCCGGGGTGCTGGCCGGAGGCGGTCCCGTGCACGAGGTGAGTGACGAGGCCCTCGAGGCGGTGTGGACGGTCAACGTGCTCGGCGTCCACCGGCTGATCCGCGCGGCCGTGCCGGTGCTCCAGGCCCGCGGCGCGGGCGCCCACCCGCGTATCGTCGCGGTGGCCTCCAGCGCCGCGCACCAGGCGCTGTATCACCTGGCGGCCTACTCGGCGGCCAAGCAGGCCGTCGTCGGGCTGGTGCGCGCGAGCGCCCGTGACCTGGCGCCCTACGGGATCACGGCCAACGTCGTGAGCCCCGGCTCGACGCGCACGGCGATGCTCGTGGCCTCAGCCGCCCTCTACGGCCTGAGCAGCGTGGAGGAGTTCGCGCGCCACCAGGCGCTGGGTCGCCTGCTCGAGCCCACTGAGGTGGCCGCGGCGATCGCCTGGCTGTGCTCGCCGGCCGCCTCGGGGGTCACGGGCGCCGACGTGCCCGTCGACGGAGGCTCGGTGGGCTAACCTCGAGACCCCCCGACGCGTTCGAAAGCGAGGTGCTCGTGCCCAGCCTCCCCCTGCCCGCTCGCCTGGTCGTCCTGGGCGCCGGGTCCGTTGCCCAGTGCGTCCTGCCAATGCTGCTCGACCACTTCGGCCTCGATCCCGCGCACGTGAGCGTGCTCGAGAGCCGCGACAACCGGGACCGGCTGGCCGGAGTCCTGGCACGTGGCGTGCGCTACGAGACCGTGACCATCACGCGCGAGAACCTCGACGCCGAGCTGTCGGCGCGCCTGGGCCCCGGCGACGTCCTGATCGACCTGGCCTGGAACATCGGCCTGGCCGAGCTGCTGAGCTGGTGCCGCGCGGCGGGCGTGCGCTACGTGAACACTTCCATCGAGGTGTGGGACCCCTACGAGGACGCCAGCACGGTCCCGCCCCAGGACCGCACCCTCTACGTGCGCCACATGGCCCTGCGGCGCCAGATCGCGGGCTGGGGCGCCAATGACGGGCCCTCCGCGGTGGTCGAGCACGGGGCCAACCCCGGGCTGGTCAGCCACTTCGTCAAGCAGGCCCTGGTGGACATCGCCGCGGCGGTGGTGCGTGACGGGATCTGGCCCGAGCGCCACGACGCCCTGCGCGCGGCCCAAGACGGGGACGACTACGCCGAGATGGCCCACCTGCTCGAGGTGCGCACGATCCACATCGCCGAGCGCGACACGCAGATCAGCTCGGCCCCCAAGCGCCCCGGCGAGTTCGTCAACACCTGGTCGGTCGACGGGTTCTACGAGGAGGGCGTGGCCCCCGCCGAGATGGGCTGGGGAACCCACGAGCGCACCCTGCCGCCCCTGGCCCTGCGCCACGGCGAGGGGCCGCGCAACCAGATCTGCCTGGCGCGCATGGCCCACCAGACCCTGGTGCGCTCGGTCGTCCCCTCGGGTCCCATCGTGGGCATGGTGATCCGCCACGGCGAGGCCTTCACCATCAGCGACCACCTGACGGTGTGGCGCGACGGCGAGGCGGTCTACCGGCCCACGGTGCACTACGCCTACTGCCCCGCCGACGCCGCGTGGGCCAGCCTCGTCGAGCTCGAGGGCAACCAGTACGCGTACCCCGAGACCCAGCGCATCATGAACGACGACATCGTCGAGGGCCGCGACGAGCTGGGCGTGCTGCTGCTGGGCCACCCCTACCGGGCGTGGTGGACCGGGATGCTGACCTCGATCCAGGAGGCCCGGGCCGTGGCCCCGCACCAGAACGCCACGACGGTGCAGGTGGCCGCCTCGGTGGTGGGGGCGGTGGACTGGCTGCTGGGCCACCCCAACGCCGGCGTGCGGGTGCCCGACGATCTGCCCTGGCGCGAGGTGCTCGAGGTCGCCGCGCCCTACCTGGGCACGCTGTGGTCCGGTCCCCTCGACTGGGATCCGGTGTCCACGCACGTCGACTGGTTCGACCGGTGGGCCGGCATCCACCTGGATGCCGCCGACCCCTGGCAGTTCGGCAACTTCCTGGTGCGCTAGGCGTCCTGCAGCGCCGTGGTGACGGCGTGGGCCAGCTGCGCGGGCCGCGTGAACTGGGGCCAGTGGCCCGTGGGCAGCTCCACCACGGTCAGGCGGGTCATGGCGGCCGTCTCGGCCACGAAGTCCGCGCCGCGCGCGATCAGCTCGTCGAGGTCGGCCGCGGTGAAGGTGCAGGCGATCAGGGTGGCCGCGAGGTCGTGGCGGCGCGGGTCCTCGAGAGTCACCGGATCGCGGGCCACACCCGCGGGCTCGGGCCGGGCCAGCGCGGCCAAGCGCGCGCGCAAGTCCGCGTCGAGGTCGCGCAGGTCGTTGTCGTCGAAGATCGACCAGTCGGGCAGGGGGATGACCCCGTTGAGGACGGGCAGCTGATCGTTGATGGACTGGCCGGGGTTGGGCGCCAACGTGTCGACGTAGACGATGTGGGCGACGCGCTCGACGCGGCGATCGGCGGCGGCGTGGGCCACGGTGCCCCCACCCGAGTGACCGACCAGGGCCACGGGCCCGCGCAGCTCGTCGATCATGGCCACGATCGCGTCGATCTGGTCGCGCAGCCCGACGGTGCGGGCGGCCTCCACGGTTTCGAGCCCGCGGGGGGTCAGGGCCAGCGGGCGGTGCCCGGCCGCTGAGAGGGCCCGGGACACCGGCTCCCAGGACTCGGCCCCGAGCCAGAACCCCGGAATCAGGATGACGTCCATGCTGGCACGGTAGTGGTGCGGCGCCGGAACCCGCCACCGGCGCCGGTCGTTGCGCGTTGATACCCCAGGGGGTATACTGACACGGGGCCCACCGGGTCGACCGGTGCAGAAGGGGATCAACATGTCGAGAGTTGTCATCTTGGGGGCGGGCATCTCGGGCCATACGGCCGCGCTGCATCTGCGGCGCCGGCTGGGTCGGGCCCACGAGGTGGTGGTCGTGTCGCCGAATTCGCGCTGGAACTGGATCCCGTCCAACATCTGGGTGGGCGTGGGCAAGATGACCGCCGAGGACGTGACCTTCGAGCTGGCGCCGATCTACCGGCGCAAGGGGATCGACTTCCACCAGGCCCTGGCCACCGAGCTGCACCCCGAGGGCGCGGGCGCGTCCGAGCAGCCCTACGTGACCGTGCGCTACACCGATCCCGCACGGGCCGGCGAGGTCGCCACGATCGACTACGACTACCTGATCAACGCCACCGGGCCCCGGCTGAACTTCGCGGCCACGCCCGGACTGGGCCCCGAGGGCCACACGGCGTCGGTGTGCACGCCCGCCCACGCGCTGGAGGCGTCGTCCCAGCTGGCCGACGTGGTCGCGCGGTTGCGCCGCGGCGAGCACCAGCGCCTGGTGATCGGCGTGGGGCACGGCACGTGCACCTGTGAGGGCGCGGCCTTCGAGTACACGTTCAACGTCGAGCACGAGCTGCGCATGGCCGGGGTGCGCGACCGGGCCGAGGTCGTCTACCTGACCAACGAGAGCGAGCTCGGCGACTTCGGGGTGGGGGGCATGGTCTTCACCCAGAACGGCTTCGAGACCACCAGCAAGCTGTGGACCGAGTCGCTGTTCCGCGAGCGCGACGTCCACGCCGTCGTCCAGGCCCACGTCGAGCGCGTGGAGCCCGGCGTCATCCACTACGAGCAGCTCGACGGGTCCCACAACGAGCTGCCCTTCGACTTCGCGATGCTGCTGCCGCCGTTCCGGGGCGTCGACCTGGCGGCCTTCGACCGCGCCGGCACGGACATCACCAGCGAGGTCTTCGCACCCAACGGGTTCATGCGCGTGGACGCGGACTACCGGGCCAAGCCCTACGAGGAGTGGCGCGCGGACGACTGGCCCAAGACCTACGAGTCGGCCCGCCTCGCCAACGTCTTCGCCGTGGGCATCGCCTTCGCGCCCCCGCACCCGATCTCGCGTCCGAGGACCAGTCCCGACGGGACGGTGATCACGCCGTCTCCACCGCGCACGGGCATGCCCTCGGGCGTGATGGGCAAGACCGTGGCGCGCACCATCGTGGACCGGATCCGCCAGGGCTCGCGCACCACGGCCCGGCGAGCCTCCATGGCCGACATGGGCGCGGCCTGCGTCGCCTCCTCGGGCATGGGCCTGCACCGGGGCACCGCCGCCTCGATGACGATGTACCCGGTAGTGCCCGACTTCGAGCGCTTCCCGGCCACCGGGCGCAGCACCAAGGACACCTTCGGCGAAATCGGCTTGGCCGGCCACTGGATCAAGTACATGCTCCACGTGCTGTTCCTCTACAAGGCCAAGGCCCGCCCCTTCTGGTACCTGATCCCCGAGTGATGCTGGAGAACTGACATGGACAACGCCACCAACGACATCGCCTCAGCACCGCTGCCCACCCCCGAGACGCTGCACCGGCGCAATCGGCTGGGCTACCAGGTGGGCCGCTTCATCGCCCTCAACGTCCGCTTCGTCACCATGATCTTCAAAGGAGACCATTAAGTGCCCCACCCCCCAGCCACCCCCCACCATCCCGATGCCCTCGAGCACGTCCTCCAGGACCAAGAGCAGCTCCACGCCATCGTGCGCCGCCTCAAGCGCGCGCACGGCCAGCTCGGCGCGGTCGTGCGCATGCTCGAGGAGGGTCGCAGCTGTGAGGACGTCATCACGCAGATGGCCGCGGTGAACAAGGCCATCAACACGGCGGCCTTCACGCTGATCTCGTCGAACCTGCGCGAGTGCATCATCGACCCGGCGATGGACGCCGACGAGGTGACCCTCAAGCTCCAGAGGCTCTTCTTGTCCCTGGCCTGACCGGTCCCACCCCCCAGATCCCCCCCAGACCCCCCACCCCCCAGACCCCCCCTACCCCCCGAACCAAGGAATCCCCTATGCGCGTTGTCATCATTGGAGGTGTCGCCGGCGGCATGTCGGCGGCCGCGCGGCTGCGCCGGCTCGACCACGAGGCCGAGATCGTCGTGCTCGAGCGCAGCGGGCACGTCTCCTACGCCAACTGCGGCCTGCCCTACTACGTGGGCGGCGTCATCGAGCACGAGCGCCAGCTCCTGCTGCAGACCCCCGAGTCGCTGAACCAGCGCTTCCGTATCGACGTGCGCGTGCGCTCCGAGGTCACCGCCATCGACGCGCCGTCCCGGGTGGTCACCGTGAGCGAGCGGCGCACCGGCACGACCTACGAGCTCGGCTACGACGCCCTCATCTTGAGCCCGGGGGCCAGCCCGGTACTCCCGCCGATCCCGGGCATCGAGCGCGCCCACGTGCTGCGCACGGTCGAGGACGTCGCGGCGATCGCCGGGGCCGTCGACCAGAAGCCCCGCCGGGCCGTCGTGATCGGTGGCGGCTTCATCGGCTTGGAGGTGGCCGAGAACCTGACGCACCGGGGCATCCCGGTCACCCTGGTCGAGGCGACGGGCCAGGTGCTGGCGCCCCTGGATCCCGAGCTCGCCGTGCTGGTGGCCGACGAGCTGCGCCGCCACCACGTCGACGTTCGCCTGGACGAGTCGGTGACGGCGATCACGCCCACCGCCGTCGAGTTGGCCTCGGGCGCCACCGTGGGTGCGGACCTGGTCATCGCGGCCATCGGGGTGCGCCCCGACGTGACCCTGGCCCGGGGGGCGGGCCTGGCGATCGGCGCGCGCGGCGGCGTCGTCGTCGACGAGGTCCACCGCACCAGCGACCCCCACATCTACGCGATCGGCGACGTGGCCGAGAAGGTCGACGCCCTCGACGGCGAGGCCACCTTGGTGCCGCTGGCCAACGTGGCCAACCGCCACGGTCGCGTCGTGGCCGACCACCTCGCGGGCCGCGTGACGCGGCCGGTGCCCACGATCGGCACCGCCATCGTCAAGGTCTTCGACCTGTCGGCCGCCGTGACCGGATGGAACGAGAAGCGCCTGGTCGCCGCGGGGCGACCGGTGCGTGCCCTGCACATCCACCCCTCGCACCACGCCGGCTACTACCCGGGCGCGGAGCGCCTGTCGCTCAAGCTGCTGATGGACCCGACCGACGGGACCATCCTGGGCGCCCAGGCCGTGGGCACCGAGGGCGTGGACAAGCGCATCGACGTGATCGCCACGGCCCTGCGCGCCGGCCTGCGGGCCCCCGAGCTGGCCGACCTGGAGCTGGCCTACGCGCCGCCCTTCGGCTCGGCCAAGGACCCGGTGAACCTGCTCGGCTACGTGGCCGAGAACATGCTGAGCGGCCTGACCGACGTGGTCCAGTGGCATGAGGTCGACGACCACCGCGACCGGGGCTACCTGCTGGTCGACGTGCGCACGCCCGGCGAGTTCGCCCGCGGCTCGGTCCCCGGGGCGATCAACGTGCCCGTCGACGACCTGCGCGATCGCCTCGACGAGCTGGACCGGCGCGACGTGGTCGTGATCTGCCAGGTGGGCCAGCGCGGCCACGTGGCCACGCGCCTGCTGCGCCAGCGCGACTTCAACGCCAAGAACCTCTCGGGCGGCTACCAGACCTGGCACACCTCGCCGGCGGCGCGTGACACCGCCCTGGTCGGCTGACCCCACGCTCTCAACACCACCGAGAAAGGAAACAACATCATGTGCAGTCGAGTGAACTGCCGCAGCTGCGGCAAGCCAACCTGGAGTGGCTGTGGCAACCACGTCGAGCAGGCCCTGGCCGGCGTCGCCCACGCCGACCGCTGCCAGTGCCGCGAGACGGGCGGCGGCGGCAGCGCCAGCGGCTTCATGTCGCGCCTGCTGGGCCGCTAGTCGCGACCTGACCCCCCGCCGCGGGCCGCGACCGACACCGGGCCCGCGGCGGGGCCCTCCGGGGCACATGGGACTTTCGTCCCGGTACCCCACCGGCGCCGTGTCGGCGGGGTGGCTAGGTTCGCGCTCGTGGGTGCTCTCTTAGCGGGAGTCTCGACTCTGACGCTCGCGCGCTGGCAGTTCGCGGTCACGACCGTCTTTCACTTCCTCTTCGTCCCCCTCACCATCGGCCTCGGCCTGCTGGTGGCCATCATGCAGACGGCGGCTCAGCGCACGAAGGACCCCGCCTGGGAGCGCGCCACGCGCTTCTTTGGGACGCTGTTCCTGGTTAACTTCGCCATCGGCGTGGTCACCGGCATTGTCCAGGAGTTCCAGTTCGGGATGGACTGGTCGCGCTACTCGGTGTTCGTGGGCAACATCTTCGGCGCCCCCCTGGCCATCGAGGGCCTGCTGGCGTTCTTCTTGGAGTCCACGTTCCTCGGGGTGTGGATCTTCGGGCGCGGCCGGGTCAGCCCGCGCATCCACCTGGCGTCGATCTGGCTGGCCAGCATCGGCACGATACTGTCGGCCGCCTTCATCTTGGCGGCCAACGCCTGGATGCAGCACCCGGTGGGCTACCGGATCGACGCGCGCACCCACCAGGCGGTCATGTCGAGCTTCTGGGCCGTCATGACCAACTCGACCTTCGTGCTGGAGTTCGGCCACGTCCTGTTCGCCGCCTTCTTGACCGGGTCGGCGTTCCTGCTGGGGGTCGCCGCCTGGCACCTGCACCGGGGCCACGACACGGAGGCCTTCGGGCGCGCCGCGCGCGTCGGTGTGGTGGTCGTGCTCGTCGCCTCGGTGGGCACGATCTTCCTCGGCGACAGCCAGGGCAAGCAGCTCGAGACCCAGCAGCCCATGAAGATGGCGGCCGCCGAGGCGCTCTACACGACCCAGCACGGTGCGAGCTTCTCGCTGCTCACCATCGGCGACCTGGCGGGGAACCCGATCTTCCAGATCCGCGTGCCCCACATCTTGAGCGTGCTGGCGACCAACACGTGGAACGGGAAGGTTGACGGCATCCACCAGCTCCAGGCCGCGGCCGAGCGCCGCTACGGCGCGGGCAGCTACGTCCCGGTGATCTGGCTGCTCTACTGGACGTTCCGCATCATGGTGGGCCTGGGCTTCGCGCTGCTGGCCCTGGGCGTGCTGGGCCTGTGGCTGTGGCGACGACGACGACTCGACACGACCGGGTGGTACCTGCGCGCGGCGACCTGGCTGCTGCTGGCGCCCTTCGTGGCCAACACGGCGGGCTGGATCTTCACCGAGGTCGGTCGCCAGCCCTGGGTCGTCTACGGCCTCCTCAAGACCTCGCGCGCGGTCTCGGTGCTGGCGCCCGGCTACGTCGCGGCCAGCCTGATCGGCTTCACCGCGATCTACAGCGTGCTCGCCGTCGTCGAGATCGGCCTCATGGTGCGCCTGGGCCGGGTGCCCCCGGCCCTCGAGGCGCCCGCCGCTCCCGACGAGCACGGGCTGATCTACTAGGAGGTGGCGGTGGCGGTCGTGGCAGCAGGCCCCAGCGGGCTCCAGCAGCTCTGGTTCTTCCTGATCGCCGTGCTGTGGCTGGGGTACTTCTTCTTGGAGGGCTTCGACTTCGGCGTGGGGATCCTGCTGCCCTTCGTCAGCCGCGACGACACGGACCGCCGGATCGTCGTCAACACCATCGGGCCGGTCTGGGACGGCAACGAGGTGTGGCTGATCGTCGCGGGCGGCGCGACCTTCGCGGCGTTCCCGACGTGGTACGCGACATTGTTCTCGGGCTTCTACCTGGCCCTGTTCGTGCTGCTGGCGGCGCTGATCTTCCGGGGGATGGCCTTCGAGCTGCGCCACCGGCGCGACGACGCCCGCTGGCGGGCTCGCTGGGACCAGGCGCTGTTCTGGGGATCGGCGGTGCCGGCCTTCTTGTGGGGCGTCGCCTTCGCCGACTTCGTCCACGGCGTGCCGCTGGGCCCCCACCACGTCATGGAGGGCACGGTGCTCGACCTCGTCAAGCCCTACGCCCTGGTCGGGGGCCTGGCCACGCTGTCGCTGTTCAGCCTGCACGGCGCGGCGTACCTGGGCTTGAAGACCGAGGGCGCGCTGCGCGAGCGGGCCCGCGAGGCCGGTAAGCGCCTGGCCCCCGTGGCCCTGGTCGCCGTGGGCGCGCTGCTGACCTGGACCTACCTCAGCGCCCACGCGTGGCACCACGCGGGCCTGGTGCCGCCGCCGCTGCCCATCTTCGGGCTCGGGGCCCTCGCCGTGGTCGGCTGGCTCATCCACGAGCGCCAGGAGGGGTGGGCGTTCGTGGCCACGGCCGTGGCCGTCGTGGCCCTCTTCGCCACGCTCCTGCTCAACTTGTACCCCGACGTCCTGGTGTCGTCGCTGCGCGCGGCCAACGACCTGACCATCGCCGAGAGCGCCTCGCAGCGCTACACGCTCGAGGTCATGAGCTGGGTGGCCCTGATCTTCACCCCGTTGGTCCTGGCCTACCAGGCGTGGTCCTACTGGGTCTTTCGCCAGCGGGTGCGGCGGCCCGACGACCACTAGCGCGGTGCGCACACCCTCGGCGCTTCGCTCCCTGGCGCGCCTCGCGCCGCGGGCCCGGGTCGCTGCGGCCGTGGCGGCCGGCTGGGGCCTGGTCGAGACCGGGGCCGCGCTGGCCCAGGCCGCGACCCTCGGGCCGGCGATCGCGGCGCTGGCGACGAGCCAGCCCGTGCACCGCTCGTGGCTCGTGGCCCTGCTCGGGGCCACGGCCGTGCGCGCGCTGGCTCGGGGGGCCGCCGCCCCGGCCGCGACCGCCCTGGCGCGCCCGGTGCGCACCGAGCTGCGCGCGGCCGCCCTGGCCCAGGTGGTGCGCCAGGGCCGACCGGCCGATCCCGACGCCACCACCCAGCTGCTGACCCGGGGCGTCGACGAGGTCGAGGCCTACCTGGCCCGCGTGGTGCCCGCCCGGGCCCGGGCCGCCCTGGCCCCGCCGCTGGTCATCGCGTTCCTGCTCGTCCAGGACTGGATCAGCGGCGTGACCGTCTTGCTCACGGTGGTGCTCCTGCCGATCTTCCTGTCGCTGCTCGGTCGCGCCGCCCACGACGCGATGGCTGAGCGCTGGCACGACCAGCAGCGCCTGGCCGCGGCCTTCGGCGACGCCGTGCGCGGCATGACGACGCTCAAGTCGCTGAACCGCTCGGCGCGCGCCGTGGCGCGCCTCGACGCGATCGGCGAGCGCTTGACGGCATCGACGATGGCGACGCTGCGCGTGGCCTTCGCCTCCTCGTTCGCCCTCGAGCTGCTCAGCTCGCTGGCCACGGCACTGGTGGCCCTGGAGCTGGGCCTGCGCCTGGTGGGCGGCACGGTGAGCCTGCGCACCGCCCTGGTCGTGCTGATCGCCACGCCCGAGGCCTACACGCCGCTGCGGCGCGCGGCCGCCAGCTACCACGCGTCGGCCACCGGGGTGGCCGCCATCGCCGACGTCGTGGACCTGATCGGGCGGGCCCGGCCCCACGGGACGGCCCCGGCCCCCGTGGCACCCCCGCGCCTCGAGCTGGTGGGCCTGGTGGCCCGCGCCGGGGTGCCGGCACTGAGCGCGGTGGTGCCCGCGGGGGCCCTGGTGGTGCTCGACGGCCCCTCGGGGATCGGCAAGAGCTCGGTGCTGGCCGTCCTGGGTGGCCTGTCGGACCCGACGGCCGGCCAGGTGCTCGTTGACGGGACCGACCTGGCCGACCTGGCGCGCGACGGCTGGCAGGGCGCGGTGGGCTGGGTCGCCCAAGAGCCCGTGCTGGTCGGCGAGACGCTGGCCGACGCGGTGCGCCAGGGCCGAGCCCTCAGCCCCGCGACGGTGCGGGCGGCCCTGGCGGCCCTCGGCGTGGACCTGGCGCTCGACCACCCGCTGGGCGAGGGGGCCACGCTGTCGGCGGGCCAGCGGCGCCGCGTAGCCCTGGCCGCCTGCCTGGTGGGCGATCCCGTGGTCCTGCTGCTCGACGAGCCGACGGCCCACCAGGACGCGGCGAGCGAGGCCGCGGTGTGGGCGGCTCTCGAGGGCTCACGGGCCACTCGCGTCGTGGTCAGCCACCGGCCGCGCCCGGGCGACATGGTGGTCACGGTGCGGCCGTGAGCGCGTGGCGCGCGGCGCTGCGCGCCGAGCGGCGCCGTGTGCTCGCGGCCCTCGGCGCCGGCCTGGTGGTCGGGTTGGCCGCGGTCGGCCTGGCGGCGACGGCGGGCTGGCTCATCGCCCGGGCGGCCGAGCGCCCGGTGCTGCTGACCCTGAGCGTCGCCATCGGCCTCGTGCAGCTGTTCGCCCTGGCCAAGGCGGCCGGGCGCTACCTCGAGCGCACGGCCACCCACGGGGCCACCTTGTGCATCGTGGCCCGGGTGCGCGCGCGGCTGGCGCGCGAGCTCGAGCCGCTGGTGCCGGCCGGCCTCGGCCCGCGGGGAGCCGACGTCGTCGACGCCGTGGTGCGTGACGCCGAGCGCGTCGAGGAGTCCCTCACGTCGGTCGCGTCGCCCCTGGTGGCCGCGGCGGTGGTCGCCGTCGTCACCACCGGCGCCATCGCGCTGGTCTGCCCGGGGGCGGCCGGGGCGCTCGGTGCGGGCTTGGTGGTCCTGGCGGGGCTGGCGGTGTGGGGCGTGCGCCGCGGGAGCCGCGCCGAGGTCGACGACGACGACGCCCGCGACGCGCTGCGCGCCCTCGTCGACGCGGTGGCGCGCGACCCGGCCGCGAGCGCGCTCGGCGAGGGCGTGAGCGCCCTGAGCGCGCGCGCCCGGGTCCAAGACGAGCGCCTGGGGCGGGCCCGTCGCGCCCGGGCCCGCCAGCGCGGCGCGCTGGAGGGGGGAGCGACCGGTCTCACGGGCCTGGTGGTCGTGGCCGTGGTCGTCGCCGAGGCCCACGGCGGCGTCACCGGACCGCGGGCCGCCGCCGTGGTGGTGGCCGTCCTGGCTGCCCTGGAGCTGCTCGAGGGCCTCGGGGGGCTGGCCAGCTGGCACGGGGTCGCCCGGGCCCAGGCCCGGCTGGGGAGCCTGGCCGGGACGCCGCCGGTGCGCGAGCCGGTCGACGAGACGACCGCGGCCGGGTCCCACGTGACGGTGCGCGACCTGGCTATCGCCTTTGACCGCCCGGTGCTGGCGCACCTGTCGATGGCGCTGGCGCCGGGGGAGCGGGTGCTCCTGCGTGGCCCGAGCGGGGCGGGCAAGACGGCCACCGCGTGGGTGCTGGCCCGCCTGCTCGACCCGGCGGGGGGCACCGTGCGCCTGGAGGGCGTCGACTACGCGCGCCTGGCTGGATCCACGGTGCGCGACTCGGTCCTGCTGGTCGAGGACGCCCCCTACGTGTTCGTCGGGTCCCTGGGGGACAACCTGCGCGTGGCCGACGCCGCGGGCAGCGACGAGCAGTTGCGCGCGGCGCTCGAGGCGGTCGGCCTGGCTCACCTGGCCGCGCGGCCCGGCGGGCTGGCCGCCCCGCTGCGCGGGGCCGAGCTGGCACTGTCGGGGGGCGAGCGGGTGCGCCTCGGCTTGGCGCGGGCCCGCCTGGCCCGGCGCGCGGTGCTGGTGCTCGACGAGCCCACCGAGGGGCTCGATGGGCTCAGCGCGGCGCGCCTGATCGCCTCGCTGGCCGACCTGGACGCGGCGGTGCTGGTGATCTCACATCGGCCGGAGGTCGCCGCGGTGGCCACGCGGATCGTCGAGGTCCCCGGGCCGCGGGGCGACCAGGAGGCCGTCGGCGAGCGAGGCGAGGTCGGAGGTGGCCAGCCCGGCGTCGCCTAGCCAGGCGGCCACCCCACCACCCGCGTCCAGGTCGTCGAGGAGAGCCTCGAGCAGCGCGGCGGGGGCGTCGAGGCGCTCGGGCGGCGTGCGGGCCAGCGCCGCGGCGTAGACGGGGTCCCGGGCCAGTTCGGCGACCAGACGCGCCGTGGGCCGCTGCGAGGCCGCGTAGTCGGCCACGATCTCGGCGCGCGCCACGCCCAGCGCGCTCAGGGCCAGGGCGATCACGACGCCGGTGCGGTCCTTGCCGAAGAAGCAGCTCACGGCGACGGGCGCTGGGGCGATCGCGGCCAGGTCGCCCAGGGCGGCCACGATGGGGGCCGGGTGCGCCAGGTACTGCCGGTAGCGCTCGAGCAGCGGGGTGGCCAGGTCACCGGCCGCGCCCTGGCCGACGGGGTGGGAGACGACGCGGCGGACCGCGCGCGTCGGTGCGGGACCGGTGGCCGCGGCCTCGGCGGGGTCGCGCAGGTCGATCAGCGCGACCGGGCCGAGGTCCCCGAGGGCCGCCGCGCCGCGGGCGTCGAGGCGGTGCAGGGCACTGGTGCGAAAGAGGCGTCCGGGCGCCACGACGCGACCGTCGCAGGTGTGGCGCCCGCCGAGGTCGCGGAAGTTGGGCGCGCCGTGGGCCCGCACCACGCCCGCCAGGGCGCCGCGACGCTCCGCCCCGTACTCGCGCATCGGCGCAGCGTAGCGGGGGCCCGGCGCGCGTGGGCTAGAACGGTGCCCACACCGAGAGCGGGAGACCACGCGATGACCACCCTCGAGCGCCCCGGCAACGTGGCCTTCCGCGTCGAGCGGCGCGGGACCCAGGAGGTCCCGCGCGCCGAGCAGCACGTGCGCCCCCACGCGCTGGCCGCTTTGTGGAGCGGCTCGTCGATCAACATCGCCTACGTGATCTACGGGGCCCTGCTGATGGGCTTCGGGTTCTCCCTCGAGCGCGCCGTGGTCCTCATCGTGCTGGGCAACGCGTCCTACGTCCTGGTCGGGCTGGCCTCCCTGCAGGGACCCACGGCGCGCACCACGACCTTCGCCATCAGTCGCGCGGCCTTCGGGGTGCGCGGGGCCCGCGCGGTCGCCCTGCTCAACTGGGTGACCCAGCTGGGCTTCGAGACGACCGCGCTGGTGCTGATCCAGGGAGCCGCGCTGACCCTGCTGGTGCGCGCCGGCTGGCACGTGGGCACCGCGGGCCGGGTGGGCCTGGTCGTGGCCGCGGTGGCCGCCCAGTCGCTCCTGCCGATCTTCGGGCACGCCACGATGGTCCGGGTCCTGCGCTGGATGATCGTCCCCTTCGCCGTGGTCTTCGCGCTGCTCAGCGTCGCCGTGTGGGGCCACGGGTCGGTCGTGGCGGCTGGCGGGGCCGGGGGCTGGCCCCTCGACTCGGCCGGCCTGGCCTTCGTCGTGGCCCTGTCGGGACTGGGCTGGACCGAGTGCGCCAACGACTACAGTCGCTACCTCGACCCCGGGGCCCCGGCCCGGCGGGTCGTGGGCGGGGTCCTGCTGGGCGCCGCGGTGCCCGAGACCCTCCTGATGGCGCTGGGCGCCTTCCTGTACACGCGGCTGCCCGACGCCGCGGGCTGGGCGAGCACCAACCCCTTCGACGTCCTGGTGCACCCGCACCTGGGGCCCACCTGGCTGGTGACGGCCGTGCTGGTGGTGGCCATCGTCCAGCTGCTGGCCATCGATGCGCTGGTGCTGTACTCCTCGGGGGTGTCCCTCCAGGCGGCCGGCCTGTCGCGCCCGCGGGTCCAGACCGTCATGCTCGACGCGGTGCTGGCCGGGGCCCTGACCCTGTGGGCGACCTTCCAGTCGTCCTTCTCGCTGTTCACCAAGGAGTTCGTCGGGGTCATCATCGTGTGGATCTCGCCGTGGCTCGGGGTCTTCCTGACCGACTGGGCACTGCGCCGGGGACGCTACGACGCCGCGGCCCTCCAGCGCGCCGACGCCGGCTCCCCCTACTACGGGGGGCGCCGCGGGCTGTGGCCGGCGGCCGCGGTGGCCTTCGTGGCCGGCCTGGTCGCGGCGACGGCGTGCTTCTCGAAGGCCCCGCCGCCCGTCAGCGTGCCGTGGCACTGGATGACGCCGGTCGCCAACCACTTCGGCGCCTTCTACTGCCCGGGCACGCTCGCCGCCCACTGCGGCGCGGCGGGCTGGCTGGGCGGGGCCGACCTGTCCGCGCCGGCCGGGATCCTGGTCAGTGCCGCCGTCTACGCGGCCCTGGCGCATCGTCGGATCCGCGTGGCGCGCGCGTGCTAGCCTGCACTCGCTGCGCACCCGCGCAGTGACGTGGCCCCAGCGAATTCCGGTGAGATCCCGGTACTGTCCCGCAACGGTAAGGCCCCTTCGAGGGGACGAGTCCGGTCGCCTGGACCCCGTCGTCGTACTAGTCCTCGGAGGAAGGACGGTTCGGTTCGCTCTCCGAGCGGAGACGGGCTCTCGTCCTCCGTTTCGAACAGAGCGGAGACATCCATGCGAACACTGCGAGTGGCCCTGGCCACCGCCGTGGCCACCGTCGGCCTGGCCCTGGCCCCCAGCGTCGGTGGCGCCGCGACGCACGCGGCGTGGCCGGTGACGGTGCGGGCGGCCAATGGCGCCGTCACCATCACCCAGCGGCCCACCCGGATCATGTCCCTGTCGGCGACGGCGACCGAGATGCTCTACGCCATCGGCGCCGGCTCCCAGGTCACGGCCGTCGACAAGTACTCGAACTACCCGCCGGGCACGCCGAGGACCTCGCTGAACGGCTACGCGCTCAGCGTCGAGGCGGTCGCCCGCTACCGCCCAGACCTGATCATCGTGGCCTACGACCCGCCGTCCCTGGCCGCGCAGCTGGCCACCTTGCACATCCCGGTGATCTACGACCCGGCCGCGCCGTCCCTGGCCGTCGCCTATCACCAGTACCTCGGGCTCGGTGCGGCGACCGGTCACCTGGCCGGCGCACGCGCCGAGGTGGCGCGCCTGCGCGCCCGGGTGGCCGCCATCGTGCGCGGCGCCCCCCACGTGCCGGTGGGCACCACCTACTACTACGAGCTGGACCCGACGTACTACTCGGTCACCTCGGCGACCTTCATGGGCCAGCTGCTCTCCTTGCTCGGCCTGCGCTCGATCGCCGACGCCGGCGGCACGCACGTCAATGGGGGCTACCCCCAGCTGACCGCGGAGTTCATCTTGCAGGCCAACCCGAGCATCATCTTGCTGGCCGATCACGGCTGCTGCCAGGCGACCCCCAGCAGCGTCGCGGCGCGCCCGGGGTGGTCGGCGCTGTCGGCGGTGGCCGCGCGGCGCATCTACATCCTGCCCGACTCCATCGCCAGCCGGTGGGGGCCGCGCATCACCATCTTGCTGCAGGCGGTCGCCACCGATCTGCGGCGGGCCTTCGGCTGAGCCGTGGGACCCGGGCCGCGCCAGGGCGACGGGGCGGGACCCCCGCCGCCGGTCGCGGTCGCGCGTCCGGTGCTGGTGGCCCTCGCGGTGCTGGTCGTGGTGACCGTGGTGGCCACCGCGATCGGCCCGGCGGACCTGTCGCTCGGCACCGTCGTGCGGGTCGTGGCCGACCACGTCGGCCTCCACCTGCCCGGGCGGGTCTCGGCCATCGACCAGGCGATCGTCTGGCAGATCCGCCTGCCCCGGGTGATCCTGGGCGGCCTGGTGGGCGCCATGCTGGCCCTCGGAGGCGCCTCCTACCAGGGGGTCTTTCGCAACCCGCTGGCCGACCCGTACCTGCTGGGGGTGGCTGCGGGCGCGGGGCTCGGTGCGACGATCGCCATCGTGTCGGCCAGCCGGGCCACCTACCTGCTGCCCATCGCGGCCTTCGCGGGCGGCGTCGTCGCGGTCTCGCTGACCTACCTGGTGGGCGTGCGCGCCAGCGGCTACGCGACCAGCGCCTCGATCATCCTGGCCGGCGTGGCCGTGGCTGCCGTGTTCACGGCCCTGCAGACCAACATCCAGCAGCAGCACGCCGCCGATCTCCAGCCCGTCTACTCGTGGATCCTGGGCAGCCTGTCGGTGGCCACGTGGTCCGACGTGCGCCTCATCGTGCCCTACGTCGCGGTGAGCACCGTCGTGCTGCTGGGCCACCGGCGCCTCCTGGACGTGCTGCGCGTGGGCGAGGAGGAGGCCACGTCCCTCGGCGTCGATCCGCGCCGCGTGCGCCTGACCGTGGTGGCGGCGGCCACCTTGGGCACGGCGGCCGCCGTCTCGGTCAGCGGGCTCGTCGGCTTCGTCGGCATCATCGTGCCCCACGCGGTGCGCCTGACCACCAACGCCAGCTACCGCGTGGTCCTGCCGGTCTCCCTGATCAGCGGGGCCTCGTTCCTGATCCTGGCCGACCTGGGCGCGCGCATGCTCGACGCGCCCGCCGAGATCCCCCTCGGGGTGGTGACCGCGTTCATTGGCGGCCCCTTCTTCATCTTCGTGCTGCGCTCGCGGCGCTCGCGTCAGGGGACGCTGTGAGGCAAGCCGACAGCGCCCTGGAGCTGCACGGCCTGGTCGTCTCCTACGACGGGGTGGCGGCTCTGAGCGGGATCGACTACGCGCTGGCCCCGGGGGCCTGGCTCGGCCTGATCGGGGCCAACGGGGCCGGCAAGTCGACGCTCCTGCGCGCTCTGGCGCGCCTGGTCGCCTACCAGGGCACGGTGCGGGTGACCGGCGCCGAGGTGGCGCACCTGAGCCGGCGCCGCCTGGCCCAGTTGGTGGCCTTCGTGCCCCAGGCGCCCGAGCTGCCCCGAGAGATGCGGGCGATCGACTACGTGGCCCTGGGCCGCACGCCCTACCTGGGCTACTTCGCCGTCGAGCGTCCCGCCGACCGCCACGCCGGCCACGAGCTGCTGGCGCGCCTGGGCCTGGCCGCTCTGGCCGAGCGGCCCGTCGGGGCCCTGTCGGGCGGCGAGGTTCAGCGCCTGGTGCTGGCGCGCGCGCTGGCCCAGGAGGCCCCCGTGCTGCTGCTCGACGAGCCCACCAGCGCCCTGGACCTGGGCCGCCGCGTCGAGGCCCTCGAGCTGGTCGACCAGCTGCGCGCCGAGCGCGGGCTCACCGTGGTGGCCGCCATGCACGACCTCACCTTGGCCGGGCAGTTCGCCACCGAGGTCGCCCTGCTCGACCACGGGCGGCTGGCCCGCACCGGGACGCCCGACGCGGTCCTCACCGACGCCGAGCTCGGTCACTACTTCGGGGCCTCGGTGCGGGTCCTGCGCGACGACGACGGCGACCTGGTCGTCGTGCCGCGACGGCAGCGAGGAGGTCCATCGTGAACGAGCCCCGGGGGGTCCCAGCCCGTCCCGTGCTCCACCGGGCGCGGTCGGTCGTCCTGGTCAATACCGGCGACGGCAAGGGCAAGTCGTCGGCGGCCTTCGGCGTCATGGGGCGGGCCTGGGCGCGCGGGTGGCGCGTGTGCGTCGTCCAGTTCCTCAAGAGCGGGACGTGGCACTCGGGGGAGCAGAAGCTGGCCGCGCATCTCGGGATCGAGTGGCACAGCCTGGGAGACGGCTTCACCTGGGAGTCCAGTGACCTGGACGAGTCGGCCGCCCGGGGCCGCCACGCCTGGGAGGTGGCCCGCGCGCGGCTGGCCAGCGGCGACTACCAGCTGGTGATCCTCGACGAGATCACCTACGCCATGACCTACGGCTGGATCGCGACCGACGAGGTGGTCGCCGCCCTGGCCGCCCGCCCGGCGACGACCAACGTCATCCTCACCGGGCGCCAGGCACCCGATGCCCTGGTCGAGGCGGCCGACACGGTGACCGAGATGCGTCTGGTCAAGCACGCCTACGACCGGGGGATCCGCGCGATCAAGGGCATCGAGTTCTGATGCGCGCCGAGCTGGTGTGGCGCCTCGAGGACGGTCAGCGCTGGCCGGCGTGGGCCTGGCGCCTGGCGCCCGGGCACCTCGTCGCCTCCAGCGCCAGCGTCGGCGGCGGCGTGGGCGAGCGAGCCTGGGTCCTCAACGCCCAGGTGCCCCGCGACTACCGGCGCACCGACCTGGCCGCGCACGGCGGGGAGATCGCCCGGTCGCTGGCGCTGGCCGGCCCCGGGGTCACCTTGCTCACCGCGGCCGAGGTCACGCGGGGATGCGCCGCGGCTGACGGTGGGGTCGTCGCCCACGTCACGGCCGGCGTCGACCTGCCGATCTGGGCGGCCAGCCCGGACCGACCCCTCGCCCCGGCCGCGGGCACCATCAACATCGTCGTGCTGGTGCGGGCCCGCCTGGCTCCCGGCGCCCTCTTGAACCTGCTGACCACGGCGACCGAGGCCAAGGCCCAGGCGCTCTGGGAGGCGGGCATCCCCGGGACCGGCACGCCGTCGGACGCCGTGGCCGTGGTGACGAGCGCGCGCGGCGCCGTGGAGGACTTTGGCGGCCCGCGCGCGGCGGTGGGCGCCCGGGTCGCCCGCGCGGTGCACCGGGCGTTGAGCGAGGCCCTGGTGGTGGCCCCGTGATCACGCTGGTGCTGGGCGGGGCGCGCTCGGGCAAGTCCGCCCTGGCCGAGGGGCTCATCCCCGCTCAAGCCGCGGCGACCTACGTGGCCACGCTCGCCGTGGGTGACGACGCGGACCTGGCCGCGCGCGTCGCGGCCCACCGGGCCCGCCGTCCGACCCCGTGGCGCACCCGGGAGTGTGGCGCCGACCTGCCGGCCCAGCTGCGCGCGCTGGCCGGGCCGGTGCTGATCGACTCGCTGGGCCCCTGGGTGGCCACGGTGGGTTCGGGGCACGCGCAGGCGCTGGTGGACGCGCTGCGCGCGCGCGCCGGTGACACGGTCGTGGTCTCCGAGGAGGTGGGCCTCGGCGTCCACCCGGCCAGCGCCGCCGGGCGCGCGTTCCGCGACGACCTGGGGATCCTCAACCAGGCCGTGGCCGCCGCCGCCGACACCGTGGTGCTGGTCGTGGCGGGCTGCGCGCTGCGAGTGAAGGGGGCCTGATGCGCCGGGCCTTGGCCTTCCTGACGGTGCTGGGCGGCTCGGCGGCGCCGGGCCCCACGACCCTGGCCTGGTTTCCCGTCGTGGGCGCGCTCCTGGGCGCTGCCCTGGGTGCGCTGTGGCTCGGCCTCGTTCACGTGATGGCGCCGGGACTGGCCGCAGCCCTGGTGGTGGCGGCCGATCTGGCGCTCACCGGCCTCCTGCACGTCGACGGCCTGGCCGACGTCGGTGACGGCCTGATCGGCCCCCTCAGCCGCGAGCGCCGGCTGGCGGCCATGGCCGACCCGGCCACCGGGGCCTTCGGCGTGGCCCTGGTCGTCGCGACCCTGCTGGTGCGTTGGGCGGCCCTGGCCAGCGCCCGGCCCCAGGTGCTGGTCGTGGCGGCGCTGTGGTGCGCGTCGCGCACGGCCATGGCCGCCGTGACCCGGATCATGCCCTACGCGCGCGAGACGGGCCTGGCCCGGGCCTTCCTCGGCGGCCCGCGCGGTCGCCTGATCGTGGCCCTGAGCCTCGGAACCCTCGGGGCCCTGGCCCTGGCGGCCACCGGCGGCGTCCGGGGGGTCGGGGCGCTGGTCGCCGCCGCCGCCGTGGCCGCCGGGGTTGCCGTCGTGGCCCGGCGCCGTCTGGGCGGTTTCACCGGTGACGTCCTGGGGGCTCTCGGCATCCTGGCCGAGACCGCCGGCCTCGTGGTGTGGGCCCTGCGATGAGGCGCGCGGCCCGGGGGGCGGCCCTCGGTCTCGGGATCGACGCGATCTTCGGCGAGCCCCCCGACGCCCTGCACCCCCTGCGGGCCTACGGGGCGGTGATGGGAGCGGTCGAGCGCGTCGTCTACCGCGACGCGGTCGGCCCCGGGGCCCTCTACGCGGCTCTCGGGCTGGGCCTGGGCGCCCTGGCCGGGTGGGCCGTGCGCGCCGTGGCCCCGGCCACGGCCCTGGCGGTCGGGGGCCGCGCCCTCGACGCCGCGGCCCGCGACGTCGGCGCAGCCGTGGCGGCTGGCGACCTGTCCCGGGCGCGCGCCCTGGTCCCCGCACTGGTGGGGCGCGACCCCTCGAGCCTGGACGGGCCCGGGCTGGTGCGCGCGGCCATCGAGTCGGTCGCCGAGAACGCGGTGGACGCGATCGTGGCCCCGGCGCTGGCCGCCGTGGTCCTCGGGGCCCCCGGGGCCCTCGGGTACCGCGCGCTCAACACCCTCGACGCGATGGTCGGGCACACCAACGCGCGCTACGCGCACTTCGGGACCCCGAGCGCGCGCCTCGACGACGTGGCCAACTGGGTGCCGGCCCGCGTCACGGCGGCCCTGGTCGCCCTGGTGCGCCCCCGCTCGGCCCGTGCGGTGGCCCGCGCGGTGCGCGTCCAGGCCCCCGCCCACCCCTCGCCCAACGCCGGCGTGGCCGAGGCGGCCTTCGCCGCGGCCCTCGGCGTGCGCCTGGGCGGCCCCACGGTCTACGCCGGCGTGACCGAGGCGCGCCCGGTCCTGGGCTGTGGGCGAGTCCCCACGCTGGAGGACCTCGCGGCTGCGCGGCGGCTGTGTCGAGACGTGACGATCGCCCTCGCGGCCCTTCTGGTGGCCCTCTGGGTGGGGGGGCGCCGGTGAGCCTGGCGCCGGGACCCCACGGCGGCGACGGGGCCGCGGTGGCGCGCGCTCTCGGGGTCGCGGTCGACGAGGTGCTGGACCTGTCGATGTCGATGAACCCCGCGGCCGCCGACCCGCTGCCGATCCTCGCCGCCCACCTGGAGGCCCTGGGTCGCTACCCCGACGCGCGCGACGCGCACCGGGCCCTGGCCGGTGCCCTCGACGTGGCGCCCGAGCGCCTCCTGGTCACCAACGGGGGTGCCGAGGCGATCGCCCTGGTGGCGGCGGCCCGGGGCGGCTCGGTCGTCGAGCCGGAGTTCGCCCTGCACCCGCGGGGCACCGGTCCCCGGTGGCGCTCGAATCCCCACAACCCGACCGGTCTGCTGGCCGGGCCCGACGAGCGGGCCGACGTGTGGGACGAGGCCTTCTACCCCCTGGCGACCGGGCGCTGGACGCGCGGCGACGCCGACTGCGTGGTCGTGGGCTCGCTGACCAAGCTGCTGGCCTGTCCGGGGCTGCGCGTGGGCTACGTCCTGGCCGATCCCGACCTCATCGACGAGCTGAGACGCTCCCAGCCGGCCTGGTCCCTCAACGGCCTGGCGTGCGCCGCCCTGCCCGACCTGCTCGACACGGTCGACCTGGCCCGCAGCGCCGCCGCCGTGGCCGAGGGCCGGGCCGCCCTCAGCGCGCTGCTCGCGGCCGACGGCTTCGCCGTGCGGCCCTCGCAGGCCAACTGGGTCCTGGTGGACCGACCGGGCCTGCGCGACGAGCTCCTTCGCGCGCGCATCGTGGTGCGCGACTGCGCCAGCTTCGGCCTGCCCGGCACCGTGCGCATCGCCGTGCCCCCGCCGCGCGGGCTCGAGCGACTGGCGCGCGCGCTCGCGCGCATCGATCCCACCGCACCCGCATCACCCAGCACCGAGGAGGACTCGTGACCGATTCACTGGAGGACCTGATCGCCCGCATTGGGGAGGTCGACGCCGCCGCGGCGGCGGCGGCCCGGGAGCGCCAAGCCCGCCTGACCAAGCCCGCCGGATCCCTGGGGCGCCTCGAGGAGCTCGGCGAGCGCCTGGCGGCCATCGCCGGGACCTGCCCACCCCCGGTGCCCACGCCGGTCGACATCGCGGTCTTCGCTGGCGACCACGGCGTGCTGGCCCAGGGCGTGACGCCCTGGCCCGCTGAGGTGACCGCCCAGATGGTGGCCAACTTCCTGGGCGGCGGGGCGGCGATCAACGTGCTGGCCCGCCAGCTGGGCGCCACCGTGCACGTCGTGGACGTCGGGGTCGCCACGCCGATCCCGGGCGACCACGGCGGCCTGGTCGAGGCCAAGGTCGCCGCGGGCACCCGGGACCTCGCCGAGGGCCCGGCCCTCAGCGTCGCCGAGGCCCGCGCCGCCCTCGAGGTGGGCATCGAGGTGGGCACCCAGGCCATCGCCGCGGGCGCGCGGCTGCTGGTCACGGGGGACATGGGCATCGGCAACACGACCGCCTCGGCCGCCCTGATCGCCGCCCTCACCGGGGCGGACCCGGCGACCGTGACGGGCCGGGGGACGGGCATCGACGACGCGATGCTGGCCACCAAGGTCGCCGTGATCGAGCGGGCCCTGAGGCGCCTGGGCGCGCCGACCCCGCCCCTGACGCTGCTGGCCGAGGTCGGCGGCCTCGAGATCGCCGGGCTGGCCGGCTACATCCTGGCCGGTGCCGCCCACCGGGTGCCCGTCGTGCTCGACGGGGTCATCGCCGTGGCCGCCGCCCTGGTGGCCCGGGCCCTGGCGCCGTCCAGCGTCGACTACTGCATCGCCGGCCACCGCTCGGTCGAGCCCGGCGCCTCCACGGGGCTGGCCGCGCTCGGCCTCGAGCCGCTGGTCGACCTGGGGCTGCGCCTCGGGGAGGGCAGCGGGGCGGCCCTGGCCGTGCCGCTGGTGCAGGCGGCCGCGGCGCTGCTGGGTCAGATGGCGACCTTCGAGAGCGCGGGCGTCATCGAGCGGGCCGACCGCGTGTGAGCGCCCTGCTGATCCTGGGTACCTCGTCGGGGGCGGGCAAGTCGACCCTGGTGGCCGGGCTGTGTCGCTGGCTGGCGCGCCAGGGCCGCCGCGTGGCGCCCTTCAAGGCCCAGAACATGTCGCTGAACTCCTACGTCGGGATCGACGGCGGCGAGCTGGGGCGGGCCCAGGCCCTGCAGGCCTGGGCCGCGGGCATCGAGCCCGACACGCGCATGAACCCGATCCTGCTCAAGCCCGGCTCGCCGACGCGGTCCCAGCTGGTCGTGCGCGGCCAGCCGGCCGGCGAGCTCGAGGCGCGCAGCTGGGCCCGCCGCGGCGCGCTCGCGCCGGTCGTGGCGGCCGCCTTCGCCGAGCTGCGCGAGGAGTACGACGTGGTGATCTGCGAGGGGGCGGGCAGCCCGGCCGAGATCAACCTGCGCGCCAGCGATCTGGTGAACCTGGGCTTCGCCCGGGCCCACGGGGTGCCGGCGCTGCTGGTGGCCGACATCGATCGCGGCGGCGCCTTCGCGGCCCTGACGGGGACCTTGGCCGTGCTGGAGCCCCGCGACCAGGACCTGGTGCGTGGCTTCGTGCTCAACCGGTTCCGCGGGGACCCCGCGCTGCTGGGTGACGGCCTGGAGCACCTGGCACGCCTGACGGGCCGGCCGACCCTGGGCGTCGTGCCCGAGTTGCCCGGACGCGAGCTGGACACCGAGGATCGCACCGACTGGGGGTCCTTCGGTGGCGGGGCGCCGCCGCGGGGACTCGACAGCCTGCGCGTGGGCGTCGTGATGCTGCCCTACGCCTCCAACCTCACCGACCTGGACGCGCTGGCCCTGGAGCCCGGCGTGCGGGTGCGCCCCCTGTGGTGGCCCGCCGAGGCCGACGACTGCGACCTGGTCATCGTGCCCGGGTCGCGGGCGACCGTGGCCGACCTGACGTGGCTGCGCGCGCGCGGCTTCGACGCGGTCCTGGCGCGCCGGGCGGCGGCGGGGCGTCCGGTCCTCGGGATCTGCGCGGGCTACCAGATGCTGGGCCGCGTCATCGACGACCCGATCGAGAGTGGCGCCGGCCGGGTCGCGGGACTCGGGCTGCTCCCGGTGACCACCGCCTTCACGCCCACCAAGGTCGTGGCGCGCACGCGGGCCGTCGTCGCGGGCGCCCCGGTCACCGGGTACCAGATCCACCACGGGCGCGTGACTCGCGAAGGCGGCGACCCGCTGCTGGCCGACGAGGGCTGCCGGTTTGGGGCGGTCGCCGGCACCACCTGGCACGGCCTCTTTGAGGCCGACGCCTGGCGCCGCTCCTACCTGGCCGGGGTCGCCGCGGCCGCCGGCCGGTCCTTCGTGGCCGACCCGACGACCGACTTCGCCGCGGCGCGCGCGGCGCGCCTCGACGCGCTGGCCGACGCCGTCGACCAGCACCTGGACACCGACGCGGTCGAGCGCCTGCTCGAGGGGTCGGGCCCCGTGCCGCGCCGCGTGCGCCTGACTCGCCAGCCCGCACCCCCGGGTGCGGCGTGACCCTCGTGCTCGGGCCCCGGGTGATCGTGGCCGGGACCGCCTCGGGGGTCGGCAAGACGACGGTGGCTGTCGGGCTGATGGCGGCCCTGCGCGCCGCGGGCCTGAGGGTCGGGGCGGCCAAGGTCGGACCCGACTTCATCGATCCGGGCTACCACGCCCTGGCGAGCGGGGCACCATCGCGCTCCCTCGACCTGGTGCTCTCGGGTCCCGCGGTGGTGCGCCACCAGGCCGCCGTGGCGGGGGCGGGTCGCGACCTCCTGGTGATCGAGGGCGTGATGGGCCTCTTTGACGGGGCCGGCGACCTCGGGGTCGACGGGTCGACCGCCGAGGTCAGCCGGGTGCTGGACGCCCCGGTGATCCTGGTGGTCGACGCCGCGGCCATGAGCGGATCGGTCGCGGCGCTGGTGGCCGGATTCACCCGCTTCGACCCGTCGGTGCGCGTCGCGGGCGTCATCTGCAACCGCGTGGGCGGGCCGGGCCACGCCACGCTGCTGCGCGAGGCGCTGGCCCCCCTGGGCATACCCGTCTTGGGGATGCTCGAGCGCGACGACCGGCTGACCTGGCGCGAGCGGCATCTCGGTCTGGTCCCGGTGGTCGAGGAGCCCGACGCGGTGCGCGCGGCCCTGGCGCGCCTGGCCTCCGTGGTCGCCGCCGGCGTCGACCTGGCTGGCGTTCGCGCCCTGGCGGCCAGCGCCCCCACCTCGCCCGTGGCCCCGGTGGCAACGCCAGCCCGCGTCGGGACGGCGCGCGTGGCTCTCGCGGCAGGTCCGGCCTTCAGCTTCGTCTACCCCGAGAACCTCGAGGCCCTGGCCGCCGCGGGGGCCGAGCTGGTCCCCTTCGACCCGCTGAGCGACGACCACCTGCCCGAGGGATGCTCGGCCCTCTACGCCGGCGGGGGGTTCCCGGAGATCTTCGCCGAGCACCTCAGCGCCAACGCGCCGCTGCGCGCGCACGTCGCGTCACGCGCCGCGGCGGGACTGGTGGTGTGGGCCGAGTGCGGGGGCTACCTGTGGCTGACCGAGTCGCTCGAGGGCCAGCCGATGGCCGGGGTGCTGCCGGGACGCCACGGCGTCATGACGCCGCGGCTGCACCTGGGCTACCGCGACGCCACCACGCGCGCGCCCAGCCCGCTCGGGCCCGCGGGCCTGGAGCTGCGCGGTCACGAGTTCCACCGCACCGAGGTCGACCCGCCGGGCACGGGGCTCCACCTGCGCAGTCGCTTTGGTGACGGCGTGGCCGGGGAGGTGACGCCGCGGCTGCTGGCCAGCTACCTCCACCTCCACCTGGCCGCGACCCCGGAGCTGGCCGAGCACTTCGTGGCGGCCGCCGGTGCCGGGTCCTAACGGAAGTCGGCCATCAGCTCGGCCAGGGCCGCACTCCCCGGGCACACCGTGTCGAAGGTGAGCCGGTTGAGGGCGCTCGGCGGGGTGTGGTTGACCTGGTGCATCGAGGGCTTGGTCTCGTCGAGGTACAGCAGGCCGGTGACCACCTCGCCGGCGCTCTGGTGCTCGCGGACGTAGGCCTCGACGGCCATGCGGTCGGTGGGGTCGTAGCCCTCGGGGACCGAGCGGAACGTGATCACTGAGCCGTCGTGCATGGTGACGCTGCGCCGGCCCCCACCGCTCAGGCGGGCACTGATCTCCTCGCGCTCGGGGATGAAGTCGGCCACGACCTCCTTGACCTCGTGCTCGCGCATGAAGCGGTAGCTCTTGGTCGACCCCTCGTGGTCGTTGAAGGTGACGCAGGGGCTGATCACATCGATCAGGGCCAGGCCGTTGTGGGCGACCGCCGCCTTCAGGATCGGGATCAGCTGCTCCTTGTCACCCGAGAACGACCGGGCCAGGAACGTGGCCCCGAGCGACAGCCCCAGCAGGATCGGGTCGATGGGGGCCACGACGTTGGTCTCGCCCTTCTTGGGCCGCGTGCCCACGTCGGCCGAGGCTGACAGCTGGCCCTTGGTCAGGCCGTAGACGCCGTTGTTCTCGATGATGTAGACCATCTTGACCGCGCGGCGGATGGCGTGAGCCAGGTGGCCCAGCCCGATCGACAGCGAGTCGCCGTCGCCCGAGACGCCGATGTAGGTGAGCTCCCGGTTGGCCGCGGCCGCCCCGGTGGCGATCGCCGCCATGCGACCGTGGGCCGAGTTGAAGCCGTGGGCCCCGCGCACGAAGTAGGTCGGGGTCTTCGAGGAGCACCCGATGCCGCTCAGCTTGGCGATCATGTGCGGGGGCGTGGACAGCTCCCACAGGGCGTGGGTGATGGCCGCGGTGATCGAGTCGTGGCCGCAGCCCGCGCACAGGGTCGACATGGCCCCCTCGTAGTCGCGGATGGTCAGGCCCAAGTCGTTGCGGGCCAGCGGGGCCAGCGGGATGAGTGGTTTGACGATCGAAGGCATCAGTTCTCCAGTTCCTCGCGCACCGCGGTGACCACGTGCTCGGCCGACAGGGGGAAGCCCCCGTAGGCCAGGATCGGCCGCATCGACAAGATGGGCAGCCCGGTCTCGATGGAGATCATCGAGCGCAGCTGCGCGTCACGGTTCTGCTCGATGACGAACGTGTGCGGGTGGGCGCGCACGAAGTCAGCCACCGCGTCGGCGAAGGGGAACCCGCGCACGCGCAGGTAGTCGGCGGCGATCCCGGCCTGGCCGAGCAGGTCGACGGCCTCGCGCACCGCCAGGTCGCAGCTGCCCAGCGTGATCAGCCCGACCTCGGCGCCCGGACGGGTCTCGATGATGGGGGCCGGCACGTGGGCCGCGGCCGCGGCGTGCTTGCGCTTGAGCCGGTCGACGACCTCGAGGTACTTGTCGGGGTCCTCGGTGTAGTGGCCCAGCTTGTCGTGACCGGAGCCCCGGATGAAGTAGGCGCCCTTCTCGGCCGACCCGGGCACCGTGCGCGCCGTCACGAAGTCGGCGTTGGGGTTCGAGTAGCGGAAGAACTCCTTCATCTGGGCCAGGTCCTCGTTAGAGAGCACCGGCCCCCGGTCGGGCACGAAGTTGTCGTCCCACGTGAAGGCGGGCACCACCCAGTCGTTCATCCCGATGTCCAGGTCGCTCAGCATCATGACCGGAGTCTGGAAGTGCTCGGCCAGGTCGAAGGAGCGCACCATGAACTCGAAGCACTCGGCCGGGTTGGCCGGGAAGGTCAGGATGTGGCGCGTGTCGCCGTGGCTGGCGTAGGCGCACAGCATCAGGTCGGCCTGCTGGGTGCGCGTGGGCATGCCGGTCGAGGGGCCGGTGCGCTGCACGTCGACGATGACCGCGGGGATCTCGGTGTAGTAGGCCAGGCCGAGCAGCTCGTTCATCAGGGAGATGCCCGGGCCCGAGGTCGAGGTGAACGAGCGCGCCCCGCTCCAGCCCGCGCCCAGCACGATGCCAATGGCGGCGATCTCGTCCTCGGCCTGGATGATGGCGTAGTCGTTGACCACGGTGGGCTCGCCCCCGGGCTCGCTGGCCGGCTCGGTGTGGCGACGGTAGGTCGCGCACAGCTTGGTGAAGTTGTCCATGACCCCGGTCGCGGGGGTGATGGGGTACCACCCCGAGACGGTGGCCCCGGCCCACAGCGCGCCGAGGGCCGTCGCGGTGTTGCCGTCGATGAGGATCGAGTCGGTGGTCGCGTCCATGGGGGCGACCCGGAACGGGAGCGGGCACGCGACGTTCGCGGTGGTGTAGTCGTAACCGAGCCGGAGAGCCAGCTCGTTGGAGTCACGCAGGGCGGGGTTGCGCGAGAAGGTTTCGGCCAGTAGGCCGCGCACCAACTCCAGGTCGATGCCCAGCAGCGCCACGATCGAGCCGGCGTAGGCGATGTTCTTCATCAAGATGCGCTCGCGCGGCTTGGCGAAGGCCTCCAGGCACATCGAGGCATAGGGGGCGCCCAGGAAGGTGACGTCGTCGCGCGCCAGGTCGGCGTCGAGGGGCCACGACGAGTCGTAGAGCACGTACCCGCCTGAGCGCACGGCCTCGATGTCGTCGCGGTAGGTCTGACCGTTCATGGCAACCATCAGGTCGTACTCGGTGGCCCGAGCGGTGTGGCCCTGCGCGTTGACCCGGATCTCGTACCACGTGGGCAGGCCCTGGATGTTGGAGGGGAACAGGTTCTTGCCCGACACCGGGATGCCCATGCGGAAGATGGCCTGCATGATGAGGCCGTTGGCGCTGGCCGAGCCGGTCCCGTTGACGTTGGCCAGCTTGATCGCGAAGTCGTTGACCCGCACCTGGGGGGTGACGTCGATCGTCATCGGTCCTCTCCTTTGGCGGTGCCCACCGGGATGCGCACCACGTCGGCGCCGGCCCGCGGGGCCAGCAGGGTGAACTCCACCATGTCCCAGGCCGCGGTGGGGCAGCGCTCGGCGCACAGGCCGCAGTGGACGCACACGTTCTCGTCTTTGACCATGACCCGCCCGGTCTGGGGCAGCGGCCCCGAGACGTACAGCGACTCGTCGAGGTTCTCCGAGGGAGCGCTCAGGCGCGTGCGCAGGTCTTCCTCGGTGCCGTTGCGCGTGATGGTCAGGCACTGGACCGGGCAGATGTCGATGCAGGCGTCGCACTCGATGCACAGGCTGGCGTTGAAGCCGGTCTGGATGTCGCAGTTGAGGCAGCGCTGGGCCTCCCGCGCGGTCTGATCGGGGTCGAAGCCGAGCTCGACTTCCAGGTCGAGGGAGCGGAACCGCGAGGCCAGGTCGAGGTGGGCCATCTGCTGGCGCTGCGAGGGGTTGTAGTCGTTGTGGTAGCGCCACTCGGCCATGCCCATCTTGGCCGAGACGAGGTTCAGGCCCGCGGGCGGGCGCTCGTCGACGGACTCGCCCCGGCAGTGGCGGTCGATGGAGATGGCCGCCTCGTGCCCGTGGGCCACGGCCCAGATGATGTTCTTGGGGCCAAAGGCAGCGTCACCCCCGAAGAAGACGCCCGGGCGGGTGCTCTCGAAGGTCACCGGGTCCACAACCGGCAGGTCCCACTCGCCGAACTCGAGCCCGAGGTCGCGCTCGATCCAGGGGAAGGCGTTCTCTTGACCGATGGCCAAGATGACGTCGTCACAGGGCACCGTGACCGAGTCGACGACGCGTGAGTGGCGCGCTCCCTCGTCCCACTCGACGATGTCGAACTCCATGCCCACCAGGCGCCCTTCCTCGAGGACGAAGCGCGTGGGGGCGTGGTTGACCACGATGGCCACCCCCTCCTCCTCGGCGTCCTCGATCTCCCAGGGCGACGCCTTGAAGAACTCCCGGGGCCGGCGGGCCATGACGCGGATGTCCTGGCCGCCCAGGCGCCGCGAGGTGCGACAGCAGTCCATGGCGGTGTTGCCGACCCCGATGATCAAGACGCGCGACCCGATCGCGGTGATGTGCTCGAAGGCGACCGACTCGAGCCAGTCGATGCCGATGTGGATGTGGCTCTCGCCGACCTCGTCGTGGCGGCCGGGCAGGTCGAGCTCCTTGCCCCGCGGCGCCCCCGAGCCGACGTAGACGGCGTCGAAGCCCTCGTCGAGCACGGCGCGCAGGCTCGTCACCGGGCTGTTGTAGCGAACGCTCACCCCGCCCCGGTCGAGGATCGCGCCGGTCTCGGCGTCCAGGACCTCGGCGGGCAGGCGGAAGTTGGGGATGTTCGAGCGCATCAGGCCGCCGGGGCGGTCGTAGCGCTCCAGGATGGTGATCTCGTAGCCCAGGGGCGCCAGGTCGTTGGCGACGGTGAGGGAGGAGGGCCCCGCCCCCACCAGGGCCACCCGCAGGCCGTTGGAGGTCTGCGGGATCTGGGGGAGGCGGTCGGCGATGTCACCCTTCAGGTCCGCCGTGACGCGCTTCAGGCGGCAGATGGCCACCGGGTCCCCGTCGACGCGCCCGCGTCGGCAGGCCGGCTCGCAGGGGCGGTCGCAGGTGCGGCCCAGGACTCCGGGAAAGACGTTGGAGGCCCGATTCAGCATGTAGGCGTCGTCGAAGCGACCCTGGGCGATCAGGCGGATGTACCCCGGCACGTCGGTGTGCGCCGGGCAGGCCCACTGGCAGTCCACCACGCGGTGGAAGTAGTTCGGGTCTCGCACGTTGGTGGGTTCCACGCTCCTCCTTCGCCATCGCCCGAGGTCGGGCCGCGACCCGTCGTGCGCATGTGCCACTGACTTTACTGCCCCCCTCTCATGCTGGTTTTCGGGTCGCCGGGCCCTCCGCGCTCGCCTAGGGCACTAAGTCACCTTCGCGCGCACCCCCGCGGCGGGGCGGTGGGCGAGGGGCCTCCTAGACTTCGGGTGAGGGAAGGAGTGCGGTGCGACGCACGCGTATCGTGGCCACGCTGGGACCGCGGTCGGACACCGACGAGGCAATCTCGGCTCTGGTGGCCGCGGGGGTCGACGTCTTCCGGCTCTCCATGGCCCACAGCGACATCCCGGCCGGTGTGGCCCGCCTGCGGCGCGTGCGCGCCCTGGCGCCGGACCTGGCCCTCATGGTCGACATCCCCGGGCCCAAGATCCGCGCCGGTTCCTTTGGCACCTCGCCCATTCCCCTGAACGTGGGCAGCGCCGTCGAGCTGGTCGAGGGTCACGGCGAGGCCTCCAGCGCGCAGCGCATCGTCGTGGAGCGTCCCGACGTCCTCAACTTGCTGCACGTCGGGGACCACATCCACATCGGCGACGGGGGCGTGACCCTCGAGATCCTCGAGGCGGGCCCCACCTCGCGCGCCGTGGTGGCCGCGGGGGGCACGGTGATGGGCAAGCCGGGCCTGTCGCTGCCCTCGGCGATCCTGAACGACCGCCTGCCCACGCTCGAGGATCGGGCCCGACTGGAGGCGCTGGCCGACGAGCCCTTCGAGATCCTGGCGGTCTCCTTCGTGCGCTCGGCCTTCGACGTCGTGTCGACGCGATCGGTCCTGGCCCGCGACGACGTCATGATCATGGCCAAGATCGAGACCGCCGAGGGAGTCGAGAACCTCGACGAGATCATCGCGGTCTCCGACGCCATCATGGTGGCTCGTGGTGACCTCGGGGTGCGCCTGCCGATCGAGGACGTACCCCACCTGCAAAAGCAGATCGTGCGCCACGGGATCCGCTACGCCCGCCCGGTCGTGGTGGCGACCCAGATGCTCGAGTCGATGACCCACGCGCAGGTCCCCACCCGCGCCGAGGTGACCGACGTCGCCAACGCGGTCCTCGACGGGGCCAGCGCGGTGATGCTGAGCGGCGAGACCGCCATCGGTGACGACCCGGTGAGCACGGTCGCCACCATGGACCGGATCCTGCGGCGCGCCGAGGAGTCCTTCGACTACGCGACCTGGGGCGCGTCGCTCGGCGTCCAGCAGATCGGCGCGGGCACCCAGGCCACGCGCATCACCGCCGCCATCACCGGCGCGGCCTGGCGCGCCGCGATGGATGAGAACGCCGTGGCCATCGTGGCCTGTACCCGCTCGGGCCTGACGGCCCGGGCCATCTCGCGGTTCCGCCCGCCGATGCCGATCGTGGCCATCACGCCGAGCGAGGCGACCGCGCGCCAGCTGCGCAGCTCGTGGGGCATTCAGGGCGTCTACCTCTCGCGGGCCACCGACATCGACGAGCTGTGCGTGGTCGCGGTCACCGAGCTCAAGATCGCGGGCCTGGCGCGGCCGGGCGACGCGATCGTCGTGATGGCGGGCTCCGCGTCGGGCGGGGCGTCCATCACCGACACCGTGCGGATGGTGATGGTCAGCTGAGGCCCGCCGACGCGGTGGCCAGGCCCCGCGCCACCAGGTGCGCCACGACGGCTGCGGCGGCCTCGTCGGGTCCCAGCCGGGCCGTGTCCACCCGGATCTCGGGGTGCTCGGGGGCCTCGTAGGGAGCGTCGATTCCGGTGAAGTGCGCGAGCTGGCCGGCCCGCGCGCGCTGGTAGAGGCCCTTGGGATCGCGCTGCTCGGCCACCGCCAGGGGCGCGTCGACGAAGACCTCGACGAAGGCTCCCGGCGCGACCAGCTGGCGCGCTTCGGCGCGTCCGGCGGCGAAGGGGGAGATCGCGGCCACCAGGACCACGTGGCCGGCGCGGTAGAGAAGCCGCGTCACCTCGGCAATGCGCCGGATGCTCTCGACGCGGGCGTCGTCGTCGTAGCCGAGGTCGCGGTTCAGCCCCTGGCGCAGCTCGTCGCCGTCGAGGTGGAAGGCCGGGAGGCCCCGCGCGCGCAGCTCGGCCTCGACCCGCAGGGCCAGGGTCGACTTGCCCGCTCCCGAGAGCCCGGTGAACCACACCACGAAGGGCGCCGACTCGCTGGGGCGCGCACTCATCGGCCCCGCACGCTAGCAGGGCTCAATGCGGGCGCCGGGCGAGGGCGCGCGCCCAGCGCACCGCGCGGGTGGCCTCCAGGGCCCGCAGCTCGGTCAAGGCGGCGTCCATCTCGCCGCGCAGCTCGGCGCTCTGCGTGCGCAAGGCAGCGTTGTCGGCCTCCAGGTCACCGACGCGGGCCTCGAGGGTGGCGACGACGGCCTCGAACTGGGTGACGATGCTGCGCTGGGCGTCGAGGAAGGCGCGGCGCTCGCTGATCAAGGCACCCTCCCAGGCGCCCGCCGGCGGCACGGCGGCCGCGAAGGCGTCGTGGCGGCCCCGCAGCGCGCTCAGGGCGCGGGCCAGGTCGTCGATCTCGCCGGGCGGCTCGCGCAGCTCGGCCTCGTCCAGGTCGGTTGAGCGCCGCAGGTCGGCGCTGATGTGAGCGGCGGCGGCGGCGAGGTCACCTCCCGAGTCGAGCTGGCCGAAGGCCTGGAGGCTGGCGGCGACCTCGCCGAGCACCCCGCGCGGGTCGGCCAGGAGGTCCTCGTAGGTGCACACGTGCACGCGCATCCCGGTGAGGTCCTCGAGCAGGGCCCGGTTGTAGGCGGACCACAGGCTCAGTCCCGTCAGGGGCGCCATGGCGTCGCGCCGGGCCATCGACCGGGCCACCTCGGCGGGCGCGCGCACGATGAGCACCACGACTACGTCGCCGAGCACCCGGCGCCACAGGGGCACCAGCAGCGCCATACGGGGGTCCTTCAGCACGAACCGATCGCCGGAGAACGTCTGGGCGACCAGGCAGCTGGCCTCCTCAAGGAAGGGCACCAGGTCGGCGCGCGCGGACCAGCCCTCGTCGCGTCGGGGCGGGATGTCCCAGCGACCGCCGAGCAGGGCCAAGATCAGTTCGTCGAGCTCGGCGATGGACGTGACCTCGAAGTATCCCTCGGGATTGCCGGCGTCGGCCGGCATCAGGGCCTCGGCGGGTCCGGCGTCGAGCCCAAGCGCCGCCAGGGCGCCGGCCAGGGCCGAGGTGCCGGATCGGTGCATGCCCATCACGAGGACGCTCACCTCATGAACCTACCCGCTGGGCAGTGGGGTCGGCGGGCGTGGCTCGCGCCGACCATGACTTCGGGCCCGGGGCCACGCACCGGTACCGTGACCCGCCCGATCCCAACGTGCCCCCGGCAGGATTCGAACCTGCGCACATGGCTCCGGAGGCCAATGCTCTATCCCCTGAGCTACGGGGGCAACGCCCGCCAGCCTACCGGAGCCTGCGGGGTGGGGTCACTAGTGTTCGGGGATGGCCGGACCCCTGCCGCCAGCCCTGCTGCCTGATACCGCGCAGGTCGGCCAGTCCGATGTCACGGTGGGTGGGGTGTCCCTGCGCGAGCTGGCCGAGCGCTTCTCCACGCCACTGTTCGTCTACGACGAGGCGACGCTGCGT
Source organism: Actinomycetes bacterium (assembly GCA_021827705.1). Lineage (GTDB taxonomy): Bacteria > Actinomycetota > Acidimicrobiia > Acidimicrobiales > RAAP-2 > RAAP-2. The sequence goes on from JAKAUQ010000004.1 coordinate 38,552, forward strand.
GCCCGGTGCCGCGAGGCGGCCGACGCCTTCGACGAGGGAACGGCCTACGCCTCCAAGGCGTTCTTGTGCGGGGCGATGGCTCGGCTGGCGCGCGAGGAGGGGCTGTGGCTCGACGTGGCCACCGGTGGTGAGTACGACGTCGCCCGTCGAGCCGGCGTGCCGGCCAGCCGCCTGGTCCTGCACGGCAACAACAAGTCGACCGCCGAGCTCGCGCGCGCCGTCGACGAGGGCGTCCACCGCGTGGTCGTGGACAGCCACGACGAGATCGATCGGCTCGGGACCCTCGTGGGATCCCACCGGACCCTCGACGTGCTGGTGCGCGTCACCCCGGGCGTCGAGGCGCACACCCACGAGTTCGTGCGCACGGGCCAGGAGGACTCCAAGTTCGGCTTCTCCATCGCCTCGGGCGGGGCCCACGAGGCCGTGGCCCGCCTGCGCCAGATGCGGGGGATCCGCCTGCGCGGCCTGCACAGTCACATCGGCTCGCAGATCTTCGAGCTCGATGGCTACCGGGAGGCCTTTGCCGTGGTGTCGTCCTTCGCCGGGGAGTGGCCCGTCGAGGAGATCAGCGTGGGCGGCGGGCTCGGCGTGCCCTATGTCGAGGGGGAGAGCGCGCCCTCGCTGCGCACGTGGGCGGCCGCCGTGCGCGCCGCCGCGCAGGCCGGCGGGGTCCCGGCGACCGTCCGCCTGACGGCCGAGCCCGGACGGGCGATCGTGGCCCAGGCGGCCATCACGCTGTACCGCGTGGGGACAGTCAAGGACGTGCCCCAGCGCCGCTACGTGGCCGTCGACGGCGGCATGAGCGACAACCCGCGTCCGGTGCTCTACGGCTCGGGCTACGAGGTCTTCGACGTGGGTCGTCCCGCAGCGGCCCGAGTCCAGGCGGTGCGGGTCGTCGGCAAGCACTGCGAGAGCGGCGACGTCCTGGTCGAGCAGGGCTGGCTGCCCGCCGACACCGGCGTCGGCGACATCGTGGCCACACCCGTCACCGGCGCCTACGGCTACGCGATGGCCTCGACCTACAACCGGGTGGGACGTCCGGCGGTGGTCTTCGTCGCCGACGGGCGGGCGCGCCTGGTCCTGCGACGCGAGACGTTCGACGACCTGGCCGCCCTCGAGGTCGATCCCGCGTCGCCGCCCGACGCGGGATCGGGCCTGGGTTAGCCTGGATCGATGGCGATCCCCACGGTGCGCGTCGGCGTGATCGGGGCGGGCAACGTGGGCGCGGCGCTGGTCACGCTGCTGTTGGACCCGACACGCCGCCTGGCCCTGGAGGACGCGGCGACGGCGTCTCTGGAGCTGGTGGCCGTGGCGGTCAACGACGCCACGCGGCCGCGCCCCGGCATCCCGGCCGCGCTGGTGACCCCGGACGCCGCCGCGCTGGCCCAGCACGGCGAGATCGACGTGCTGGTCGAGGTCGCCGGCGGCCTGACGCCGGCCGGCGAGCTCATCGAGGCGGCCCTGCGCCGGGGCGTGTCGGTGGTGACGGCCAACAAGGCTCTGATGGCCCAGAGGGGCACGGCCCTGGCCCGCCTGGCGCACGCCCACGGAGCCGACCTGTTCTACGAGGCGGCCGTCGGCGGCGCCGTGCCGATCCTGCGCGCCCTGCGGACGTCGCTGGCCGGAGAGCGGATCGAGCGCGTGATCGGGATCGTGAACGGCACGACCAACTTCATCCTCTCTCAGATGACCGACGGCGGGCTCGACTACGACGCGGCCCTGGCCGCGGCCCAGGAGCGCGGTTTCGCCGAGGCCGACCCCCGCGCCGACGTGGAGGGCTTCGACGCCGCGGCCAAGGTCCTGATCCTGGCCTCCCTGGCCTTTGGCACCGAGCTGCGCGACGAGACGATCTCGCGCGAAGGAATCTCCGCGGTGCGCGCCTTCGACGTGGCCTTCGCGCGCAAGTCGGGGTACGTGATCAAACTCCTGGCCGTGGCCGAGCGCCACGGCGAGCACGGGCTGTCCCGCAGTGTCTACCCCGCCCTGGTCCCCGCCGACCATCCGCTGGCTGCGGTCCACGGGGCGATGAACGCGGTCTTCGTCGAGGGCACCGTGGCCGGGCCCCTGATGTGGCTCGGCCCGGGAGCCGGAGGGGGTCCCACGGCCACGGCGGTGCTCGGCGACGTTCTCGATGCGGCGCGCAACCGCGTGGCCCAGCGCCACGACGTGCCGTTCCTGGTGGACGACACCCTCGAGCGCGTGCCGGCCGGTGAGCTGACCAGCGTCTACTACGTGAGCCTCGACGTGGTGGACCAGCCTGGCGTGCTGGCCGCGGTGGCGGGCGTCTTCGCCCGCCACCGCGTCTCGATCCAGTCCATGGAGCAGTCCGGCGTGGGCGACGAGGCCCGGCTGTCGTTCGTGACGCACCACGCGCGCGAGGCCGACATGGCCGCGACCGTCGCCGAGCTGGCGACCCTGGAAGCCGTCGACTCGATCGGGGCGCGGCTGCGAGTCATCGACGGAGGTGGGTGATGGAGGCCTGGCGCGGGCTGCTCCACGAGTACGGGACGTTCTTGAACCTCGAGGGGGTCAGCGAGATCGTGACGCTGCAGGAGGGTCACACGCCCCTGCTGCTCGCCGAGCGCCTCTCGGAGCGCGTGGGCGCGGAGGTCTGGCTGAAGTTCGAGGGCCTGAACCCCACGGGGTCGTTCAAGGACCGCGGCATGACCATGGCCATCACCAAGGCCAAGGCGCAGGGTGCCACCACGGTGGTGTGCGGCTCGACGGGCAACACCTCGGCGTCGGCGGCCGCCTACGCGGCGCGAGCCGGGATGGAGTGCGTGGTCCTGGTGCCCGAGGGCAAGATTGCCATGGGCAAGCTGGCCCAGGCCATCGTCTACGGCGCGCGCATCTTCCAGATCCGGGGCAACTTCGACCAGGCGCTGGACCTGGCGCGCGAGTTGACCCAGCACCTGCCCATCACGATCGTCAACTCGATCAACCCCGAGCGCATCGAGGGGCAAAAGACCGGCGCCTTCGAGCTCGTCGACGCGCTGGGCGACGCACCTGACATCCTGGCCATCCCCGTGGGCAACGCCGGCAACATCACCGCCTACTGGCGCGGGTTCGTCCAGTACCACGAGCGCGGCCGGGCGGCCACGCTGCCGCGCATGTGGGGCTTCCAGGCCGCCGGGGCCGCCCCCATCGTGCTCGGCCACCCCGTGGCCCATCCCGAGACCATCGCCACGGCGATCCGGATCGGCAACCCGGCCAGCTGGGTCCCCGCCTTGGAGGTGGTTCACGAGTCCCTGGGCGACATCCGCGCCGTGAGCGACGAGGAGATCCTCGACGCCTACCACTTCGTGGCGCGCCACGAGTCGGTGTTCTGCGAGCCGGCCTCCGCCGCATCGGTGGCCGGCATCCTCAAGTACGGCGTGCCCGCGGGATCGCGGGTCGTGTGTGTGCTGACGGGCAACGGGCTCAAGGATCCCGACACCGCGCTGGGCACCGGGGACGAGCCCCCCGTCGTCGACGCCGCCATCGACGCGCTGCTGACCGCCCTGCGATGAGGCGCATCGCCGCTGCCGGGCGGCTAGACTGATCTCGTTATCCGCGAACGGCCGACGTGCCGACGCACGCGTGCCCGGGTAGCCCTCGCATACTTTTCTTCCCCGCACGGTCGGGGACGAGAAAGGACCCTCATGGCCATGACGCCATCGCCCGAACGCTCGGACCTGGAATCGAAGTCCCGCGACGACCTGCTGGTCATCGCCAAGGTGAAGGGGGTTGACATCGGCGCTCGCGCGACCAAGACCACGCTGATCGACGCCATCATGGGTGACGCGCTGGCGCCCTCGCGCACTGTGCGCTCGCGCCGGACGGTCGCGACGCCTCCCGTGGAGGACTTCGAGGACCTGCTGAGCGAGTTCGCCTCCTCGCCGGCGACCCCCGCCTCCCCCGAGCCCTCGACCGCCGCGGCCCCGAGCGCCACGGCGCCGACGTCGTCGCCCGTGCCGAGGGTCGCCCCCTCCTCGACGCCGCCCGCGGACGCCGCGCCGACGCGCGAGCGCGCCGACGCGGACGCGGGCGCGGGCGCCGGGGTCGCGACCTCCGAGCCGGCGGCGCGGGCGCCGCGGGGGGAGCGTACGCGCGAGTTCGCCGAGGGCGGGTCGCGCAGCCGGCGCAACCGTCGCAGCCGCGGCAACCGGGAGCGCTTCCCCTCCGACGCGATGCCCGGGGCCGATCAGCCCTACCAGGGCGAGCTGCTCGACGTGGAGGGCATCGTCGACCTGCGCGACGACGGCTACGGCTTCGTGCGCACCCGGGGCTTCCACGCCTCGCCCCAGGACGTCTACGTCTCGATCAACCAGGTCCGCCGCTACGGCCTGCGCAAGGGCGACCTCGTGACCGGCGGCTTTCGGCCCGCGTCGTCCAGCGAGAAGTACCCGGCGCTGCTGCGAGTGGACACGGTGGCCGGCCTGGACCCCGAGGTGGCCAAGGCGCGCCCGCGCTTCGAGGACCTGACCCCGCTGTTCCCCGACGAGAAGCTGCGCCTGGAGAACTCCGACCCCAAGGGCGACCTCACGACGCGGATCATCGACCTGATCGCCCCCATCGGCAAGGGCCAGCGCGGGCTGATCGTCTCGCCGCCCAAGGCGGGCAAGACCACCGTCATGAAGCAGATCGCCCACGCGATCGAGGCCAACAATCCCGAGGTGCACCTCATGGTGCTGCTGGTGGACGAGCGGCCCGAGGAGGTCACCGACATGCGGCGCAGCGTGCGCGGCGAGGTGATCTCGTCGACCTTCGACCGGCCCGCTGACGAGCACACCCACGTGGCCGAGCTGGCCATCGAGCGGGCCAAGCGCCTGGTCGAGCAGGGCCGCGACGTCGTGATCATCCTGGACGGGATCACGCGCCTGGCCCGCGCCTACAACCTGGCCGCGCCGGCCACCGGCCGCATCATGTCGGGTGGGGTGGACTCGGGAGCCCTGTACCCGCCCAAGAAGTTCTTCGGGGCCGCCCGCAACATCGAGGAGGGCGGGTCGCTGACGATCCTGGCCTCGGCCCTGGTGGAGACGGGCTCCAAGATGGACGAGGTCATCTTCGAGGAGTTCAAGGGCACGGGCAACATGGAGCTGAAGCTGGACCGGCGGCTGGCCGAGCGCCGGCTCTACCCGGCCATCGACGTCAACGGGTCCTCGACGCGGCGCGAGGAGCTGCTGTTCGACCGCGACGCGCTGGCCCAGGTCTGGAAGCTGCGCCGGGTCCTGAACGGCCTGGCCAGTGAGGGCCGCGAGGCCGCCGGGCTCGAGTTGCTCATCGACAAGCTCAAGTCCACCCGCTCCAACGACGAGTTCCTGGCCGAGATCGGGCGCGGCCCGACACCGAACAACTGAGCATCCGGTAGACTTCCTACCCGCGCGAAGGAGCCCTATGAAGACCGACCTCCACCCCCGTTACGTCGAGTGCACCGTCACGTGCAGCTGCTCCAACACCTTCGTCACGCGATCGACCAAGAGCGAGCTCCACGTCGAGCTGTGCAACCAGTGCCACCCCTTCTTCACCGGCAAGCAGAAGCTGGTGGACACCGGGGGCCGCGTCGAGCGCTTCCAGCGTCGGTACGCTCAGCGGTCCGTGAAGGCGCGCGCGCCGCGCGCCTAGGTGGCGCGAGCCGCCGTGGCGTCGCTGGACGAGACGCTCGACGCCCTGGAGGCGGAGCTGCACCTCGTCGAGGCGGCCCTGGCGGCGCCCGACGTGGCCAGTGACCGCACCCGGCTGCGGGACCTGTCGCGACGCCACAAGGACCTGGCCGCCCTCAACGCCTCGTGGGTGGCCCTGCGCGCGGCCCGGGCCGACGCGTCAGCCGCACGGGACCTGGTGAGCGCCACCGAGGGTGACGAGCGCGAGCAGTGGCGCGCCGAGGCGCGCGCCGCCGAGGAGCGGGCCGCCCGGCTGGAGACCCGCATCGAGGAGCTGCTGCTGCCGCGGGACCCCAACGAGGGCCGCAACGTCATCGTCGAGATCCGCGGGGCCGAGGGCGGGGAGGAGGCCAACCTCTTCGCGGGCGACCTGGCCCAGATGTACCGCCGCTACGCGGCGCTGCGCGGCTGGCAGCTCGAGGTCGTCGAGGAGCGCCCCTCGGACCAGGGTGGCCTGGACGAGGCGACCTACCTCCTGCGCGGGGAGGACGCCTGGGTGCGCCTGGAGCACGAGGCCGGCGTCCACCGCGTCCAGCGGGTGCCCGTCACCGAGGCCAAGGGCCGCGTGCATACCTCCTCGGCCACCGTCTCGGTGCTGCCCGAGGCCGACGAGGTCGACGTCCAGATTGACCCCAACGACTTGAAGATCGACGTCTATCGCTCCTCGGGACCCGGGGGCCAGAGCGTCAACACCACGGACTCGGCCGTGCGCATCACCCACCTGCCCACGGGCATCGTCGTGTCGATGCAGGACGAGAAGAGCCAGATCCAGAACCGCGCCAAGGCGATGGTGGTGCTGCGCGCCCGCCTGCTCCAGGCCGCCCAGGAGGCTCAGGCCAGTGAGCTCGGCGACCGCAAGCGGGCCCAGCTGGGCGGCGGGGGACGCTCCGAGAAGATCCGCACGTACAACTTCAAGGAGAACCGGGTCACCGACCACCGGATCAACCTGACCACCTACACGCTCGACGCCGTCTTGAACGGCGACCTGGACCAGTTCGTCGACGCGCTGATGGCCGCCAAGCGGGCGCGCCAGCTGGCCGACCATGACCACTAAGCCCACTGCGGCCGACGTGGTGGCGGCGGGTGTCGAGCGGCGCGAGGCGCGCTGGCTGCTCGAGGAGTTCGGCGGTGACGCCGCCCGCCTGGCCGCGGCCGTCGAGCGGCGCCGGCGCGGCGAGCCGCTCCAGTACATCGTGGGCCACTGGCCCTTCCGCGGGCTCGACCTCGACCTGGACCGCCGCGTCCTGATCCCTCGCCCCGAGACCGAGGAGCTGGTGGGCGTGGCCCTCGACGAGCTGGCCGCGCGTCGGGTCGCCGCGCCGACGCTGCTCGACCTGGGCTGTGGGAGCGGGGCGATCGGGCTGTCCCTGGTGTCCGAGCTGGCCGCCCGGGGGGTCCGGGCCACGCTGGTCGCCCTCGACGTGTCGCCCGGGGCCCTCGCGGTGGCGCGGCGCAACGCGCGCAAGCACGCGCTGACCTCGGTGTCGTTCCTGGAGGGCTCGTGGTACGAGGCGCTCGACGCGTCGCTGGCCGCGCGCTTCGACCTGATTGTCGCCAACCCCCCCTACGTGGGGGTGGTCGAGTACCGGGACCTCGACCCGGTGATCGCCCACGAGCCGCGCGGCGCGCTGGTGGCCGCCGATGCCCGGGGGGTCCCGGGCCTGGCCGACCTGGTCCGCGTGGTCGAGGGGGCGCCCCACTGGCTGGTGGCGGGCGGGGCGCTGGTCGTCGAGCACGGGGACCGTCACCGCGAGGCGCTGCGCCGCGTCGCTGCCGGCGCCGGCCTGCGCGACCTGGTCGACCACGACGACCTGGCGGGCAAGCCCCGCATCCTGGTGGCGCACCGGCCGTGAGGGACCTGACGCCCGCCGAGGCCATCGCCGCCCTGGCCGCGGGCCAGGTCGTGGCCCTGCCCACCGACACCGTCTACGGCGTGGGCGCGGCCCTGGCGCACCCCGAGGCGGTCGCCCGCCTGTTCGCGCTCAAGGGCCGTCCCGCCACCGTGGCCCTGCCGGTCGTGCTGGCCGACACCGACCAGGTGGCCTCCCTCGCGGTCACCTGGACCGCGCCCGCGGCGACCCTGGCGAGTGCCTGCTGGCCCGGGGCGCTCACGATCGTGGTGCCGGCCGAACCGGCCCTGGCCGCGCTGGTCGGCGCCGGCGCCTCGGTCGGCCTGCGGGTCCCCAACGACGACACCGTGCGCGCGATCGCGCGCGCCGTGGGCCCCCTCGCCCTGACCAGCGCCAACCCCCACGGCGCGGCGCCGGCCACCACGGCGGCCGACGTGGTGGCCGGTCTGCCCCGCGGCCTGGCCGGCGTGGTCGACGCCGGCACCCGCGACGGCGCGGTCTCCACGGTCGTCGACCTCACCGGTCCGCGCTGGCGGCTGCGCCGGGTCGGGGCGATCTCGCCGCAGCGTCTCTTCGAACTGCTGGGTCCCGGCGCCGACTGATCAGCCGGCGGCGGGCGGGACCCAGGCCGCCGGCCGCTTCTCGCGGTAGGCGGCGATCCCCTCGCGCGCGGCCTCGCTGGCGAAGCGGGCCGCCGAGACCTCGGCGGCCCGGGCGAAGGCCGTCTCGCGGTCCAGCGCGGGCAGCTCGCGCACCAGCCGCTTGGTGAGGGCCAAAGCGCCGGGCTCACCGGCCAGGAGATCCGCCACGATCGCCGCGATGGCCCCGTCGAGATCCTCGGGGTCGGCGCTCGCGGTGATCAGCCCGAGACGCGCGGCCTCGGCGGCCTCGAAGCGCCCGCCGCGCAGCATCGCGGCGCGGGCGTCGGCGGGTCGCATCTTGGGCAGGCACACGACCGCGATCATGGCCGGCACCAGGCCGAGGCGCACCTCGGTGAACCCGAAGGTCGCCCGCGAGGTGGCGACCGCCAGGTCGCAGGCGGCCGCCAGGCCCACGCCCCCGGCCACGCAGTGGCCGGCGATGCGCCCCACCACGGGCACGGCGAGGTCCTGGAGGCGGCCCAGCACCGTCGTCAGGTCACGGGGTGCCCCCCCGGGGACGGCCGCCGTGGCCAGGTCGGCGCCGGCGCTAAAGACGGAGCCGGCATTGGTCAGGACGACCACCCGGACCTCGGGGGAGGCCTCGACGACGTCGAGGGCGCCGTGGAGCTCCTCGAGCATCGGCGCGCTGAGCACGTTGCGGTGCTCGACGTCGGCCAGAGTGATGGTGAGGACCGGGCCCTGGCGCGTCGTCTCGACGAGGCTCACGAGCCCTGTCCCGGTGCGGGAGGCAGGGTCGGGCCGCCCGCGAAGGCCTGGGCCCGCACGAGCCAGTGGCGCGCGAGCTCGCCCGCCCGCAGCGCGGTGTCCTCCACGTGTCGGCGTTGGGTCACCACCAGGCACAGGTCCTCAGCGGGCCCCTCGACCCAGTCGTCGGCGTCCTCGGGCCCGAGCGTCCAGGTCGCTCCCGAGGGCGCGCCCAGGCGGAGGCCGACGCGACCCGGCGGGGGTGTCTCGGCGCGCACGTGGTAGGACCACGCGCGGGTGGCCAGGCCGAGGCGCGCCACGTGGACCAGCCGGTCGGTGGGCTCGAGCGGTCGGTCCAGGGCGACGCTGACGTCGTGGCCGTGGGCCCAGGTCTCCATGAGCCGCGCGCGCGCGAAGGACACCGCCGACATCGCGGGCCCGTACCAGGGGACGCGGCGCCCGGGCTCGACCTGGGCCAGCGCCGTGGCCAGGTCCTCGCGAGCCGCGGCCCAGCGAGCCAGCAGGCGCCCGGGGTCCTCGCCACGCGCCAGCGTCGCCGCATCCAGCTCGCGGGACGTGGCGGCGTGGGCCAGCACCTCGCGCTGGGCGAGGAAGGCCGACTCGTCGTGGAGGGCCTGGGCGGCGGCAGCGTCGAAGTAGGCCAGGTGGGCGATCTGGTCGTGCACGTCCCAGCCGGCGGCCGGTGTGGCCCGTCCCCAGTCGGTGTGGGCGGGCGGGCCAACCAGGGCGGCCACCGCGGCCTGCTCGTCGGCCAGGTCGGCGCGCAACTGCTCCCACTCGCTCACGGGGCCCATCATGTCAGCAGGCGCGCCGGGACGTCGACGACGCGGCTGCGCAGCCACTCGCCGAGGCCCTTGGCCTGCCGGTCCTGGCGGCTCGAGGACGAGACGCCCTCCTCGAGCAGGCCCTCGATCACGAAGTTGAGCGCGCGCAGGTTGGCCAGGCGGTAGCGCGTGACGCGGTGGCGCGCCACCTCGGGCAAGAGCTGGGTGAGCCGCTCGACGGTGAGGAACCCGTCGAGCCACGCCCAGGCGTCGGGGGAGCGGGCGAACACGCCCAGGTTGGCGTCGCCGCCCTTGTCGCCCGAGCGTGCGCCGACGACCCGGCCCAGAGGCACGCGCCCGCAGCGCTCGGGCGACAAGGGCGGGCTCGGGTGGTCGTCGGGCTCTCCGAGAGGGGCCCGCGCCTCGGGGGCCAGCGCGGCCACGACGGCGCGCGCGCCGTCGAGCATCGTCACGAGTTGGGGGACCAGGTCCGCGCGCACCAGGGCGGGCCGGTAGATTCCGACGGGCTCGGCGGCCCCGGGGGCGCGCCCGGGGAAGAAGAATCCCGGGATGGTGGCCAGCGCCAGGCCGATGGCGGCGTCGGCCAGCGCGCGTCCCACCTTGGCCTCGTCGCGGTCGCGCAGCGTGATGCGCCACAGCGCGACCGCCTCCTCGTTGGTCGCCGGGTCATCCTTGGCGGTGCGGGCCAGGTGCGTCGTGACCCGGTCAAACTCCCGGGGACCGTACGGGGAGGCGTGCCAGAAGGCCGACTCCACCAGGGTCGCCTTGGCCTCGACGTCGAGGCCCGTCAAGGCGACCTCCAGGTCCTGGCGATAGCCGCCCAGCTCGGTGCAGGCCACCTTCAAGGTGGGCGGCGGCGGCTCGCCGCGCACGCCCGAGACCCGGACCCGGTCCCGTCCCAGTGCGCGCAGCTCGACGGTGTCGAAACGGGCCACCACGTCGGGTCCCAGGTAGCGCGGGCTGTCGATCTCGTAGAGCAGCTGGGAGGTGACCGTGCCCACCGACACCTCGCCGCCGGTCCCGTCGTGCTTGCCGATCACGCTGGAGCCGTCCTGGGCGACCTCGGCCCACGGGAAGCCCACGTGCTCGAGGCCCGGGACCTCGCCGAAGAAGGAGTAGTTGCCGCCGGTGGCCTGGGCGCCGCACTCCAGGATGTGGCCGGCCACGACCGCGCCGGCCAGGGCGTCGTAGTCGTCGCGGCCCCAGCCGTGGTGCCAGGCGGCCGGCCCGCAGGTCAGCGCGGCGTCGGTGACGCGTCCGGTCACCACGACGTCGGCACCGCGGGCCAGGGCCTCGACGATCCCGAAGGCGCCCAGGTACGCGTTGGCCGTCAGGGTCCCCGCACAGCCCAGGGGCGTGCCGTCGCGCGCGTCGCGCACCGGCGTGCCCGAGGCGGCGAGATCGTCGAGCCGGTCCACCAGGTCGTCGCCGCTGACGTAGGCGATGCGCGGTGCCAGGCCGAGGCGGGCGGCCAGGGCTGCCAGGTCCTCGGCCAGGCGGTCGGGATCCAGGCCCCCGGCGTTGGTGACGACCCGGATGCCCCGGTCCAGGCAGGTGCCCAGGACCTGCTCCATCTGGGTGAGGAAGGTGGGGGCGTAGCCGCGGCCGGGTGCCTTGGCCCGCCGGCGGGCCAGGATGAGCATGGTCAGCTCGGCCAGCCAGTCACCGGTGAGGACGTCGATGGGACCGTCCTCGACCATCTCGCGCGCGGCGCTCAGCCGATCGCCGTAGAAGCCCGAGCAGTTGGCGATGCGGATCGGCGCGCCCATTCACGCCTCGTCGTCGGTCGCCTCGGGCTCGAGGTCGAGCAGCACGGCCCCGGTGGCCACCTGGTCGCCGGGGCGCACCACGACCTCGGTGACTACGCCCGCGTAGGGCGCCGTCACCGGATGCTCCATCTTCATGGCCTCCAGGACCACCAGGATCGCGCCGGCCTCGACGTGGGCGCCGGCCTCGACGCGCACCTCGTGGACGACGCCGGGCATGGGGGCGTCGAGGGACCCGGCGTGGATCGGGGCGGCCCCGTCGTCGGTGGCGAACAGCGGGATCTCCACCAGGGTCAGGGTGCCCCGGGGCACCTGGACGTGGTAGCGCGAGCCGGCCACGGTCACCGGCACCACCGCGCGCACGCCCCCCACCTCGAGGTCGATGCCGTCGGGCCGCCACGCGTGGACCCGCGCTGGCCCCGCGCTCGTGCGCACCGAGCCGTCCCTCGCGTAGCGGTAGGTCACCGTCAGGGTCGCCTCACCGGCGCTGAACACAACGCGCTGGTCGGGCAGCCGCGCGTTGCGCCACCCGCTGGGCAGGCCGCCCAGGACGGGCGCCTCCCGGCGGTGGCGCTCGGCGCGCCACAACGCGGCGGCCACCGCCGCGCGCGCGACCTCCTCATCCGAGACGACCAGCGCCCGCGGGGGGTCGTGGCGCTCGATGAAGTCGGTGGTGGTGTCGCCGGCGGCGAAGGCCGCCGAGCGCAGCGTGTTGACCAGGAAGTCGCGATTCGTGACGACCCCGCCCAGGTGCAGGCGCTCCAGGGCCCGGGCCAGCGCCGTGGTGGCCTCCTCACGCGTAGGCGCGTGGGAGATCACCTTGGCCAGCAGCGAGTCGAAGGCCACCGAGACGTACGACCCGGCCTCCACGCCCGACTCCCAGCGCACCGGCGGCGTGGCGGCCGGGGTGAAGGCCTCGACGCGCCCGGTGGCGGGCAGGAATCCGGTCGTCGGGTCCTCGGCGCACAGTCGGGCCTCGATGGCCCAGCCGCCCGGCGCCACCGCGGGCACGGCGACGTCGCGCTCGGCGGCGATGGCCAGCTGGGCCGCCACGAGGTCGTAGCCCGTGACCTCCTCGGTGACCGGGTGCTCGACCTGCAGGCGGGTGTTGACCTCCAGGAAGTAGAACGCGCCGCTGGCCGAGTCCAGGAGGAACTCGATGGTGCCCGCCGAGCGGTAGCCGATGGCCGAAGCCAGGCGCTCGGCCGCCGCGGCCAGCGCCTGGCGCACCTCGGGGCTCACCGCCGGCGAGGGCGTCTCCTCGATGAGCTTCTGGTGGCGCCGCTGGATGGAGCACTCGCGCTCGCCGAGGATGTGGACCGTGCCGTGGTGGTCGACCAGGATCTGGACCTCGACGTGGCGCGGCGCGGGCAGGTGCCGCTCGAGGAAGACGTGGCCGTCCCCGAAGGCGGCGGACGCCTCGCGCTGGGCCACAGCCAGGGCCGCGGCGAGGTCCTCGGCGCGCTCGACGACTCGCATGCCCTTGCCGCCCCCGCCCGCGGCGGCCTTGACGAGCAGGGGGTAGCCGACGGCGTCGGCCTGCTCGGGGTCGTCACTCCAGGGCAGCACCGGGACGCCGAGCTGGTGGGCCAGCTCCTTGGCGCGGACCTTGTCGCCCATGGCGTCGATGGCCTCGGGGGGTGGCCCGATCCAGGTCAGCCCGGCCGCAATGACCTGGCGCGCGAAGGTCGCGCTCTCGGACAAGAAGCCGTAGCCGGGGTGCACGGCGTCGGCGCCGGCGCGCCGGGCGGCCTCCACGAGCGCGGGCCCGTCCAGGTAGGTGGAGGTCAGGCGCAGCGCCAGGTCGGCGTCGCCCACGTAGGGGGCCTCGGCGTCGGCGTCGACGTACACGGCGATCCCGGTCAGGCCGAGGCGCCGCACCGTGCGCAGGACTCGTCGGGCGATCTCACCGCGATTGGCCACCAGGACCCGGGTCACGCTCACAGCCGGAAAACCCCGTAGGTCGAGGACCCCTCGATGGGGCGCGAGCGCACCACCGAGAGGCACAGGCCGAGCACGGTTCGCGTGTCGCGCGGATCGATGATGCCGTCGTCGCTGATGGCCCCGGTCGCGGCCAGGGCCAAGGAGCCCTCTTCCTGGGTCGCCTCCACCTGGGCCACGATGCGCGCGTCCTCGGCCTCGTCGAAGGGCTCGCCCCGCCGCGCGGCGCGCGCGCGGCGCACCTGGCTCATCACGCCGGCGATCTGGCGCGGCCCCATCACCGCGATCTTGGCCGTCGGCCACAGGAACGTGAAGCGGTTGCCGAAGGCGCGCCCCGACATCCCGTAGGTGCCCGCACCGTAGGATGCGCCCACGATCACCGTCAGGTGGGGGACCGTGGAGTTGGCCACGGCGTTGAGCATCTGGGAGCCCTTCTTGATGATGCCCGCCGCCTCGGCCTCGCGGCCCACCATGTAGCCCGTGACGTTCTGGAGGAACACCAAGGGGACGTCGACCTGGTTGCACAGCTGGATGAACTGCGCGGCCTTCTCGGCGGCCTGCGGGTGGATCACCCCGTTGTTGCCCAGGATCCCGACGGGGTAGCCGTGGATGGAGGCCCAGCCACACACCATGGTGGGCCCGTAGCGGGCCTTGAACTCCTCGAAGCGCGAGCCGTCCACGACGCGCGCGATGATCTCGCGCACGTCGACTGCCTGGCGCAGGTCGCGGCTGATCAGCCCCAGCAGCTCCTCGGGATCCCCGAGGGGCGGCTCGGCCACAAAGGAGGGGTCGGGGCCGGCCTTGCGCCAGTTGAGGTGGCTGACCACCTCGCGGCAGCGGCGCAGGGCGTCGAGCTCGTCCTCGGCGAAGTAGTCGCCCAGCCCCGAGACGGTCGCGTGCAGCTCGGCCCCGCCCAGGGTCTCGTCGTCGGTCTCCTCGCCGGTGGCCATCTTGACGAGGGGCGGGCCCGCCAGGAACACCTTGGAGTGGTCCCGCACGACGATGTTGTAGTCCGACAGGCCGGGCTGGTAGGCACCCCCGGCCGTCGAGGAGCCGAAGACCACGCTGACGGTGGGCACGCGCAGCTTGGACAGCTCGATCAGGTCGTAGAAGAAGCGCCCGGACTCGGCGAAGTGCGCGGTGTTCATCGCGCCGCCCCCGCCCTCGCCGACGCGCAGGTCGGCACCCGCGGACTCCACAAAGCTCACGTAGGGGATCCGGTTGTCCCGTGCGATCTCCAGGGCCCGCATCCACTTCTTGGCCGCGTAGGCCGTCAGGGCCCCGCCGAGCACCGAGGGGTCGTTGGCCATGATGACGCACTCGGTCCCCGCGATCACGCCGATCCCCACCACCATGCCGCCGCCGATGGTGTAGTCCGAGCCGTACCCGGCCAGCGCCGAGATCTCCAGGAACGGGCTGTCGGGATCGAGGACGGCGGCCACGCGCTCGCGCACCGGCAGCTTGCCCTGGGCGCGCAGCCGCGCGTGGGCCGCGTCGCCGCCGCCGGTGGCCGCGGCGTCGAGCAGGTCGTCGATGACGGCGATCTGCTCGAGCGCGTCACGCCGGTTGCGCAGGTACGACTCGCTGGCCACGTCCAGGCGCGACACGATCGGGGCGGCCAGGGGCGCTTGCGGCACGTGCCGATACTAGGGCGGGCCGCGCGCGCCAAGGCGGGGGATACGCTACAGGCATGCGCGTCGCAGTGGGGTCGGATCACGCCGGATTCGCCCTGAAGTCCCACCTGGCGTCCCAGCTGGCGACCTGGGGCCACGAGGTCGTCGACCTCGGGACCGACGGGCCCGAGGTGTCGGTCGACTATCCGGACTACGCGGCCGCCGTGGGCCGGGCGGTCGCCGGGGGCACGGCCGACCTGGGCGTGGCGGTGTGCGGCTCGGGCATCGGCGTAGCGATCGCGGCCAACAAGGTGCCTGGCGTGCGCGCGGCCACCATCCACGACGTCACCTCCGCGCACCTGGCGCGTGAGCACAACCACGCCAACGTCGCGTGCTTCGGGGCGCGCCTGGTGGGAACGGCGGTCGCCGAGGAGGCGCTGCGCGCCTGGCTCGAGGCCACCCCGGGAGGCGGGCGCCACGAGCGCCGCGTCAGCCAGATCGCGTCCCTGGAGGGGACCTCGACGGGAGAGGAGCGCCGTGGCGTCACCCTTTGATGCGTGGATCCGAGACGAGGAGGTCGTGACGCTGCTCGCCCAGGAGTGGGCGCGCCAGACCTCGACGCTGCAGCTGATCGCCAGCGAGAACTTCGCCTCCCCCTCGGTGCTGGCGGCCGGTGGGTCGATCCTCACCAACAAGTACGCCGAGGGCTACCCGGGGCGGCGCTACTACGGCGGCAACGCCGTCGTCGACGAGGTGGAGGATCTGGCGCGCCGGCGCGTGACCGCGCTGTTCGGCGCCGACCACGCCAACGTCCAGCCCCACAGCGGCGCCAACGCCAACGTCGCGGTCTACCAGGCTCTGCTCGAGCCCGGCGACACCATCTTGGCCATGCGCCTCGACCAGGGTGGTCACCTGACGCACGGGTCGCCGGCCTCGATCACGTCGAAGTACTGGCACTTCGTCTCTTACGGGGTGACGCCTCGCAACGACGACCCCGACCACCCCGGTGAGGTCATCGACTTCGACAACGTCCGCGACCTGGCCCTGGCGCACCGCCCGCGCCTCATTGTGGCCGGCGCGACGGCCTACGCCCGCCGGATCGACCCGGTCCCGTTCCGCGAGATCGCCGACGAGGTCGGCGCTCTGGTGATGTTCGATGCCGCCCACGTGGCGGGCCTGATCGCCGGCGGTGCGCACCCCAACCCGGTGCCCTACGCCGACGTCGTCGCCTTCACCACGCACAAGACGCTGCGGGGTCCCCGCGGGGGCGCGATCGTGTCGCGCGAGGAGTGGGCCAAGCGCATCGACTCGGCGGTCTTCCCGGGCCAGCAGGGAGGTCCGCTGGAGCACGCCATCGCGGCCAAGGCGGTGGCCTTCCGCGAGGCTGCCCAGCCGTCCTTTTCCCAGTACGCCGCCCAGATCGTGGCCAACGCCCAGGCCTTCGGGGCGGCCCTGGTGGGCCAGGGCTTTCGCCTGGTCTCGGGTGGCACGGAGAACCACCTCTTGCTGGTGGACCTGCGCGACTTTGACGTGGACCTGACGGGCAAGGAGGCCCAGGAGGCCCTGGACCGCGCGGGCATCACCACCAACCGCAACACCATCCCCGACGACCCGCGCAGCCCCTTTGTCACCTCCGGCCTGCGCGTGGGCACGGCGGCCCAGACCACCGCGGGGATGCGCGAGGCCGAGTTCGGGCAGATCGCCGGGCTGATGGCGCGGGCCCTGCGGGGCCGCGGCGACGAGGCCGTGCTGGCCCAGGTGCGCGGCGAGGTGGCCGACCTGTGCGCCGCGTTCAACCCGTACGCGTCGTTCACGAGCTAGGCCGTGCGCAGCCTCCCGGCGTACGCGTTCATCGCGCTGGTGGGGGCCCTGATCACGATGGTGAGCACCGGGCCGGCGCGGGCCATCGCCGAGCGCATCGGCTACACCGCTCAGCCCGACGAGCGAAAGGTCCACCAGAAGGTCACCCCCTACGGCGGGGGTGCGGCGATGATGGTCGGGATCTGCGTGGCGCTGGTCGTCTCGGTCACGGTGCCCACGCTGCGCATGGTCGCGACGTCGTCCCACGAGTTGCTCGGCGTGCTCATCGCCGCGGGCGTGATCTTCGTGGTGGGCGTGATCGACGACTTCCGCGAGATGAGCGCGCCGGCCAAGGTGGCGGGCCAGTTCCTCGCGGCCTCGGTGCTCTACTTCAGCGGCTCGACGATGTACCAGTTCAAGCTGCCCTTCGCCGGCCTGGTGGTGCTGGGTCCCTCGATCCTTCCCGTCATCACGGCGGTGTGGGTCTTCGCGATCGCCAACGCGATCAACCTCATTGACGGCCTCGACGGGCTGGCCGCGGGCATCGTCGCGATCGCGTCGGCCACGCTGTGCGTGTACGGCCTGCGCCTCGAGGACCTCGGGCTGCTGCCGGTGACCAACATTGGGCCGCTGGTGGCCGCCGTCACCTTCGGGGTGTGCGTGGGATTCCTGCGCGACAACTTCTACCCGGCTCGGCTGTTCATGGGCGACGCCGGCTCCCTGCTGCTCGGACTCCTCATGTCGGCCTCCACGATGGTCATCGGCGGGCGCACGCCCCCGGCCAGCGGCCTGACGTTCTTCTTCTTCGCGCCCCTGCTGATCCCGGTGTTCATCTTGGGGGTGCCACTGCTGGACGCGTCGTGGGCCTTCGTGCGCCGCACGGCCTCCGGGCAGGGGTTCCACACGCCCGACAAGAACCACATCCACCACCGTCTGATGCGCCTGGGCCACGGGCACCGCCGGACCGTCATCATCTTGTGGCTGTGGACGGCCCTGCTGTGCGGCTTCGTGCTCTTCCCGCTCTTCGAGCCGCGGGTCAACGAGGCCATCCCCTTCGGGGTGGCCGGCCTGCTCGTCGCCCTCCTGACGTGGTTCCACCCCCGGCGCGGGCGGACGGCCGGTGAGTCCGAGCCCGACGCGGCGCCGGCCCCCTCGAGCGCACGGCGGTGAGCGCAGCCGGCGACGACCCCGGTGACCAGGAGGCGGGCCAGCCCCCCGGTGACGCTCCGAGCCCGGAGAGCCCCATGCTGGGCCTCGGGGCGTTCGCGGCGCTCGGCTCGACCATCGCGGTCATCGAGGCGGTCGGGGTCGTCGGGGGGATCTGGGTGGACCACGTGCTCTCGTCATCTCCGTGGGGCCTGCTGATCGGGATAGTGTTAGCAACGGTCACTGCCGTGGTGAGCGTCATGAAGCAAGTCCGGCGTTTCCTCTAAGACTTGACTACCGTGCTTGAAAATCTCCCCACGTCCACCCTGGCGCGCCTGCTGCGTCGCACCACGCTCTCGGCCGTCCTGGTGGGAGCGGGCGGCACGATCGTGGCCCTGGCCATCGCGCCACCCCTCGCCGCGGTGGGCGTCGTCCTCGGCGTCGTGCTGGCGCTGGCCAACCTGCGGCTCCTGGACCGCCAAGCCGCCCGCGTCGAGCTCAGCGGCGAGCAGCGGCGTCGGGCGGTGCGCCGCCAGATCGGCGGGCGCACGGCCGGGCGGCTCGCCGTGGTCACGGCGATCGTCCTGGCGTCCCTCTGGCTGAGCGTCCCTCTGGGACTAGGTATTGTGTCAGGACTTGTGCTGTACCAGGTGGTGTTCGTGCTCAACGTCCTGCGGGTCGTGGCGCGCCAGGGAGGACCGGAGTGAAGCTGCTGACCGCCGCGAAGGCGATCCACGTTGGCGTGCACCCCACCGTGCACGTCCTGGGGCTGACCATCGACGTGGACATCGTGACCTCGACGGTCCTGGCAGCCGTGATCCTCCTGGCCTTGGGCTTCCGGATGCGCGCCCGCGCCACCGACGGCGTGCCGGGCAAGCTGCAGCTGTTCTGGGAGGTCGTGGTCGAGCAGGTCAGCGAGCTGGCCGACTCCGCCGTGGGGCCCGAGGGACGCCGCTTCGTCCCCATCGGCGTCACCCTCGGCCTGTTCATCCTGATCGCCAACTGGATCGGGTTCATCCCGTCGGCTCTGCAGCCCGGCGTGTCCTCGGATATCCTGCCGGCGCCCACGGGCGACGTCAACCTCCCCCTGGCCATGGCGCTGCTGGTGATCGTGTGGGTCCACATCGAGTCGCTGCGCGCGCGCGGCCTGCGGGGCTACCTGCGCCACTACGTCAAGCCCTACGCGGCGCTGGCCCCCATCAACGTGATCGAGGAGATCACCAAGCCCATCACGCTCACCTTCCGTCTCTTCGGCAACATCTTCTCGGGCGGCCTGATGGTCCTGGTGATGACCACCCTGCTGCCGATCTACGTGGTGCCCTTCGGCGAGGTGATCTGGAAGCCCTTCGACCTGTTCATCGGGGCGATCCAGGCATTCATCTTCATGCTGCTGACGATCCTGTACTTCGGCATGGCCATGAGCCACGAGGACGCGGAGGCGCATGCGCCGGTCGCTCCCGAGGCGCCGGTGCCGTCCACTCTCTAGGTAACCCAGGAGGAAAAAAACCATGGCAAACCCATCAGACATCGGGGCGGCGGTCCGCACCGCCGGGGCGCTCGTCGGGGGCGGCCTGGCGTTGGGGGGCGGCGCGATCGGTGCTGCCGTCGGTGACGGCCTGGCCGGCAGCCAGACGATCGCCGCCATCGCCCGCCAGCCCGAGATCGAGAACAAGGCGCGCCAGTACTTCTTCTTGACGGTGGGCCTGGTGGAGGCCATGTACTTCATCAACCTGCTGTTCATGGTGGTGTTCGTCTACGTCTTCAAGAAGCAGTAGGTGCCCGAGGTCCGCAGGCGCGCGGCGACCCCGAGGGGTCGCCGCGAGCGAAGAGAAGGGTCGAATCGATGATCGGTGAATCCGTCTTCCTCCTGCCCAACGGCACGTTCTTCGTCGAGCTGCTGGTGGTGGTGGTCATCTTGGTGCTCGTCGCCAAGTACATCCTCCCGCCCCTCAACCGGGCCATGGAGTCGCGCCAAGCCAAGATCCGCGCCTCTTTGGAGGCCGCCGAGCAGGCGCGCGCGGAGGCCGCCGCCGCCGACGACGAGCGCTCCCGCGTGCTGTCCCAGGCTCGGGACCAGGCTCGCGAGATCGTCGCGTCAGCCCAGTCGATGGCCGAGCAGGTGCGCTCGGAGGCGGGCGGCCGTGGTCAGGCCGAGTTCGAGCGCATCGTCGAGCAGGCGCACGAGGAGGTGGCGATGGCTCGCCAGCGGGCCATCGAGGACGCCTCGAGCCGCATCGGACAGATCGTCTACGACCTGGTGACCAAGATCATCGGTCGTGAGGTCGACCAGAGCACCCACGAGGACCTGATCCGCGAGGCCGTTGCCGCCCTGACGGCCGAGGCCCAGCGGGGAACGGGTCACTGACCATGCTGCCAGCACTCGAAGGCTACGCCGCCGCCCTCCTGGGTTCCTTGGACGAGGCGAGCCTGGCCACGGTGGTCGCGGATCTGGAGGCCGTCGAGGAGACGGTCCTGGGCCGGGGCGACCTGCGCGCGGTGCTGGCCGACACGTCGCTGTCGGGCCCGGTGCGCGCCGCGGTGCTGGCGGACCTCCTGGGCTCCAAGGTCGATGCCGTCACGGTGCGCCTGCTGCTCTTCGCCGCTCGTGTTGCTCCGGCCCAAGAGGTCGCGCGCTCGTTTGCCGAGCTCGCGCTAGTGGCCCTGCGTCTGAGCGAGGTCGGTGCGGCGACCCCCGGCAGCCTCGGGCTGCTCGAGGCACGCCGCCGCGTGGGCGGCTTCGCCGACGCCGTGCTCGAGGACATGGCCACCGCGGAGTTCGCCACCGTGGAAGGCGAGCTGTTCGGATGGGCGCGCACCATCGAGGGCAGCGACGACCTGCGTCGCCTCCTGACCGATCGCGACTCCCCGGTGGCCGACCGGGTCGCGGTCACCGAGACGCTGCTCGGTCCGCACGCCGCGCCCACCACGCTGCGCGTGGCTCGCTACGTCGTGATCGGCGGGCGACCCCGCGACGTCGTGGGCACCTTGGACTTCCTCGTCGACCACGTCGCGCGCGCTCGCGACTGGCGGGTCGCCCGGGTACACAGCGCCCGCAGCCTGGCCGCCTCGGTGCGCGACGCGCTGTCGACCTCGCTGACCACGCTGACCGGCCACACGGTCGAGCTGCAGGTGGCCGTCGAGCCCGACCTGCTCGGCGGCGTGCTGGTCGAGGTCGGGGACCTGCGCCTCGACGCGACTATGCGGGGACGCCTGGAGTCCCTGCGCGACTCGGTGGCCTCGGGCCACTTCCACTCCTCATACGCGCCCAACGACTAGTTAGAAGGATTCTGGGATGACTGAGCTCACCATCACCGCCGAAGAGATCACCGAGGCACTCCAGCGCCACGTGGCCGACTTCAACCCGGCCGTGGCCGCCGAGCAGGTCGGGCGCGTCGTCGAGGTCGGCGACGGCATC
Organism: Actinomycetes bacterium; assembly: GCA_021827705.1. Taxonomy (GTDB): domain Bacteria; phylum Actinomycetota; class Acidimicrobiia; order Acidimicrobiales; family RAAP-2; genus RAAP-2. The sequence continues at coordinate 59,877 of JAKAUQ010000004.1, forward strand.
GCGCGCGTCTCGGGGCTGCCCTCGGCCAAGGTCAACGAGCTGCTCGAGTTCCAAGACGGGACGCTCGGCCTGGCCATGAACCTCGACGAGGAGACCATCGGGGCCGTGGTCCTGGGCTCGGTCGACGCCATCGAGGAGGAGCAGGTGGTGCGTGCCACTCACCGCATCTTGTCGATGCCGGTCGGCGACGCGCTGCTGGGCCGCGTGGTCAGCGCCCTCGGCGAGCCCATCGACGGCAAGGGTCCCCTGGTCAACCCGGAGTTCCGGCGCATGGAGATCCAGGCCCCCGGCATCATCGGGCGCCAGCCCGTGAGCGAGCCCCTGCAGACCGGCATCAAGGCCATCGACGCGATGACCCCCATCGGGCGCGGCCAGCGCGAGCTCATCATCGGCGACCGCAAGACGGGCAAGACGACCGTCGCGATCGACACGATCCTGAACCAGAAGGGTCAGGGCGTCAAGTGCATCTACGTGGCGGTGGGCCAGAAGAACTCGTCGGTCGCCCAGACCGTGCAGACGCTGAGCGATCGCGGGGCCCTGGAGTACACCGTCGTGGTGGTGGCCTCGGCCGGAGACCCGGCACCCTTCAAGTACCTAGCGCCCTACGCCGGCTGCGCCATCGGCCAGCACTGGATGGAGAACGGCGAGCACGGGCTGGTCGTCTACGACGACCTGTCCAAGCAGGCCGAGGCCTACCGCCAGATCTCGCTCCTGCTGCGGCGCCCACCGGGACGCGAGGCGTACCCGGGCGACGTCTTCTACCTGCACAGCCGGCTCCTGGAGCGGGCGGCCAAGCTCTCCAGTGAGCGCGGCGGCGGATCCCTGACGGCGCTGCCCATCATCGAGACCAAGGCCGGCGACATCTCGGCCTACATCCCCACCAACGTGATCTCCATCACCGACGGCCAGGTCTTCTTGGAGGCCGACCTGTTCTACTCGGGCGTGCGTCCGGCCATCAACGTGGGCAACTCGGTGTCGCGCGTGGGCGGGGCCGCCCAGATCAAGGCGATGAAGGCCGTGGCCGGCACGCTGAAGATCGACCTGGCCCAGTTCCGCGACCTGGAGTCCTTCGCGACCTTCGGCTCCGAGCTCGACAAGTCCTCCCAGGCCCAGCTCGACCGTGGCTACCGCCTGACCGAGCTGCTCAAGCAGGGCCTGAACGCGCCCGTGCCGGTCGAGGAGCAGGTGATGGTCATCTACGCGGGCACCCGCGGCTGGGTGGACTCGATCCCGGTCACCGACGTGCACCGCTTCGAGTTCGAGCTGCTGACCATGCTGCGCGCCAAGCACGCGGACCTGCTCGAGCAGATCCGCACCACGGGGGCCCTCGGGGACACCGACGCGATCGACGCGATCATGCGCGGCTTCGTCGACACCTTCGCCGTGAGCAGCGAGCAGGGGTAGGCCGTGGCAGGCGGGCAGGAGCGGGCGCTGCGGCGCCGGATCAAGACGGTCCAGGCGACGCGCAAGATCACCAAGGCGATGGAGCTGATCGCGGCCTCGCAGATCACGCGCAGCCAGGCGCGCCTGGTGGCCAACCGGGGATATCGCGACGCGATGCGCCGCATCGTCGTCGAGACCGCCCAGGCCGATCCCACCGCCGCCCGCCACCTGCTAGGGACCCCCGAGCGGGTCGACAGCGCCCTGGTGCTGGTGGTGGCCGGTGACCGCGGCCTGTCGGGCGCCTACAACTCCTCGGTCCTGCGCACCGGTGAGCACCTGGTGACCCGCCTGCGCGGTCAGGGCACCACGGTGCGCCTGGTCGTGGTGGGCAAGAAGGCCGCCCCCTTCTACCACTTCCGGGGAATGGCCGTCGAGCGCAGCTTCGCCGGCTTCGCGGACCGGCCCACCTTCGCCAACGCGCGCGCCGTGGCGGCCTACGTGGCCGCCGCCTTCGTGGACCACCAGGTCCAGCAGGTGCTGATCGTGTCGACCCGGTTCCACTCGGCGGGATCCCAGAGCGTCGAGACCGACCAGCTCCTGCCGCTGGTGGCCGACGCCACCGCGGCCCCGAGCGCGTCTGGCGGCCTGCCGGGCTACACCGAGTTCGAGCCCGACCCCGAGCGGCTGCTGGCCGACCTCACCCCGCGAGCGCTGGAGAGCGAGATCTTCCGGGCCCTGCTCGAGGGTGCGGCGTCTTTCCACACCAGCCAGCAGCGGGCCATGGCGGCAGCGACGGACAACGCTGACGACCTGGGCCAGAGCCTCACCCGCATCATGAACCGAGCCCGCCAGGACTCGATCACCACCGAGATCATGGAAATCGTCGGCGGGGCCGAGGCGCTCCGCACGGGAAAGTGAGACAGGAATGACCATCGCCCCCGAGGAGACCACGCTGGAGTCCGGACGCGTCGTCGCGATCGCCGGCCCGGTGGTCGACGTCGAGTTCCCGCCGCACGCCCTGCCCGAGATCAACCACGCCGTCGAGATGGACATCGAGCTCGAGGGCACCACGGTCACCGTGGTGGCCGAGGTCGCCCAGCAGATCGGTGAAGGGCGAGTTCGCTGCGTGTGCATGAAGCCCACCGACGGCCTGGTGCGCGGTACCGCGGTGCGCCAGACCGGGCGCGGCATCACCGTGCCGGTCGGGGAGGGCGTGCTCGGTCACGTCTTCAACGTGCTGGGCCAGCCCCTCGACACCGACGAGATCAGCGGCATCGAGGACCGCTGGGAGATCCACCGCAACGCGCCGGCCTTCGACCAGCTCGAGCCGCACGCCACCATGTTCGAGACGGGCATCAAGGTCATCGACCTGCTCGCGCCCTACGTCCAGGGCGGCAAGATCGGCCTCTTCGGCGGCGCGGGCGTGGGCAAGACCGTGCTCATCATGGAGATGATCCGTCGCGTGGCCGAGCAGCACGAGGGCGTGTCGGTGTTCGCGGGTGTGGGTGAGCGCACGCGCGAGGGCACCGACCTCCTGCTCGAGATGCGCGAGTCGGGCGTCATCGAGAAGACCGCGCTGGTCTACGGGCAGATGGACGAGCCGCCGGGGGTGCGCCTGCGCGTCGCCCTGGCCGCCCTCACCATGGCCGAGTACTTCCGCGACGTGAAGAACCAGGACGTCCTGCTGTTCATCGACAACATCTTCCGGTTCGTGCAGGCCGGGTCCGAGGTGTCGACGCTGCTGGGCCGCATGCCGAGCGCCGTGGGCTACCAGCCCACCCTGGCCGACGAGATGGGCGAGCTCCAAGAGCGGATCACCTCGACGCGCGGCCGGTCCATCACCTCGCTGCAGGCCGTCTACGTGCCCGCCGACGACTACACCGACCCGGCACCCTTCACGACCTTCACCCACCTGGACGCCACGACCGAGCTGAGCCGGCAGATCGCCGCACTGGGCATCTACCCGGCGGTCGATCCGCTGTCGTCGACCTCGAACATCCTGGCGCCCGAGATCGTGGGCGACCGCCACTACCACGTGGCCCGGCAGGTCCAGCAGATCCTCCAGCGCAACAAGGAGCTCCAGGACATCATCGCGATCCTGGGGCTCGACGAGCTGTCCGAGGAGGACCGCATCATCGTCTCGCGGGCCCGCCGGATCCAGCGCTTCTTGTCCCAGCCCATGTTCGTGTCCAAGGTCTTCACCGGCATCGACGGCATCAACGTCCCGGTCGCCGAGACCATCGAGTCCTTCGAGGCGCTGGTCAAGGGCGATCTCGACGTCTACCCGGAGCAGGCCTTCTTGAACGTGGGCGGCGCCTCCGACGTCGAGCGCAAGGCCGCCGAGCTGGCGCGGGAGTAGCGGTGGCATCCCTGGTCGTCGAGCTGGTCACGCCCGAGGCGGTCCTCTTCTCCGGGGACGCGCAGGCGCTCATGCTGCGCTCCACCGAAGGAGAGTTCACGGTCCTGCCCGAGCACGCCGAGACCATCGGGGACATCGTCGCGGGCGTCGTCACCGTCGCGACCGAGGGCGGGGCGCTGGCCTTCGCGGTCCACGGCGGCTTCTTCGAGGTGGTCACCTCGGGGACCGAGCGCGACACGCGCGCGACGCTGCTGGCCGGAGTCGCCGAGCGCACCGTGGACATCGACGTGCCCCGTGCCCAGGCCGCCAAGGAGCGGCGCGAGGCGGACGCCGCGGCCGCGCGCAGCGCCGACGATCACGCCAGCCTCGCGCTGGCCACCGAGGGCCTCGCGCGGGCCGAGCTGCGCCTACGCGCCGCGCACGACGTCAGCGCGCGTTGACGTAGTCGAGCAGCTCGCGGCGCGCGATCTCGAGCTCGGTGACCCGAGCCTTGACCACGTCGCCGATGGAGACCAGCCCGACCAGCCGACCCTCCGCGACGACCGGCACGTGCCGGATCCGCCGCTCGGTCATCGTCGCCATGAGCTCGTCGACGGTGGTGGCCTCGGTGCAGGTCACGACGTCGCGGGACATCGCGGTCTCCACGGCGCGCTCCATCACCTCCACGCCGTCCACGGCGAGGGCGCGCACGACGTCGCGCTCGCTGATCATGCCCAGCGGGCGCTGATCGGCACTGGCCACCACGAGGGCGCCGATGCCGCGCTCGCGCAGCAGCGCGACCGCTTCGTGCAGCGTTTGGGTCCGGTCGATGGTCGCCACGTCGCGACCCTTGACCGCCAGCAGATGGGTGACGTTCATACAACCCCCTCTCAGGGGGGACCCTAGCGGGCAGGGGGTCGGCGTGTCACGAGGCTCCGGGGGTCCCTAGAAGCCCGCGGTCGTGAACTCCTGGAGCTTGTTGTGCCGGTGGAAGGTCTCGATCGTGCGCACCGTGCCCGAGCGCGAGCGCACGACCAGGGACTGGGTTGTGGCCCCGAACTCGGTGAAGCGCACACCCTTGAGGAAGTCGCCGTCGGTGACCGCGGTGGCCGAGAAGTAGCAGTTGTCGCCGGTCACCAGGTCGTCGGTGGACAAGACGCGCTCGAGGTCGTAGCCCATCGCGAGGGCGCGGTCGCGCTCGGAGTCGTCGCGCGGGTACAAGACTCCCTGGATCTCGCCGCCCAGCCCCTGGAGGGCGGCGGCGGCGATCACGCCCTCGGGCGTGCCGCCGATGCCGAAGAGGATGTCGGCGCCCGAGTTGGGCCAGGCGGTGGCGATGGCCCCGGTGACGTCGCCGTCCGAGATGAGCAGGACGCGGGCCCCGGCCTCGCGCACCTCGGCGATCAGGTCGGCGTGGCGCGGCCGGTCGAGCACCACGACGCCGAGCTCCTGGATGGGCTTGCCGAGGCGCTTGGAGAGCTCGCGCAGGTTGTCGGTGGGCGAGGCGTTGATGTCGACGGCGCCGCGCCCGCGAGGCCCGACGGCCACCTTGCGCATGTAGACGCAGGGCCCGGGGTTGAACATCGTGTCGCGCTCGGACAGGGCGATCACCGACACGGCTCCCTTGCGCCCCATGGCGGTCAGCGTGGTGCCGTCGATGGGGTCGACGGCGACGTCGACCTGGGGGGCGCGGCCGTCGCCGAGGTGCTCGCCGTTGTAGAGCATGGGCGCCTCGTCCTTCTCGCCCTCGCCGATGACCACGATGCCGTCCATGGCCACGCCCGACAGGACGAAGCGCATGGCGTCCACGGCCGCGCCGTCGGCGGCCATCTTGTCGCCCCGCCCGGCCCAGCGGGCCGCCGCGATGGCGGCCGCCTCGGTGACGCGGATCATCTCCAGGGCCAGGTTGCGGTCGGGCTTGTCAGGTGCGCGCACGGTCGAAGCGTACCGCTCGGGCGGCGAGGCCGTCGAGGCCCGCTGCGCCAGCGGCCATACTTGCTGGGTGGACTACGTGGTCGTCAAGCCAGCGGGACCCCTCACGGGCGCGGTGACCGCGCGGGGTGCGAAGAACGCGGTCCTCAAGCAGATCGCCGCGTGCCTCCTGGCCTCGGGCACGCATCGCCTGCGCAATGTCCCGGACATCTCGGACGTGGCGGTCATGTCCAGACTGCTCGAGGCCTTGGGCTGCTCGGTGCGCCGCACCGCACCGGCCGAGCTGGTCATCGACGTGCCGGCGGCCGCCGACCTGGTGCCGCTGGCGCCGGCCCACCTCTTCGAGGCGATGCGGGCCTCGATCGTGGTACTCGGCCCGATGCTGGCTCGCTGCGGGCAGGTGCACATGGCCCTGCCCGGGGGTGACGACTTCGGGGGGCGCCCGATCAACTTCCACACCGAGGGCCTGGGGGCGATGGGGGCAACCTTCGCCAACGAGCGCGGGGCGATCCACGCCCGCGTCGAGGGCGGCCGCCTCCGGGCGACGCGCTTCACGCTGGAGTACCCGAGCCACACGGCGACCGACAACCTGCTCATGGCTGCCGTCTTGGCCGAGGGGCGCACCGTGATCGACAACGCGGCGCGCGAGCCCGAGGTCGAGGACCTGGGGCGCCAGCTCATCGCCATGGGGGCCCGCATCGAGGGCCTGGGCACCTCGCGCCTCACCATCGACGGCGTTGGCGAGCTGCACGCGGCCAACCACGAGGTCATCCCCGACCGGGTCGTGGCGGCCACCTACCTGGCGGCCGGCCTGATCACCGGGGGCGCCGTGCGCGTCAGCGACGCGCGCCCGGACCATATGGAGATGCTCTTGCGCAAGCTCACGGCCATGGGCGCGCACGTCGACCTGTCGGGTCCCGGCGTGGCGGTCGAGGGGCCCGCGCGGATCCGCGCGTGCGACGTGGCCACGCTGCCCTATCCGGGCGTCGCCACCGACTACAAGCCCCTCATCACGACGGTCCTGTCGGTGGCCAGTGGCGTCTCGGTCGTCAGCGAGAACCTGTTCGTGGGGCGCTTCCGCTACGTCGACGAGCTGATCCGCCTCGGCGCCGACATCACCACTGAGGGGCACCACGCCCTCATCCGGGGCGTCGACCACCTCGAGGGCACCTCGGTGCACGGCACCGACATCCGGGCCGCGGCGGCCCTGGTGCTGGCCGGGCTGGTGGCCGACGGGGAGACCCGCGTGGCGGGCCTCGACCACCTCGAGCGGGGCTACGAAGACCTGGTGGGCCGCCTGGCCAGCCTGGGTGCCAGCATCGAGCGCGCGTCGTGACCCGCGACCCGGCCGAGTTGCTGAGCGAGGCGAGCGGCGGCTCCCGGGCCGCCCTGGCCCGCCTGATCACCTACGTCGAGTCGGGCGGGCCCACCCAGCGCGACGTCGTCGCCCGGGCCTACCGCGCTGCGCCGCCCTACGTCGTGGGCCTGACGGGGCCCCCGGGGGCGGGCAAGTCCACGCTCACCGACCAGCTGATCGCCGTGGCCCTGGAGCAAGGGACCCTGGGGTCGACACCGCTCGGCGAGGTCGGCGTCTTGTGCGTGGACCCGAGCTCCCCCTTCACCGGCGGGGCGATTCTCGGGGACCGCGTGCGCATGCAGGACCACGCCACCGACGATCGCGTCTACATCCGCTCCCTGGCCACGCGGGGCCACCTCGGCGGCCTCTCCCTGGCCGTCCCCGACGCCGTGCGGGTTCTGGGCGCGGTCGGCTTCCCAGTGGTCTTCGTCGAGACCGTCGGCGTGGGCCAGATGGAGGTGGACATCGCCTCGGCGGCCGACACGACCGTGGTCGTCACCAACCCGGGCTGGGGCGACGCGATGCAGGCCAACAAGGCGGGGCTGCTCGAGGTCGCCGACATCTTCGTCATCAACAAGGCCGATCGCGCGGGCCTGGCCGAGACCCGCCGCGACCTCGAGCAGATGTTGGACCTCGGGGTGGTGCGCGAGCCACGGCCGCCCATCGTGGAGACGGTGGCCTCCACGGGATCGGGCACCGCCGAGTTGTGGGACGCCATCGGCGCCCACCACGACCACCTGCTCGGCGACGGCGTGCTGGCGCACCGGCGCCGCCAAGCCCGCGCCGACCTGGACCGCGTGCTCGAGGTGACCGTGCGGGCTCGCGTGGGCGCCCTGGCCGGCATGGCCGCCTACGACGAGCAGGTGGCGCGCCTGGCCGCGGGCGAGACCGACCCGTACCGGGCGGCCGAGACGCTGCTGGCCGAGCCGTGATCGCCGCCACGGTGGCCTTCGACCTCCTGTTCGTGGCCCACATCGTGGTCGCCGTGGCCAGCGTGGTGGTGCTGGTGGCCCTGCGCACCGCGGCGGCCGCCCTGGCGCGCGGGGCCGATCTGGCCGATCAGCGTCGGCACTTCCCGGATCGGCGCGACTGGGCCGCGCGCGTGGTGCACCTCCTGCCCATCACCGGGCTGGCCCTCGTGGCCACCGGCGGGCCCACGGTCGGTCTGACGCGGCCGTGGGTCCTCGTCGGTCTGGCCTGCTACGTGGCCCTGGCCGGCCACCTCGAGGCCCGCACCCTGCCCCAGGAGCGCGCGGTCGCCCGGGCCGCCGCCGGTCCCGGCGGCGCGCCGCCGGCGTTGGGCCGGGCCCTGGCCCGGTCGGTCGACGTGCTGGTGAGCCTGCTGGCCGTGGCCCTGGTGGCGATGATCGTTCAGTTCTGAGGGGACGCCACGAACCCGGGGTACCCCACCATGCCGGCGGCGACCGTGGCGTTGGTGGCCTCGTCGATCAAGATGAAGCTCCCGGTGACGCGGTTCTCGCGGTAGTCGTCGACCACCAGGTCGTCGGCGGCCGTCAGGGTGAGGATGCCGATGTCGTTGGCGCGCAGCTCGTCGCCCGGGGTCACGCGCAAGGTGTCCACGTCGACGACCCCGGTAACGGTGTCGATGCGCACAGGCGTCGTGCGGGTGGTGTGCTTGAGGCGCAGCCGGGAGCCAGCGCCGAGCGCGCGGTCGGCGAACCAGCACACCGTCGCCTCCAGCGTGCGCGTGACCCGGGGCAGCGGGGCGGCGGCCAGCAGGTCGCCGCGGCCCGCGTCGGTCTCGTCGGCCAGGGCCACGTCGATGGAGAGCCCGGGTACGGCGCTGGCCACGGACCCGGCGTGCAACGTGTTCAACTCGGTGATCCTCGTCACGATGCCGGCCGGCAGCAGGGTCACCAGGTCACCGGTCCCCAGGGTCGCCCCGGCCACCATGCCCGCGTAGGTGCGCCCGCCGCCGGGCTGGCGCAGGACCCACTGGATGGGCAGGCGGGCTCCGCGGGCGCTGGCCCACGAGCTGGCCGGGGCCTCCTCGAGTGCGGCCAGCACCGTGGGCCCGTGATACCAGGTGGTGTTGTCGGAGGTCTCGACCACGTTGTCGCCCAGCAGCGCGGAGGTCGGCACCGCGACCACCGTCGCGAAGTCCAGATCACCGGCCAGCGTCTCAATCTCGTCGGCCACGCTGCGAAAGGCCGTGGGCGACCAGCGCACCACGTCCATCTTGTTGACCGCCACGACTAGGTGGCGCACCCCGAGCAGGGCGGCGATGCACAGGTGACGGCGCGTCTGCTCGCGCAGCCCGTGGGTCACGTCGACCACCGCCAGGGCCAGGTCGGCCGTCGAGGCACCGGTCGCCATGTTGCGCGTGTACTGCACGTGGCCCGGGCAGTCGGCGACGATGAACTTGCGGGTGGGGGTCGCCGCGTAGCGGTAGGCGACGTCGATGGTGATGCCCTGCTCGCGCTCGGCGCGCAGGCCATCGGTCACGAAGGCGAGATCCAGATCCCCGATGCCCCGGCGCTCCGAGGCGTTGACGACGGCGTCGAGCTGATCGTCGAAGAGCTGGCGGGTGTCGACCAGCAGGCGGCCCACCAGGGTGGACTTGCCGTCGTCGACCGAGCCGATGGTCGCCAGGCGCAGCAGGTCGCTGACCACTAGAAGTACCCCTCGCGCTTGCGGTCCTCCATGGCGGTCTCGGAGAAGCGGTCGTCGGCGCGGGTGGCCCCGCGCTCGGAGACCGTCGCCGTGGCCACCTCGCGCACCACCTCCGCCACGGTGACGGCGCTCGACTCGACGGCGCCCGTGCAGGTGGCGTCGCCGACGGTCCGGTAGCGCACCTGGCGGCGCTGGGGCCGCTCGTGGTCCTGGGGGGCGACGAACTCGTTGACCGCCAGCCACATGCCGTCGCGGCGCACCACCGCGCGCTCGTGGGCGAAGTAGATGCTCGGCAGGGCGACGTCCTCGCGCTCGATGTAGCGCCACACGTCGAGCTCGGTCCAGTCCGACAGGGGGAAGGCCCGCAGGTGCTCACCGGCGTTCACCCGACCCTGGTAGAGGTTCCACAGCTCGGGGCGCTGGCGGCGCGGGTCCCACTGGCCGAAGGCGTCGCGGAACGAGAGGACCCGTTCCTTGGCTCGGGCCTTGTCCTCGTCGCGGCGCGCCCCGCCGAAGGCCGCGTCGAAGCCGTTCTCGGCGATGGCGTCGAGCAGGGCGGTCGTCTGGAGCCGGTTGCGCGAGCCCAGGGGGCCCGGGTCGGCCACCCGGCCCCGGGCGATGGCGTCGGGGACGCTGGCCACCACCAGGCGGGCCCCGAGCCTGGTCACCGTGGCGTCACGAAAGGCCAGCACTTCGGGGAAGTTCTGTCCGGTGTCGACGTGCATGACGGGAAAGGGGAGCCGGCCTGGGGCGAACGCCTTGACCGCGATGTGCAAGAGCACGGCCGAGTCCTTGCCGCCCGAGAAGAGCAGGACGGGCCGCTCACACTCGGCGGCGACCTCCCGAATGACGAAGGCGGCGTGGGACTCGAGCAGGTCGAGGTGGCTGGTCTCGGGAGCGACGGGGCGGGTTGTGGTCACGGTCAAGGGGTCCATCCGAAATAGCCTACAATACCACTAGAAAAAGATTGGCATCCCGAGGTGGCACACCATGGTACCGACAACACCGGCAGCGTCGACGTGGACGGTCCAGGAGCTCGACGAAGTCGCCGCGCGCCTGGAGTGGGCGGACCCCACCGAGATCCTGGCCTGGGCCGTGGCCAGCCTGCCCGACGTCGTGGTGGCCGCATCCTTCGAGGACCTCGTACTGGTGCACCTGGTGCACGAGAGCTTCCCCGAGGTCCCCATCGCGTTCTTGGACACCGGGGGCCACTTCCCCGAGACGCTCGCCTTCGTCGAGGACGCGCGGACCGCCTGGCACCTGCCCCTGGTGCGCGTGAGGCCGGGTCCCGAGGCCGCCGCGCATCCCTGTGGCACCGAGGGATGCTGCCAGGCGCGCAAGGTCGCGCCGCTCGAGGGGCTGCTCGCCGGTCGCGCCGGCTGGATCACGGGGGTCAAGCGTGTGGACGCGCCCACGCGCGCGACGACGCCGGTCGTGGGCCGCGATGAGAAGTTCGGCGTCGTCAAGGTGAACCCGCTGGCCACGTGGAGCGACGAGGACGTCCTGGCGTACCTGGAGCATCACGGCCTGGCCCACCACCCGCTGTGGGCGCAGGGCTACACCTCGATCGGCTGCGCGGCCGTCACGGCGCCACCCACCACGCCGGGTGACCGGCGCTCGGGCCGGTGGGCGGGCAGCGGCAAGGTGGAATGCGGGCTCCACGAGCTCTAATATCCACCATTTTCCGGAATGACCCTTGTACCCTGGTCACCAATGCGTAACGCAGAGGTCGCGATGACGAGGACGCCAGCGGCATGCTTCTTGTAGTCATCGCTCTCTTGTGGGCCGCTTTCCTCATCCCCCTGGCGGTGCGTCACCTGCGCGAGTGGCGCGGTGAGCGCGCCATCGACCACTTCAGCGTCGAGACCGCCCCGCGCCTGTACCCCGTGGCGGTCCCGGCCCCGCGCGTGGCCCCACCGCGTCCGCGCCTGCGCGTCGTGCACGAGGGCGACACGTACCAGTCGCTCGAGGCCGAGCGCTCCTGGGACGAGTGGGTGAGTGACTACGAGTTCGACGAGGCCGCCGCGCCGGTGGCCCGCCACCGCCCCGCCGAGCGCCTCAACAGCGCGCCGGCTCCGCGCGTGCTGCCGGTACCCGGACGCCAGCCAATGCGTCGGCGCCGCCGCGTCGTGTTCACCCGGCTAGCCGCGCTGTGCGTGGTGGCGACCGTCCTGGCGTGGCTGACGCACGCCTCGGTGATCTGGGACCTCACCTTCACCGCGTGGAGCGTCCTGGTCGTCTTCGTGGCCCTGGCCATCTACGCGGTGGGCAAGGGCTACCTCGACGAGTCGTCGGTCGGCCTGGGCTTCCTCGGTCGGCGTGGCTACCTCGAGCCGGTGGAGACGTACGGGGCCCGGCACGCGGGGACCGCTGCGCGCGTCGACGCCTGGGGCCAGCCCGAGCCGGCCGCGTGGTACGGCGACGAGGCGCGCTACGCCGATGACGACGGTTTCGACGATGACGCGGGTGCCGGTCCCTTCGCCGGCGCGGGTGCGTCGACTCGCTGGCCCACCGCTCGGGCTGCGGGGGCTGCGGGCTGGTCTGGCCGCGAGAGCCGCTACGCGATCGGGTAAACTGACCCTTCGCGGGGGTGTAGCTCAATTGGTAGAGCGCTACGTTCGCAATGTAGAGGCAGTGGGTTCGAATCCCATCACCTCCACCCGTTGACCTGAGTCCCCTGTAGTGGACGATGGTCGGTCGCAACCGGTCTGGGGCTTGCGCGCAGTGCCGACGGTCGGAGTCCTCCGGGGAGAGATGGCTGAGACGGCGGTGGAGGCCAGCGAGGTGGCAGCCCTCCCGCCAGTCCGCGAGTGCGCTCGCGAGCTCGACGAGCGTCGTCCAGCCCGGGTGATCGAGCAGTTCGATCGGGACCGAGCCCCCAGAGGCTTCCGGGGAGGATCGTCGTGGCGGGCCCCGAGGTGTCCACGGAGCCAACCACGTCGCGGTCGCCCGCTCTCGTGTCCTGACCGCTGCGCCTCGGCTCGCCGTTGTTCGGCGCAGGTCGGCTGGGTGGTGTGGGACGTGCGAGTCTGCGAGCACGGCCCAGCTGTCCCGTGGGTGTTTTTCTGACCCGGAACAGGTCAGGTCGGCCCTGATCGCCCACCAGCCGGTGAGGCCCCTAGGCTGGGGTGAGACTTCGGAAGTTGGTGCGTCCTCAGGGGGCTTGGAGTGCCACAAGTGGTCCGTGTGCACAATTTCATGGTGTCGAGCGATGGCTACGGCTCCGGTGTCGGGCAGAGTCTGGAGCACCCCTTCGGTCACGCGAACCCGGACGATCTCTTTGCGTGGGCTGAAGCGACCGCGCACTGGGTCAACCGGACTGAACCCGGGGGAACCTACGGTCTGGACGACTTCTGCACTCGCGACTTCACCTGGAACATCGGTGCCGAAATCATGGGGCGCAACAAGTTTGGCCCCCAGCGCGGACCGTGGGAAGACCTTGACTGGGAAGGGTGGTGGGGCGAGGACACGCCGTTCCATACGCCGGTGTTTGTCCTCACCCATCACGTCCGCCCTTCCCTAACCTTGGGGGACACCACGTTCCACTTTCGCAATGCGTCCCCTCAGGACGTGCTCGCGGAGGCGTTGGAGGCAGCCGATGGCAAAGATGTCCGCATCGGCGGTGGTGTGGCCACGGTGCGCGAGTTTCTCGATGCCGATCTCATCGACCAGATGCAATTCACGCTCACGCCCGTCGAGCTCGGTCGCGGCGAAAGGCTCTGGAACAGTCCCGAAGATCTCGTCGACCGCTTCTTCTTGGAGAAGGTACCCAGCCCCAGTGGCGTGATGCATCTGTTCTTCTGGCGGCGCTAAGCGTCCAGGCGGTGAGACCACGGTTCACAGCGTTGAGGGGCCACCCAACACCCTCCGGCTTGCCGACGGGGGACGGGTTTCTCGGCGAGAGTCAACCGCAGTCACCTGCGACCTCGCACCGTGGGATGAGCAGTCTTGCCCAACCCCGTCACGGCAATCCTGGGCACCCTCGAGGGTTCCCGGGGTCGCCTCATGGCGTTGTCGATGAGGCCTAACCGCTCGGCTGCATCGAGCAACGGAACCCTCCGAAAAGACGAACTCGCAGCGTGAAGGCGAAGTTCCATCACCTCCACCACGCGTCCGGCCATCTCGCAGTGGCCCCCGGGCGCCGTCGTCGGCGACCTGCGTCGGCTTCAGGGCGTGTCGTCGAGCCACTGGACGATCGCGCGCGTGACGTCCACGTGTACCTCAGCCGTGCGCACGGCGTCGGGCACGAACATGCCGTGGTCGGCGCCATAGATCTGGACGACGTCGCCGCCAGTGGCGCGCGCGGTCTCGAGGTCCCAGGCGGGATCGCTGCTGCCGCCCACGAGCAGCTGGCGCCCCGTGCTGCGGGTCATCGCCTCGACGACGTCGGGTCGGTGCAGGAGCGGCGTCAGCCAGATCGCGTCGTAGCCGTGTCGGGTCGCGTAGTCCGCGCTGCAGGTGCCCAGGGACTTGCCGATGACCAGCACCCGGCCGTCGAACCCTCCCACCGCCTCGCGCAACTGGGCTCCCACCCAGCCCGTCGTGGCGCGGTGGTCGAGGACCGGTACCTGCCACGACACCGCGCGCACGCGCCACCCGCGCTGGCGCACCGCATGACCCGCGAAGGTGAGCAGCGGCATGGTGGTCGGGTAGTTCTGGCCGGGCAGCAGCACGGCGAGCCCGATGGGGTGGCGCGTGTCGTCGGGCCAGTCGGTGTACTCGCTCATTTTGGGAGCCTTCCCTCGGCGCCGCCAGCCTACGTACCTGCGCGCTGGCACCCCCGATGCGCCCGCCCCGGTTGTGCTAGCGCCGGTGACGCCTCTGGTGACGCAGACGCAGGTTCGTGAACAGGTCGGCGACCGCCGCGAAGAGGAGCGCGAGCCCAAAGATGAAGCCGATAGCCAAGAGGAATCGGATCTGCGAGACGAAGCTCGCACCGTAGTACGAGGTGGGGTCCACGTCCTTGTTCTAGCAGCGTGCCCCGGTCCGCGCGCCCACGTACTGGCCTGAGGGGCAGGCCCCCACGCCCCCGTCGCGCCGGGCGGGTGTCGTGCAGGGGCCGGGGACCTTTATGTTGGGCGGTGGACTCACCCCGAGAGGAGCACCATGACCACGACCAACCTGCCCTCGAGCCTCACGGGCGCCTACACGCTCGACCCGGCGCACACCCGGATCGGGTTCGTGGCGCGTCACGCCATGGTGACCAAGGTGCGTGGATCGTTCAACGAGTTCACGGGCTCGGGCTACCTCGACGCCGAGAACCCGGGGAACTCCCACGTGGAGCTGACGATCACCGCGGCGAGCATCGACACCCGCAACGCGGACCGAGATGCCCACCTGCGCTCCAACGACTTCTTCGACATGGAGACCTATCCCCAGATCACGTTCTCCTCGACGGCGATCGTGCAGACCGCCGACGCGACCTTCCAGGTGACCGGTGACTTGACCATCAAGGGCGTCACGCGACCCGTCACGATCGACTTCGACTACAGCGGTGCCGCCGTGGACCCCTACGGCAACCAGCGCATCGGCTTCGAGGGCTCGACGAGTGTCAATCGCAAGGACTGGGGGGTCAACTGGAACGCGGCGCTCGAGGCCGGCGGCGTGCTGGTCAGCGAGAACGTCACCTTGGAGTTCGAGGTCTCCGCGATCCGCAACGCCACGACCGCCTGAGCGAGTCGCTCGTCGCACCGGCCCCCGCGGCCCGGCAGGGCGTCCCTAGGCTGGACGCGCCGGGTGATCGGGTCAGCCCGCCCGGCGCCGCGCAGACCACGAGAGGAGGCGAGCCATGAGTTCACCTGAGGAGCGGGCCAACGAGTCGAATCGGCACGTCATCGAGGAGTTTCGCGCCTCGCGAGGCGAGGTGGGCGGCAGCTTCGCGGGGGCGCCCCTGCTCTTGCTCCACACGACGGGTGCACGCAGCGGCGAGGAGTGGATCACCCCCGTGATGTACCAGCGCGTCAGCGAGGGCCGAGTGGCGATCTTCGCGTCCAAGGGGGGAGCGCCGACCCACCCGGACTGGTACCACAACGTGGTCGCCCACCCCGAGGTCGTCGTGGAGATCGGGGCACAGACCCGACCCGCCCGGGCCCGCATCGCACCGCCCGAGGAGCGAGCGGTCATCTGGTCCCGTCAAAAGGAGGACTTCCCGAACTTTGCCGACTACGAGGCGCGAACCGACCGGGAGATTCCCGTCGTCATCCTCGAGCTGGCCTGACGCACCGGGCTGACCGTGAGGGCTATGTCCCCGCCGTCACCAGTTACTGACTAGTTTTGGGGTCCAATGCACGCCGAATCACCCGCAGCGCTCCTGCGCCTCGATGCCGTCTCGGTGGACTTCGGGGGCCTGCACGCGCTGCGCGACGTGTCGTTCTCGGTCGAGCCCGGAGAGATCGTGGGGCTCATCGGTCCCAACGGGGCGGGCAAGACGACGGTGTTCAATGTGATCTGCGGGTTCGTCAAGCCGACCCGGGGTCGGGTCGCGTTCCCCAGATCGGGCCTCCATGACCTGCGACCGAGCCAACTGGCTCGAGCGGGTGTGGCGCGCACCCTGCAGGGGGTGGGCCTCTTTCCCCACTGCAGCGTGCTCGAGAACGTGATGGCCGGCGGTCACCTGCGCCCCGGGGGAACCTTCGGAGACGCTCTGGTGGCCACCTCGCGCGGCGTGCGCTCGGAGCGCCAGTTGCGCCAGGACGCCCTGGCGCTGCTCGAGCGCCTGGGGGTCGCCGACCACGCGGCCCGCTTCCCGAGCGCCATACCCTACGGCGTGGCCAAGAAGGTGTCGCTGGCGCGTGCCCTGATGAGCAACCCGCAGCTCCTGCTGCTCGACGAGCCCGCCTCCGGCCTCGACGAGGCCGAGCTGGAGCAGTTCGCCGCCGAGATCACCTCGCTGCGCGCGCAGATGGGCATCCTGCTGGTCGAGCACGACATGGAGTTCGTCATGCCGCTGGTGGACCGCCTGGTGGTGCTGAACTTCGGCGAGGTGATCGCCGCGGGCCCGCCGGCCGAGGTGCGCCACCACGCCCAGGTGGTCGCCGCGTATCTGGGAGTGGACGAGTGATCGGGGTGTCGGGGCTCTCGGTCGCCTACGGCGCCGTGCAGGCCCTGCGCGACGTGACCTTCGAGGCCGAGCCCGGCAAGATCACTGCCGTCTTGGGCGCGAACGGTGCTGGAAAG
Source organism: Actinomycetes bacterium (assembly GCA_021827705.1). Classification (GTDB taxonomy): domain Bacteria; phylum Actinomycetota; class Acidimicrobiia; order Acidimicrobiales; family RAAP-2; genus RAAP-2. Next base: position 76,697 of record JAKAUQ010000004.1, read on the forward strand.
ACCACCTTGCTGCGCACGATCAGCGGACTGGTCAAGCCGCGCGCGGGCGTGGTGACGCTCGAGGGCCAGACCCTTACGGGCACCCACGCCGAGGACATCGTGCGCCGCGGGGTGGGCCACGTCCCCGAGGGCCGCGGCGTCATCGGCGAGTTCAGTGTCGAGGAGAACCTGCGCCTCGGGGCGCTCATCGCCCACCGGGGCCGCAGCGGGCGCCGCGAGGCGCTCGAGCGCCAGTACACGCTGTTCCCCGTGCTCGGCGAGCGCCGGCGCCAGCCGGCGGCGACCCTCTCGGGCGGCGAGCGCCAGATGCTGGCCATGGCCCGCGCCCTGATCGCCCAGCCGCGCGTCCTGCTGCTCGACGAGCCCTCCCTCGGTCTGGCCCCGCTGGTGACCGCGGACCTGATGCACACGATCAGCGAGCTGTGTGCGGCCTCGGGCCTGACCGTGATCCTGGTCGAGCAGAACGCCAAGTCCGCGCTGCGCATCGCCGACCACGCCGTCGTCCTCTACGTGGGCCGCGTGGTGGCCAACGACCGCGCCGCCGTGGTGGCGGGCGACGAGCGGCTGCGCCAGTACTACCTCGGGCTGGTGGAGTAGTGGACGCCTTCTGGACCTCGCGCGTGATGTCCGACATCCTGGGCGGGCTGACCAACGGGGTCATCTACGCGCTGGTTGCCCTCAGCCTGGTGCTGATCTGGCGCTCGACGCGCATCTTGAACTTCGCCCAAGGCGCCATGGCCATGCTGGCCGCGTACGTGGGGTTCGCGGTGCTGGCGCCCTCGACCAACTACTGGGTGTCCATGGCGGTGGCCATCGTGGCGGGCGTCGTGCTCGGTGGGCTGACCGAGCGCACCGTCGTGCGCACGCTCTACGGCAAGCCCGAGATCAACCCGGTGGTCGCGATGGTGGGATTCTTGCTGGTGCTCGAGTCGGTGGCCGCCGCGATCTGGTCGACGACCGAGCGGAGCCTGCCCACACCCTTCTCGATCATCGACTGGCAGCTGGCGGGCCGGCCCGTGGCGATGTCGCCCTTCGCCCTCTACGAGGTCGTTACCGCGATCGTGGTGATGGCCGTCGTGGCGATCGTCTTCCAGTTCACCTCCCTCGGGCTCCAACTGCGCGCCGCGGCCCTGAACCCGGAGGTGTCGCGCCTGCTCGGGGTGCGCGTCACGCGGATGTTGACCCTGGGCTGGATGCTGGCCTCGGGGGTGGGTGCGGTCACCGCCGTGCTGGTGGCGTCCAACTACTTCACCGGGCTGACTCCCACCACCATGGACGGGGTCTTCGCCTTCGGATTCATCGCCGCCGCGGTGGGCGGTCTCGACAGCCCGGTTGGCGCGCTGGTGGCCGGCGTACTGCTCGGCGTGGCCTTCCAGTTCGTGGGCGACTTCATCAACTCGAACGCCATCATCCTGGTGGCGCTGGGCCTGCTGATCGTGTCGCTGATGGTCCGCCCGAGCGGGCTGTTTACCCGGCGCACGGAACGGAGGGTCTGATGGCGGCGCGCATCTCGGCGATCGCGGTGGCGCTGGTCGCGGCGGTGGCGGTCGTCGCCCTGGGCGTGCCGACGGCGGGTCTGCGCGTCGTCCTGGCCGTGATCGCCGCCCTCGGCGTGGCGGCCGTGGCCGCCCTGACCAGCGCGCGGGTTCGCCGCGAGCACCCGGTCGTGGCGCGAACGCTGATCACCGTGGTCGTCGTCGCGGTGTCCCTGATCGGCACGGCGCGACTCGGCTCGAATGTGGATACCGACCTGTCCCTCGGTGCGGCCATGACGATCGTGCTGCTCGGCCTCTCCTTCCTCACGGGGTCCTCGGGGCAGATCTCGCTCGGCAACGGGGCCTTCATGGGTGTGGGTGCCTTCACGGTGGCGATCTGGGCCAACCATCATCACTCCAGCCCCCTGATCCTCGTCCTGGTGCTGGCCGTGATGGCCGGCGCGGCCGTCGGATTCCTGCTCGGCCTGCCCGCCACGCGGCTGCGCGGTCCCTACCTGGCCGGGATGACCCTGGCCTTCGCCGTGGCCTTCAGCGCGATCCTCAACGTCTTTGGCTCCTGGACCGGGGGCGACTCCGGTCTCCAGCTGCCCAACGCCGAGAACGCCCCGCCCTGGCTGACCCGTCTGTACCCGGCGAGCACGGCGTCGCTCAGCGTCAACAGCGTGTGGCTGGCCAGCCTGACGGTCGTGGCCGCGGGCATCGCCCTGTTCTTCATGTCCAACCTGTTCGCCTCCCGCTTCGGTCGCGCGATGCGCCTGGTGCGCGACAACGACGTCGCCGCTGAGCTGGTGGGCATCTCGCTCCCGCGCGCCCGCGTCACGGCCTTCGTGATCTCGGCCGCCTACGCCGCCCTCGGGGGAGGCCTGTGGACCATCGTCAACAACGCCGTGACGCCGTCGACCTACGGGTTCGCCCTGTCGGTGACCATCTTGTCCCTGGTCGTGATCGGCGGCATCGGCACGATTCCGGGCGCCATCATCGGCGGTCTGATCTACGCCTTCTCCAACAGCGCCATCGGCTGGATCACCGCGCACACCGGGCTGAGCCCCCAGGGCAACGTCGCCAGCCAGCTCAACGGCATCATCTTCGGGGCGCTGCTGGTGCTGACCATCATCTTCGCGCCGCTCGGCATCAGCGGGGCGCTGCGGCGCCTGTGGGCTCGGCGCACCTGGTGACTTGCCACGTCCCGGCGGTGCGGTTAGGGTCACGTCGAAGGCTTACGCGACAGTAAGGCGGACAACGGCCACCACGTGGCCAGGGGGGAGTAACTGTGGTGAGAACTCGTCGCATCACGATCGGGGGCGCCGTGGTGTCCCTCGTTCTGGGCATGGTGATGGCCAGCGGGGGACTGGCTCAGGGGGCACCGCCGAAGGTGCCCGGCGTCACGGCCAAGCAGGTCACGATTGGCGCGACCGTTCCCCTCACGGGCATCGCGGCGCAGGGCTACAGCGAGGTCGCCAAGGCGGCCAACGCCGTGTTCACCTGGGTCAACCAGCACGGCGGGGTCAACGGACGCCACATCAAGTACGTCATCAAGGACGACTGCTACGGCACGCCGGGATTCGGCTGCACGGGCAATCCCAACACCGTCGCCCTGACCAAGCAGCTGATCGCCCTGCCCGTGTTCGCCACGGTCGGGTCGCTCGGCACGCCGACCCAGGACTCGGTACGCGCGCTGCTCAAGGCGAACCACGTGCCCCAGCTGTTCGTGAACTCGGGCTCCAAGGACTGGAACAACCCGAAGGTCTACCCGGGCCTGTTCGGGTGGCAGACGAGCTACACCGTCGAGAGCAAGATCCTGGGCCAGTACATGCTGGCGCACTTCTCGGGCCAGAAGGTCTGCTTCCTCGGCCAGCACGATGACTTTGGCGCTGACGGGCTGCTCGGCCTCCAAGACGTCGGCGTCAACCCGATCGACTCGGTCATGTACGACGTCGCGAGCCTGGTGACGGGCGGCGCGGGCTACTTCACGCCCTTCATCGCCAAGTTCCAGGCCGAGGGCTGCAAGGTCGTCTACCTGGACACGATCCCCGGAGCCACCGATGCGGCGCTCGGCAACGCCCTCGCGCTGGGCTACCACCCCCAGTGGGTGATCTCGAGCGTGGGCGCTGACGCGGTCACCGTGGACGCGGCCTTTGCCGGCAAGCCGTTCCCGGACCCCGAGATCGGGGCCATCTCCTTTAGCTACCTGCCCGCCAGCCTCGACACCAACGTGTGGAACGGCTGGATGCGCGAGATCCTGCTCAATGACAAGGCGGACTTCCCGAACTTCACCGCCACGTCGCCCATCGACGGCAACATGGCCTACGGCATCGGCTGGGGCGTCGCCTTCGTCGAGGCGCTGCGGGCGGCGGGGAGGAACTTCACGCGCGCCAGCTTCCTGCACACGCTGATCACGACGTCCTTCCAGACTCCGGCCCTCGTCCCGCTGCGCTACACGGCGACCAACCACCAAGGCCTCCTGGGCGGCTACATCATCCAGGTGCGCAGCGCCAGCTCGACGGGCGTGCTGGACAAGACCGTCTTCGTGACGACGTCGGCGGCCAAGTCACCAGTCACCATCACCTCGAAGTTGAGCACCAGCATTCCCAACTGGCTGCTCCATTAGAGCCACGCGGTACGTCACGGCGGGGCCTGCGGGCCCCGCCGTGACGCGTCTGGGGGATGCTGGGGACCTGTTGGGAACCTGTGGACCAGCCCCCTTCGGCGGTGGCAAACACCGCCGCCGCGGTCGATAAGCCCGGCTGTTCTGGGGACAAGCTCTGGATTTGGCCCCGCCGGGCCGCTCGGCCTTGCGCGAGGTCGCGCGGCGTGCAAGAACAGGGATCGTAGTTCGCACCTCGAGGAGGGTGTCCGTCCCGCAAGGGAGGGGCGCTCACCGGGACGGGGCCCCGCAAGGGGTGCCTCCCCACCGAGGCGGGGCAACCCGCCCAGGCGTCGAAGCGGGCCACACGCAGCACACGTCGGACCGCCCTGTGCGGACCGGCGGGTGAGGCGGCTTCGGAGACCCCGAGGGGCTGGTGTTTCACCGGTCACTCGGGGTCTTCGGCTGTCTGGGCCCGGCTCGGGGACCCGACGGGTCCACCTCGTCGATGAGCGTCGCATGTCGTGGCGCGCCGACCCCACCGCCGCGCTGACCGAGCGGTGCGTCAGCGAGCTGGGTACCTGTCGGGAACCTGTGGACCAGCCCCCTTCGGCGGTGGCAAACACCGCCGCCGCGGTCGATAAGCCCGGCTGTTTTGGGGACAAGCTCTGGATTTGGCCCCGCCGGGCCGCTCGGCCTTGCGCGAGGTCGCGCGGCGTGCAAGAACAGGGATCGTAGTTCGCACCTCGAGGAGGGTGTCCGTCCCGCAAGGGAGGGGCGCTCACCGGGACGGGGCCCCGCAAGGGGTGCCTCCCCACCGAGGCGGGGCAACCCGCCCAGGCGTCGAAGCGGGCCACACGCAGCACACGACGGACCGTCCGACACGGACCGGCGGGTGAGGCGGCTTCGGAGACCCCGAGGGGCTGGTGTTTCACCGGTCACTCGGGGTCTTCGGCTGTCTGGGCCCGGCTCAGGGACCCGACGGGTCCACCTCGTCGATGAGCGTCGCATCGTCGTGGCGCACCGACCCCACCGCCGCGCTGACCGGGTGGTGCACCAGCGTGCCGGGCGCCGCGGGCCGCATCAGCGCGCTGCGGATCGCGGGGCCCGCGTCGCCGGCAGCCAGCCAGGCGTCGACGTCACCGAGCTCGAGGATGACCGGCATCCGGTCGTGGAGCCCGTCGAGGTCCACGCTCGGCGTCGTCGTGATCACGGTGCAGGCTGGCCCTTCGGATCCCGCGGGGTCGAGAAGGCCGGCCAGCGCCAGCGGCTGGCCGTCGGCGCGGTGGAAGTAGTGGGGCGTCCGCCGGCCTCCGGGTCGGTGGTCCCACTCGTAGAAGCCGTCCACGGGCACGACGCCGGGATGGTCGCGGAAGGCGCTGCGGAAGGAGGGCTTGTCGACCACCGTCTCGGCTCGGGCGTTGAACAGGACCTGGTGCGCCCCGCTCCAGCGGGGCGTCAGCCCCCAGCGGTAGCGGCCGAGGACCCGCTGGGTGCCGGTGTCGGCGACAGCGAGCAGCAGCTGGCTCGGTGCGAGGTTCCAGCGCGGCGGCACGTCGGTGGCGTCCGCGGCGAGGTCCGCGGCGAGCAGCCGGGCCAGCCGGGCCGGTGGGCTAAAGAGCGCAACGCGTCCGCACACGGGGACCTCCTGGGTTGAGACTAGGGCTCTGGCGACCGGGATCGGGACTGGCTACGCTACGAACATATGTTCGCTTTTCCCCCCTCACGCCCACCGCTTCCCGAGGAGCTGGTCGCCAAGATCCGGCCGGTGAGCCTGGCCGGCGATCGGCGGGTCGCGCTGGCGGCACCCTGGTCCGCGCTGCTGCCGGAGATGAGCCTGCGGCGCGGCTCGACGCTCGTGGTGGCAGGTGCGCCGGGCACGGGCAGCCTCACGCTGGCGCTGGGTCTCCTCGCGGGAGCCACGGCGGCGGGGTCCTGGGGGGCGGTGGTGGGCATCGACAACCCGGGCGTGGTGGCCATGGCCGATCTCGGCGTCGACCTGGCGCACACGCTGCTCGTCCCGCGTCCGCGGGGCCTGTGGGCGCAGGTCGTGGGAGACCTGATCGACGGGATCGACGTCATCGTGCTGCGCCCGCCGGGGCGGGTGCCGCCCCGACTGGCCCGCCGGGTGGCCGACCGGGTGCGCGAGCGCGGGGCCGTCCTGGTCCCCGTGGTCGACGCGGGGGGGTGGCCGGTGCCGCCCGACCTCGCCCTCGGGATCACCGAGGCGCGCTGGCGGGGCACGTCGCGCCTCGAGAGCCGGGCGATGACGCTCCAGCTGACCGGCCGCGGTGGGGTCCGCCCCCGCGCGCGCACCGTGGAGATGCCCGACCGCCACGGCCGGCTTCGAGGTGCTCCGTGGAGCGACTGATCGGGGTGTGGGTCGAGGAACTGAGCGTCGAATCCGTCGACGGGACGACGCTGCGTGTCGCCCAGCGCCTCCTCGAGGCCCTCAGCGTGCTGTGCCCGTTCACCGAGCTGGTGCGCCTCGGGCTCTACGTCCTGCCCGCGCGCGGGCCGAGCCGCTTCTTCGGAGGCGAGGAGCGGGTCCGGGCCCTCCTGGCGTCCACGGTGCGCGAGATCACCGGGCACGAGCCGCGCCTCGGGGCGGGCGACGGGCTCTTCGTGGCCGAGCTCGCCGCCCGCGCGGGGGTCGTCGTGGCGCCGGGGGCCAGCGACGACTACCGGCGCCGCCAGCCCCTGGCCGTGCTGGGCCGGCCCGACCTGGCCGCCACCGGTCGCCGGCTGGGACTGGTGACGGTGGGGGACTTCGCCGACCTGGATCCCGCGCGCGTCGCCGAGCGCTTCCCGGCCGCCGTGGGGCCCCTGCACCGCCTGGCGCGGGGGGAGCGGGCCGAGGCGCCCGGCCAGCGCGACGCGCGCCTGGCGGCCCGCCTGGCCCGCCTGACGCGGGCGCCCCAGCGTGACGAGCAGCGGGGCTTCTTCGGCCAGCGCGGGGCCGCCGAGGAGCGGGCGCACGCGGCGGCTCTGCGGGTGCGCCGGCGCCTGGGGGACGACGCGGTGGTCGTGGCCGGACTGCGCGCAGGACGCGTGCCCCAGGATCGTGCGGTGCTGGTGCCCTGGGGGTCGCTCGCCGCCCCCGCGGGGAGCGACGCGGCGGCCCCGTGGCCCGGGCACCTGCGCCCGCCCGCCCCCGCGGTGGTGTTCGCGCACCCGGTGGAAATCGACCTGGTCGACGCGACGGCCCGACCGGTGCGCGTCGACGGTCGTGGCCGGTGGAGCGCCGCGCCGGTGGCGGTCATCCTGGCACCCGGTGTGCGACGGGCGGTCGTGTGGTCCGCGGGGCCCTGGCCCAGCGTCGAGCGCTGGTGGGTGGCGCCGCGCCGCCGCGCCCACGCCCAGGTCGTGCTCGAGGGCGGGGAGGCCCTGCTGGTGGCCGCGGAGTCGCGCCGCTGGTGGCTCGCGGGGGTCTACGACTGATGGCGGGCTACGTCGAGCTGCACGCGCACTCGGGGTTCAGTTTCCTGGACGGGGCGAGCGATCCCGAGGAGCTGGTGGCCGAGGCGGCCCGGCTGCACCTGGCGGGGTTGGCCCTGACGGATCATCACGGCCTCTACGGGGTGGTGCGCTTCGCCGAGGCGGCGCGCGCGGCCGGGCTCCCCACGGTCTTTGGGGCCGAGCTCACCTTGGACGGGACCGACGACCGCGTCGGGGTGCCCGATCCCGACGGGAGCCACGTGGTCGTCCTGGCGCGCTCGCCGGAGGGCTACCGGCAGCTCTCAGTATCGCTGGGGGAGGCCTTCTTGGCCCGCGCGGGCAAGGGGGCGCCGCGCTTCACCCTCGAGGACCTGACGGCGCGGTCGTGGCTGGTGCTGAGCGGCTGCCGCAAGGGCCCGCTCACCCGGGCGCTGCTCACGGCGGGACCGCGGGCCGCGCGCCGCGAGCTCGACCGGATGATCGAGGTCGTCGGACGCGACGGGATCGCCGTCGAGCTGTGGGACCACGGGGAGCCCGACGACGGGGCGCGCAACGATGCGCTGGCCGAGCTGGCCCTCAGTGCGGGCGTCGAGGTGGTGGCCACCGGCAACGTGCACTACGCCACCCCGGCGGGCTTCCCGCGCGCCGCGGTGCTGGCGGCCACCCGAGCACGCCGCCCGCTGGCTGCGCTGGAGGGGTGGCTGCCCGCGAGCCCCGGTGCCCACCTGCGCAGCGACGCCGAGCAGCGCCGCCGCTTCGCTCGCTGGCCGGGGGTGGTGGACCGGGCCGGTGAGCTGGGTCGGGCTCTGGCCTTCGACTTGCGCCTGGTGGCCCCGGACCTGCCGAGGTTCGCCACTCCCGATGGGTCCTCGGAGCAGGCCTACCTGGTGGAGCTCGTGGAGCAGGGGGGGACCGCGCGCTACGGCCCGCGCGACGCCGAGCGGGTCCCGGGCGCCTGGCGCCAGATCGACCACGAGCTGCGCGTCATCGACGCCGTGGGCTTTGCTGGCTACTTCCTGACGGTGTGGGACATCACCCAGTTCTGCCGGCGCCAGGACATCTACTGCCAGGGCCGGGGCTCGGCGGCGAACTCGGCGGTCTGCTACGCGCTGGGGATCACCAACGCGGACGCCGTGTCGCTCAACCTCTTCTTCGAACGCTTCTTGTCCCCGGCCCGCGACGGCCCGCCCGACATCGACGTCGACATCGAGGCGGGCCGTCGCGAGGAGGTGATCCAGTACGTCTTCGCGCGCTACGGACGCCGCCACGCGGCCCAGGTGGCTGCCGTCATCACCTACCGGTCCCGCTCGGCCCGCCGCGACGTGGCGCGCGCCTTCGGCCTCGACGAGGCCGCGGTCACGGCGTGGAGACAGGATCCCGCTGCGGCCGTGGTGACGCCCCCGGTGGCGGCCCGGATGGAGGCGCTGGTCACCGAGCTGCTGGACCGCCCCCGTCACCTGGGGCTGCACGCGGCCGGGGTGGTGCTGTGCGACCGCCCGGTGCTCGAGGTCTGCCCGGTCGAGTGGGCGCGCACGCCCGCGCGGTCGGTGCTGCAGTGGGACAAGGACGACTGCGCCGCCATCGGGCTGGTCAAGTTCGACCTGCTCGGCCTGGGCATGCTCGAGGCGCTCCATCGCGCCGTCGACGTGGTGGAGGCCTTCCACGGCGTCCACCTCGATCTGGGGAGCCTGCCCCAGGAGCCCGCCGTCTACGACCTGCTGTGCGAGGCCGACACGGTCGGGGTCTTCCAGGTCGAGTCACGCGCCCAGATGGCCACCCTGCCCCGGATGCGCCCGCGCTGCTTCTACGACCTGGTGATCGAGGTGGCCCTGATCCGCCCCGGCCCGATCCAGGGCCGCGCCGTCAACCCCTACCTGCGCCGCCGCCGCGGCGCCGAGCCGGTCACCTACCTGCATCCCCGGCTCGAGCCCATCCTGGCGCGCACCCTGGGGGTCCCGCTGTTCCAGGAGCAGCTCATGGAGATGGCCGTGGCGGTGGCCGGCTTCTCGCCCACCGAGTCCGACGAGTTGCGCCAGGCCATGGCCGCCAAGCGCTCGGCGCTGCGCATGCTCAACCTGAAGAGCCGCTTCTACGCGGGCATGGCCACCTACGGCATCACCGGGGAGGTGGCCGACCAGCTCTTCGACGCGCTGGCGGCCTTCGCCAACTTCGGCTTCCCCGAGTCCCACGCGGTGTCCTTCGCCCACCTCGTCTACTGCTCGGCGTGGATCAAGCACCACTACCCGGCGGCCTTCCTGGTCTCCCTGCTCAACGCCCAGCCCCTGGGCTTCTGGTCGCCCCAGAGCCTGGTGGCCGACGCGCGCCGCCACCGAGTCGAGGTGCGTCGTCCCGACGTCAACGCCTCGGGCGTCGAGGCGACGCTGGAGGGCCCCGCCGCGCACCCCGCGGTGCGCCTCGGGCTCGGGTCGGTGCGCGGCATCGGTGCGGCCCGCGCCGCCGCCCTGGTGGCCGGCGCCCCGTGGCCGGACCTCGAGGCGCTGGCGCGCGCGGGCTGCTCGCAGGCCGACCTCGAGGCGCTGGCCGCCGCCGGCGCCCTGGACGCCTTCGGCCCCTCGCGTCGGGCACTGACGTGGCTGGCCGCGGCGGCGGCCCAGTCGACGCCCGATCGCCTGCCCGGGGTCGTCACCGGGCAGGTCGTGCCGCCCCTGACGCCCACGACACCCTCCGAGCGCCTGGCCGACGACCTCTGGTCGCTGGGGCTGACCACCGAGGCCACGGCCCTCGAGATGCTGCGCCCGCAGCTGCGCGCGCAGGGCGTGGTCACGGCGGCCTCGCTGCCCGCGGCCGAGGCGACGCGCGTGCGGGTGGCTGGCGTGGTCACGCACCGCCAGCACCCCGAGACCGCCCGCGGTGCGGTCTTCGTGAATCTCGAGGACGAGACCGGCCACGTCAACGTGATCTTCTCGTGCGGGGCCTGGGCGCGCTTCGCCCGCGTGGCGCAGCACGCACCCGCGCTCATCGTGGGCGGCTCGCTGGAGCGCGGCTCGGGCACCGTGGCGCTGATCGCCGAGCGGGTCGAGCGCCTCGAGGCGCTGGCCGCACCGGCGCGCGACTGGCGCTAGCGCTCGACGAAGACGTGCTCGGGCCGCTCGCCGAGCTCGACCTGCAGGCGCACGTCCATCTGCACCAGGGCCAGGTCGTCGGGGTGCGTGACGCCCACGCAGCGCGAGGTCGTGGGCACCACGTCGAAGCGCAGCGGGTAGTGGTGCAGGATCGAGCCCACGAAGACCGGCAGCAGCGCCTCGGTGCTGGCAGCGAAGTCGAAGGTGGCCAGGTACTGCTCGAGCAGGGGCCGCACCGGTGCCTGGAAGCCCCAGAGGTTCATCGACACGATCGTGTCGGGCTCGAGGAAGACCGGGGACAGGCCGTCCTCGGCCACGAAGCCGTCGGGTGAGTCGTGGACCTGGCGCCGCTCGACGATGTCGGTGAGGTGCCCGTTGACCACGTTGCACACGCCGCGCGACACCGGCAGGTCGCCCACGACGGCACGGTCCAGATGGAACCCGATCAGGCAGCTGGTCGACCGGGTGCCCAGGTGCTGGGCCAGCAGGCTCAGGGCCTCGCGGCCGTAGAGGTCGTCGGCGTTGGCTACCGCGAAGGGATCGCCCGGCTCCAGGGCGTCGAAGGCGGCGCAGGTTGCCGACACCGTCCCGAGGGCCCGCTCCTGGACGACGAACTCGACGGGCCAGCTCGTAGGCCACGCGGCGCGCACGTGCGCGCGCACCTCGTCGCCCGTCGTCGGGTTGACCACGACGACCAGGCGCGTGAAACCGGCGGCCAAGGCGTCCGAGGCGATGAGGTCGATGACGGCCTCGCCGTGGACGCCGACGGGCGCGAGGGGCTTGAGACCGCCGTAGCGGCGGGCACGGCCGGCGGCCAGGACGATCAGGGGGAGCGTCATGACCAGCGCACCACCGCACTGGCCCACGTCATGCCGGCCCCGAAGCCCGTGATCAGCGCGTAGTCGCCGGTGTGCACCCGGCCCGACTCGATGGCGTCGACCATCGCCAGGGGGATCGAGGAGCTCGAGGTGTTGCCGTAGCGGTCCAAGACGACGACGGCCCGCTCCATCTCGATCCCCAGGCGCTGGGTCGCGGCCTGGATGATCCGGATGTTGGCCTGGTGGGGCACGACCAGGCTGATCTGGTCGGCCTTGACGTCGGCGTCGGCCAGGGCCTGCTCGGCCGACTGCACCACGACGCGCACGGCGCGGCGGAACACCTCGCGGCCGTCCATCTGGAAGTAGCCGTCGTGCTCGCAGGTCAGCAGGTCGGCCGCCGTCCCGTCGGCCCCCAGGGCGAAGGAGAGCAGGTCGGTGCCGGTGGCGTCGTACTCCAGCACCACGGCGCCCGCGCCGTCGCCGAGCAGGACGGCCATGTTGCGGTCCGACCAGTCGACCCAGCGCGTCAGGTTCTCCGAGCCGATGACCAGGATGCGGCGCTGGCCGGTCTCCAGCAGCCCGTGCGCCGTGCGCAGGGCGTAGACGAACCCGCTGCAGGCGGCGTTGAGGTCCATCGCCGGGCAGGTCAACCCCATCTCGGCCGCGATCAGGGGCGCGGTGGCCGGCGTGATGCGATCCGGCGTGGTGGTGGCCACGACCAGGAAGTCGATGTCGCCCACGCCGACGTGGGACGCGGCCAGGGCGCGCTGGCCCGCCAGCACGCCCAGGGACTTGGCGCTGCCGCCCACGCGCCGCTCGCGGATGCCGGTGCGCTCGGTGATCCAGGCGTCGGAGGTGTCCAAGGTCAGCGACAGCTCGTCGTTGGTGACGACGCGGTCGGGAACGGCCGATCCCCACCCGCGAAAGCGCACGCCCATGCGACAGCCCCAATCTCTCGACGCTTGATCGGGACCAGTCTAGGCGGGCCTCACCCGCGACCGGGGACGGGGAGGACCTGCAACGTGCAGCGGGCCACGCTGATCAGGCGGTTCTCGTCGTCACGCAGCTCGATGCCCCAGACGTGCACGCGGCGGCCCTTGCGGATCGGCGTGGCGGTCGCCGTGAGGGTGCCGGCGGTCATGGAGCGCAGGTGCGAGCAGTTCAGGTCGGTGCCCACGACCAGCTCGTCGGAGCCCACGCTCAGGCCCCCGCCGAAGGATGCGGCACCCTCGGCCAGCAGGGCCGACACCCCGCCGTGGAGCAGGCCGTAGGGCTGGTGGAGACGCTCGGTGACCTCCACGCGCAAGACGACGCGTTCAGGGGAGGCCTCGACGACCTCGACGCCGAGCAGGTCGTGGACGGTGGGGCGCTGGGTGAAGGCGGGCAGGTCCATCGACCCATCCTACGAGGGGTGACTAGCCTGCCTTCGGTGAGGCGCGTCGACCTGCGCAGTGACACCGTGACCCGTCCGACCTCGGCCATGCGCGCCGCCATGGCGGCCGCCGCGGTCGGTGACGACGGCTACGGCGAGGACCCCACCGTCAACGCCCTGGAGGCCCGGGCGGCCGCGATCCTGGGCAAGCCGGCCGCGGTCTTCGTGCCCTCGGGGGTGATGGCCAACCAGATGGCGGTGCGCGTCTTGACCCAGCCCGGTGACGTGATCGTGGCCGGCGCCAATCAGCACCTGGTCGACTTCGAGATGGGGGCGAGCGCTCGCAACTCGTCGGTCCAGTTCGCCCTCGTCGAGGACGCCACGGGTCAGCTGGACCTGGATCGGGTCGTCGACATCATCGCGTCCGAGGCCGATCACCGGGCCCACGTCGGCGCGGTCGCCCTCGAGAACACGCACATGCCCTCGGGGGGCACGCCGTGGCCGCTGGAGCAGTTCGCGGCGCTGGCGCGAGCCGTCGAGCGGCCCGTGCACCTCGACGGGGCCCGGCTCTTCAACGCCGCCGTGGCCACGGCTACGCCGGCCGCGGCCCTGGCGGCGCCGGCGACGACGGTGATGGTGTGCCTGTCCAAGGGCCTCGCGGCCCCGGTCGGCTCGCTGCTGGCGGGCCCGGCCGACCTGATGGCGCGGGCCCGCGTGGAGCGCAAGCGACTCGGCGGCGCGATGCGCCAGGCGGGTGTGCTCGCCGCGGCCGGGATCGTCGCCCTCGAGACGATGGTCGACCGGCTGGCCGAGGACCATCGCCGGGCTCACCGCCTGGCCGAGCTGGTGTCGGCGGCCTTCCCCGAGGCCCACTACGATCCCGCGACCTGTCGCACCAACATCGTCGCCTTCGACCATCCCGAGGCGCGGGCCCTGGTGGCTGAGTTGGCCGAGGTCGGCGTGCTCGGGGGAACGCTGGGGCCGCGGCGCGTGCGGCTGGTCACCCACCTCGACGTCGACGATGACGATCTGGACTACGTGGCCGCGGTGCTCGCGCGACGAGCCCGCTGACACCAAGAGATCACCTCGCGGCCCCGATCTTGCGCGAGGGGAGCGGGTAGCCTGGGGAACGCAGTGGTAGGCACCGTGACCGACATCTTCCACCTCTCGACGTTCCTGCACCGACCGATCTTTGATCGCGAAGGTGACCGGATTGGCCGCGTCCAGGACCTGGTCGCGAGGCTCGGCGACGACCCCCACCCCCCCGTGGTCGGCGCGGTCATCCGCATCGAGGGTCGTGACCTGTTCGTGCCGATTCGCAAGATCGGCGGCCTCGACCGGGGCCGGGTCACCTTCGAGGGGCGGCGCGTGGACCTGCGTCGCTTCGAGCGGCGTCCCGGGGAGCTGCTGCTGGCCGAGGACCTGCTCGCGCGGCACTCGATCAACCTGGTGCGCGGGCGGCTGATCAGCGCCAACGAGATCGAGCTGGCCCAACTGGACGGGTCCTGGCAGGTGGTCGGCGTCGACCCGGGCCGCCGCCCGCTGCTGCGGCGCCTGCTGGGCCCGACCTTCGGCCAGCGCGTGAAGGCCGAGACCATCGTGGACTTCGCCTCCATCGAGCCGTTCGTCGGCCACGTGCCCACGGCGCGCCTGCGCATCCCGTACCGCAAGCTCGCCAAGCTCCATCCGGCCCAGATCGCCGACCTGGTCGAGCAGGCGAGCCACGAGGAAGGCGAGGAGATCATCGAAGTCGTCGGGCTCGATCGCGAGCTCGAGGCCGACGTGTTCGAAGAGCTCGACACGACCCACCAGCTCGAGTTTCTCGAGGACCGCAGTGACGCCGACGCCGCGCGCCTCCTGGCGCGCATGGAGCCCGACAGCGCCGCCGACCTGATCACCGAGATCGATCAGGAGCGCCGCTCGGAGATCCTGGACCTGCTCCCGTCCGAGCAGCAGGCCAAGGTCCGCATCCTGCTCACCTATAACGCCGACACCGCGGGGGGGCTGATGAGCCCGGACTTTCTCTCGGTGCCGGCCACCGCAACGGTGGACGAGGCGCTCGAAGCCGTGCGCGCGTCGCGTCTGCCCGTGGCGTCCCTGCACGCCGTCTTCGTCCTCGACGACGGCCGACCGGTGGGCGTGGCCTCGATCGCGGCGCTGGTGCGCGCCCACGGCGGTGACCCGGCCCTCGGGGTGGCGCGAACCGACCTCACCCACGCCCACCCCGAGTGGGACGTCCACCAGGTGGCGCGCACCATGAGCGACTTCAACTTGACGGTCCTGCCGGTGGCCACCGACGAGGACGGCCGGATGGTGGGCGTGGTCACGGTCGACGACCTCTTGGACGAACTGCTGCCCCACGGGTGGCGTCGCGACTTCGGCATGTCGACGGTGGAGGAGTGATGGCGGCTCCCCGGCGTCCCGTTCAAAGGGGGTCTTTCTGAAACCCCCCAGTACCACCCTGGCCGATGAGCACCTAGGGTCGCACCGTCGCGAATCGATTCTGGCAGTTTGCTGAGTCCGGTCTCGTGGCGGTTGCCGGTACCCGACCACCACGAACGAACGGGAGACGAACTGTGCAGTATCGAGGAGACCACCAGGGGCCCGGGGCCCGCTGGCTCACGCGCACCGGCGCACCGCCCGGATCGCGGGCGCGGTCGCGCCAGGATCGCGCGGCGTCGTACGGGCTGGGGGGTCGCTGATGGCGACGCCGAACCCGAGCCCGAACGAGGCCACTGCGGTGCTGGACAGCGCGCACACCGGCGACATCCGGGGGGCCTTCGGCACCATCGGTCAGCACGACGTCGGGGCGCGCTCCTCGCTCAAGGCGCGGCTGCTCACGCTGCTGGCGATCATGGGGCCGGGCCTCATCGTGATGATCGGGGACAACGACGCCGGTGGCGTGTCGACCTACGCCCAGGCGGGCCAGAACTTCGGCCTGTCGCTCCTGTGGACGCTGCCGCTGCTCATCCCGGTGCTGGTCGTGAACCAGGAGATGGTGGTGCGTCTCGGCGCGGTCACCGGCGTCGGTCACGCCAGGCTCATCAACGAGCGCTTCGGGCGGTTCTGGGGCGCGTTCTCGGTCGGTGACCTGTTCATCTTGAACTTCCTCACCATCGCCACCGAGTTCATCGGGGTGAGCCTCTCGCTGGGCTACCTCGGCGTCAGCCAGTACATCTCGGTGCCGGTCGCGGCGCTGGCACTGATCCTCATGACCGCGACCGGCAGCTTCCGCCGGTGGGAACGCTTCATGTTCGTCTTCGTCTTCGCCAACTTCCTGGTGATCCCGCTCCTGATCATGCGCCACCCCGCCGTGGGGCCGGTGGTGCACGGCTTCGTGACTCCCGGGGTGCGCGGCGGCTTCAACTCGACGTCGGTGCTCTTGATCATGGCGATCGTGGGCACGACGGTCGCGCCCTGGCAGCTCTTCTTCCAGCAGTCCAACATCGTCGACAAGCGCATCACGCCGCGCTGGATCAACTACGAGCGCGCCGACACGGTGCTCGGCTCGTTCATCACGGTGTTCGCGGCGGCCATCCTCGTGGTCGTCGTGGCCACGGCCCTTGGCCCCTCCCCCCTGGCCGGCCACTTTCAAAACGGCGCCGCCGTGGCCGCCGGGCTGCGTCACTACGTCGGGCGGGCCGCCGGCGTCATCTTCGCGATCATCTTGTTGAACGCGTCCATCATCGGTGCGGCCTCGGTGACCTTGGCCACCTCGTACGCCTTCGGCGACATGTTCGGCACGAAGCACTCGCTGCACCGGCACTGGCGCGACGCCAAGTTCTTCTACGGTGTCTTCACGGCGATGGTCGTCTTGGCCGCGGGCATCGTCGTCATCCCCGGCGCGCCCCTGGGACTCATCACGACCAGTGTCCAGGCCCTGGCCGGCGTCCTGCTGCCGAGCGCCACCGTGTTCTTGCTGCTGCTGTGCAACGACCGCGAGGTGCTCGGGCCCTGGGTCAACCGGACGTGGCTGAACGTGGTGGCGAGCCTCATCGTGGGGGTTCTGCTGATGATGTCGCTGGTGCTGATGATCACGACGCTGTTCCCCACCATCGACGTGGCCAAGCTCGCCGTGGTGCTCGGGATCATCTTCGCGGCGGTCTTCACGGGAGCCGGCGTGGTGCTGGTCGTACGACGACACGGTGCGCCCGCGGCGCCCGAGCCGGCCCTCGGGCACCGCGCCACCTGGCGGATGCCACCGATCAACCTGCTCCACCGGCCCCGCTGGTCGCGAGGGACCCTCGCGGGCATGTACGTGCTGCGCGGCTACCTGGTCGTCGCGGTGGCCATGCTCCTGGTCAAGGCCATCGAGCTCGGTGTGCACCATCACTCCTGAGCGGCGGGCGACGTCGCTCGGGAGCAGCCGGGCTCGCGCCAATTAGTCTCGGGTCGTGACCGCCCGAGCGACCCTGGTGTGCGTCCACGCCCACCCCGACGACGAGGCGCTGTTCACCGCGGGGGCGTCGCTGCTGGCCGCTCGCCGGGGGATGGCGACGGTGCTGGTGACCTGCACCGACGGTCGCTACGGCTTCGACCCGGCGGGTCGCGCCGGCGACGACCCGGACCACGACGCCGCCGCCACGGCCGAGCGACGCGCGGCCGAGCTGGACCGGGCCGCTCGCCGGGCCGGCTTCACGCGCCGGGTGAGCCTCGGCTACGCGGACTCGGGGATGGCCGGGTGGGCCAGCGCGACGGCGCCCGGGGCCTTCGCGCGTGCCGACGTGGCCGCGGTCGCAGCGACACTGGCCGCGCTCTTCGACGAGGTGGGAGCGACCGTGGTGCTCACCTACGACGAGCGGGGCTTCTACGACCACCCCGACCACATCGCGGCCAATGCCGTGACCCGGGCGGCCGTGGCCCGCTCGGGTAGCGTCGAGCGTCTCTACTATCGCGTGGTGCCCACCAGCGTCCTGTCCCGCTTCGTGCCCGACGCGCACGCGCTGGAGGTCTTCTTGCCCGCGTGGGTCCTCGACGCCGGGATCGGCGTGGCCGACGAGCGCGTGACCACGGCGCTGGACACCACCACGGTGCTCGACGAGCAGCGCGCCGCCATGATGTGCCACGCCAGCCAGGTCGACAACGCCGAGCTGATCGGGCTGAACGCCGAAATGTTCACGCGGCTCTTTGGCACCGAGTACTACGAGCGGGCCTGGAGTCGGCGGGCGGTGGCCGGTGACCGTGACGACCTGTTCGGGGGGCTGGGGTGGGGCTGACGGTTCTCGCGGTCCACGCACATCCCGACGACGAGGTCCTGGCCACCGGCGGCGCCCTGCGGCTCCTGGCCGACCAGGGGGTGCGCACGGTGCTGGTGACCTGCACCGACGGCCGCTACGGCGACGCGCCCGGCGGGGTCAAGCCGGGGGCGCCGGGCCACGACCCCGACGCCGTGGCCGCCCTGCGGGCCCGCGAGCTCGACGCGTCGGCGGCGGCCCTCGGCATCGCGCGCGTTATCCGACTGGGCTACGGCGACTCGGGGATGATGGGCTGGGACCACAACGACGAGCCCGGCTCGTTCTGGTCGACGCGGGTCGACGAGGCCGCCGACCGCCTGGGCGCGATCCTGCGCGCCGAGGCGCCCCAGGTCGTCGTGACCTACAACGAGATCGGCTTCTACGGCCACCCCGATCACATCCAGGCGCACCGGGCCACCCGGGCGGCCCTGGCCGCGCTGGCCGCGCCCCCCACCCTCTACTACAACGCCCTGCCGCTGTCGGCGGCTCGCCGCTGGCGCGAGCAGGCCACCGCCGACCCCGACGCGGCCGCGAGCGCCGAGGAGGGGGAGGGCTTCGACCCGGTGGCCCTGGCGGTGCCCGACGAGGAGATCGCCGTCGCGATCGACGCGCGGGCGGTCGTGGGGGCCAAGCGGGCCGCGATGGCGGCCCACGCCTCCCAGATGGCCGACTCGCCGTGGCTGAGCCTGGACGACGACGCGTTCGCGGCGGCCATGGGCTGGGAGTGGTTCGTGCGCGCCGTCAACCCGCGCGGCCTCACCGGCACCTCGAGCGACCTCCTAGCTGGCTACCGCTGACCAGTACGATGGCCGAGTGACCGACGCGCTGCTGGCGCTGCGTGAGGTCGCCAAGTCCTTTGGCGACACCGTGGCGCTCTCGCCCACGACGCTCGACATCGCCGAGGGCTCCTTCGTCGCCATCGTTGGGCCCTCCGGGTGCGGCAAGTCGACGCTGTTCAACGTCATCGCCGGCCTGCTGGCGCCCGACGCGGGTGCCGTGCTGCTGTCCCAGCGCGACGTCACCGGCACGACCGGCCACGTCGGCTACATGCTCCAAAAGGACCTTCTGGTGCCCTGGCGTACCGTCGAGGACAACATCACGATGGCCAAGCGCCTCACCGGGCGCGTGACCACCGAGGACCGCTCGGAGGCCCGCCGCATGGCGCGCGCCTACGGCCTGGGTGAGTTCCTGCGCCACTACCCGTCGGCGTTGTCGGGTGGCATGCGCCAGCGCGTGGCCTTCATGCGAACGCTGATGACCCACCAGCGACTCCTGCTGCTCGACGAGCCCTTCGGGGCTCTGGACGCCCAGACGCGTCTGGAGATGCAGCAGTGGCTCCTCCAGGTGTGGCGCGACGCCGAGCGCACGGTGCTCTTCATCACCCACGATGTCGACGAGTCGATCTTCCTGGCCGACCGGGTCATCGTCATGTCCCCACGCCCGGGCCGCGTGGTGGCGGACTTCGCCAACCCGCTGGCGCGCCCGCGCACCCTCGAGATGCTCACCGAGCCGGACTTCATCGCCCTCAAGGGCCAGATCATGCACCTGCTCCACGGGGGCGCGGCGTGAGGGCGACCCGTCGGCGCCTGGGGCTGGTCGCGCGCAACGTCGGGATCCCGATCCTGTCGCTGGTCCTGGTCCTGGTGCTCTGGCAGCTCATCGTGGTGGGCTTTCACGTGGCCAGCTACGTGGCCCCGCGACCGCGCGCGGCCATCGACGCGGTGACCCAGAACTGGTCGGTGCTGTGGCCCCTGGTGCTCGGGACGATCCGCGAGACGGTCTACGGCTTCGTGGTGGGTGCGGCCCTCGGGTTCTTCCTCGGCGTGATCATGGCCAAGGTGTCCTTCCTCCAGGGCCTCGTCTACCCGGTGCTGGTCCTGTCCCAGGCCATCCCGATCATCGCTCTGGCCGCGCCCCTGGTGCTCATCCTCGGGTTCTCCACGGCGCCCAAGATCGTGATCGTCGCCTGGATCGTCTTCTTCCCGGTCACCGTCAACGTCATCGACGGTCTCAGCCACGTGGACCGCGACCTCGTCAACCTGGCCAAGGTCTACGGCGCCTCGCGCTGGCGCACCTTCTGGCAGATCGAGATCCCGGCCACCTCGACGCCCCTGTTCTCGGGCCTCAAGATCGGCGCGACCTACGCGGTGACCGGGGCGATCATCGGGGAGCTGGCCGCCTCGGACGGCTCGTCCCTGGCGCTCTACCAGGAGCACGCCAACTCCAACTTGAACACCGCGGCCGTCTACGGCACCACCATGGTCATGACCGCGATCGGGATCAGCTGGTTCTTGCTCGTGGTGGGCGTCGAGGTGTTCGCGACGCCGTGGCGGCGCCGCACGGTGGCGCGGCGCTGGCCGTGGCGACGGGGACGCGACCTCGCCGATCGCTAGGATTCCCACCAGACTCGTGAAGGAGGGCGCGATGCGCAAGACCCGGTTCGCACTGAGCGCGGCGGCGATCGCCGCGTTGATGGCCACCTCGGCCCTGACCGCGGTGGGCTCCGCGGGCGCGACCGCGACCACCTCGGTCACCTTCGCCTACGACTTCCCCGGCCCCGACTTCGAGCTGGTCCCCGTCGTCGTGGCCCAGGACCGGGGCTACTTCGCGGCTCACGGCCTCAACGTCAAGGTGGTGTTCCCGCCCGACACGTCGACCACGACCAAGATGCTGACCACGGGGGCGGCCAACATCGGCTTCCTCACCACGACCGACATGGGTGTGGCCATCAACGCCGGAGCTCCCGTGGTGTCGATCGCCAACTACTCGATGCGTAACAACTGGGCGCTGTTCGCCAAGCCCGGGACCAAGCTCACGCCGCAGAACCTGACCGCGGCGCTGCGGGGCAAGCGGATCTTCTCCTACGGCGACACCTGGACCGAGTCAATGCTGCCCTTCGTCCTGCGCCGAGCGCACCTGACGACCAGTCAGGTCAAGATCATCACGGACCCCACGGGCAACGACCTGACCGACCTGCTGGCCGGCAAGGTGGACATCTCGACCTCGACGACCAACTACGAGATCCCCGGGTTCGTGGGCTCCCACGTCAAGGGCCAGGAGGTGACCCTGCTCGGCACGCGGGTGGGCGCCCCCGACATCCCGATCTGGGTGTACGCGGTCACGCGCAGCTACGCGGCCGCGCACGGTGCCACGGTGCGGGCGTTCCTGGCGGCGGTGAAGTCCGCGACCGTGTGGGCGGTGGCCCACCCGGCAGCCGCAGCGATCGACTTCGACCACGCCTACCCGACCTCGGGCTACACCAACGCCTACAACGCCCTGGGCTGGAAGCTGACGATCCCCTTCCTGCGCGATACCCACGGCCAGTACTTCGTGCAGTCCAACGCCCAGTGGCTGACGCTGGCCCGGGCCCTCAAGTCGATCAAGCTGATCTCGAAGGTGCCCGCGCCCACCACCTACTACACGAACAAGTTCCTGCCCTAGCGCCATGACGGTCTCGGTCGGCGTGGTGGGCAGCGCCAACGTCGACCTGGTCGTGCGCGTCGCCGCCCTGCCGCGGCGGGGGCAGACCGTGCTCGGCGGCGATCTGGAGCGCGCCAGCGGCGGCAAGGGGGCCAACCAGGCCGTGGCGGCGGCCGCGGCCGGGGCCGACGTGGTGCTCTTCGCGCGCCTGGGCGACGACGACTCGGGACGCTGGCTGGCCGGCCAGCTCGCGGCCCGGGGCGTGGCCCTCGGCGGGATTGGCCCGTCGGCGCTCCCGACCGGGGTGGCCCTCATCACGGTCGAGGAGGGCGGGGAGAACACCATCGTGGTCGCCCCGGGGGCCAACGCCGAGCTCGACCTGCGCGGGATCGACCTGGGCGCCTTCGACGTGGTCATCGCCCAGCTGGAGGTGGGAGACGACGCGCTGCTCCAGGCGACCTCGGCGCGCCGGCTGGTGCTCAACGTCGCCCCGTGGCGCCCGGTGCCCCCCGAGGTGCTGGCGGCCGCGGCGGTGGTGGTGGCCAACGAGACCGAGGCCGAGGCCCTCGACCTGGTGGCACTGCCCAGCGCCGTCGTCACGCACGGCGCCGCCGGCGCCGTGCACTACCGGCACGGACGCGAGGTGGCGCGCTCCCGCCCGCCGGCCGTCGAGGTGGTCGACACGGTGGGGGCCGGCGACGTCTTCTGCGCCGCCTACGCCGTGCGCCTGTCGGTCGGCGACGACGACGCGGCCGCCCTGCGCTACGCGGTGACCGCCGGGGCGCTGGCCACCCGGGCCCGCGGGGCCCAGGGGGCCGTCCCCACGACCGAGGAGGTGCACGCGTGGCTCGCACGCGCATCGTGATCGACACGGATCCTGGCGTCGACGACGCGGTGGCCATCTTGCTGGCCCTGGCCAGCGAGGAGCTCGACGTGCTGGCGCTGACCAGCGTGGCCGGCAACGTCGACGTCGACCAGACGACGCGCAACGCGCGCCGGCTGGTCGATCTGGCCGGGCGACCCGACGTCCCGGTGGCCCGGGGGGCGGCCGGACCGCTGGTGCACGCCGCACGCTTCGAGGACGGCCACGTGCACGGTCACGACGGCCTGGGCGACCTGACCTGGGCCGACCCGACGGCACCGGAGGCCGGCGAGCACGCCGTCGACCTGATCGCACGCCGGGCCAGCGAAGCGCCCCTGACGATCGTGGCCATCGGCCCCCTGACCAACCTGGCCCTGCTGCGTGCGCGCTACCCGGGCATCGAGTCGGCTATCGAGCGCGTGGTCATCATGGGCGGCGCGTCCTTTGCGGGCAACGTCACCGCGGCCGCCGAGTTCAACGTCTGGTTCGATCCCGAGGCGGCCGCCAGTGTGCTGGCCGGACCCTGGCCCATCACCCTGCTGCCCCTGGACCTGACCCACCAGGCCACCCTCACCGACGTCGACCTGGCATACTTCGCGGGGCTCGGCACCGAGGTGGGCACGCGGGTGGCCGGCATGCTCGAGCCCTACGCCGCCTACCACGAGCGCTGGCACGGCAACCGTGACGTCATCATGCACGACGCGACCGCGGTCTACGAGGTCCTGGTCCCCGGGGCCATCGCGACGCGGGGTGCCCACCTGGCCGTCGAGACGGGCGGGGCGCTCACGCGCGGGATGACCGTGATCGACCGGCGCCGCGCCCACGCGGAGCGTCCCACCAGGGTGGGCGAGCACCTGGACCGCGAGCACTTCGTGGCCCTGGTGCGTGAGCGCCTGGCCCGCTACCCGCTGAGCTAGTAGCGGTAGGTGTCGGGCTTGTAGGGGCCCTCGACGGGCACGCCCAGGTAGTCGGCCTGGCGCTTGGACAGGGTGGTCAGGCGGATGCCGAGCGCGTCCAGGTGCAGGCGCGCCACCTGCTCGTCGAGGTGCTTGGGCAGCGTGGACACGCCGAGCGGGTAGGTGCCGGTGTTGGTGAAGAGCTCGATCTGGGCCATCACCTGGTTGGTGAAGGAGTTGCTCATGACGAAGCTCGGGTGCCCGGTGGCGTTGCCCAGGTTGAGCAGGCGACCCTCGGAGAGCACGATCACGGCGTGGCCGTCGGGGAAGACCCACTTGTCGACCTGGGGCTTGATGCGCTCGCGGCGGATGCCGGGCACCGCGGCCAGCCCGGCCATGTCGATCTCGTTGTCGAAGTGGCCGATGTTGCCCACGATGGCCTGGTGCTTCAGGGCCGCCAGGTGCTCGACGGTGACCACGTCGCGGTTGCCGGTGGCCGTGATGACGATGTCGGCGACGCCCACGACATCCTCCAGCGTGGTGACCTGGAAGCCGTCCATCGCCGCTTGGAGCGCGCAGATGGGGTCGATCTCGGTCACGATCACCCGGGCGCCCTGGCCGCGCAGGGACTCGGCGGACCCCTTGCCGACGTCGCCGTAGCC
Organism: Actinomycetes bacterium; assembly: GCA_021827705.1. GTDB lineage: Bacteria > Actinomycetota > Acidimicrobiia > Acidimicrobiales > RAAP-2 > RAAP-2. The sequence goes on from JAKAUQ010000004.1 coordinate 100,562, forward strand.
GCACACCACGGCCACCTTGCCGCCGATCAGCGTGTCGGTGGCGCGGTTGATCCCATCGATGAGGCTGTGGCGGCACCCGTAGGTGTTGTCGAACTTGGACTTGGTCACCGAGTCGTTGACGTTGATGGCCGGGACGAGCAGGTCGCCGCGCTGGGCCATCTCGGCCAGGCGGTGCACGCCGGTCGTGGTCTCCTCGGAGATGCCGCGCAGCTCGGCGACCATCGGGGCGAAGACCGGCGTCGCGCCCGCCAGCATGGTGTGCAGCCGCGCCAGGACGACGGCGTACTCCTCGGTGTCGGCGCTCTCGGGCGCGGGCACGGCGCCGGCGCGCTCGAACTCGTAGCCCTTGTGCACGAGCAGCGTCGCGTCCCCGCCGTCGTCGAGGATCATGGTCGGACCGGCAGCGTCGGGCCAGCGCAGGGCCTGCTCGGTGCACCACCAGTACTCCTCAAGGGTCTCGCCCTTCCAGGCGAAGACCGGCACCCCGGCCGGGGCCGCTGGCGTGCCGGCGGGCCCCACGACGACGGCGGCGGCCGCGTGGTCCTGGGTCGAGAAGATGTTGCAGCTGGCCCAGCGGACCCGCGCGCCCAGCGCCACCAGCGTCTCGATCAGCACGGCGGTCTGGATCGTCATGTGCAGCGAGCCCGTGACGCGCGCCCCGGCCAAGGGCTGGCTCGCCGCGTACTGCGCCCGCAGGGCCATCAGGCCCGGCATCTCGTGCTCGGCCAGGGTGATCTCGGCGCGGCCGAAGTCGGCCAGGGCCAGGTCGGCGACGCGGTAGTCGGCGGGGTCCAGGGTCACGGGGTCTCCTTGGTGAGTGGGGCGACGCACGGCCCCGACGTGGTCTCCATGCTAGGGCCGCTCGGGGCTAGACCCCGACGCGGAAGTCGACGACGTCGCCGTCGCGCATCTGGTAGTCGCGCCCCTCGATGCGCGCCCGGCCGGCGGCGCGAGCGGCCACCACCGAGCCCAGCTCGATCAGGTCGTCGTAGGAGACGACCTCGGCCTTGATGAAGTGGGTGGCGAAGTCCGAGTGGATCACCCCGGCCGCCTCGGGCGCCGTCGCCCCCTGGCGGATGGTCCAGGCGCGCGCCTCCTTGGGACCGGCCGTGAGGAACGTCTGGAGCCCCAGGGTGGCGAATCCCACGCGGGCCAGCTGGGCCAGCCCCGGCTCGTGCTGGCCGTAGGAGGCGAGCAGCTCGGCGGCGTCGGCCGCCGCCAAGTCGACCAGCTCGGCCTCGAGTTTGGCGCACAGCACCACCGCGGGCGCCGGAGCCACCGAGGCGATCAGCTCGTGGTGACGGGCAATGTCGCCCAAGGTGGCCTCGTCGACGTTGAAGACGTAGATGAAGGGCTTGGCGGTGAGCAGGTGCAGCTCGGCCAGGGCCGCCGGGTCGAGGTCCGGGACCGCCGAGGCCACCTGGCCCGCGTCGAGCACTTCGCGCACCCGCTGGACCGCGGCCAGGCGCGTGCGCGCCTCGCCGCCGCGCTTGGCCTCGCGCTCCAGGCGCGCCAGCACCCGGTCGACCGTCTGGAGGTCGGCCAGGATCAGCTCGGTCTCGATGGTGGCGACGTCACCGGGAGGGTCGACCCGGCCGTCGACGTGGACGACGTCGTCGTCGACGAAGACGCGCACCACCTCGCAGATCGCGTCGGCCTCGCGGATGGCGGCCAGGAACTGGTTGCCCAGCCCCTCACCCTCCGAGGCGCCCCGCACGATGCCGGCGATATCGACGAAGGTCACCGTCGCCGGGACGACGCGCGCGGCGTGGACCAGCTCGGCCAGCGTGTCCAGGCGGGCGTCGGGCACGGCCACCACGCCGACGTTGGGTTCGATGGTGGCGAAGGGGTAGTTGGCCGCCAGGACCGCGTTGCGCGTCAGCGCGTTGAAGAGCGTCGACTTGCCGACGTTGGGCAGCCCGACGATGCCGATGGAGAGGGCCATGGGCCCTCCAGGCTAGCGGGACGGCCACGCGCGCCTCGGGCCGCGGCGGGCCGAGGGCGCGGTGAGCTCTCGGAAAACTCCCAGCCAACTCCCACCTGGCGCCCAGCACAGCCTGGTAGACGGGGGAGATGCGCACCAGTCGGCGGGGATCTTCGGCGTGGTCCTGGGTTCTCACCAGCGTGGTCACGGCCGGGGCCGCCCTCGGCATCGTGGCCGCGACGAGCAGCCACCACGGCGTTGCGGCCACGACGCGGCCGAGCGTGGCGGTGACCCCATCGACGGCGTCGGCGGGGGCCAGTGCGCCTCCAACGTTCGTGATCCACCCCGCTGGCGACGACGGGTCGCCGGGCGGGGGTGAGGGTTCCTACGGCAGTAGCGGGGACAGCTAGCCTCCCGGCGCGCGTAGCACCACCGCCAGGGGCGCGGCGGACTGGGCTGAGCCACTGACCCGCGCGCCCACCGCGAGGCAGGTCTGGCTCGGGCAGGCGAGCGCGAGCAGCTCCAGCGTGCGGTTGAACGGGGGCGCGGTGGCATCCCACGTGGTCCCGCCCCAGTGGAGGGCTCCGCCGTAGCCAGCGGCCCAGCAGGAGGCGGCGGCCACGCACGCGATGGCCACCGGACCCACGCCGCTGGAGGCGCCGGGCTCGGCGGTGGCCCGCCAGGTCCCGGCGCGCAGCTGGAGGAGGGCCGTGGAGCGCGCCTCGCCCGCGCTGATCCAGCAGCCCGAGGCCCCGGTGCACCACAGGCTGTTGACGACGCCGGGTCCCGCGGGCGCCGATCGCACCCACGTCGACCCCGTCCAGCGCTGGACGAAGAGCTGGCCGAGGAGCGGGTAGGCGTCAGTGGCCCCGGCGACCCAGCAACTGTGGACCGTGGCGCACGCGACGGCGTTGAGCATCGTGTCGGGAGGGGTGGGGTCGGTGACCAGGCTCCACGCCTGGCCGTTCCAGTGCTCGAGAAGTCCGCGCATCCCGGGGGAGGCCCCGTCGGTGTAGCCCGCGGCCCAGCAGTCCCGGGTGCTCACGCAGGTCACGGATCGCAGGATGTCGCCGTTGGGCGTGGGCGGGCTCGGCGCGGGCACGACGCGCCACGCGTGGCCGCGCAGCTGGGCGGCGTAGACCCGCGGGGCGTCGCGCCCGACGGCCAGGCAGTCGCCCGGGGCGGGGCAGGCGATGGCGTACAGGGAGGCGCCCACGGTCGTGGGCGCGGGGGCGTCGACCCACGACGAGCCGGTCCAGCGCTCGACCAGGGGCCGCAGGGTCCCCGGCCCCCGGTCCTGGTACCCCACGGCGAGGCACGTGCCGCCCGCGCAGGCGACGCCGCTCAGCCCGCCCCAGGTGCTCGGCGACGCCGTCGCGACGACGCGGAGGGTGCCACTGGTGCTCCCCGCGGTGCCCGAGCCGGGCGCTGGAGAGCCGGCGGGCCCCACCGCTGTGGTGAACGTGAGGAGGCCCGACGTTGCCGAGCCCGCGCTGTTGGTCGCCACAGCGCGCGCGTGGTAGGTCGTCGCGGGGGTGAGCCCGCCAATCGTGATGCTGAGGGCCGTGGGCACCGCCGCCGTCGTGCCGGGGCTGGCCGGCGGGGTCACCTCGCCGAGCGCGCTGGTACGGCCGTACTGGACAACGACGTTGGTCGGCAGTCCGTCGGGGTTGATCTGGAGGAAGACGACGGCGTCGGTGGGCTGGGGCGGGCCCACGCTCACCGACACGATCGTGGGTGGTCCGCTCGCGTGGGCCCGTGGAGCAGAGCCCGCCGGGCTGGTCGCCGCCCCGGCAGCGGCCGCCGTCAGCACCCCGACGGCGGCCGCGCGCCACATCCCCCGTGCGCGCGTCCCCACCAGCACCCCCTGAGAAGTGATCCTGTCGGGTCAGCGTACCGGCGCGGCCGGCGTGCGGGGAGGCACCCCCGACCCCGCAGCGGCCTCGTCGACGAGCACGCCAGCCAGCCGAGCCGCCTCGCGCACCGCGTCGGTCCCGGGCGAGACCCGCAGGGCTGCCATGGCGCCCCAGTAGCACAGCAGGAGGCGTTCGCCGAGCTCGCGTCCTGCGCCCAAATCGTGGGCGAAGAAGATCGCCAGGTGCTCAGCGAAGGCGGCGACGACCCGTCGGGCGGGCGCGTCGGGCGCCAGCTCGACGGCCGCGTTGAGGAAGGGGCAGCCCACGAAGCCGGGTCGCGCGGTGAGGACGGCCAGGTCCTCGAAAAAGGCCAGCGTCGCGCGCCCCGGCGCGGCGCGCCCCAGGGCCTCGAGGCGCTCGTCCACGCGGACCAGCGCGGCGGCCAGGTAGGCGGCCACCAGGTCGTCCTTGCCGGCGAAGTTGTTGTAGAGGCTGGCCTTGGCCACGCCCGCGCGCGCGATCACCCGGTCGATGCCGGTAGCCGCGATGCCCTCGTGGTAGAAGAGGTCGCTGGCCGCCTCCAGGAGGCGCTCGCGCGCCGAGCCGCTCACTGAGCCAGGATACCAGACAGACCGGTATACTCAGTACACCGACTCGGAGAGGAGCCCCGTGGAGACGACCGCCCTGCTCGTGATTGGCGCCAGCTGGTGCCCGGACTGCCGACGGGCCAAGACCTTCCTCGGCGACCACCACATTGCCTACGAGTGGGTGGACCTCGACGAGCACCCCGAGCACCGTGCTCGCGTCGAGGAGCTCAACGGCGGCGCCCGGGTGATCCCGACCATCATCTTTCCCGACGGGTCGCATCTGGCCGAGCCCTCCAACGACCAGCTCGCCGACAAGCTCGGGCTGGTGCGAGTCGCTCGCGAGCGCGCCTACGACGTGGTCGTCGTCGGCGGCGGCCCGGCCGGGCTGACGGCGTCCCTGTACCTGGCGCGCGAGGGCGCCTCGACCCTGGTCGTGGAGCGCTCCGCGGTCGGGGGCCAGGTGGCCGTCACCGAGCGCCTGGACAACTATCCCGGCTTCCCCGACGGGATCGCCGGCCAGGACCTGGCCACCCGCATGCGTCTCCAGGCCGAGCGCGCCGGCGTCGAGATCCTCGAGGCCGTGGCGGTCTCGGCGATCGCCGCGCGCGACGACGGCGCTCTCGACGTGGTCACGCCCACAGCGACCTACCGCGCCCGGGCCGTCGTCGTGGCCACCGGCTCGACCTACCGGCGCACCGGCGCCGACGGTGAGGCCGACCTCATCGGGGCGGGCGTGCACTTCTGTGCGACCTGCGACGGGCCCTTCTACCGCGGAGCGCCCGAGGTGGTCGTGGTCGGAGGGGGCAACAGCGGCCTCGAAGAGGGGCTCTACCTGACCCAGTTCGCCGAGCACGTCACCGTCGTGGAGGCGGCCCCGGCCCTCACCGCGGGCCGCCTGGCCCAGGACCGGGTGGTCGCGCACCCGGCGATGGACGTGCTCACCTCGACGGCGGTGGCCGCCTTCGAGGGCGACGCCAGCGGCAAGCTGACGGCCGTCGTCCTGGAGGACCGCCCCACCGGAGAGCGTCGCCGGCATCCGGCGTCGGCCGCCTTCGTGTTCATCGGGCTCGATCCCAATACCGAGGTCCTTCGCGGACAGGTCGACCTCGACGACGCGGGCTTCGTCGTGAGCGACCAGTACCTGGCGACGACCGTGCCCGGCGTCTTCGTGGCCGGCGACGTCCGCCACGGCTCGACCAAGCAGCTGGCCTCGGCGGCCGGTGAGGGCGCGACGGTCGCGCTGGCCGTGCGCCACCACCTCGAGCGCGTGGTGGCCGCGGCGGTCGCGGGGTCCTAGACCGCCGCCAGGGCGTCGGCCAAGATGGCGCCCACCTGGGCAGTCTCCAGGAGGAACCCGTCGTGGCCCGCCGGCGAGCTGATGATGCGCGTGGGACCCGCACGGGGGATGAGGCGGGCCAGTTCGTCTTGGAGCTCGCGCGGGTAGAGGCGGTCCGAGGCGATGCCGGCCACCGTGACGGGCACCCGCACCGACTTGAGGGCCGCGACCACGCCGCCGCGTCCGCGCCCCACGTCGTGGTGGTTCATGGCCTCGGAGAGCACGATGTAGCTGTTGGGGTCGAAGCGCGCTACCAACTTGTCGCCGGCGTGGCGGAGATAGGACTCGATCGCGTAGCGCCCGCCGTCCAGGACCGCGCGGTCGTCTTGAGCCTCGCGCCCGAAGCGGTCCTCGAACTCGGTCCACGTGCGGTAGCTGAACTGGCCAATGCCCCGGGCGATGGCCAGGCCGGTCACGGGCGCGTCCCCGTCGTAGTAGTCGCCCCCGCGGAAGTTGGCATCGGCCTCGATGGCCCGAACCTGCAGCGAACACAGGGCGATCTGATCGGCGGTGCCGGCGGCCCCGGCCGCGAGCACTACGGCGCGCCCGACCCGTTCGGGCAGGCTGACCGCCCACTCCAGGGCGCGCATCGCGCCCATGGACCCACCCACGACGGCGGCGAAGCGGTCGATGCCCAGCTGGTCGGCCAGGCGGGCCTCGATCGCCACCTGGTCCCGGATCGTGACCACGGGGAAGCGCGAGCCGTAGGGGCGGCCCGCGGGGTCCAGGCTCGAGGGACCGGTAGTGCCCTGGCAGCCGCCCAGGACGTTCGGGCACACCAGAAAGAACCGGTCGGTGTCGAGGGGCTGGCCCGGACCGACCAGGTCATCCCACCAGCCCGGGGACGGGTGCCCCGGCCCGGCCGGGCCGGCGAGGTGGGAGTCACCGGTCAGCGCGTGCAGTACCAGCACCGCGTTGGTGCGGTGCGCATTGAGGTGGCCCCAGGTCTCGTAGGCGACACTCACCTCGTCGAGGTGCCCGCCGCCCTCCAGGTCGACGCCCCCCGGTGCGTCGAGCTGCGCCAGGATCCGCCCGCCCGGGTCATCGCCCGGGCGCCAGTAGGTGGCCGGGCTCACCGACCCGAGGCGGCCGCGAACCCTCGAGCGAGGTCGGCCACCAGGTCCGCGAGGGACTCGAGGCCCACCGACAGCCGGATCAGGTCGGGTGACACCCCCGAGCTGCGCTGCTCGTCGGGCGTCAGCTGGGAGTGCGTGGTCGAGGCCGGGTGGATCGCGAGGCTCCGCACGTCACCGACGTTAGCCAAGTGGCTGAACAGCGTGAGGCCCTCGATGAAGCGACGTCCCGCCTGGGCGTCCCCGTGGATGCCGAAGGAGACGATGGCCCCCGCCCCGCGGGGCAGGTCGCGCTGCTGGCGCTCGTGCCAGGGGCTCGACGCCAGGCCGGCGTAGGCGACCCAGGCGACATCGGCGCGTGCCTCGAGCCAGCTGGCGATCGCGGTCGCGTTGGCCACGTGGCGCTCCATGCGCAAGCTCAGGGTCTCGATGCCCTGGAGGATCAGGAAGGCGTTGAAGGGCGAGATGGCCGCGCCCATGTCCCGCAGGTACTGCAGGCGGGCCTTGAGCACGAAGCGCGCCGCGCGCAACGGCTCGGGCAGCTCGGCCAGCACCAGCCCGTGGTAGCTGGGGTCGGGCTCGGAGAAGGCCGGGAAGCGCCCGCTGGCCTCGTAGTCGAAGCGCCCGCCGTCCACGATGAGACCGCCGATGGAGGTCCCGTGGCCCCCGAGGAACTTGGTGGCCGAATGCACGACGATGTCGGCGCCCGCGTCGAGCGGACGCGCGAGGTAGGGCGTGGCCAGCGTGTTGTCCACGACCAGGGGGACGCCCGCCGCGTGGGCCACGCCCGCGACGGTGGCCACGTCGAGCACGTCACCTCGGGGATTGCCCAGCATCTCGGCGTAGAAGGCGCGGGTGCGCGGCGTGACGGCCCGCGCCCAGGCGGCCGGGTCGTCGGGCTCGGTGACGAAGGTGACGTCGATGCCGAATTTGGGCAGCGTGTGGCGCAGCAGGGAGTACGTGCCCCCGTACAGCGAGCTCGAGGCCACGACGTGGCCGCCGCGCTCGGCCAGGGTCAGCAGGGTCACGGTCTCGGCGGCCTGACCCGACGCCACGGCCAGCGCGGCCACGCCGTGCTCCAGGGCGGCGATGCGCTCTTCGAGCACGGCCTGGGTCGGGTTCATGATGCGGGTGTAGATGTTGCCGCTCTCGCGCAGGTCGAAGAGCGCGGCGGCGTGCTCGGTGTCGCGGAACACGAAGCTGCTGGTCTGGTAGATGGGCACGGCGCGCGCCCCGGTCGCCGGGTCGGGCACCGCGCCCGCGTGGATCTGCTGCGTCTCGAAGCCCCAGTCGCTCATGCTCGCCTCCTCGGCCACTCGCTGTGGTCGGACAATCTAGATAAATCCGAGTGAAGTAATCAATAATAGGTGTCAGGGCCTCCCGTCCCCGTCTAGTCGGCCAGGGAAAGCCACGTGTCTTCGGCCTCGGCCAGCTCGGCCAGGGCCGCGGCCAGCTCGTGGCCGAGGCGCGCGTGCTCGGCGGGGTCGAGGGTCGCGGCCAGTTGCGTGCTCAGGCGCTGGGTGCGACGCTCGAGGCTGGTCATGCGGCGCTCGGCATCGCGCAGCGCGCGCCCGCGCGATGGACCGGCCGTCGCGCTCGGGGGTGGCGCGGGCACCCAGGCCGTGATGTCGCCAGGCACCTCGCGCAGCGTCCCGTTCGACGTGATGGTGTAGACCCGCTCAGTGCTGCGGCGCAGGAAGAAGCGGTCGTGCGAGGCGACCACCAGGGTGCCGGCCCACTGGTCCAGGTAGTCCTCCAGGGCGCGAATCGTCTCGAGGTCCAGGTCATTGGTCGGCTCGTCGAGGAGCAGCACGTTGGGGCGCTGGGCCAGGGTCACCAGCAGCTGGAGCCGCCGGCGCTCGCCGCCCGAGAGGCGCTCGACGGGCGAGCGGGCCAGGGCCCCGTTGAACCAGAACCGCTGGAGCAGGTCGCGATCGTGGGGCGAGCCCGGCAGGCCCGAGGCGCCGGCGACCACCTCCTCGACGGTCCGGCTCGCCGCGAGCTCGGTGCTGTGCTGGCGGAACAGGACTGGTCGCGTGGCCGCGCCGCGTCGCACCGCGCCCGCGCTGGGCTCTCGCTCGCCCGCCAACAGCTCCAGGAGCGTCGTCTTGCCAGCGCCGTTGGCTCCCACGATGCCGAGGTGGTCGCCGGGTCCGATCTCGAGGGTGATCTCGGATAGGACCCGTCGCCCGGCGACGTCGGCACTGGCTCCCGCCAGGCTGAAGACGCGCCGTCCGAGTCGGGGAGGGGGGCCGCCGTGCAGGTCGAGCGCGCCCGCCCGCGCCGGGTCGGGTGGCCCCGCCGCCAGCAGCTGGGTCGCCGCGGCGATGCGCGCGCGGGGCTTGCGCGAGCGCGCGGGCGCCCCGCGGCGCAGCCAGGCCAGCTCGTGGCGCGCTGCGTTGCGGCGAGCCTGCTCGGCCTCGAGGGCGGACCGAGCGCGCTCGGCCAGGTCGGTGACGTAGGCGGCGTACCCGCCGCGGTGCTCGTGCAGGGCGCCGCGATCGACCTCGATGAGGCGTGTCGAGACCGCGTCGAGGAGCGTGCGGTCGTGGCTGACCAGGACCACCGTGGCGCGCGTGGCTCGCAGGTGGGCCTCGAGCCAGGTCACCGTCTCCAAGTCGAGGTGGTTGGTCGGCTCGTCCAGGATGAGCAGGTCGACCTCACTGGCCAAGGGGCGCACCAGGGCGACGCGCTTGGCCAGTCCCCCCGACAGGGACGCCACCGGGCGGGACATGACAGCGGCTAGTCCCAGGCGGTCGGCCAGGGCCACCGCGGCCACGTCGTCGCCGACGGCCTCAGCGACGCTCGCCGACGGCCCGACGGCGGGATCCTGGGGCAGGTGGGCCAGGCGGAGATGGCGCCTTTGGCGCACGGTGCCCGCGCTGGGCGCCAGCTCGCCGGCCACCAGGGCCAGCAGGGCCGACTTGCCCGCGCCGTTGATCCCGACGACGCCGACGCGCTCGCCGGCCGAGATGGTCAGGCGGACCCGGTCGAGGATGGGGCCATCGGGCCCGGCGAGCACGACGTCCTCGAGGTCGACGAGGACGTCACTGGATCGGGCCACGGTCCTGGGGCGGCGGCTCCGGACGCGCGACGGTCGCCGAGGCGGCGCCCCGTCGAGCGTGGGTCCCAGACATGGCACTCACGGTAGCGGGCCGGGATCGGGGCGGGTGCTGTGACGGCCCCTGCGGGCCTTGCTAGCCTGCCAGGAGTTTCGAGAGGGGGCTTCATGCTGGGTGTGCGAGAGCAGTGGCGTCGGGCTCGACGCCCCAGGGTGCTCGGGGGAGTGCGACGAGCAGCCGTTGTCGTGGTCGCGACCTTCCTGGCCGTGGGCCTGACACCGCTGAGCGCCTCGGCGGCGACGACGACGAACGTGTACGGCGGGTCGGGCTACGACGTGTCGTACCCGAACTGCACCGATTCGGTGCCGACGGGATCGAGCTTCGGCATCGTCGGAATGACGGGCGGGCGTCCCTTCTCGACCAACGGGTGCGCGGCCACCGAGTGGAACGGGGCGTTGGGCTTGTCCACGGGGCCCTCGGCGTACTTCAACACCGGCTACGCCGGCGCCTACGCCAAGTCGATCACCAGCACCTGCTCGTCGGCGTCGCAGAAGGCCGGTGTCTACGGCACCCTGGCCAAGCACGCTCTCGCCCAAGCCGAGCAGGCCTGGGCTGTCGGCTGCAGCGAGGTCGACTGGGCTCGCTCGGTGCTCTCTACCGTGACATCGGGAGCGCCGGCGATGTGGTGGGCCGACATCGAGACGGGCAACAGCTGGTCGTTGACGACGAGCCTCAACCGCTTCACGATCGACGGGATCAGCTTCGAGATGCAGCAGGGGTCCTTGACCCTGGGCGGCGTCTACTCGACGTCGGCCTCGTGGATCAAGATCACCGGCAACGCGTCGTGGACGCCAACGCCCGTGCCCACGGCCAACTGGGTCGCTGGCGCAGCGGGGTGCCCGAGTTCGTCCCCCTTCAACCCCGGCAGTCCCACCTGGCTCGCCCAGACGGGCCAGACCGGGGGGGTCGACATGGACACCGCCTGCTGAGGCGCATCGGCCCGCGCTGGCGCGCCGGACCCAGTGATCGCACTAGCGTGAGCCACGAGGCCGCGACTCCGAGGGCGCGGCGGGGGAGTCCACCGTGAGCGACGCCGAAGACCTGGTCGAGCGCTTCATCCACCAGGATCCCGCTGCCCCTGACAGCGATCCCGTACTCGGTGCGACTGACCACGCTCCGGCACGCCCTCGGCGCGGGTGGCTGACGCGCTTCCTCTTCGAGAAGCGGGCCAGCCCCTACAGCTCGATCGCCCCACGGCGCGCCGACGGGACGCGAACCAAGCCGTTCTTCTTCAACGGCAGCGGTCGCGGGCGCTGAGCCCCGGGCACGAAGCGGCGAGCTCAGCTGGCCCGCAGCGTCGCGACGTACTGCCCGAGCCGGGCGATGCCTTCGCGCAACTCCTCGCGCGAGACCGCGTAGGACAGGCGCACGTGGGTGTGGGCGGTCGCGGTGCCAAAGTCGCGCCCCGGGGTCAGCGCGACGTGGGCGCGCGCGAGAGCGTCCTCGCAGAACTGCCACGCGTCTTGTCCGGTGCTCGACACGTCGAAGTAGGCGTAGAAGGCACCATCGGGGGCGACTGTGACGGGGAGGTCGAGGCGTGCGAGTCCGTCCAGGACGATGCGTCGGCGCTCGACCAGGTCCCGGCGGCGCTCCTCGCTGAGGGCCAGCGAGGCCGGCGTGAAGCAGGCCCGTGCGGCCATCTGGGCGGGTGCCGACGCGCACAGGAAGTAGTTCATGGCCAGGCGCTCGATCGGCTCGACGAGCGCGTCGGGCAGGACGCTCCAGCCCAGTCGCCACCCGGTCATGCCGAAGTACTTCGAGAAGCTGTTGATGACGATGGCCTCCGGGTCACTGGCCAGGATCGTGGGCACGACGCCACCGCTGGGCTCGGGATCGGCGAGGTTCAGATAGATCTCGTCGACGATGCGCCACGCGCCACGGGCCCGCGCCAGCGCGCAGATGGCGGTCAGCTCGTCGGACGCGATGCGCGTGCCCGTCGGGTTCGCGGGGCTGGCCATCATCACGGCGCTGGTGCGCGCGCTCCAGGCGTCGGCCACGGCGGCCGCACTCAGCTGGAGGCGGGTGGCCCGCGACGTGGGCACATCGACGACGCGCCCGCCAAAGGACGCCACCAGTTGACGGTTGCAGGGGTAGGTGGGATCGGCCAGCAGGACCTCGTCGCCGGGCTCGGTCGTCGCGGCGATGACCAGGAGGAGGGCCGAAGAGGCCCCCGAGGTGATCGCGATGCGCGCGGGATCGACGTCCACGCCGTGGCGATCTCGGTAGAAGGCGGCGATCGCCTGGCGCAGCGCGGGCAGCCCGAGAGCCGGCGTGTAGGGAAGGGGGCGGCCGTCCATGACCTCGCGCATCGCCTCGCGCACGGCGGGCGGGGCGCCGTAGTCGGGCTCGCCCAGGCTGAGTTTCACCACATCGTGCCCGGCGGCCTCCAGCTGGGCGGCGCGCTGCCCGAAGGACATGGCGTAGAAGGGCTCGACGGTCTGGGCGCGCTGCGCGATCTTCATGGGCCCTCCTTGGGTCGGGGACGCGGAGGCCACCAACTCCCGTCCCACTCATCGTGGCACGTGGTCGGGTTGACGCGTGGCGGGTCGGGACCTCGGGGGGGCGGGCCGTTGGCCACGGGGCTGGTGACTACCGTGGAGCTCTTCGAGGAAGGACGGATCGTGGTGGACGGGCCACGGGGTGCGGCGGCCTCCTTCGAGCGTGAGTCCGCCAGGCGATTGCGCCCGACCCCGCACGTGGGGGGAGGCTGGAATCCTGACGAACAGCACATCGCGCCCGCCATCGGCCTGCTCGCCCACATGATCGAGCAGGACTGCGACCAGCGCCGCGGGGACGACCTAGCCATCTCCCGCTTGTCCTGCGACATCCTGGGCACCCTGCCGCTGGAGAGCATCGAGATCGAGATCGCCCTCCTGGGTCCCGGGCGCACCATCGAGCTCGTCGAGGCGCGGCTGGTCCACGGCGACCGCTGCGCGGCGCTGGCGCGGGCGTGGCTCGTGGGCCGCCACGGCACGCGGGACTACGCGGGCCCGCCGCTGGTGCGCATCGCTGCCCCTGACGACCTGCCGTCGCGGGACCCGGGCCGCCGGTGGCTTCGTCCGCTCCGTCCAAGCCCGGGGCGCACGGGACGAGCCCGGTCGCGCGACGTTCTGGATCCGCACCAATGTCGAGCTGGTCGCCGGCGAGGTCGCCAGCCCCACTGCCCGGATGCTCGGCTTGGTCGACATCGCCAACGGGGCCACGCCCCGGGTCTCGGCCGAGCAGGTCTTCTGCCCCAATCTCGATCTCACCGCGCACATCTTCCGCGAGCCCCGTGGCGATTGGGTGGGCTCGGACACCTACGTGTCCTGTGGACCCGACGGCCTCGGGCTCACGCCCAGTGTGCTGCACGGCACCACGAGACCCTGGGGGCCAGTCGAGCAGACGCTCACGGTGCGTCCCCGGTGAGTGGCGGGGGTCGGGCGACTCGCTGACGCGAAGGGGTCGGGAACTGCCTACCGACGCCGGCGTCGCACCGGCACGCCGGCCCACGCCGCGCCACGGTGGCGCACCCCCTCAGCCAACCGTGCTCCAGGAGCCGAGGTCGCGCCGCTGCTGCTCAGCGACCACCCGCCTCGATCCGTCAGCGGGTAGCCCTGTCCCGTGACACCCGCTCCGATGCCGCTCCCAGTCAGGAACGGCCCGGGGTCAAGAGTCCATGACGACGCGGTTGCGCCCCTCCTGCTTGGCGCGGTAGAGGGCCGCGTCCGCACGAGCGAGGAGGGCGTCGAGCGGTTCGTGGCTCTGTCGCAGCGCCACGCCGATGCTCCCGGTAACCCGGGGCAGGTCGACGGTCCCCGCAGCGATGCGCTCGCGAATGCGCTCGGCGGCAGCGAGCGCGGACGATGCGCCGACGTTGGAGACCAGAGCGAGAAACTCCTCACCGCCCAGTCGAAAGGTGGGATCGCTGGGTCGCACGCTCTCGACCAGATCGCGTGCGATGCGTTGCAGCAACCGGTCACCCGCGGGGTGTCCGAAGGTGTCGTTCACGCTCTTGAACAGGTCGATGTCGATCATGAGGGCCGCCATCTGGGGCCCGTGGGATCGGTCGTCGAAGCTGGCCAACTGGTGGTAGGTGTCGGCGAGAGAGAGCCGATTGCGCAGACCGGTGAGCGGATCGTAGATCGCCCGCGAATGCCAGTTCGAGATCTCGATGTCCGCACTGCGCCGCAGCACCTCGCGCTCGAGGCCCACGTCGACCAGCTCGATGATCTCGTTGAGGACGGCCCGCGTGGCGTCGCTGGGAATCCACCGCTCCCGGAATCCCCAGACCATGACACCATCAATGGCACCGGTGCTCGGAGATCGCGTGGGCAGCACCAGCCGACGTTCGGGGGGGACCTCGATGCCGCGCAAGACGAGGCGGACGTCGTCAGGGGGATCGTCGGGGTGTCCGGCAAAGTTGTCGGACTGCTCGAAGCGCCAAAGGACCCCATTGGTCTCGGCCCAGATCTCGAAGTACGCCGCGCCGAGCGTCTTGGTGGCCAGGTTCGAGAGATACGCGGCGACAGTCGAGAAGTTCTGCTCCTTCACCATCGTGTTGATGATGCTGTGAATCGTTCGATTCGCCGTGTAGAGAAACGCGAGGCGAGGGCTGTCGGCAGTGAGCAGGAGGGAGCCACACTCCAAGTCCTTGAGAACCTCGTAGGCACTGGGGATCAGCTCTCCCGAGATCAGGTGTCCGTGCTGGGGGGCGATGATCTCGGGTGCCAGGGCCTTGACCGTCAGAACGGCGTGCGAGAGGATCTCCGGACTGGCAATGGCGTGTTCGTGAAAGCGTCGTACAACGTCCAGGTCGTCGCGGGACGTGGCAAAGAGGGTGCGCTCGGCCTCGTAGCTGCCGAAGAGGTCAGAGCTGAAGACCGTTCGGGTCTTCTCGTCGACGCTGCAGAAGGCACCTGTCGCTCGTACGTAGGGCGTGGGCACGAAGCGAAGCATCCGATCGGCAAGCTCGAGACGCTGGTGGATGTCGTCGATGTTCACGAAGGGCAGATCGATACCGGCGCGCCGCAGAGACGACTCGGTGCGCCAATGGGTGACGACGGTGACCTCCGCGTGGAGCCCTTGCTCGAGTAGGTAGTCGAGTCCCGCCACCTTGTCGACATCGGGCTGCGAGCAGATGACCCATCGGATAGTACGAAGAGGCGTCACGGCGCGAATCTTGTGGGCCGTGTTGGCGACGCCGAGCGACGACCCGGGATCGATGAGGACCGACTCGTCTCCCTGCTCGATCAGGTACACGTTGCTCTCGAGGGTGCCGTTCGCCATGGTGGAGCCCACCCACCAAACGCGATCGGCGATCTCCACGCCGCGGTCACTATCGAGAACGTCCACTCGTTCTTTCTCCCGATGAAGCCTCTCGTCGTGGAAAAGCAGTGTGCTGATCATGTCACGAGATCGCCGACGCGTGCCGCCCGTGCCACGCGCGAGGTGTACGGGTCGGGACCGCCCATGACCGCGTGCGCGGGTTCTGCGCAGCGGGACGGTGATCTGGGGCGCTCGCCGTCGAGCACTCGATGCTGACTGGCAGGCTCCGGCTCGCCCCGTGAAGGTCGTCTTCTCCAACTGCGTCCTCGGCTACGCCATCCGCACTCGCCCAATCGCGGACCTGGCCGGTAGCACAGTGCGCGGCGCGATGGACACGGACGCTCTTGGCGGGGCCAGGACTGCTTCTGCCGGTTCAACCCATTCCCCCGGGGTCGCGGTCACGGGTAAGACCGCCTTCGATCAACGAGCGTGCGGGATCGATCCCGCCGATCACCTTGGCTGCCGACCCCGCCGCCCGGTGCCCTCTGCGCGCTGAGGCTGAAGGGGACCTTCGCCAGCGACGAGTCGGGGCGAGCCGCGAGCAGTGCCACCTCGCTAATGTGACGCGGACCTTGAGCACCCCCGCCGGCCCCTGCCGCCCGCGGCGCCCCGGCATGCTCAGGCCGATCGCGTTCGAATTGTCACGGACCAACCACGCAGCCTCGATGCCAGAGCCACGGCGGCATGGAACCCCGGGGCGAGCGCGCCGACGGTGACCACGACCCGGCCACGCTCGCCTCGGCTTTCCGGGCTAGCCACGAGCGTGGGCACAGCTGCCGGGGCGACGGGTCACCGGACGAGTTCCGGCCGCCTCCCGTGACGACGCCAGCATCATCACCGGGTGGGGGGGAGATCTCAGCCTGAGAACCCTCTTCGGACCTAGGGAGCTGCCAACGGGGTGGCACACCGTCTCGATGCGGTCAGTGAGATCGGACGCCTGGCACCACGACTACCGCGATTTGCGGCGGTATTGCGGCACCGGGCGCTGGTGGGACGTGAGGAAGGTTGACGCGCGTCGCCCTGTCCGGTCTCTCCCATCGAGAGGTCGGGGGAGGTCGACGTCGGGTCGAAGAAGCCTCTCAGCGATGACCCTTGCGCATCGCGGCGTAGGAGAAATACGTTCACGCCGCGACGGGGAGCGGGGGACACGTGAAACGCTGGTCGGTGGAAGAGGTGGCCGGGCTGTCGCGATTACCGAGGCGGTTCGGGGATCCGCGGTGGCTCCGGTTGGCCCTTTCGGTCACGCTCGTGGCGAGCGTCGCCTCGTTGGCCGCGGTCGGGTCCCCGTCCAGCGCGGGTGCCGCGCCTGGCTCTCACGTCGCGGCGCCCCCGGTCCGGGGCGACTCGTCCACGGTCTCCACCCCGACCTCGCCCGAGCTCGGCCCGAGCGCTGCTGGTGCCGCAGGGATCTCCTCGATCGTGGGACGGCCGGGCTCGAGCGGCCTCCACCTGGTGCGGGTGCCGTCGCGGCACGGCCGGCCGGGCACAATCTCTCTGGTTGTGGCCCCCGGCCAGTCCGTGATGCCACTTCGGATCTCGTCGCCGGCGAGCACCCGGGCTCCTGGGGCGCGGGCCTTCCCCGTCCCCACGACCACGGCGCTGCGCGTGCTCGGAGGCAGACGCGAGGTCGTCGTGCCAGCGGGAGGGCGGGTCCCCTACGGCGAGCCGCTCACGATCGTGGCCACCGTCGCTGCCACGTCGGGCCACATGGTGGTCAACGGGGGAACGGTGCACTTCACCGAGAACGGAGGCTCCGTCTACGGTGCGGGCTCCCGCGTCGCCTCGTGTCAGAGCGTGAAGGTCACCGCGGGAACGGCCACCTGCGTGCTGAGCGCCCTGGCACCCAGCACGACGCCCTACAGGTTCGGCGCCTCCTACCTCCCACCAACGAAATCGTTGATTCCCAGCAGCGTCCCGGTGGCGCACGAGGGCCGCGTCGGGGTGTCACCGGCCATCGCTCGTCTGCGTGCTCGCACGGGCCCCGACCCGCTGCTGGCGGGCGACCGGGTGCTCACGGCCATCGTGACCGACGCGTCGCGCGGCTCGAGCCTGCCACCCACCGGCACGGTGGATTTCGCCCTGGGGGGCGTGCCCGTGACCTGTGCGCAGGGCCCCGCCGACCTGGTCGAGCAGACGGCCCGGTCGTCCACCGCGAGTTGCGAGGTACCCACGCCGGCCAGCACCAGCACCTACAGCGCCAACTACGTGCCCAGCGCTGAAGGCTTCACGGTACCGGTTCCGGCCTCCGTCACCGTGACCAGCACGGCTCAGCCCCCATCGGCGCCAGCCCTCTCGGGATCAGCGCGCCGGCCCATGACCACGGGGTGCTCGACCACGTTCGCCACATTGTGGGGCGACAGCGGGACGCTGACCTTCTCGCCCTTTACCAGCCTCGGGGGCAATCTGGCCAGCCTCTCGGTCACCACGCCGGCGTCAACGGGCACGTGCTCGCCGACGTCGTCCATCAGCTTCACTTCGGGGAACGTGTCCCTGTTCGGTGCCAACGTGACCGGGTCGGGGCTCTCGGGGTATATCGCCGACGGGTCGCCCGAGCCGCAACTGTGCTTCACGAGCGGCAACCTCAGTGTCTACTCTTCGACCGCCAGCCTGAGCGGCGCGGCGGATCTGTGCTTCTCCATCTCCAGCGCGTCCCTGACGGGTGGTGTCGTCGACCAGCTCAGCAGCGCGACGTTCACGACCAGCGCGACGGTGGCCATCGGGTCCGACGTGAGCCTGTCGTTGTCATCCATCCAGTTCGGCACGGGAGGAACGCTTCCGACCTCGTGCACCCTCAACGCGCCCAGTGACGTGTGGCTCTACGTGGACGGCTCGCTGGGCCTGTCTCTGAGCGGGTACAACGGGAGCGTGGCCGCCTCGGGCTGCTACGACTTCACCGCGAAGAGCCTCAGCCTGAGTGCGACGATCACCGGCTTGTCGTACTCCGCGGGCGCCAACGGCCCGACCCTGAGCGCGCCGACGGTGACGGTCTCGGCAACGGAGTCGGGGGGAACGTGGAGCTACAGTGCCGCCGTCACGGCGACGCTGACGGCCGTCATGCCCAGTGGCTCGAACCTCTCGGTGTTGGCGAGCCTCACGGCGGTCAACGGGGGATTCGTGGTGGGCGTCGTGGCCGATCTCCAAGACTGGCTGGGATCTGACGCGGCGAGCGCTTGGGTCGGCTATGCCTCGACGGCGGTTTCGAGCTTCGACACCGGAGTGACGGGCGTGGGGACGGTCTCCCTCAACCAGGGCATCAACTTCGCCTTCGCCCTGACCCTCTCGTCGGGGGTGGAGACCGCGCTCGCGGACGTGGGGCTCACCGGGATAACGACGGTCGTGGCCTCGGGATCCCTCTCCTCGAGCACCGTGACGATCAACATCTCCCTCAGCGCCCCGGCGGGCACCACCCTGTTCAGCACCGGTGGCACCACTCTGGTGCTGAACTCGCTGTCCTTGGACCTGACGCTGTCAGAGACCGCTGACACCGTCTCGTTCTCCTTGAACGCCACCTTGAACACGCCGTCGGATGGCCAGTCAGGAGACGGGAGCGGAAGCGTGGCACTGTCGGGAACCTTGAGCGCGGGGGAGACCGGCGGCGTGTTTGGCGCGTCACTCAGCTTGTCGGTCAATCCCTCGTGCCAAGGTGACGGCTGGACGAACGCCTTCGGTATCACCGGGCTCGACGTGCAGTGCGCCACGCTGGCCGGAGGAGTATCGGAGACCGGCCCGAACGTGGCGTTTTCGGGAACGATCCTGTCCCTGCCGAGCGCCTTGCAGAACGTGATCGGCCTCCAAAGCGGCGCTGTCATCTCTTTCGCCTTCGAGTTGGACCCCTTTGTGCTGAGCTTCTCGATCACCGGGAGCTGCCCTACGTGCGTGGCACTGGAGCCCTTGACCCTTGCGGGCTCCGGGGCAGCCCAACTCATCCAGGTGGACTCCGCCTCGATCTACATCGCGCCCACGGGTGGCACCATTGGGCAAACGACCTATCCGGCGGGGTACAGCCTGGCCTTTAGCGTGGTGCTGGGCAGCCCGCTCAACGTCACCGTCAACGTCGCCGCCAGCATCTCGTTCAGTCCCCTGAGTTTCTCCTTCACTGGCACCATCTCCGAGATCAACCTGGGTGGAGTGCTGGCCGTGGGCCCGGTGACCATTGACCTCAGCGCCAGCAGCTCGGGCTTCACGTTCCAGTTCACCGCCTCCCTGTCGCTCAGCGGGTCGTGGAGCGACAGTCTCACACGGGTGAGCGGATCGCTGAGCGCCACGCTGAGTGCCAACGTGTCCATCTCCACGAGCGGGGCATTTCAGGTGGGCCTCTCGTTCTCGGGATCCGTGCAGGGCACTCTGGAGGAGTGGGTCGGTAGCACGTGCCCGTGGTACGAGGCCGGTGTACCAGCGTGTGACCCCTGGTACTGGGACACCCTGGTCAACGCCAGCGTCTCGGTGGGTGGGGCCCTCTCGCTGAGCAATAGCGGACTCACCGTGTCAGTCACACTGGATGGCTCGACCTACTCGGTGACGCTGCCCTTCAGCAGTGCCCCCACGCCTCCGGGGGCCCCCACGCCACCCACGCCCTCCGTCCAGCTCACGGCCTCGGTGAACCCCTCCAGCTGGGCCCAGCAGGTCACGTTCACCGCAACGGTCAGTGCGACAAGCTTCGACGGCAATGGCACCGTCGCCTTCACCGACAACGGAGCAGACATCGTGGGCTGTGCCAGCCAGGCGCTCTCGGGGTCGACTGGCAGCTACAGCGCGACGTGCACGGTCTCCCAGCCGGGCACGACTGCGCACCTGCCGGTGGGTTCGGACTCGGTCCAAGCCCTCTACAGCGGCGACTCCAACTTCGGATCGGCCAGCTCCTCTTCGGTTGCCGAGACCGTGAATGCCGCCACCCCCACCGTCGCGGTGAACCTCTCGAGCAGCTCTGTCACCTACGGTCAGTCGGTCACCTTCACGGCTCAGGTGAGTCCGACCGACGGTGGGGGCACCGTGGACTTCCGCCAGAACGGCACGGACATCCCAGGATGCACTGCTGTCTCGCTCTCCCAGCCCACGGGGCTCGGCTTTTCGACCTATAGCGCCGCAGCGACCTGCACGGTGTCAACGTTCCCGGCCGGCAGTTACGGGGTGGAGGCCGTCTACAGCGGTGACAGCGGGTCAACGGGTGGGAGCGTCAACGGCGCCAGCTCCTCGGCGGCGAACCTGACCATCACTCCGGCCCCGCTCACCGTCACCTCGAACGATGCGTCGATGACCTACGGCGGCGCGTACCCCGCGCTCTCGGCCAGTTACAGCGGTCTGGTGAACGGTGACACCCCGACGACCGAGAGCGCCTTCACCACCTGCACGTCGGTCGCGGCGTCGTCGGACGCGGGCAGCTACCCCATCACCTGTCGTGACACGGACCCCAATTACCGCGTCACCTACGACCAGACCGGGACCCTGACCATCACTCCGGCCCCGCTCACCGTCACCTCGAACGATGCGTCGATGACCTACGGCGGCGCGTACCCCGCGCTCTCGGCCAGTTACAGCGGTCTGGTGAACGGTGACACCCCGACGACCGAGAGCGCCTTCACCACCTGCACGTCGGTCGCGGCGTCGTCGGACGCGGGCAGCTACCCCATCACCTGTCGTGACACGGACCCCAATTACCGCGTCACCTACGACCAGACCGGGACCTTGACCATCAAGCCTTCCGCGACGTCGACGTCGCTGACATCCTCGCTCGATCCGGCCAGCATCACTCAGACCGTCATCTACACCGCCACGGTGTCACCGGTGGCACCCGGGGGAGGCACTCCCACCGGCACGGTCGAGTTTCTCGACAACGGAACGCTGATCGGCGCTTGCAACGGGACGAAGGGGGAGACGCTCAACGGCTCGTCGCCAGACGAGGCGACCTGCACGATCACCTACCCCGCTACTGGCAATCACTCCATCACCGTTGACTACCTGCGCACCCGTGACTACCTGGCCTCGAGCGCCGGGCCCCTCGGTGAGACCGTCGACCGGTGCCACGGCTCCACCGAGAACTGCAACCTGAAGGGGGCTGACCTGCAGAACGCCGACCTGCAAGGTAAGAACCTGCAGGGCTCCAACCTGAAGGACGCCAACGTGGCGGGGGCCAATCTGCGTGGAGACAACCTGCAGGAGGTCAACCTGCTGGGAAGCACTGCCACGGGGGCCGACTTCCAGGGGGCCGACCTGCAGGGGGACAACCTCTTGAACGCTGCCTTCAGCGACGTGAACTTCCGGGGAGCCAACCTCACCGGTGCGAACCTGAAGGGCGCCGACCTGAACGGCGTCACCTGGTCTAACACGACATGCCCGGACGGTACCAACAGCAACGATGACGGTGGGACGTGCGTGAACAACCTGACGTAACCCTGCTGTTGTCAACGGAGGCTGTGGCTTCACGCCGTTGAGCGCGGTGAACGGTGCCGGTCGTCTGTGGCGGATGTCGATTGCGAGGCAGGAGTCTCGATCATGGTCGGCATGCCCTGGGGTCTCCTCCACCTCTTCGGCCATCCCTACTGCGGGTGGGATGGCCGAAGGGGCGCGACGACGACTGCGGAGCGCCGATGTCGGGTGTCGCAGCGGATCGCATCGTGTGGTGGTCCGAGGCCGTCCCCAACCGCTCGGGTGGGGCGCCGGTCGTCTCGGGCGAGCCTACGGCACGGCGAAGCTCAGCGGCGCCGTCGCGAACACACTGCCCAGGCCCCCCGTGGCAACGAGGACGCACCCTCTGTGACAGGGAAGGAAATCAGTCACGTCGTACGCCTTGGTGCCGGCTCGAGACGACAGGACGAAGGTGATGCGCCCCGCGCCCGTGACGTCGGTGATGCCGAAGGGCTGGGCGGCCAACTGCTCACCACAGCCGCCCTGGTTGGCGTCGGCCGAACGCGCGCACTCCGACAGGAAGAACTTCGCGCCGATATCGAAGCCGCGTACCCGCACGGTCACGGTCTGGCCGTTGTGCAGGTTGGTGGCTGGGGTGACCTGCAGCACCGGGGTGCGGCCCGAGATTCCCCGCGGACCGAACTTGCGCACGACGTCGACCGCGATCCGACTCCCCGGCCCGCGGCGACACGCCGGTGGGCGGAACATTGAGGGCGCGAACGACGACGCTCCCACCGAGAGGGGGCGACGCCACCCCGGAAAGTCGATCTCCATGCGACGCGGAGCCCGCGGGAAGCCGCACCACGCCATCTCGACGATCGCCCACGGTTCGCTGGGCGTCAGGACGACGGGGCGACGCGGATTCGCGAGCACGGGCGTCCACCGGTAGGGCGTCTCGGCGAAGGCCAGCGGACCTCGTGCCGCGCGAAAGAGGTGGATCGTCGGGCGTCCCGACAGGGCGCACGAGTGTGACGCCGCGGTGGTGACGGAGAGCTCGGCCAGGGGGTTGCCGGGGCCATTGAACACGAGCATCGTCTGCAGGTCCGCCGGCGTACAGTCCGGGGTAGCGGCGCCAGTGCCGGACGACGCGACGCTCGCGCTGAGGGGAAGCGGGGAGAGTGCCATGGCGGCCCCCACGAGCACAGCGCGCATTGTGGTGCGCCATCGGGCACGACGTGAGGGCGCCGACGCCCAGGACGTCGCGCCGTGATCGCGGAGCTTGGCTGCGACCGGTGCGCGACCGCGCATTTGGGAGGAACGCACTTCCGGCGGTCGACTTCGCCTCACGGCAGCACCCCCCGCGGCGGCAGTACCCTGATCGCACGTCCGAAGAAGGGCCCGCTGCCCGTGTCGAGCGCCCAGGCGAACTTCGCCTGGGTCCGGTGCAGCGACCGGGGTATCTTCAGCTCCATCGCGAAGCGCTCCGTGCCGTGGGGCGCCACGGGTGCCGCGTCGGCGCAGTTGAGCGCGAACGTCCGGACGTCGGGTCGCGCCCCCTTGGCACTGGGCGCCAGGAAGATCTCCTCGGTGACGTTCGGACACGGAGCGAACGCCACGGCCGTCGCGCTCGGATTGTGCAGGGCCACCACGTAGGAGAGGGTCGTCAGCGAGCGCAGCGCCGTGGGCAAGGAGACCGAGGCGCTCAGTGTCGCGACGGTGCCGGGACGTGGCGGGGCGGTAGAAGACTGCGGCGGACGAGCGCCGAGATGGCTCTCGTCGAGTCCGCACGCCACGTCGAGGCTGATACGGGTCACGCTGACAGTGCCCTGGTGGCCGGGCAGCATGATGCGAATCGCGCGGTACGTGAAAGCGCGTTCATGGGCCGCCACCCGGGACTGCGAGGGCGCGTTCAACGCGTTGCACGTCACTGAGGTGCCCAGCAGCAGGAGCCCACTGCGTCCCGGAGCGACGTTGGTCGCGTTGAGATCACCAAAGTAGGTGCCGATCTTGCGAACGCGTATCGGTCGCCACCGGGGGCTCGTCGTCTGACCCTCGAGGTCGGGATAGCCACTGAGCCGACAGAGCGGCCCCACATTGGTCAGTACGACGACCGTCTCCTCGTTTCCCAGACCCGCTTCGCCCCGGCCGAGGCGCGCTCGCAGCTGCCTTGCGCGACACGGCGGCGCCTTGGGCGCGGTGGTCGTGCTCGAGGTCGTGGCGGTCGTCGGCGATGGCGCGAGCGCGGCCCACGGGACGACGCCGCCCGAGCCTCTCGTGGCTCCACATGCGCTGAGCGCGACCGAGGTGACCGCGACCATCGTCATCCGAGAAAGCCAAGGGACCCCCACGGTCGAACACTACGCACCCGTCGTTACCGATACGCAGCCTCGCGGCGGACGTCGCCACGACGTCCGCCGGCGTCAATCGCCGCCGGGTGGCCCCCGTCGATCGGCCAGACCCGGAGCGTCCCTGCGGCTCCCGGGACCGGGCGCGGCCATCGGGGGCCAGTCCCCTCGTGGCGACTCCCGCGTCGCCTCGAGAACCGCGTCGGCGTCATTGCCGAAGGGCGCCCGCCGGACTTCGTCAGTGGCGCAGGCGTTGGACCAGCCCACCCGGCCCGACGCTCGTGGGAGTTGGGGTCGCCGCCTGGCCGACGAGAGCGGTTCGCTCTTGGGCGCCCGGTGTCCGCTTCAGATCGCGGCGAGCTGAGGGCTCGACGTCCTCGCGACCCGACCACGACGATGGCGGGTCGCGAGGCGCCGACGCCTCACGGGGTGGCCGTGGTCACCGCCCACACGATCGGCTGGAAGGTCTCGAAGGTGAGCACGCCATCACTGGACGTGCTTGGCAGCAGGACCGGATAGGCCTTCGCGGTGGTCGTCGCGATGGGGTTGTAGATGTAGACCTGAGATCCGCCGGTGTCGACCGTGACGGTGACGAGCTTATTGGTGGCGCTGCCAAAGGTGATGCCGGGGCCACCGGTGGTCGCGTTCTTGACGTAGGGGCCGTAGCTCAGGGTGCGGCCATCGACGCGCTCGGTGCCGCCGGTGGTCGCGTTGGGGTAGTTGCCCATGACGCTCGAGCACATTCCCACCGCCCCCGTCGACGTCACCGGACAGATCTGCAGCCCGAAGGTCTTAAGGACGGGTCCGGCGGGCGACGCGACGTCCAGACCACCCGGCCAGCTGGTGATGATCGCGAGGGCCGTCCCCTGGATCGCTCCCTCCCGGAACTTTGCGGTGACGCCGAAGCCGCTCACCATACCGCCATTGGGGCCGATCAGCGCACTGGCGTAGGCCGTCGGTCCGGTGGGCGCCATAGCACCGGCCGGAGCGATGGGCGCGACGATCAGGGCACCCGTGCCCAGGGCGCCGAACGCTAGTGCGCGCACGGAGTGGTGGGTAAGGAAGTTGCGTCTCACAAGTGAGCCTTTCTGTTGGTGGTATCTGGTTCAACGCAGCGCGAGGCGTAGTGGTTCAACGGTGCTGGGGCGATGAACCACAAGGGCTGGCGCTGCGTTCTACTGGTGAGGCAGTCATGGACCACGGAGGAGGTGCGGAGGTGAGGAGGCGGACGCACTGGCCCCCGCGCGGCTCCGCGGCCCCCGATCCCGACGTCGCTGTGGCGGGCGACGAGGTGGTGGAGGCGCTTTACGACGAGTGGGCGGCGCCCCTCTTCGCCTACGCGCTGCGCCGCGGCGCGAGCCGCGAGCGCGCCGAGGAGGTCGTCCAGGATGCCCTGGTGCGGGCCTGGCGTCACCCCGAGGTGCTCGACGAGTCGCGCGAGGCGCGCCGCGCGTGGCTCTACACCGTGGTGCGCAACGCGCTCACCGACGCCTGGCGGCGCGATGGCGCGCGCCCGGCCGTCGTCTCTTCAGACGTGGAAGACGTCGCGAACGACGGAGGCCTGGAGTGGGCTGTCGAGTCGTGGACGCTGCGCGACGCGGTGGCCCGACTTAGCGAGGACCACCGCCGTGTGCTGCACCACGCCTTCTACCTGGGTCACTCGGTTGACCAGACGGCGGCCGCGCTGCGCGTGGCCCCGGGGACGGTGAAATCGCGAACCTACTATGCGCTACGCGCGCTGCGAGTGATTCTCGAGGAGATGGGGTACGTGCAATGACCGACCACGAACAGGATCACGGTCACGACGAGGTTCGACTCTCACTGGGCTCGTACCTCGCGGGGGGCCTGGACGCTGCGTCGCGCCACGAGGTGCAGGCGCACCTGGAGCGGTGCGGGGCCTGTCGGCACGAGCTCGCCGAGCTCGCCGTACTGCCCGGGCTGCTCGCGCGCGTTGGTCCCCTGATTGACGAGGAGCCGCTCGAGGTGCCGGCGACGCTGCGGGAGGGGATGCTGTCGCGCGTGCGCGACGAGCGACGCGCGCAGCGCGCCCGGCTGCGTGCGTGGCGCGTGGGCGCCTCGGTGCTGGCCGCGGCGGCGGCGTTGCTGCTCTTCGTCGTGGTGGCGCGCGCACCGTCCTCGCCGGCGGGGGTGGGCTACGCGATGCGTCCGGTCAGTGCCACGGTGCCCCTGCGCGGGGTCGCGACCCTGACACCCAAGGCGTGGGGGACCGCGGTGTCGCTCTCCCTGCGCGGCGTACCGGCGGGGCTGAACTGTGAGGCCGTGGTGGTGACCGTCGGCGGCGCGTCCCAGGTCGTCGGCAACTGGGGATCGACGCCGACGCACGTCGTCGAGGTGGTCGTCGCGACGCGCCTGGCGACGTCGCGACTGCGCGAGGTGCGCGTGGCGACGCTGGACGGTCGCACGCTGCTAAGTGCCCGGATCGCCTGAGCCGATTGGCGCCCCTCACGTAAGTCGCGCGGACGGGGTCGAGGACGGAGGAGCGGCCGGGCACCGCGGGCACGGTGACCGCGAGCGCGCGCCGACGTCCGGTGGCGCTCGATAATTTTGGCGGGACGGCTGCGGCCTCGAAACTGGGCGACTGGGTGGCCAGGGTCGTGCGCGGCTACGGGCGCGACCCCGAGGTCGTGGCCTTGTCCGGCGAAGGACTTCGCGGATCCCTCGTCGGCTGCGAGATCGTGATGGAGGCGTCCGACCATTGAGGGCTGCGTTGACGAGTGCCCGCGACGCTGCACCGCATCGGGGCTGTGCGGTTGCGACTGGTCGCGACGGCGGGGGAGGTGGATCGTCGCGACCGCGACCCGTCGCGCGAGAAGGCCGGGTGCGCCAGTTCGCGGGGCGGGGGCGAGTTTGGGGTGGCGCTGGGCGCCAATGAGGTGTCGTTGGTGCTACTGGGTGCGGACGGCTCGGTCATCTTGGACGGCGGGCTCGGCTGCCAAGTGGTGGAGCCTGATCCTAGGCAGGGCACCCGAACGGGGCCGGGAGATCCACGAGTCACACACCACGCGCCAGACGGCGTCAACTCTGTGGCAGCCAGCCCTATGCCGGCTACCCGCATGACTTGCCGGCAATTCATTTGCCTGTGAATGCGCAGTCAAGTGCCGTCGAGTCGGTTTCCCGCACGTGAGGGACCTAGGCTGTGGGACGACCTTCGCGCAGAGCCCTTCGTGGAGCTTCACGCGGAGGTCCCGCCCCCGTAGCTCAGCGGATAGAGCATCGGTTTCCTAAACCGTGAGCGTAGGTTCGAGTCCTACCGGGGGCACCAACGAGGTCAGGCCCACCTGGCTGGCCAGCCGGGTGTCCCG
>JAKAUQ010000014.1 GCA_021827705.1 Actinomycetes bacterium
CACGGCCGCATCCCCGGTGACATGCTGGGAGCCACCCGGAAGAAGGCCGCGTGAGACAGTTCCACAGAGCACCACTGTCACCTCGACCTTGGGACAGGAAGGGCTAGAGAGCCTCGGGCCCCCGCTCGTTGGTGCGCACGCGCACCACCTTCTCGATGCTCGTCACCCAGGCCTTGCCGTCGCCGACCGAGCCCGTGTGGGCGGCCCCGACGATCGCGTCGAGGACCGCGTCCACCTGCTCGTCGGTGCATGCGACGTCGATGCGAATCTTGTCCACGAAGTCGAACTCGAACTCGCGGCCGCGGTAGATCTCGATGTGGCCGCCCTGGCGACCGAAGCCCCGAGCCTGGGTCACCGTCATGCCCGAGATCCCGAGCTTGGTCAGGGCGACCTTCACCTCGTCGAGCTTGAACGGCTTGACGACTGCGGTTACCAGCTTCATGGTCTCTCCTTAGACGTTGTCGGGGTGCAGGTGACTCGGCGTGAGCAGCGGCTCGCCGAAGGTGGGCTCGGGGAAGGCCTCCTCCTCGTGGATCGCAATGTCCCCCACGGACAGTACTTCCTCGCTCTCGCGCAGTCCCCCCAGGATCACCTTGACGACCCAGAAGATGACCGCGGTCCCCACGGCGGTGTAGCCGATGATCCAGAGGGCCGCCAGGAACTGCTCCCAGAGCTGGTGGAACGAGTGGGTGTAAAACCAGCCCCCCACCGAGAACTGGCCCACCCCCTTGAAGTGAGACCCGGCGACCCCGTACTCGGTCATCCCCGGGTCGGCCAGGAACCCGACCAGCAGACCGCCCACCAGGCCGGCGATGCCGTGGGTGTAGACGACCCCCATGGCGTCGTCGACCTTGGAGAAGGGGCGGACCTTCGACAGGTAGTTCCAGGCGACCCAGACCACGCTGGCCGCGATGAGACCGACCAGCATGGCGCCCACCCCGTTCACCCAGCCGGCCGACGGGGTGATCGCCACCAGCCCGCAGAGCATCCCGTTCAACGCACCGAGGAACGTGGGCTTCTTCTGGTCCGAGAAGAGCATGTCCATCAGCAGCCAGGCCACCACGCCGACGGCCGTGGCCACGTTGGTGTTGAGGACCGCGCTGGCCGCGTCGGCACCGGCGTAGAAGGGGTCCCCGCCGTTGAAGCCGTTCCAGCCCAGCCACAAGATGCCCATGCCGATGGCGACCATCATCAGGTTGCTCGGGAACGCGTTCTCGCGGTCCTGCCAGCGCCGCGGGCCCAGGATCGCTGCCCCCACGAAGGCCGCCACGCCCGCCGACAGGTGGATGACGTAGCCGCCCGAGTAGTCGACGGCGCCCTTGAGCGCGAAGAAGCCGCCGCCCCACAGGAGCTTGGCGTTGACGGCGTAGATCACGGTGATCCACAGCGGCACGATGAGCAGCCACGCCTTGAACTTGAGACGGCCCACCAGCGCCCCGAGGAACAGCAGCGGGGTGATGGCGGCGAACACGAACTGGAAGTAGGCCAGGGTCGCGGTCGGGAAGTGGAACGGGATCAGGGTGTTGGCCCCCGACACGGCCTGGCCCTGCTCGGCGCCGGCCGTCGACAGCGGGGTGAAGTGGCCGATGAAGTTGGCAAAGAACGACCCGGTCGGACCGAGGTGGGCGGCCGGCCCGAAGGCCAGGTTGTAGCCCCAGAGCATCCACACGATCAGGGTCAGCGAGAAGCCGGTGAAGGTCATCAGCATGGTGTTGACGATCCACTTCTTGCGCACCAGCCCGCCGTAGAGGACGGCGATCCCCGGCAGGCTCATCAGGCCCACGAGCGTCGCGGCCACCAGCTGCCAGGTGTTGTCCGCTGGGTTGAGCCAGCTCGGATAGGGGATGTTCGCCGCCAGCATCGTGCTCCTCTCTCCTGGAGGGCGCCGTTGACCTCGGTGTGGGGCCAGTGTCGCAAGCGGGGATTTCGCCTCTGTTAGTGCCGTGTTTCGGCGCTGTGAACATCTCGACCCATCGACCTGCGGCCCACTCGCTAGCGTCGGGTCCATGAGTGCCACCATCCCCGACTCCCACCGCGACCTGCTCGACGCGGCCACCGCCGTCTTGGGGACTATCGGCCCCGACGGGCGACCCCAGCTATCGGCGGTCTGGTTCCTCGCCGAGGGCGACGTCGTGCGCCTGTCGCTGCACACGTCGCGCCAGAAGGTGCGCAATCTGCAAGCCAACCCGGCCGTCAACCTGTTCATCCACGACCCGGCGGCCCCGACGCGCTACCTGGAGATCCGCGGTGACGCCGTGCTGGCCGAGGACCCCGACTACTCCTTCGCCGCGCGTGTGGGCGCCAAGTACCACGCCAACCTGCGTGACTTCGATGGGCCCAGTGGCGGCCGCGTGATCGTGACCATCGAGCCCACGCGGGTCAACGCCGTCGACATCCTCGCGGGGGCCTGATCACGACAGCGAGCGCTCGACCACCTGGCTGATGTCGAGGACGGCGACGTCGTCGCCGCGTCCCTGCGCCTTGACCGCGTCGTCCAGCATGATCATGCAGAAGGGGCAGGCCGTCGTCACGACGTCGGCGCCGGTGCCCAGGGCCTCCTCGGTGCGCTCCATGTTGACGCGCTTGCCGATGTGCTCCTCCATCCACATGCGCGAGCCCCCCGCCCCACAGCAGAAGCCCCGCTCGCGGTGGCGGGCCATCTCGACGGTGGTGAGGCCCGGCACCGCTGCGAGCACCGTGCGGGGCTCGTCGAAGACCCGGTTGTGCCGGCCGAGGTAGCACGGGTCGTGGTAGGTGACCGTGCCGGTGAAGCTCACGCCCGGGGTGAGGCGGCCCTCGGCGACCAGGTGGCTGAGCAGCTCGCTGTGGTGGATGACCTCGTAGGAGCCACCCAGGTCGGGATACTCGTTCTTGATGGTGTTGAAGCAGTGGGGGCAGCTGGCGACGATCTTCTTGGCTCCCACGGCGTCGAGCGTCGCCACGTTGGCCTTGGCCATCTCCTGGAACAGGTACTCGTTGCCGAGCCGCCGGGCCGGGTCGCCGGTGCACGACTCGCGCTCCCCGAGGATGCCGAAGCGCACCCCGGCGCGGTGGAGCATGCGTGCGGTCGAGACGATCTGCTGGCGGCCCCGCTCGTCGAGGGATCCCGCGCATCCCACCCAGTAGAGGTACTCGATGTCCTCGGGGATCGCGTCGGTGAAGATCGGCACGTCAAAGTCGAGGGCCTTCAGCCACTCGGTGCGCTTGGAGGATCCCAGGCCCCACGGGTCACCCTGGTTCTCCAGATTGCGCAGCAGGAGCGCGGCCTCCGAGGGGAAGCGGGACTCCATCAGCACCTCGTAGCGCCGCATGTCGACAATGGCGTCCACGTGCTCGATGTCGACGGGGCACTGCTCGACGCAGCTGCCGCACGTTGTGCACGACCAGAGCACGTCGGGGTCGATCACGGTCGGCACCAGCGTGGGCGCGTCGCTGCTCTCCCGGGAGAGCAACCGGTCCGCCGAGAGGAACATGTTGTCGCGCAGCCCCATGATGAGCAGCTTCGGGCTGAGGGGCTTGCCGGTGTTCCAGGCCGGGCAGACCGACTGGCACCGGCCGCACTCGGTGCACGTGGAGAAGTCGAGCATCTGCTTCCAGGTGAAGTCCTCGAACTTGCCCACGCCAAAGACGGTGTCCTCGGTGACGTGCTCCATGTCCATGTCCGGCGTCTTGTCCAGGCCTCCGAGGGCCCGGGGCCGGCGCGAGAAGCCGATGTTGATCGGCGCGAGGAAGATGTGCAGGTGCTTGGAGTACGAGACGAACACCAGGAAGCCGGCGATCACCGCGATGTTCGCGAGCACGAAGACCGCCTCGAGAACGCTGTTGACCCCGTAGCCGAGGGGTGCGAGCCAGTGGGCGACGACCTGGGAGGCGAAGGCCCACGGCGAGGCGATGTGCTCGTGGAAAGCGCTCACCGCCGAGCCGCGAAGCGGCGGCTGGTGGTAGACCGCCCCGACGGTGCGCGGGAAGGGGAAGTGCCCGGTGTTGATCTGGGCGGCTCGGTAGATGAGCAGCGTGACGATGACCATCGCGATCATCCCCAAGGTGATCCAGGCCGCCTGGAGGTGGCTGCCGTAGAACCGGCTCGCCCGGTCCTTGCGCGAGGGCGCGTTGACCAGGCGGATGACGGTGAACACGACCAGGGAGACGAGCACCGCGGTGGAGAAGAAGTCCTCGACGAAGGCCAGCCAGTTGCTCTGACCGATCCAGGGGATGTGGAAGCTGCGCGTGAAGAGCGCCCCGTAGGCCTCGATGATGGTCGCGAGCAGGACGAAGAAGCCCCACATCGTGAAGAAGTGGGCGAGGCCCGGAACCGTCCAGCGCAGCAGCTTGCGCTGCCCGGCCACTTCCACCAGCTCGGCCTCGGACACCCGACGGAACCCGTTCCAGCGCCGTGGCGCCGCCTGGCCGGTGCGGATCAGTCGCGAGAGCCACAAGAAGCGGCGTCCCGCCACGGCGAATCCCAGCAGGGAGATCACCAGGCCGATAACGATTCGAGCTACCACTGCGTCCTCCATCTCGCCCGACGTGTCGGGGTCGCGTCAGCCATCGTCCGCCCCCTCACGGAGACCGAAAGTTCTCCCAGTACCGGCTCGCGGTTGGCCCCCGCTGACCGCGGTACTTCGACCCGAGACCCGCCGCCCCGTATGGGCGGTCCGCCGGGGTGGTCATCTCGAAGAAGCTGATCTGGCCGATCTTCATGCCCGGGTAGAGGGTGATCGGCAGGTTGGCAACATTGGACAGCTCGAGGGTGAGGTGCCCGTCCCACCCCGCGTCCACGAACCCGGCCGTCGAGTGGATCAACAGGCCCAGGCGACCAAGCGAGCTCTTTCCCTCGAGGCGAGCCACCAAGTCGTCGGGCAGCGCCACGCGCTCGATCGTGGATCCCAGCAGGAACTCCCCGGGATGCAGGATCATGGGGGAGTCGGGCCCGACATCGATCAGCTCGGTCAAGTCCTCTTGGGCCTCTCGCACGTCGATCACGCGCTGGCTGTGATTGCGAAACACCCGGAACAGCTGGTCAACGTGCAGGTCCACCGAGGACGGCTGGATGCACTGATCGCCCAAGGGGTCGATGACGATACGGCCCACTTCCAGGGCCTCGCGGATCGAGCGGTCGGACAGCACCATGGTTCTTGTCACCATAGCCGTTACCGGTGAGTAACTCCGAGGACCCCGCGCACGCTCATTTGGCGCCGCGAGACGACGGAGCTCGGATGCCCGTCTTTGGTGCGGGCAGTTTCGCGAATCCTCACATCGGTCGTCACCCTTTTTGGGTCGCGACACTAAGGTCCGCGCCAGAGGGGGGAATCATGGGCTCTGCTTTGCCAGCTATCGGCGTCACAGTACTTTTCTGCTCTGATCTCGACGCGAGCACCGCGTTCTATCGAGATGCGCTAGGGGCAGCCCTCGTCAATGCTGACCCCCAGTCGGCCTTCTTGGACCTTTCCGGCAGCAAGATCCTCCTGCTGTCACCCGAGGGGGCCATCGACTTGGTCGGCGACGGCGTCGCGACCGATGCGGGAGTACCGCCCACCGGTGAGCTCGTGTGCTTCGTCGACGACGTCGACGAGGTCGTGATCGCCCTGGCCCGTAGCGGCGTGACTTTCCTTCGCGGACCTGAGAACCGTCGCTGGGGCATGCGCACGGCGCACTTCGCAGACCCCGACGGGCACGTCTGGGAAATTGCTCAGAGCCTCGACAACCATCACCCCTCCTAGGTCCCCGGCTACCATGGGTGGTCACGCGGGTGTAGTTCAGCGGCAGAACATCAGCTTCCCAAGCTGAGAACGCGGGTTCGATTCCCGTCGCCCGCTCCAAGGCTGTTCAGAGGAAACCTCTCAAATTTCAGGCGTTCTCCGGTGTCCACCGCTGTCCACGGGTGCCCATCACTGTCTACTGGATTACGCCCGATTACGCCCGCGAGTGTTCCGATTATGCCCGGATTATGCCCACCGAGCCCCACAGTCGCCGATCGTAACTCGCTCACGATCGTCATGAACGTTGCGCTCGTCGCCCGCGGAGGACTTCCAAGGTATCCGCGAGGAGTTGATCTCGATCTCGAGTTGCGTGCTGGTATCGCAGCGCTGCATCGGGGGAGGCGTGGCCTGCCCGATGTGATTCGGTCCAGGTTCCGTAGAGACTCTGGTGTTGGGATTTCTCAGGCAACATCGGCCCGAGGTTGTGCATCGTAGTCGGCCTCGACCTCGAGCGGCGTGGCGTCACCGAGCTCGG
Organism: Actinomycetes bacterium; assembly: GCA_021827705.1. Lineage (GTDB taxonomy): Bacteria > Actinomycetota > Acidimicrobiia > Acidimicrobiales > RAAP-2 > RAAP-2. The sequence goes on from JAKAUQ010000014.1 coordinate 6,235, forward strand.
TGTGCAGGCGCACCTCGTTGAACCACGAGACCCACTTCGCGGTCTCGATCTCCAGATCGTCGAGCCCCTTCCAGTGTCCGTCGACGGCGGCGAGGACGGCGGGGTTTCGGAACAGCTCGGTCTTGAAGAGGGCGAACATCGACTCGGCCATAGCGTTATCGAACGAGTCACCGACGGTCCCGATCGAGGGGACGGCCCCGATCTCGGCGAGGCGCTCGCCGTAGCGGATGGAGGTCATTTGACTGGACTCAATCGATCGAAGCAACACCAGTTTGCTGAGCTGACTGTAGTAGTTCGTCGAGAGCCTCGGCGGGTGTCCTCCATCCGAGTGTCTTGCGTGGCCGACTGTTGAGCGTTGCCGCGAC
>JAKAUQ010000037.1 GCA_021827705.1 Actinomycetes bacterium
AACTTCGAGAACTTTCGAATACGAGCTCTGCTCTACGCCGGCAAGCCCAATTTCAGGTTGCTCGACTCGATTGTCGTTCGGTGACGAGGATGGCGCACCCCGCTGAAACCGGAAGACCCACTCTGATCGCGAAGTGTCACACGACTACCTCGCTGGCCGACTGGCACGAAGCCGGCCTTCGCGAGTGCGGTGGCAGCCTCTTGACCCGAAACGACGGGAAGCGCGGGACTCACGCAGAGAGCAGGACTGTGGTGATGATCGGCGGCTCAAGCGAGTCGGGGAGGTCCTCCCCTTCGAAGTACAGGCCCAGCGCTTCCTCGAGATTCGCGAGAGCCTCATCCACAGTCTCACCTTGGCTTACTACGTTGATGTCCAGGCACCTCGCGATATACCAAGGCACTTCGTGAGTGACGGCAACTGTGAACTTCATTGACGAAATCGTACCAGCGTCCCGTGTCATCAGGCCGGGTTCTCATTCTGCGTCGGAGTGGAGGTAAGGGGATTCGAACCCCTGACCTCTTGACTGCCAGTCAAGCGCTCTACCAACTGAGCTATACCCCCAGGACCCGACAAGCCTAGCAGTTACCTCTACCTGACCTCGCCGAGCAGGGCATCGGCCAGTGCGTCGGGATGCGAGCGGAAGGGGGAGTGGTCGCTCGCCAGGTCGATGACGGTGTCGCAGTTGACAGCCATCTCGTCCTGCAGGCTCGGATCGATGGCTCGATCTTCGAGGCAGCGCAGATAGCGGCTCGGCACCGCCACGTCGACGGCTTGGCGCGGTGAGCGGAAGCTCGCGAGAGTCTGGCGCCCCATACGAGCGACCTGAGCTGCAGCGTCTTGGGGCGCGAGGTGGCCGTAGAGCGCAGCGATGGCCCGTTCGGGATTGAGCGTCAACCATGCCCCCTCCAGGCGCATGGCCTCGTCGAGTGCCGTGCGCACGCGGACGCGCTTGGAGGCATCGGTGGCGCTCTCGCCGACGCGGGGAACCAGGGCGGCGATGTAGACGATCTCACGCACATCGAGCTGAGGTGCCGCCTCGGTGACGACCGCACCGGCGTAGCTGTGACCCACCAGCACGACGGGTCCGACCCACGCCGCTGCCGCGACGACAGCGGCGGCGTCGGCCGCCAGATCGGCCGAGCCGTCGCCATCGTCGTGGCTGCTGGGCAGCGAGGGGGCGATCCAGGCGACGCCGCGCTGGTCGAGGACCTGCGTCAGCGGCTCGAAGGCCCACGGGCCATGCCAGGCGCCGTGAACCAAGACGTAGGTGGCCGCCCGAGGAGTCACGTCGCCAGGCTACCCACGCCGGGCCCGGCGCGCGGTTTCGTAAACTGGGCCGATGGCCCGACCCTTTGACGTCCACGCAGTGGAGACCAAGTGGCAGGAGCACTGGGCGGCCCAGGGAACCTACGAGGTCGACAACGACGATCCCCGTGAGCACTTCTACTCCCTGTGCATGTACCCGTACCCGTCGGGCTCGGCTCACCAGGGGCACATCCGCAACTACACCTTCGGCGACCTCGTCGTGCGCTACCAGACCATGCGCGGCAAGGCGGTGCTGTCGCCCTTCGGCTTCGATTCCTTCGGACTGCCGGCCGAGAACGCCGCCATCAAGGCCCGGAGCCATCCGCGCATCTTCACCGAGGCGCGCATGGCGGAGCTTCGCTCCTCGGTGGAGCGCCTGGGGGCGGTCTACGACTGGCGTCGCCTGGTCGTCAGCCACGACCCGACCTACATGAAGTACGCGCAGCTGATCTTCCTGACCTTCTGGCGGGCCGGGCTGGCGTACCGGGCGACGGCACCGGTCAACTGGTGCCCGGGCTGCGCCACCGTCCTGGCCAACGAGCAGGTTCTGGCCGACGGGACCTGCGAGCGTTCGGGTGACCTGGTCGAGCGCCGCGAGCTCGAGCAGTGGTTCTTCCGCATCACCCGCTACGCCGAAGAGCTGCTGAACGACCTCGACGGCCTGGAGTGGCCCGAGCGCGTCAAGGTGATGCAGCGCAACTGGATTGGTCGCTCGGCGGGCGTCGAGTTCGACCTGCCCCTCGTGTCGGACCCGTCCCTGGCGCTGCGCGTCTTCACAACCCGTCCCGACACGGGCTTCGGCATCACCTACGCCGTCGTCGCTCCCGAACACCCGCTGCTGGAGCACCTGACGGTGCCCGACCAGCGCGCCGCGGTCGACGAGCTGGTCCAGCGGGCTCGGGCCGCCAGTGAGCTCGAGCGCACCGCGACCGCCGAGGATGGGTCGTTGGTTAAGCGCGGCGCGTTCACCGGGAGCTACGTGCGCAGCCCCTTCTCCGGCGCGGCAGTCCCGGTCTACGTCGCCGACTACGTGCTGGGCAGCTACGGCACCGGGGCGATCATGGGTGTACCGGGTGAGGACGAGCGCGACTTCGCGTTCGCCCGGGCCTACGACCTGCCGGTGGTGCGCACGGTCGAGCCACCGGAGGGTCACGACGACGGCGCCTACGGCGGCGAGGGCCGGCACATCAACTCGGGCTTCCTGGACGGACTCACGGTCGCTGAGGCCAAGGCCGAGGCGACGCAGTTCCTGGTCGAGCACGCGGAAGGTCGCCCCACGGTCAATTACCGCCTGCGCGACTGGCTGATCTCCCGACAGCGCTTCTGGGGCTGCCCAATCCCCATCGTGTACTGCGACCGCTGCGGCATCGTGGGCGTGCCCCTCGAGCAGCTGCCGGTGCTGGCTCCCGACGACGTCACCATGGACCAGACCGGCCAGTCGCCACTGGCCACGCATCCGGGCTTTCGGGACACCACCTGCCCCCAATGCGGGGGACCGGCGCGGCGCGAGACCGACACCCTGGACACGTTCACTGACTCGTCGTGGTACTTCTTGCGCTTCGCCGATCCCTTCACGCCCGATCGACCCTTCGACGCAGTCCAGGCGGCGCGCTGGATGCCGGTCGACCAGTACATCGGGGGTATCGAGCACGCCATCTTGCACCTGCTCTATGCGCGCTTCTACACCAAGGCGCTGATCGACGTCGGGCTGGCCCCGGGCCTGCCGCGCGAGCCCTTCGCTCGGCTGTTCACGCAGGGCATGATCCGGCTCGCGGGCACCAAGATGTCCAAGTCCAAGGGCAACCTCATCGCGCCTGAGCGCTACTTCGACACGGTGGGTGCCGACGGGCTGCGGGTCTTTCACCTCTTCGTGGGCCCGCCCGCCGATGATGTGGACTGGACCGAGCAGACTGAGGAGGTCATCGAGGGCTGCGCGCGCTTCTTGGACCGCATCTACCGCCTGGCCACCAGTGAGCTGTCGGCCCGTGCCTACGACGCGACTCGCGACGACGCCGTGCGCCGCGCCGTGCACCGCACCATCGTCAAGGTCAGCGCCGATCTGGACCGCTGGAGCTTCAACACCGCGGTCGCGGCGCTCATGGAGCTCCTGAACGTGCTGACGCGCTGGGCCTACGCCGAGAATACGGTGTCGCCCGCGACCTTCGACGAGGCTCTCGACACCCTGCTCGCTCTCCTGGCCCCGATGGCGCCGCACCTGTCGGCCGAGCTCTGGGAGCGCCGCCACCCCGACGAGCCCTCGGTGCACCTGCAGCCGTGGCCTCAGGCGGACCCGGCCTGGACCGTCGAGTCCCAAGTGACGATGGTCGTCCAGGTGGACGGGAAGGTGCGCGCCCGCCTCGAGGTCGATCCCGAGATCACCGACGAGGCCGCCCACCAGGCGGCACTGGCGCACCCCGACGTCGTGCGCTGGCTCGACGGGCGTGCTCCCGTGCGCGTCATCGTGCGCGCACCGCGCATGGTGAGCGTCGTGACGCGGTGAGCACGCTGCGCGTGACCATCGAGCCGCCACGTTTCGACCGGCCCGAAGTCGAGGTGCGCGCTTCGACCCGACGTACCAAGACGGGAGCAGCGCACTGGTCGGGCACGAGGATCGTCGTGCAGATCCCCGCGCGCCTGCGGGGACGCGAGCGTGCCCGCTTCGTCGACGATCTGGTCACCCGCCTGCTCGCCCAGCGCCCCCAGCACGCGTCCAGCGACGCTGACCTCTTGGCGCGCTGCCGATCACTGGGGGCGACGTATCTCGACGGCATCGAGCCGGCCGCGGTGCGTTGGTCGGCGAGCCAGCGCATGCGTTGGGCCTCGTGCTCACCGGCCAGTCGAGAGATCCGGGTCTCGTCGCGCCTGCGGTCGTGTCCCCCGTGGGTCGTGGACGCCGTCTTGGTCCACGAGCTGGCCCACCTGATCGAGGCCGACCACTCGCCGCGCTTTCGGGCTCTCGCGGCACGCTACCCCCGCCAGCACGAGGCCGCGGTGTACCTGGAGGGCTACGCCCTGGGCCTGGGACTGGCCAGCGAGGGCGGCGCGTTCGAGGCCGGGCGCTAGTCCGCCTCGCCGCGCAAGAAGCGCTCGAGCTCGGCGGCGAGCTCGTCCCCGCTGGGCAGGTTCTCGCCCACGGCGGGGTCGGCGGCGTCGAGGGACGATTCGAGCTGGCGCACCATGGCGTCGTGCTCCGGGTTGGCCGAGATGAGTTCGTCGATGCGGCGTCGGGCATCCTCGGCCGACTCGCGCAGCGAGCCGGCGTCCAAGGTGAGGCCGGCCACGCTGGCCAGGCCGTCGATGAGGGCGGCCGCCGCGAGGGGGTAGCCCATCGACGCCACGTAGTGGGGGACGCGCGCCCACAGCGTGATGACGTCGATGCCGACCTCGGCCAGGTCCAGCTCGAGGACGGCGCCGATGCCGGCGGGGACCTCGATCTCGCCGGGCACGGTGCCCACGCGGGCCAGCAGGTGGCTGCTGGGGGAGGGCGCGGTGCCGATGACGCGGATGGGACGCGTATGGGGTGCGGGCGCGGGGAAGGCACCCAGGCCCACGACCAGCCGGACCCCGTAGTGGCGGGCCAGCTCGGTCACCACGTCGGCAAAGTCACTCCAGTGGAAGTCGGGCTCCGGTCCCACCAGGAACAGCACGTCGGCTCCGTCGCCGTCGTGGCCGTAGCGCAGCTGGATCTCGGGCCAGGTCATCTCGGTCGTGACGCCGTCGACGATGCGGGCCATGGGGCGGCGGGCGCGCTGGTCGATGAAGTACTCGGTGTCGAAGGTGGCCAGGATCTCGGTGTTGCAGGTCATCAGCAAGGTCGTGATGGCGCTGGCTGCTCCCAGCCCCGCGTCGATCCAGCCCTCCAGTGCGTAGACCAGGACGGGCTCGTTCAGGATCGGATCCGCCTGGACGATGAGGCGGTCGTGGATCTGATCTTCCATCATGTCTCCAGTGTGTCGCGGGCCCGCTGCGCCAGGGTCGCCACGTGGGTGGGGAACTCCGTGACCGCACCGGGGTCGCCGCCGGTGGCTCCGGCACGATAGCGGGTGTAGACGCCCTGCAAGATGCAGGCCAGCTTCCAGAAGCCGAACGCCTGGTAGAAGGCGATGGCTCCCAGGTCGAGGGGGGACCGCGAGGCGTAGGACGCCAGGACCTCGGCCCGCGTGGCGAATCCCGGCGCGGTGGTCGGCGCGGCGCCCAGCAGGACGGTGACGTCGTCGCCGGGTTCGGCCCAGTAGTCAAGGAGCAGCCCGACGTCGGCCAGGGGATCGCCGAGGGTGCAGATCTCCCAGTCCAGGATGGCCCGCACCGTGCCAGCAGGCGACAGCACGGTGTTGTCCAGGCGGTAGTCGCCGTGGACCACGGTCGTGCGCTGGGCTGGCGGGATGGCGGCGGCCAGACGCCGACCGACGTCGATGACGCCGTCGGTGCCCTGGCTCTCGCGCATCTGCTCGTACTGACCCAGCCAGCGATGGATCTGGCGCTCCACGTAGCCCTCGCGGCGGGCCAGGTCTCCCAGACCGGCCCGGTCGACGTCGACGTCGTGGAGCGCGGCCAGGGTCTCGGCCAGGTGGTCGCCGACGCTGGCCCGTATCTCGGGGGCGAGGGCGCGCTCGGCCTGCTCGCGGTCGCGCAGAACCAGGCCGTCCACGAACTCCATCACGTAGAAGGGCCTCTCGGCGACGGCGGAGTCGGTACACAGGGCCAGCGCTGCGGGCACCGGGACGCCCTGAGGCCCCAGGGCCGCGATGATCCGGTACTCGCGCGCCATGTCGTGGGCCGTGGGCAGCACGTGAGATGTCGGAGGGCGCCGCAGCACGACGGTACGCCCGTCAGCGTCCTCGACGCGGTAGGTGAGATTCGATCGGCCGCCCGCGATCAGGGTAGCCCGCAG
>JAKAUQ010000030.1 GCA_021827705.1 Actinomycetes bacterium
CTCGTCGGTGAGAACGAGTGGGGTGAGGACAGGACTCGGCATGCTCGCCTCCCATCGTCGCCGACGGACGTCCGCGACGACCAAGCCTACCTCACCTACTGACGCACTTCTGACTCAGATCACTAGGCGATCACTGGTAGTGCGGCGGGCGCTCGTAGCGCACCGCACTGATTTGGCGCAGTTGGTCACGCAGGCGCTCGATCTGGGCGCGCAGCCGGACCACGTCGGCACGCAGTGCGGCGATCTCGCGCTCGAGGTCCTGGCGCGCAGGCCCGTCTTCCATGTCGCTACCCTGCCACAGTCCACCGCGCGCGGGTGCTGGGTCGCACGGTGCCCCGGGCCTGGAGGCTCGTGAACATCGTGGGGCCCAGTCCCCGCAGCAGTGGGCGTGCGAAACCACGGCCCCCGGTGCGACGCTGCTCGTGAGGGTCATCCTCGTCGAGGGGGGCGGTACGAGGCGCTCGCCCCACAAGAGCGAAGCGTCGCCGGGCACCGCATCCAGTTTCACGACGGAGTACGGGACCCCCGGGGGATCAGGGGAACAGGCCGCGGACCTCGGTGGCCTCGGCGATGCGCTCGACGCCCAGGGCGATGGCGGTCTCGCGCAACTCGACCTTGAGCTCGAGGTGGCGGGCCCACACGGCGTTGAAGGCGTCGCTCATCGTCTTCTCGAGACGGCGGTGGAACAGCTCGGGCTCCCACATGAAGCCCTGGAGGTCCTGAGCCCACTCGAAGTAGGAGGCCACGACGCCGCCGGCATTGGCCAGGACGTCGGGAACCACGGGGATCCCCCGCTCGGCGAGCACCGCGGCACCGTCGCCGGTGGTGGGGCCGTTGGCCGCCTCGACAACCACCGAGGCCGCCATCGACTGGGCTACGCGCTCGTCGATCACGCCCCCGAGCGCCGCGGGTATCGCGATGTCGCTGGGCAGGCTGAACAGCTCGTCGGCGGCGACGGACTCGGCACCCGGCAGGCCGACGACGGTCTTGGCCTCCTCGAAGTGCTTGGCCAGCGCCCGCGGATCGATGCCGGCCGGGTCGTGGATCGCGCCGGAGATGTCGGCGATGCCCACGATCTTCATGCCGCGGTCGCTCAGCAGCTTGACCAGCGGTGCGCCGACCTTGCCGTAGCCCTGGATCACGACGCGCTGCTCGTTGGCCATGCGGCCCAGCCGCTGCAGCAGGGCCATCGTCAAGTTGGTGACGCCCAGTGAGGTGGCGCCGGCGTGGCCCATGCTGCCGCCGATGGACAGGGGCTTGCCCGTGACCACGCCCGGCGTGTTATGGCCGCGCAGCATCGACACGGTGTCCATGATCCAACTCATGACCTGGAAGTCGGTGTTGATGTCGGGTGCCGGGATGTCACGGTCCGGGCCGATCATGGGGGCGATGGCGAAGGCGTAGCGCCGCGTCAGCCGCTCCAGCTCACCGCGCGAGAGCGCGGCTGGGTCGACCTGGACGCCACCTTTGGCTCCGCCGTAGGGGATATTGACGACCGCGCACTTGATCGACATGTCCGCCGAGAGCGCGGCGATCTCATCGGTGTTCACGCTGGGGTGGAAGCGGATGCCTCCCTTGCCCGGACCCCGGGAGGTGTTGTGCTGGATGCGCCAGCCCGTGAACATCTCGACATCGCCGCTGTCCATGCGCACGGGCACCGCCACCTCGAGCACGCGCTCGGGCATCACGATGCGCTGCACCAGGTCGTCGCGCAGGCCCAGGAGGGCTCCCGCCGACTCGATCAGGGATACCACGCGCAGCCAAGGATTGAACTCGTGCGCAGATGGATCATTCGGTCGCGTGACCACGTTGTCACCAGCCTTTGGTTCTGAGGAGAGCGCCGTTGCCCTCGTACCCAGCGTACGCCACGCCGTGGCAGATCGGACGGCGGCTACCGGTCGGTTACGCTGACCTCGAACGGGGAGGTGGCGGTGAAGCTGACGACGACCCTCAGCTACGCGGGTGGCTTCCAGGAGGCCGCCCGGGAGGTGTCCGACCTGGAGACCGCGGGCCTCGACCTGGTGTGGGTGGCCGAGGCCTACGGCTTCGACGGGCCGTCCTTGCTGGGCTACCTGGCCGCGACGACCTCGCGCGTGGAGCTCGGCGCGGGCATCTTGCCCATCTACACGCGCACCCCAACGCTGATCGCGATGACCGCAGCGGGCGTCGACGCCCTCTCCGACGGCCGCTTTCACCTCGGCCTCGGAGCCTCGGGGCCTCAGGTGATCGAGGGATTCCACGGCGTCGCCTACACCAGCCCCCTGGGTCGCACGCGGGAGATCGTGGAGATCTGCCGGGACGTGTGGCGGCGCGACGCGCCCCTCGAGCACCACGGCCGCTACTACCAGATGCCCCTGCCCGAGGGGCAGGGCACCGGACTGGGCAAGCCGCTCAAGATCATCGCCCACCCGGTGCGTCCGAGCATCCCCATCTGGCTGGCGGCGCTGGGCGAGAAGAATGTGGCCCTGGCTGCCGAGATCGCCGACGGGTGGATGCCGATCCTCTTCATCCCCGAGCGTGCCCAGGGGGTCTGGGGATCCTCGCTGGCGGCCGGCGCGGCTCGCCGGGACCCGGCACGGGGTCCCCTGATGATCACGGCGGGTGGGCTCTTGGCCATCGGGGAGGATGAGGCGACCTTGGAACTGCGCAACCTGCAGCGCTCGATGGTGGCGCTGTACGTCGGGGGCATGGGGGCCCGCGGGCAGAATTTCTACACCGAGCTCGCCGTGCGCTACGGCTTCGCCCGCGAGGCGGCCCAGATCCAGGACCTCTACCTGGCAGGCCGCAAGGCCGAGGCCGAGGCGGCCGTCCCGGCGGCGTTCCTGGAGCTGACCACCCTCATTGGCCCGCCCGGCTACGTTGCTGAGCGGATGGCGGCCTTCGCCGAGGCGGGGGTGACACATCTGCAGGTGGTCCCGCTGCCGCGTCCCGGCCAGTCGGCCGCCCAGCTGATCGAAGAGGCGCGTCGCCTGATGGGCTGATCAGGCGGGGGCCTGTCCACCGGCGGCCACCCAGGCGGTGTGCATCTGTGCGTAGATCCCTCCCCGAGCCACCAGCTCGCGTGGGGTGCCCTGCTCGACGATGTGACCGTGGTCGACGACCACGATGCGGTCGGCGCGCTCGGCCGTGCTGAGGCGGTGGGCGATCAGCAGGGCGGTGCGGCCCTCGAGGACGCGGTCCAGGGCCCGCTCGACGATCTGCTCGCTCTTGAGGTCGAGGGAGGAGGTCGCCTCGTCGAGCACCAGGATCCGGGGGCGGGCGAGGAAGGCCCGGGCCAGCGCCAGCAGCTGGCGCTCGCCGGCCGACAGCGTCTGGCCGCGCTCGTGGACCTCGGTGTCGAGACCGTCGGGCAGGCGCTCGACTAGCTCGCGCAGCCCGACCACGTCAACGGCCTCGTCGATCTCGGCGGCGGTGACGCGCGGATTGCCGAACGCCAGGTTCGTACGAATCGATCCGGCGAACAAGAACGGCTCCTGGGGCACCAGACCGATCTGGCGACGCAGCGAGCGCAGGGTCACGGTACGCACGTCGATGCCGTCGATGAGGACCTGGCCCGCTGTGGGGTCGTAGAAGCGGTTGACGAGTTTGGCCAGCGTCGACTTGCCCGCACCGGTGGGTCCGACGATGGCCACGCTCTGGCCGGGGGCGATCTCCAGATCGATGCCCTCGAGCGCCAAGCGGTCGGGCTGGTAGCCGAAGCTCACCGACGCAAAGGTGATCCGGCCCTCCACGGGGGGGAGTGCGGGAGCGTCGGCGACCTCGTCGACCGAGGGGGCGGTCGCCAGCAGGCCCCGCAGGCGGATGATCGAGGAGCGCCCCTGCTGGAGCGCGTTGTACTGCTGGACCAGCAGCTGGATGGGCTGGAAGAAGCGGTTGAGGTACAAGAAGAAGGCGATCAGGGCGCCCAGGGTCATGCGGTGCTCGAGGACCAGGTGCCCGCCGATGCCGAGGAGGAGCGCCTGGCCCAGGATGCCGATCAGGTTGGTCGTGGGGCCGTACATCGAGCTGACCCGTCCGGTGTAGAGGTTGGAGTCCCGGTAGGCCCCCACGACGTGGCGGTGGTTGGCGATGTTGCGGCGCTGCCGGTTGTGGGCGGTGATGACGCGGATGCCGTAGAGGGACTCGGACAGGTCGGCCAGGACGAGCGCGATGCGGTCCCGCGTGCGCAGGTAGCCCCGCTCGGAGGCGTGGTGGAACCAGATGGACAGTCCGGCGAGCACCGGCACGACCAGCAGGACCGTCCACGAAGCCAGCTCGACGTTGGTGGCGAAGAGCACGGCGGTGATCACGACCATGGTCAGCCCCTGGGTCGCGAACTGGGCGAGACCGTACTGGAGCAGCTGCTGGAGGTTCTCGATGTCACTGGTCATGCGGCTCATGAGGACGCCGGCCTTCTCCTCGGTGAAGAAGTCGAGGCTGAGCCTCTGCAGGTGGGTGAAGACGCGAACGCGCAGGTCGTGCATCACGCGCGAGGCGAGGCGACCCGTCGCGTCGGTCTGGAAGCGCTGCAGCGCCACGTTGGCCAGCGCGATCACCGCGTAGAGCGACCCGGCGATGACGACGACGCGGACCGATCGGTGCCCGGGCAGCATCCCGTGGTCGATGGCGTACTGGGTGATCTTGGGTCCGGCCTGGAGCAGCAGGCTGGTGGCCAGCACGAGCAAGCTGGCGATCGCCAGCAGGCCGCGGTACGAGGCGAGGAGCTGGATCAGGCTCAGCGGCCGGCGCTCGCCCGCCGAGGGACGCTGCGTGAACGCCCGGGCCGAGGGCGGACGGGCGGGCTCCGAGTCGAGCAGGCGTGTGGCCTCGTCCAGGAGCTCGGACGGGATGCCGCCGAAGGGCAGCCCGGACGTCGCGCGTCCGCTCCCCGCGAAGACGCCGCCGAATCCCCCACCCCACGTCATGCGGGGCCCTGGGCCTGCGAGAGGATCTGGACGTACAGTGGCGACGTGCGCAGCAGGTCGCTGTGCGTGCCATCGGCGACGACGCGACCGGCATCGAGCAGCACGACGCGATCGGCCAGGGAAATCGTCGAGACGCGGTGCGCAATGACGAGCGTGGTTCGGTTCGCCAGCAGGTGGGCCAGTGCGTCGTGGATCTGCTCCTCGATGCGCACGTCGATCGCGCTGGTTGCGTCGTCGAGCACGAGCACCGGGGGGTTGGCCAGGAGGGTGCGGGCGATGGCGATGCGCTGGCGCTGCCCGCCCGAGAGCGTGTAGCCGCGCTCGCCAACCACCGTTTCGTAGCCGTGCTCCAGGCGGCTGATGAACTCATCGGCGTGGGCGGCTCGGGCGGCCGCCTCGATCTCCTCGAGCGGGGCGTCGGGGCGCCCGTAGGCGATATTGTCGCGGATGGACGTGGAGAACAGGAAGGGTTCGTCCAGCACGACGCCCACGGTGTCGCGCACCGAGGCCAGCGTCAGGTCACGCACGTCGTGACCGTCGATCGAAATCGCGCCTCCGTCCACGTCGTAGAAGCGCGGCAGCAGGCGCGCCACCGTGGACTTGCCCGATCCGGTGCGGCCCACCAGGGCCACCGTGGTGCCGGGTTCGATGTGCAGATCGAAGTCGTTCAGCACGGGGGGCCCGTCGCCGTAGGCGAAGGTGACGTGGGAGAAGTCGAGGCGCCCGGGTCCGCCGGGCCAGGCGGTGGCGTCGGCCCGCTCGACGATGTCGGTGCGCTGGTCGAGGATCTCGAAGATGCGCTCGGCGCTGGCCCGGGCGCGTTGCCCCATCATCACCAGCTGGCCCAGCATCATGAAGGGGGCCTGGAGCATCAGGAGGTACGCGTTGAAGGCCAATATGGCGCCGAGGCCCAGGTGGCCGCCGATCACCATGAGGCCGCCGGCGGTGAGGACCAGGCCCAGGCCGAGTTGGGGAAGATTCTGGATCCACGGGGACCAGACGGCGGTGAGGTGGGCGTCGGTGATGTAGGCCCAGGCCACGCCTTCGGCCGCGTCCGCCAGGCGGTTGATCTCCGACTCTTCCTGGGCGAAGGCCTTGACCACCCGCACCCCGTTCACGTTCTCGTCGACGATGGTGGCCACGTCGGCGAGGCGCGCCTGGGTGATCCACGAGATCGGGAACAAGACCCGGCGCATCTTCATGCCCACCACGTACAAGATGGGCATCACGAGCAGGGCCACCAGGGTCAGCGGCACGCTGATGGCGAGCATGAAGCCCACCGCGATGACGCCGATGAAGATCTGGACCACGATCTGGGGGGCGAACGTCGAGTACATCGTCACCGAGCGGATGTCGCTGTTGGCCCGGCTGATCAGCTGGCCCGACTGGACGCGGTCGTAGAAGGAGAACGACAGCGACGTGAGGTGCTCGTAGATCAGCGATCGCAGGTCGGCCTCGACGTTGTAGGCGGTCGAGTACAGGTAGCGCCGCGAGAGGATTCCCGTTACGCCGGCGGCCACGGCGATCGCGACGATCATCTCGACGTCGTGGGTGAGCGTTCCGTTGTTCGTGACCAGGGCGTGGTCGATGGCGCCGTTGAGCAGGCTCGGGACCAAGGTCTGGAAGACCAGGCTGGCGAACGACAGGATGATCGCGGCCAGGAACACGGTCCGGTGCGAGGCGACCACGGGCAAGATGCGTCGCCACCACGACAGGTGCGAATCTGGGGCGATGGGCCGGGTGGGGCCCGGATAGTTCGAGCGCACGCCACCAAGGGGCCCGCCGTGGGCGTGGTCTCGCGCCGCGCCCAGGTCACCCACCGTCACGGACGTTCAGCGTACTGGGGTCTCCGCACAGGTCCCGCGGGGCTCGGCGGGTGACGCCGCGACGTAGTGTGGCGCGATGGCCACCTTCACCACAGTCGACCACCCCCTGGTGGCGGACAAGGTCCGCCAGCTGCGGAGTCGCACGACATCCAACGCCGACTTCCTCCGGCTGGCGCGCGAGATCTCGCGCTTCTTGGCCTACGAGGCCTTCCGCGACGTGCCGGTCACGCCGACCACCGTTGACACCCCGGTGCAGGAGGGCGCCCCCGCGGTGCTGATCGAGCGCGAGTACGTCATCGTGCCGATCCTGCGCGCCGGGCTGGGCATGAGCCCCGCCGTGCAGGAGGTGCTGCCGCACAATCGCCTGTGCCTGGTCGGTCTGCGGCGCAACGAGACGACGCTGCGCGCCGACGTCTACCTTGACGGGCTGCCCGAGGATCTCGCGGGGGCCGAGGTAGTGGTGTGCGACCCGATGCTGGCCACCGGGGGCTCGATGGACACGGTCCTGACGATGCTCGAGGCTCGCGGGGCCACCCACATCACGGTCCTGTGCCTCATTGCGGCCCGTCCCGGCGTCGAGGTGGTGGAAGCCCGCCACCCCGCCGTGGCCATCGTGGCCGCGGCCCTCGACGATGTGCTCAACGACGTGGGCTACATCGTTCCGGGGCTCGGCGACGCCGGCGACCGGCTCTTTGGCCCGCCCGTGCGCTGATCAGCGGCCGATGTCCTCGAACCAGATGGCGGGGTTGTCCCGGATGTAGGCGCTCAGCAGTTCGGTGCACTCGTCATCGTCGAGCTCGACGATCTCTACCCCGCCCTGGGCCAGCCACTCGTGGCCTCCCACGAAGTTGCGGCTCTCGCCGATGACCACGGCGCCGATCCCGAACTGGCGCACCAACCCCGAGCAGTACCAGCACGGCGAGAGTGTCGTGACCATCACGCAGTCGCGGTAGTCACGGCGCCGGCCCGCGCGCCGAAACGCGTCGGTCTCGGCGTGGATCGACGGATCATCGTCTTGCACCCGTCGGTTGTGGCCGGTCGCCAGCAGCTCCCCGGTGCGGGTGAACAGGGCGGCGCCAATGGGGATACCGCCCTCGGCCAGTCCCTGGTGGGCTTCGGTGAGGGCACTGCGCAGCATGGTGCGTGCCTGGGCACGCTCTATCGCCGGGCGATCGATCATGGTTTCAGTATGCTCCACGCGGTGGAGGCGAGCGCGTACGAGGTCGAGGTCGGCAGCCAGAGGGTCCGTCTCCCCGTGGTGCCGCTGAGCGCGGACATGGCGCTCGCCCTCTTGATCACCGTCGACATGGGCATCGGATTCATGGATCGCGCGGGCGCCGAGCTGGCCGAGATGCTGCGGGCGCGTGATGTCGAGATCGTGGCCACCGTGGCGACCATGGGGATACCCGTCGCCATTGAGGTGACGCGGCACTTGGGACTAGACCAGTACGTCATCTTGCACAAGACGCCCAAGATCCACCTGGCTGACGCGCTGACCGAGTCGGTGCGCTCGATCACCACCGACGCCGAGCAGCGGCTTCTCTTTGACCGGGCCCGCATCGGTGACGTGCACGGTCGCCGCGTGGCGATCGTCGACGACGTCATCTCGACGGGGGCCTCCACCGGTGCAGCGCTGCGGCTCCTGCGCCGCATCGGCGCTGACGTGGTGGCCATCGGCACACTGGTGACCGAGGGTTCCTTGTGGCGCGAGGCTCTGGGGGCCGACGCCGAGTTGGTGAGCGCTCTCGGCGCTCTCCCGGTGTTCCGCCCCGACGGCGCCGGTGGCCTGCGCGAGGACTGGCGGGGCTGACGCCGACCCGCCGGTCGACGTCAGCCCCGGCCCTCAGTGCGACGACTCGAGCTGCTTCTCGCGCGCGACCTGCGAAGACACGTAGCCGGTAGCCTTCTCCAGCAGCCAGTAGACAAGTGCGGCGACGAGGACACCACTCGGGATCGAGAAGTCGGCCCCGCCGTACCACCCGGCCGAGCACACACCGTGCGTCAGCGCGCCGGCGCAGGATCCACCGAAGTGGTTGGACACGGGGGTCATCCAGTGGAACGGGAAGTTGACCGGCGGTGGCGCCTTGGAGTACGCGATCGCGGATGCGACCAGGCCCACGACGAAGGCCACGATGGCGTTCCAGTTCACGCCGCTGCGGCCCCCGAAGTACAGGCCGTCAGGGTCGGTGCGCTGCAGCTCGCTGGCGTGGTAGCGGAACCGGCGCAGGATCCAGTCGGTGATGTAGATGCCGAACCACGGGGCGATCCAGACGATGATGACGCCGACGAACTCCTTCATGTAGAGCGAGAAGGTCGACTGGAACATGGCCCACAAGGTGAGCAGTCCGGCGATGATCGAGTCCAGGATCACGGCCTGGTAGCGCTTCAGGCGAATCCCCATGGCCTGGATCGACACGCCCGAGCTGTACAGGTCGAGCGAGTTGATGCCGAACAGCTGCACGATGGCGAAGATCAGGAAGACGACGACGAACCAGGTGGGCATCGCGTGCTGGCTGCTCAGCACCTGGAAGGGGTTGGGGCTGTTCCACAGCTCGACCTGGTGGGGTGAGGACAGGAAGGTGAAGGTCAGCGCGCCCAAGGCCATCAGGAAGATCTCGGGAACTGCGGTTCCCAGGAACACCCACCCTACGACTGAGCCCTTGCGCGCGTCGCGCGGCAGATAGCGCGTGTAGTCGTTGCCGCACTCGGTCCAGCCCAGTCCCGACAGCGCGATGGTGAAGGCCAAGCCGGCGGTGTAGAGCTCCCAGCCGCCGCCGAAGCCCTTGAAGTGCACCGTGCCGTGACGGGCGTCGAAGATGGCCAGCACGACGTAGATGAGGACGAAGGGGACGATGAGGCGGCGCAGCACCTTGACGATGGTGGCGTGTCCGAGGTAGGGGAGCACGGCCTGGATGGCGGCCGCCAGGATGATCAGGAGGACCTTGACCGGGCTCGTGACGTCGTAGCCCGCCAGCTGCATGATCGTCATGACGGCGCCGACGATCAGGATCAGGCCCTCGGTCTCGAATCCCAGCTGGGTGATCCAGTTGAAGAAGCTGAGGAGGCGAGATCCCCGCAGGCCGAAGGGCGCACGGCTGATGGTGAAGGCTGTGGTCCCCGCCTCGGGTCCCTGGAGTGAGGCCACGCCGAGGAGCAGGAAGGAGATGTTGCCCAAGACGATGAGGCTGAGCGCCGTCCAGAAGCTGAAGCCGAAGCCCATGAGCAAGGCGCCGTAGATGAAGTACTCGACGTTGACGGCCGAGCCAGCCCACATGGCGCCGATGTTGCGGGCGGTGGCCCAGCGTTCGGATTCGGGGATGTGGTCGATTCCGTGGATCTCGATATGGAATGGCTCATCTTCGATGGAGCCATCGTGTTGGTCGATGGACGACACTGCGTTTCCTCCCTAGTTGAGTTGGCACTCTGTTCGCCGAGTGAGGGGTCGGCCGAACCGCCCCAGTCTGCCTGATCGGGGCGTGGGGGCGCGGCCAATTCTGTGTCGGCCGTGTTACGAGCGACATTTACACAGGCTTTAGACAGGCCACAGAGCGCACTCACCCTCGGAGTCGATGATGACGGGGTCCTGGAGGACGCGGCCGGGGCGGGAAGGAAGGTCCGATGCAGTCCAATCGCACTCGTGCCGTCACCTCGCTGGGAGTCACGACCGTGGTCGCGCTCGGGACGTTGGCTGGTGGGGTCGGTGGGGCGGGGGCCAGTACGGGCCGGACTCACGGGAACCCGCTGGCCATCTCGCGTCCCCGCGGGGCCGGATCGACTGATCTCGGTGTCCTGGGCGCGGTGGGGACCCTCATCGCCGTCTCGGCGACCTCGATCGAGGTCGCCGACCCGACCGGCGCGACGGCCACCTACGCGATCACCTCTCGCACGATGGTGCGCCGGGGCGGTGCCACCGTCTCTGGCGGCGACCTCCGGGTGGGCATGACCGCGGCCGTGCTCGTGACCACGGCCGACGCCTCGGCCGCCGTCACAGTGGTCGTGGTCCCCCCGACTGATCTCGGTGTCCTGGGCGCGGTGGGGACCCTCACCGCCGTCTCGGCGACCTCGATCGAGGTCGCCGACCCGACCGGTGCGACGACCACCTACGCGATCACTCCGGCCACGCGCGTCCGGGTCGGGCCAGCCCCCGTGAGCACCACCGCGCTCGCCACCGGCCAGCTGGTGCGCGTGGAGACCGTGCCCGCGACGCCCACCGTGGTGTCGGCGATCCTGCTGGAGCCCGCCCACATGGAGGGCGTCGTCACCGCCGTGAACGGTGGGGTCATCACGCTCGGTGACCCTCAAGGCTTCGAGCGCACGGTCCTGGTCAACGCGGCGACGACGTACCGTGAGGCGAGTGGTGCGGTCACCCTCGATCACGTCCGCGTCGGGTCGTCGATCGTGGCCACCGGAGTGGTCAACGGCGATCACACTGCGCTCGACGCCGTGGCGATCGATGTGGGCCGCGTCCCGCGAGGCGGCCCCCTGCGCCGGCGGGGTGCTTCTGTGCCCGCGGCGGGCGCGCGCGGGTTCGCCAGGCGCTCCGGGCACCCGCCGCGCATCTCCTAGGTCGTCGGGCCCCGGGACGAACCCTCCCACCGCCCGGGGCCCGACCAGTACCGGCGGGTCAGCCAGTCCTCCTCCGGCTGACCCGCCGAGTCACGTCGGGGGAGGCACGCGCGGGGTCCGCACGTTCCCGGCTACGCCGCGCCACCAGATTGTCGCGGCGAGTGTGAGGGCCATCGAGGCCACGGCCATCACGGTGAAGGGGAGCACCGGGCTGACCGAGAACATGGCGCCCGAGGTCAGCGCGGCCAACGCCAGCGACGCGGTGTTGGCCGTGGCGTAGAGGCCCTGGCGACGACCGAACTCGCGGTCCGACGAACCCTGGGTGAGCAGCGATGCGATCGACGGAGACGACAGGGACGAGCCGACGGCCTCCACCGAGCCGAGCCACAGCAGGGCGACATTGCTGTGGATGTGCGGGTACAGGCTGAGGAAGAACGCCACGTTGGTCAGCCCGACCAAGGCAATGACGCGCCGGTTGCTGTGGTCGGCTAGCCAGCCGCCGAGACGGCTGAAGGCGACCCACGGGACGCTGAAGAGAGTGAAGCTCAGCCGGATCTGCAGGGTGGTGGCGTGGTGGGCGTGCATCAGCAGGGTCCAGCACGTCTCGTAGACGCCGACGGCGACCCCGACGGCCGAGGCGGCGAGCAGCGCTCCCACCACGTTGCGCGTCCACTGGAGCGGGGGGAGGGGGCCACTGTCGGTGGGATCGCCGAGTGCCAGCCGTCGCGCCGGCACCATCGCGACGAGGCACAGGATTCCGGTGGCGAAGTAGGCCCATCCCAGGGCGCGCACCGACACCGCCACGCCGGCCACGGGGCCCACCGCAAGTCCGAAGAGCTGGGCGGCGAAGATCCGCGACACCGCCCGCCCGCGCTCGTGTTCGGGGTACAGCGCCGCAACGGCCGACAGCGAGGCAACCTCGATCGCGCCGGCGGCGGCGCCCTGCAGCATCCGCGTCACGATGAAGACCGGCGCACCGACCGGGAGCAGGTAGGTCATCGACGCCACGGCATAGACGAGCAGGCTGGTCAGCAGGATCGTGCGGCGCCCGAAGCGATCCACCAGGTGGCCCAGCGCGAACTGCGTGGCGACGCCGGCGAGGAAGAACGCCGACATGATGATCCCAATCACTGAGGGTGTCCCACCGCGGTGCTCCAGGAAGAGGGGCAGCAAGGGCAGCCCGAGCGATGCGCCGAGCCACTGCAGGCCGACGATGACCATGAGTCGCTGAAGCGTTCGCTGGCGATCGACGCTGACCATGGGACGACCCTAGTGGTGCGACAGGTCCTGACCAGGAGCGATGAAGCTGGGCCGCGCACTCGCCACGGGAGCGGCGACCGAGAGCCTCGAGGACGGTCCACTGCCGGCGTGGCGGCAACCCGGCGAGCCTGGGCGATGGGGCGCGTTGTGTGGGGCGCGGTGTCTCGATGGTGTCGCGCACGCCCGCAACGCTCGAGCACCCGCCAGGCCGGGGCCGTGGGTTAGGGACTCTATCGGCCCAGTCCGATCGGGGGTGGCGGGTAAGGTTGAGCCGGAGGCAGCCATGGTTCGACACGTCGCGCCCCCGACGCCTTCTCAGCTCGAGAGCGCGCGGGAGCTCATCGCACGGTATCTGCGCCCCACGCCGACGGTGTACGCCACCGTGCGCGGGCGCGAGATCCGTCTGAAGCTCGAAGGGCTCCAAGTGACGGGCTCCTTCAAGGTGCGCGGCGCGCTCAGCGCGGTCTCGGCGGCCCACCGCGACGATCCCTCCGGCGCGGTCGTGACCTCCTCGGCCGGCAATCACGGTCTCGGCGTGGCCTACGCGGCCACCTTGATCGGCGTCCCGGCCACCGTCGTGGTGCCGGCCAACGCGTCGGCGGCCAAGGTGCAGAAGTTGCGGCAGTTCGACATCGAGCTCGTCCAGGTGGGCTCGAGCTACGACGACGCCCAGGCGTACGCCATGGAGATGGCCGAGCGCCACAGCATCCGGTACATCTCACCCTTCAACGACACCGATGTAATCGCCGGTCAGGCCACCGTCTTCTTGGAGATGATCGACCAGGTGCCCGAGCTCGAGCACCTGGTCGTGCCGGTCGGCGGTGGAGGTCTGATAGCTGGGACCATCTTGGCCCGTGACCTGGTCGGGCGCCAGGACGTGCGCCTCACTGGCGTGCAGCCCGAGGAGAGCGCCGCGCTCTACCACGTGCTTCGCGGCACTCCCATGGACGAGGTCGTCCACCATCCCACGATCGCCGACGGGTTGGCCGGGGGCGGAGACGAGGGCGCGATCACCAACGAGCTGGTGGAGCGCTACGGCATCGCGCTGGTCCTCGTGCCCGAGGTGGCGATCCGCCACGGCGTGCGCGAAGCTGCGGAAGCGCTCGGCCTGGTGCTGGAGGGCTCCGCGACCACCGCCCTGGCCGCCATCACCTCGAACGTCGTGGCCGACGACGACTCGCGCATCGGGATGCTGGCGACGGGCCGCAACATCGCTCGCGACCTGCTCATCGAGCTGCTCGGCACGATGTGAGCCCGGCGAACGCCTCACGGTAGGGTGACGCCATGGCCCGAACACAGCGCGTCGGTGCGGCTGTCGTGGCCGTGGTGGCCTTGGGTCTCACGGCGACCGGGGTCGTCCTGGCGGCCACCGACAGCCACCCCAACCCGGGCGCACGGACGGTAGACCACTTGGCCCTCAACGGCTACCCGCCGACCACGGCCACGCTCGCGATCAGCGTGGACGCGGGCGCCTCGACGCTCTCGGGCACGATCGGCATCGACTTTCGCCACGACGCCGCGCAGGCATCGCTGAACCTGCCGCTCGGGGTGGCCGCGATTGCCGCGCAGCTGGTGCTGACGCCCCACCACCTCTACATCGGCTCGAGCAACCTGACCGGCATCGTGGGCCGGCGGTGGCTGGCCGAGCCGGTGCACACTCCCTCCCTGTACGACTGGTCCCTCGAGGCCACGCACCCGGACGTCGCGCTGATCCAGGGCTACCAGAGCCGCACCGTCACCCACGCGGCGGGCGTGACGACGTACCACTTCACCTACCGCGGGGCTCACCTGGCGGTGCCGGGCCTGCTGCGCTCCGTCGTGCCCTCGGCGGGCCGCGTCGACGTCTCGGTCTCGGTGGGCAGTCAGAACGAGTTCACCGGGGCGAGCGTGGTCGTCTCGTCATCGACCGCGACCGCGTCGCTCACCGCGACCGTCCTCAGCTACAACCAGCCCCTGCACATCACCGGGCCGCCTCGGAGCCAAGTTCGGCCTCTGACGCCGCGGGTGGCCCGTCGGATCCTGCACGGCCTGTCGGGGATATCCCAGCTCCTCGGGCCCGGCGCCTTCGGGGGCGGCGCGACGACGGCGAGTTGAGCCTCGGGTCCCTCAGGACAGCAAGCGATCCACCACAGAGCCCGCGCGGCTGGACCGGCCCCGCCGCTCCTGGCGGTCGGCCCACGTGGCGGCCGCCAGACCGGTGTTGATCCCCAGCCAGCGCCACGGCTCGGGCTCCCAGCGACGCCGCGGGAGGTCGACGAAGGGCAGGTCGGTGAACTCGGTGGGCTGGTCGGGAGCCGTGATGGCGTCCGCGAGAGCCTGGGCGGCCACGCGGCTGAGAACGACGCCGTCGCCGGTGTAGCCGCCCGCCAGCGCCAGACCGGTGCGCCGGTCGTAGGCCACCCGAGGGGACAGGTCGCGGGGCATGCCGAGCGGGCCACCCCAGCGGTGAGTGATCGTGCCTTCGAAGGAGGGCAGCAGCTCGCGCAGTGCCGCCTCGAGCAGGCCGAACACCTTGTCGACGTGGTCGAAGCGCGGCTCGACTACCGAGCCGAAGTGGTAGGGCGCACCGCGTCCCCCGAAGGCGATGCGATCGTCGGCCGTCCGCTGGCCGTAGATCAGGAGGTTGCGCCCATCGTTGAAGGTCTCGCGGTCCGAGAAGCCGACTTCCTCCCAGAACGCGGGAGCCAGGGGCTCGGTCGCGATCATGAGCGAGTAGATGGGCGCCAGGTCGCGGCGCAGACCCGGCAGGCTCGCACTGTAGCCCTCGGTGGCGCGCACGACGACCGCGGCGTGGACCGTCCCAGCCACCGTCACGACCGTGGCCGGGTTCCGGCCCGAGCTCGCCAGGATACGGGTGACGGCGGTCGCCTCGAAGATGCGCGCGCCGAGCGACTCGACGACCGCGGCCAGCCCGCGAACCAGGAGCGCTGGCTGGACCCGGGCGCAGTGGCGGGTGTAGAGGGCGCCGCGGGCTCCGGCGATCCGCGCCCGTGCGACCGCCTCGTCGTGCTCGAGCCACACGACGTCATCGGGCCCCGCCCCCCACCCGCGCGCCTCGTCGACCTCTGCGCGCAGGCGCTCCTCCTGGAAGGGGTTGCGCGCGAAGGTCAGGGTGCCCCCCTGGTGGTAGTGCGCATCGATGCCGTCAGCACGCAACGCCGCCCCCAGGTCGCTAACGGCGCGGCGCAGGACCGCCCCGACCCGGGCGCCCTCACCGGGGCGCCGTCTCTCGAGCGCGGCCCGGCTCTGGGGATACAGAGCCGAAGCCCAGCCGCCATTGCGACCCGATGCGCCAAAGCCGCAGACCTCGCGCTCGAGCACTGCCACGCGCAGCGTGGGGTCACGGCGCAGGAGCTCGCGGGCGGTCCACAGGCCCGTGAAGCCCCCACCCACGATCGCCACGTCGACGTCGACGTGGCCGGCCAGCGGTGGCCGGCGCGTCGAGGTGGGCTCGAGCGCCGACCACCACAGGGAGTCGGGCTGGGTCATCAGAACGAGCGGTTGGCGGCTCCGGTGAACACGTCGTGAAGGATGCCGACCATCAGGTCGATGTCGTCACGCGTCGAGATGAGCGGTGGGGCCAGCTGGACCACGGGGTCGCCCCGGTCGTCGGAGCGGCAGATCAGCCCGCGACGGAACATCTCGGGCGACACGTAGCCGCGCAGCAACCGCTCGGCCTCGTCGCCGGACCAGCTGCCCTTGGTCGCCTGGTCTTTGACGAGCTCGATCCCCCAGAAGTACCCCGTTCCGCGAACGTCGCCGACGATCGGGATGTCGCGCAGGGAGTTGAGCCGATCCTTGAAGTAGTCCTGGTTCGCGCGCACGTTGTCGATGACGTGCTCGTTCTCGAGGATCTCGATGGACTTGAGCGCGATGGCGCACGAGACCGGGTGACCCGCCCACGTGAAGCCGTGCGGGAAAGTCGTGTCGTCGTGCTGGAACGGCTCCGCGATGCGGTCTGAGACGATCATCGCACCCAGGGGTGCGTAGCCGGCCGTGATGCCCTTGGCCACGGTGATGATGTCGGGGACGTAGTCGTACTTGATCCCGCCGAACCACTCGCCGATGCGCCCGAAGCCGCAGATCACCTCGTCGGACACGAGGAGCACGCCGTAGCGATCGCAGATCTCCCGCACGCGCTGCCAGTATCCCGGGGGCGGAACGAAGCACCCACCAGCATTCTGGACGGGCTCGAGGAATACCGCCGCGACGGTCTCGGGGCCCTCGCGCAGGATCGCCTCCTCGATCTGGTCGGCCGCCCAGGCACCGTAGGCCTCGTAGTCGTCGCCGTGGACCGGCGCCCGGTAGAAGTTCGTGGCGGGCACCTTGATAGCGCCGGGCACCAACGGCTCGAAGGGCTGGCGGTAACTCTCGAGGGACGTGATTGTCAGGGCGCCCATGGTCGTCCCGTGGTAGGCGACGTCTCGGCTGATGACCTTGTAGCGGTCCTGCTCACCGTGGAGGCGGTGGTACTGGCGGGCCAGCTTCCACGCGCTCTCGACGGCTTCGCCGCCGCCCGTGGTGAAAAAGACGCGGTTGAGGTCGCCGGGAGTCAGGCTGGCGATCTTCTCGGCCAGCTCGATCGCCTTGGGGTGGGCGTAGGTCCACAGGGGGAAGAACGCCATCGTGCGGATCTGCTCGGCCGCCGCCTCGGCGATGTCCGCGCGTCCGTGGCCTAGGGCATTGGTGAACAGGCCGGACAGCCCGTCGAAGTACTCGGTCCCGTTGGCGTCGTAGACGCGCGTCCCCTCGCCGCGCACCATGATCGGGATCTCCTCGGAGCTCGAGTACGCACCCATCCGCGACATCTGGAGCCAGAGGTTGCGACGGGCCCGCTCCGAGAGCGAGTGGCTCGGGCGTTTGGGATTATCGACGGCCATACCGTCGGAGATGATTTCATGCAGTGTCATTTGGTCCCCCAGTTGTAGGTCTGTTTGGAGAGCTTGAGATAGACGAACGTCTCGACTTCGGTGACTCCGGGGATGCTCCGGATCGAGTCGTTCAAGAGATGGAGCAGGGCATCGTCGTCGACGGCGATGACCTCGGCAATCAGGTCGAAGCTGCCTGCGGTCATGACGACGTAGTTCGCCTCGTCGATGGCGGCCACCTTCTCGGCCACCTGGCGAACGTCGCCGTGGACGCGGATCCCGACCAGCGCCTCGCGACCGAAGCCCAGTTGCAGCGGGTCGGTGATGGCCACGATCTGCATGACGCCCAGGTCGCGCAGGCGCTGGACGCGGCGCCGCACGCCGGCCTCGGAGAGACCGACCTCGGCGGCGATGGTCCCGTAGGGGCGCCGCCCGTCCTGTTGGAGCAGGCTGATGATCTCGCGGTCGATGGTGTCCAGGGCCGAGGTGCCGATCACCGACTCCAGCGCTGTCGACGAGGAACTCGCTGTCAGCGAGGTGCGTCCACGCTTGGTTCGGTTGGTTTTCGGAGACGTGGCTGGCATCGAATGCTCCCGGCTCTGGATCTGGAGACCAGGTCCTCGGCTGCGGATATCGACAGTATAGCCGGTTATCGTGACCGAAAGCGTCGGATAGTTACTGAGTAGTGACTTATTTCTGCCTCGATGGTTTGCGCGCGCCCGCGCAATCTGGCAGAGTTGCGGTGAGTCAGAACGAGCTGGCGCGAAGTCAAGGGGTGGGTATGCGGCAGTTGGCTAACTTCATCGGCGGGCAGTACGTGCCGCCGCGGAACGGCAAGTACGCCACGCTGATCAATCCGGCGACGGGGGAAGCGTTCGCCGAGATGCCGCTTTCGGATGCCGAGGACATCGATGCGGCGGTGAAGGTGGCCCAGCAGGCCTTCCAGTCGTGGCGGCGGGCGACGCCCGCGGAGCGCTCGCTGGCTCTCATTCGCATCGCCGACGTGCTCGAGAGCCACGTCGACGAGCTCGTCGCGCTGGAGTCCGAGAACACCGGCAAGATCCTCGCGCTCACCTACAGCGACGAGATCCCGCCGATGCTCGACCAGATTCGCTTCTTCGCCGGAGCGGCCCGCCTGCTCGAGGGCCGGGGTGCTGCCGAGTACATGACGGGCATGACCAGCTACGTCCGGCGCGAGCCGATCGGGGTCTGCGGCGCGGTCACCCCGTGGAACTACCCCATGATGATGGCGGTGTGGAAGTGGGCGCCGGCCATCGCGGCGGGCAACACGATGGTGCTCAAGCCCGGAGACTCCACGCCGGTCTCCACCTTGCGCATGGCCGAGCTGATGGCCGAGGTCCTGCCGGCGGGCGTGTTCAACGTCGTGTGCGGCGATCGCGACACCGGGCGGGCGCTGGTGGAGCACCCGGTACCGGCGATGGTGTCGGTGACCGGCTCGGTGCGCGCGGGCATGGAGGTGGCGGCCACGGCATCGCGTTCCCTCAAGCGCACGCACCTGGAGCTGGGCGGCAAGGCCCCGGTGCTGGTGTTCGACGACGTCGACCTGTCCGCAGCCGTCCAGACCATCGCCGTCGCGGGGTACTTCAATGCCGGCCAGGACTGCACCGCGGCCACGCGGATCCTGGTGCAGTCGAGCATCTACGGGGACTTTGTCGACGCCATGGCCGCGCAGGCCAAGGCCACCGTGATCGGGCTCCCCGACAACCCCGACGCCCTGCTCGGACCGGTGAACAACGCCAACCAGCTGGCCCGGGTCACCGGCTTCCTCGAGCGGGTCCCGGCGCACGCGTCGATCGTGGCCGGCGGGTCCCAGGTCGGCGATGCGGGCTACTTCGTGTCGCCCACTGTGGTCGCCGACCTGCGCCAGGATGACGAGATGATCCAGAGCGAGATCTTCGGTCCCGTCCTCACGGTTCAGAAGTTTGAGGATGAAGCGCAGGCGCTGGCCTACGCCAATGGCGTCGACTACGGCTTGGCCTCCTCGGTGTGGACGGCCAACCACGGGCGGGCCATGCGCCTGACCCGCGACCTTGACTTTGGCTGCGTGTGGGTGAACACCCACATCCCCCTGGTGGCCGAGATGCCCCACGGAGGGTTCAAGCGCTCGGGCTACGGTAAGGACCTGTCGGTCTACGGGTTCGAGGACTACACGCGCATCAAGCACGTGATGCACAGCATCGAGGAGTGAGGGGTGCCGTATCTGGACCGGGGCGCCGTGCTAGGCAGGGCCGATGGCTCTGGCGGGGCGCGGCCGTGGTGCACCGGCTAGACAGCGTCTGAGGGGGGAGTGACATATGGCCCTGCGGGCAGAGGGTGAGACAGCCAATCCGGTCGAGACAGGTGAGCGGGCCTCGGGGAAGGCGTCGCGTCCGGGGCGCACGGGTCGCATCCTCGCCGTCGAGTCCGCCGACGTCGAGTTCGTGGGCGTCACCAAGGAGTTCCACGACCTCACCGCTGTCGACGACCTGAACCTCAAGGTCGAGGCGGGGGAGTTCTTCAGCCTGCTCGGGCCGTCAGGATGCGGCAAGACGACGTCCCTGCGCATGCTGGGCGGCTTCGAGGAGCCCACGCGAGGGCGCATCCTGCTGGGCGGCCAAGATGTCACCAATCTCCCGCCCTACCGCCGTGACGTCAACACGGTGTTCCAGTCCTACGCCCTGTTCCCGCACCTCAACGTCTTCGAGAACGTGGCCTTCGGCCTGCGGCGCCGGCGCTTTGATCGTGCGGAGATCCGCCGCCGGGTGAGCCAGATGCTCGAGATCGTCGACCTGCCCAACTACGAGAAGCGCCTGTCGACCCAGCTGTCGGGTGGTCAGCAGCAGCGGGTTGCGCTGGCCCGGGCCCTCGTCAATGAACCCAAGGTCCTCTTGCTCGACGAGCCGATGTCGGCCCTCGACGCCAAGCTGCGCCGCCAGATGCAGATCGAGCTCAAGCGCATCCAGGCTCAGGTGGGGATCACCTTCCTCTACGTCACCCACGACCAGGAGGAGGCCATGACCATGTCGAACCGCCTAGCCGTCATGTGGCACGGGCGCATTGAGGGCATGGGCAGCCCCAAGGACGTCTACGACAATCCGACCACTGAGTTCGTGGCGTCGTTCCTCGGGGCCTCGAACCTGCTGCCCGGCACGATCGAGTCGAGCGCGGCCGACGTGGTCACGATCGCGGTCGCCGGTGGTGCGCTCATGCACGTGCCGCCCCAGCGGGTGTCTCGCCTGGAGACCAGCAGTGATGTCAAGGTCGGCGTGCGCCCCGAGAAGATCGGCATCCTGGAGCTGGGCAACGACGTGCCGGCGTCCCACAACGCCATCGGTGGCCGCGTGGTCGTCTCGACGTTCACCGGTGTGGGCAACCAGTACATCGTCGAGACGGCGATCGGCGTGAACATCACGGTCTACGCCCAGAACATTGGTCATCAGTCGGCGCCCCGCAGCGGGGACGAGGTCATCTTGACGTGGCCGATCGAGCACACCTTCACGGTGGCTCCACTGCCCACGTCGGTTGAAATCAATGAAACAGAGGGGGATTAATCATGTCAGAGGAGTTCAGTCTGCTCGGGTCAGACGGGTCGATTGACCCGTCGTTCTGGCGCGGGCTCACCCAACGTCGCCTGTCGCGCCGCAACGTGCTCAAGGCGGCGGGTGCCGGTGCCGGGGCGTCGCTGCTGTGGGGCGAGATGGCGGGTGCCAGCCTGCCTAACGCCAAGGTCGGGACGCCGACGTGGTGGAAGAAGCAGAAGGTCCACCACGTGGTCAACTTCGCCAACTGGCCCTTGTACATCGACGTGCTGAACGGCAAGCACCTGTCGCTGGAGCAGTTCACGAAGACGACCGGCATCAAGGTCAACTACTACGAGGTCATCGAGGACAACGCGTCGTTCTACGCCAAGATCCGCCCGTCCCTGGCCGCTGGCCAGTACACGGGCTACGACGTCGTCGTCATGACCAACAACAACCCCGAGCTCGGCTACCTCTTCGAGAACGGCTGGGTGGTGCCACTGGACCACAAGCTGATGACGAACTTCAACCGGTACGCCGGGCCGCTCGTCAAGAACCCGTCGTGGGACCGGGGCAACAAGTACACGATGGCCTGGCAGTCGGGCTGGACCTCGGTGGCCTACAACGCCAAGCACGTGAAGGATCCCGGCGACAGCATCCAGATCCTGTTCGACAAGAAGTACGCGGGCAAGGTCGGCATGCTGTCGGACCCCTTCGAACTCGGCAGTGCGGGCCTGCTGGCCATTGGTGTCGAGCCGTTCTCGTCGACCGAGAAGGAGTGGTCCAAGGCAGCCAAGAAGCTGCAGCAGCAGCGCAGCGACGGCATCGTCCAGGCGTACTACGACCAGAGCTACATCCAGCACCTGAAGAACGGCGACACGATCGTGTCCCAGTGCTACTCGGGCGACATCTTCCAGGCCAACCTCAACTCCAAGTACAAGGACCTGACCCTGATGTATCCCAGGGAGGGTCTGATGCTGTGGACGGACAACATGTGCATCCCGCTGTACGCCCAGAATCCGCTGGATGCGATGAAGTTGATGGACTTCTACTACAGCCCGATGTCTCAGGCGGTGGTCGAGTACTACAACGACTACATCTGCCCGGTGCCCAGCGCTCGCCAGCAGTTGCTGCACCCCACCGGATGGGACGCCGCGGCCCTGAAGAAGATGGCACCCTCGATCGGCCTGCCCACGTCGGTGACGGCCAAGGCGCCCACGGTCTTCCCCTCGGGTCGGCTGGTGTCGCTGTCGAAGAACTACTACCCCTTTAAGACACAAGAAGAGATCAACACGTGGACGAACCTCTTCCTCCCGATCATCCAGGGGGCGTAACCACCACGCGTCGGCGGCCTCGGGTGGGTAGGGCGCTCGCGCCCTACCTCCTGAGCCTGCCGTCGGGGCTCTGGCTGCTGCTGCTGTTCCTGGTGCCACTGGCCTTCATGCTGTCGCTGTCGCTGAAGACCTGCAATCCCGCGACGGGGGCCTGCGTCATGACGTGGCACTGGGGCGAGTTCCCCAGCGAGATCAGCCTGTACCACCAGGAGTTCATCACGAGCCTGTACTTCGCGGCCGCGTCGACGATCGTGGACCTCATCGTCTCGTTCCCGATCGCCTACTGGATCGCGTTCTACGGGGGTCGGCGCAAGAACTTCTTCCTGCTGATGCTGCTGGTGCCGTTCTTCGTGTCCTTCGTGATCCGCACGATCGTGTGGGAGTTCGTCCTGGCCGACAATGGCGTGGTGCTAGGGACGCTCAAGCACCTGCACGTGCTGCCCGCAGGTTTCCACGTGCTCGGGACCGGAGTCGCGGTGATGGCGGGACTGGCCTACAACTACCTGCCCTTCACCGCGCTGCCCTTGTACGTGGCCCTGGAGCGGATCGATCGGCGGGTCCTCGAGGCCGCCTACGACCTCTACGCCACCCGGCGAGCCGGCTTCTTGCGCGTGATCCTTCCCCTGACGGTTCCGGGCATCTTCGCCGCGTTCCTCCTCACGTTCATCCCGATGTTCGGTGACTACGTGAACCAGGAGATCCTGGGCGGGACGTCGAACACCATGATCGGGACCGTCATCCAGAACCAGTTCCTGGTGAACTTCGACTTCGCCGGTGGGGCATCGCTGTCAGCGATCCTGCTGGTGATCGCCTTGATCGGCATCTATCTCTACGCCCGACTGCTGGGATCGCGCACGATCGAGCAGTACCTATGAGCGCGGTCACGTTGCCCGAGGCGGTCACGCCGCGGCGTCGCCGCCGTTGGGGCCGGGTCGTCCTGCCGGTCTACTCGTGGCTGGTGATCGCGTACCTGGTGTTCCCGATCATCATCATGATCGCCTACAGCTTCAACAAGACGATCGGCTCGATGCAGCTAGTCAGCTTCTCGTGGAATGGCTTCACCGACCAGTGGTTCAAGCAGTGGAGCGACATCCCGGGTCTGACGCAGTCCTTCTGGCTGTCGATTCGCCTGGGCATCACGAGCACGCTCATCTCGACGGTGCTGGGGACGATGCTGGCCATGGCCCTCGTGCGCTACCGCCCGCCGCGCTTCCGGGGCAAGGCAGTATTCGAGCAGGTCATCTTCTTGAACATCGCGGCACCCGAGATCGTCCTGGGCGCGTCACTGCTGGGCATGTTCGTGTCGCTCAACATCGGACGCGGATTCTTGACGCTGGTCCTGTCCCACGTGATGTTCTCAATCGCCTACGTCGCCGTCACGGTGCGCGCGCGGCTGGCGGGATTCGACCGGTCACTCGAGGAGGCCGCCTACGACCTGGGGGCCAATCCCTGGACGACCTTCACCCGGGTCACCCTGCCCCTGATTATGCCGGGTGTCCTGGCCGGCGCGCTGATGGCGTTCGCTCTCTCGATCGACGACTTCGTGACGTCGAACTTCCTGAGCGGCTCGAGCGCGCCCTTCCCCGTGTGGGTCTACGGTGTGACCCGCGTGGGCATCCCGCCCCAGGTGTTCGTCTTTGGAACGGGGATCTTCGCGGTCGGGATCGGTCTCGCGCTGACCAGTGTCGTGCTGGCCAGGAAGAAGGTCTGAGGGACAGTGCGTCCCCAGAGAAATAGATGAGGAAACCATGAAGATTGGCGTGCCCAAGGAAATCAAGACGGACGAGAACCGGGTCGCCGTGACCGCGGCTGGCGTGCGGGAGTTCTCGCACGCGGGCCACCAGGTCCTGATCGAGCGGGGAGCGGGTCTGGGCTCGGGCATCAAGGACGAGGACTTCGTCGCTGCTGGTGGCACGATCGTCGACGACGTCGACGACGTGTGGGCCGACAGCGACCTGGTCATGAAGGTCAAGGAGCCGATCGCCGTGGAGTATCCGCGCCTGGCCGCGCGGGCGGACCAGGTGCTCTTCACGTACCTCCACCTGGCCGCCTCGCGCGAGTGCACCGACGCCCTGGTTCAGGCGGGCAACGTGGCCATCGCCTACGAGACAGTGCGAGTCAGCGACGGATCGCTGCCCCTGCTGACGCCGATGAGCGAAGTGGCCGGTCGCATGGCGCCGCTCATGGGAGCACACCACCTGATGCGTCCTGGCGGTGGGCGTGGCGCCCTGGTCAGTGGGGTGCCCGGTGTGCCCCCAGCCCGGGTGGCGGTGATCGGTGCCGGTGTCGCGGGACTGGCGGCGGCCACCATCGCGGTGGGCCTGCACGCCGAAGTGACGATCCTGGACAAGAACCTGGATCGGCTGCGTGCGCTCGATCACCACTTCGACGGTCGGGTCCAGACGGTCGCGTCCTCGACGCTGGCGGTCGAGCAGGCCGTCGCGGGGGCCGACATCGTCATTGGCGCGGTCCTGGTCGTGGGCGCCAAGGCGCCCAAGCTCGTCACCAACGCCATGGTGGCCGAGATGCGGGAGGGCTCGGTGCTCGTCGACATCTCCGTCGACCAGGGTGGGTGCTTCGAGGCGACGCATCCCACCACGCACTCGGACCCGGTCTTCGAGGTCAACGGATCGATCTTCTACTGCGTGGCCAACATGCCCGGGGCGGTCCCGGCGACGTCGACAGCCGCCCTGGCCAACGCCACACTGCCCTACGCACTGTCGCTGGCCAGTCACGGGTGGCGCGACGCGGTGCGTCACGACGCTGCGCTGGCTGAGGGCGTCAACGTCGTGGGCGGGCAGCTGACCTACGGCCCGGTGGCCGAGGCGCACGGCCTGACCGCGACGGCACTCGGCGAGCTGCTCTGAGAGCTCAGCGCCCCGGGGGTGCCCCGGGGCGCTGAGCTCTCACGGCGTCGCGGTCGTGCCGTAGGGGCAGTGCCGGCACCCCTGGT
Source organism: Actinomycetes bacterium (assembly GCA_021827705.1). Lineage (GTDB taxonomy): Bacteria > Actinomycetota > Acidimicrobiia > Acidimicrobiales > RAAP-2 > RAAP-2. Next base: position 25,230 of record JAKAUQ010000030.1, read on the forward strand.
CGCAGCAGGTCCCGCGGGCCAGCAGCCACGAGTTCGTGAAGACGTGGAAACCCGTGGCCGGGTCTCGGTAGGTCGACGCGCCCCGCGCGACGGCGTCAGCGTGCGCCGCGGCGATGCGCTCCTCCACGACCCCGGCGCGGGGACTCGGACCAACGCCGCCGCTCAGGGCATCTCCAAGACGACGTGTCCGAACCGTCCCGACTGGCCAAACGCCTCGTAGGCGCGAGCCACCTCGGCGAGGGGGTACCCCTCGGCGACCGGGACCCGCAGCCCGCCGCGGGCCCAGCGATGCTCGAGATCGGTCGCGACCGCGGCAATGGCCTGGGCCTTCTCGTCGGGCGAACGCGATCGCAGGGTGGATCCGGTGAGGTGCAGGCGTCTCTGCATGACGGCAAGCAGATCGACCTCGAGGCGTGAGCCGCCGCCCACGCCGATGACCACCAGGCGACCGTGCGGTCCGAGGCGACGCAGGGACGTGGCCGCCGTGGCCGCTCCCACCAACTCGAGCACGACGTCCACCGGGGCGACGTCGGCCAGCTCCTCGGTGAGGATCACCTCGGAGGCCCCCAGATCGCGCAGCGCGTCATGGTGCGCGTGCGAGCGCGTCACGGCAATCGTGTGCGCCCCCAGCATCGCGCCGATCTGCACGGCCGCCGTCCCGACTCCGCCCGCCGCCCCGGTGACGACAAGGCGCTCGCCCGAGCGCAGCCCGGCCTGGGACACGAGGGCGTCGTGGGCGGTGACGAATCCCTCGGCGAAGGCGCCTGCCGCGCGCAGGTCGACGCCCTCGGGCACAGCGAGGAGGTGGGCGCTGGGGACGAGGGCGGAGGTGGCGTGGCCGCCGCCGCCGACGATCGCGCACACGCGGCGGCCCAGCCAGCCTTCGGCGCCGGGCCCGGTGGCATCGACGGTGCCGGCGAGCTCGAGGCCGGGGATGTCGGGAGGCCAGCCGGCGGGGGCGGGGTAGTGTCCCGCCACCTGCAGCAAGTCGGCCGCGTTCAGTCCGGCCGCCTGGATGTGGACGCGCACCTCACCGGGCCCGGGGATGGGATCCGGGCGCTCGGCGATCTCGAGGCGACCCTCGGTGATCACGGCGGCGCGCACGCCGGAAGCCTACGGCTACTGGCGTGCGCGCCGTCCGCTCCCGCTAGCGTCCCCCCATGACAATTCTCGACACCCCCATCCGCAGCCTGGCCGGGCAGCCACTCTCCCTGCGGTCGGTTCCAGCTCGGGCCCTGCTGGTGGTCAACGTTGCCTCCCAGTGTGGCCTGACGCCGCAGTACGAGGGCCTCGAGGAGCTCCAGCGCCGCTACGGGCCCCGAGGACTGTCGGTGGTGGGTTTCCCCTGCAACCAGTTCGGAGCCCAAGAGCCCGGCTCGCCTGAGGAGATTGCCACCTTCTGCTCGACGACCTATGGCGTGACCTTTCCCCTGTTCGAGAAGATCGAGGTCAACGGCGACGGACGCCACCCGATCTACCAGGCCCTGGTCGAGGCTCCCGACGCCGAGGGCTACACCGGTGACATCCGGTGGAACTTCGAGAAGTTCCTCGTGGTCGACGACGCGGTCGTCTCGCGTTTCGCGCCGACGGTCACCCCCGAGGACCCGCTCCTGGTGGAGGCCATTGAGGCGGTGCTGGCATAGCTGTCGGTTCCCGTTGGCAGTTCCGGGAAGTCTGTGCGCACGCGGTTAGTTGCCGATAGGGCGATGCGCCCTCGGGTAGCTGTGTCGATGCGGGGGACCTCCAGGGACCCGGGGCGTTCTGCGTTGGAGGCATAGGGTCGTTGGCCAGCACTCATTCAAGTCGTTTGGTGGAAGCGCTCAACGGCGGCGTTCAACTTCGATGATCGCAGGAGAATGGGTCCGTCGGATATGCCCTGGGCCGCTCGTGCACCGCCAGAGTCGTGCCCGGCCCACGGGGGATCGATGTGCGACACATCGGCGCGCAGGGTAGCACTGTTGCGGCGCCAGGTCGAGGTTGACGCCTGGCTTGCCACCCACAGCCATCGTCGACGCCTCTACGGCACTACGTGCGTGGCCCGATCCCCGGTGACTTGATGGAACCTCGAAGCACGGCCGTGTGGGACAGTTCCACGGAACGTCACTGTCTGCTCGACCTTGGGACAAGAATCACGAGACGAGCTGGGCACTCCTAACCGAAACCGTGGCACCACGGCACGACCGTTATATCGCGTCTCACAAACCCACTGTCACGTTCTCGGGCCGATGCGGTAAACCCTCGATCCCCGGGAACCGAAGGGGCGCCCCCTCGCCTTGAACGCGTGCACCGCGGATGCGCGGCGGATGCGCCGTTCTGACACCCTGATCCCGGCGAATCCTCGGACCGGCGAGGAGATGACTGGAGGAGGGGGAGAGGTCACTATGACGACACACCACACGGCACGACGTTGGCGTGCGAGCACGTGGATCTTTGCTGGACTATTGGTGACCATTGGCCTCCTTGGCGTGGTACCTGCCAGTGCTACGGGATCGGCGACGCTTGCTTTGCGCACCGTGGCGACGGGACTGGCCAACCCCAAGCACCTGACCCTCACTCTCAACGGGGAGATCGCCATTGTCGAAAGGGGGTCTCCAGCTCACGGCCACTCGGATAGGCTCCCGAAATGGCTATACCGAGCCTCCACTACCCTCGCTCCGAACGTGAGTTCCGTTCGTGGTTCAGCGATGACCTCGCCTGCCTGGACTACCTCGACTGGCTGCGTTGGGGCGAAGCACGCTTCTGTCACCGCTGCGGCTGTGTCGCACAAACTCGAGCCATCGGAGGCCGTTTCTGGCGCTGCAATGGCTGTAAGACCCGCATCTCACGCACAGCCGGAACCATCTTCCAGGACACCCGGACACCACTGACTGTCCAGTTCGCGGCGGCGTGGGAGCTCTGTGTCGACAAGGGCGGCATCTCGGCCCTGGCACTCCAGCGCCGGCTCGGACTGGCCAGCTATCAAACCACCTGGACGATGCTTCACCGCTACCGCGCCGCGATGGCGCGCTCCGGCCAGGAGCTCCTCGCGGGCACCGTCGAGGTCGACGAGACCTTCCTCGGCGGAACGCGCCCCGGACCTCGGGGTCGAGGCGCGTTGGGTAAGACGATGATCGGTGTCGCAGTGGAGACCCCGCCGACCGGTGGCTTCGGGCGGGTGCAGCTACGAATCCTCGACGACGCTTCCCAGGCCAGTCTTCGAGCCTTCTTGCTCGACACTGTGGAGCAGCGTTCGACGGTCGTCACCGACGGGCTGAAGGAATACATCACAGCGACGGCTGGTCTCTACACCCACCAACGCCACATCATCTCGGGCTCGGGCAGCAAGGCGCACGAGCTTCTACCTGGCGTCCATCGCGTAGCATCGCTGCTCAAGCGCTGGACACTCGGCACCCTTCAGGGCTCGATCGGCGAGGACCACTTGGAGGCTTACCTCGCCGAATTCACCTTCAGGTTCAACCGACGCCACTCCCGAGACCGAGGGCTGCTCTTCTACCGACTGATGACCCTCGCCGCCACCACACCTCCACTCACCTACCGCGCGCTGGTCCAGGACAACACTCCAAAGCCGACCCCGCCGATACCGCCGCGCGGCGGAGCTCTGCGTCCCCAGACCCTTGAGCCTCTGCCCCTTGCTCGGCCCTGGCGCGATGTCGTTTCGGTGCCATAGTGGGGATTGATGTGCCATCTGAGACCCCGACCAGCATCCAGGTTGCGCGAGCACCGAGACTGGGGACGGTTAGAGGCAACGACCTTGATTCGTCTGAGGAGAGCTCATGAGACTGCGAAGACTTCCACTCGGTGCGATGGTGGCGATGGCGCTGGCCATCCCAGTCAGTGCATCTCAAGGGGTATCGGCAGCTGGCGCGTTGCCGTTGGTCTCGCCTTGCCACACCGTGGCGCTCGCGCCCTCGGTGGGCCGAGGTAGTGCGGCGGCCGGCACCGCCTACGAGACGCTCCTCATCAAGAACCGCTCGCCACACTCCTGCAAGCTGTCGGGGACGCCCGCCACCCAGTTTGGCAACTTCGTTGGCTCGGGAGGGCTCGTTGTCTTCAGGGGCGTGGGTCCCGCGGCGACGAAGCTCACCTACGCTGGTCGAGGCAAGACCGTCATCCTGAAACCAGGAGCAACCGCGAGCGTCACCGTCGGCATCGAGACGGCGGCCAACTTCTTCCCTCGGTCAAAGTGTTCTGCGGCCAACGCCTCGCGAGTGCGGCTGGTCTTCCCGGGTGGGACCGCTCTCTACTACACGCTCCGCACAAACGCGGTCTGCACGAAGATTGCGAGCACGCTCACCTCGGGTGTCGTTCTCGGCACGCGCTTCCCGTAAGGGTTTGGCTTAGGGCATCGGCGAAAGGTCACCTGTTGAACTCGGGACCGGGGATAACCTTGTCCTGAGCTGCTTCCTGCGTCGCTGAGATTATTGACCCCTCAGTCCAGGGATCCTTGCCAGACAAGGCGAGTGGCCGTGAACTGGAGACCCCCTTTTGTCGAATCCGGTCTTGGTGGTCCCCAGGGCGCGAGCAAATGTGTGTCGGGCCCCTCAACGGGTGGGCCAGGAACAACGTCGTACTGCGAGGGATCCACTGGTGCCGTCGCGCTCTGGTCCTCCCACACGGGACTGGTGACGTCGGTGGGCCACCTGCCT
>JAKAUQ010000023.1 GCA_021827705.1 Actinomycetes bacterium
CGCCACGCAGTATCCCGGAGTCGACGCGAACGTCACGCTGGGTGCTGGCAACGGGCTCGACATCGGGTATCGCTGGTACCAGGCGCATCACGTCCGCCCCCTGTTCCCCTTCGGGTTCGGTCTCAGTTACACCCGTTTCCGCCTCACGAACGCGAGCCGGCACCGCTCGCGCCATCGCGTGTCGGTGTCCTTGACCGTGCGCAACCTCGGCCCCCGAATCGGCACCGCGCTGGTCCAGGTCTACGTGGCCTACCCGCCGGCACTCGGCGAACCGCCCGAGCAGTTGCGCGCATTCTCCCGCGTGCGCCTGCCCAGCGGCGCTCGTCGCCGCGTCACTCTCGTGCTGGCCCGCAGCGCCTTCGCGTCCTTCAACCGCGGTCGCTGGGCGGTGGCGGCGGGCACCTACCACATCGATGTGGGCCAGTCATCGGCCCGCCTGCCCATCCGGCTCGCCGTCACCTGGCCCGGCGCGCCTAGCGCTGCTGGCCCAGCGTGACCCGACTACGCTGGGCGTCGATGGCCGCAATCGACGTCGCCGGTTTCGTCGCCGACCTGAAGGACCATGCGGTGACGCACGGCTTCCACGTCCACGACGAGCGGCACTTCGTCGAGACCTACTCCTTGCGCCAGAGCTGGGAGGTCGACTTGCACCCCGAGGACGGGTGCGGCGGGCCCGTTGACCTGCACATTGAGCTCGACGTGGATCCACGGATCCTGCTGGCGTTCGAAGATGCCGTGGTGGGGCTGCCCGACGACGTCGACCCCCCCGACGAGTTCCACTTCCCGCTGGTGTTGACCTGGTCGCTGCCCCCCATGCCTCACGCCCCCGATCTGCTGCGCCTGGCCATCGACCTGGCTCCCGTTGGTGGCATCGACATGCCGTTGGAGGTGAGTGCCACGGATACCTATTCGTCCCCGACCGAGACGGGTGAGCGGCGCATCGCCATCGTGGCGCGACGCTCCGTCTCCCTCAGCCAGGTCGCGCGTGGCGACGACCCGCTGTGCGACGTGTTCGATCGGGGTCGCGCCATCAGTGACTTCCTGCTCCAGGCCGCCGACGCGTGGCTGGGCTGACCCGACGTACCACCCGCCCCCTCCTCCTCGTCGCCATCCTCGGGGCCGGGCTCGGCCTCAGCGCCTGCGGCACCGCGAGCGCCGTCAGCCAGGCGCGCACGGCGTGCGGGTACGTCGACCACGCACTACGCGAGTACCGGCACAGCCAGCAGGTGTCCACACCGAGCGCCGCGCGGTCCGCGCTGGCCTCACGGGCCGTGGCCACGCTGTTAGAGGCCACGCCCTACGCGGCAGCCGCAACCTCGGCTGATGGGGGGTGGAACCCGCTGATGACGACCATCAACGAGGCCGAACGCGTTCCTCTGCGCTACCTGGTCGCGTCTCTCACCAGCCTGTGCGCCATCGCGGACTCACCCAACCCCTACCTGTAGAGGCTGGTCTCAGTGCGCTGCGATGTGCGCCCACAGCCAGCGCAGCGAGTTCGGCGCCGCCATCGCATCCTCCCAGCCCTCCAGGCGGCCCTCGAGGTCCAGCAGCGACGTCACCTGGGCAATCACGACGACCGCCAGACCCTCGACGGACTCCCCGGCCACGAGGAAGTCACCGAAGATGTCCTCGCTGACGACCGCCTCGGGCTCGATCATCAAGTAGAGCTCCCCCGTCGCCTCGACCCAGCTCAGTCTGTAGTGATTGCCCTTAGCATCGCTCCAGTCGTCGCCGAACTCGTATTCGGGACTCTCGCGTCGGGCCTCATTGGCCTGATAGAAGGCTTCGATGTCCACGACGCGAGCCTACGTCACACTGTGCGTGAAACGGTGCGTCCAGCCGGTCGACCGCTGAGGTGGCCGAAGGGCTGCGGCAGTGGTCGTGCCCTCCTCTCTACTGGCGCCATGGAAACTTCACTGGACAGTTTGACCGCGCTGCGCCGTGACTGGCACTGGCGGTGCCACCGGGCCGGCTCGTGCGAGGCGGCCGCTCGCTTCCGCGACGCTCACCCCGCGCTGGCGCTGACGGGAGTCGACGACCTGGGCGATCTCGTGAGCGCCCTCGAGGTGCACGGAGGGCGAAGCATGCTCGAGCGTGCCGCCATCGTCCAGGCGATGCTGGTCGACGCCGCCGACGCGGAGATCCGCCGGGCGCTCTTGCAGACGTTGCTGCCCGGCGTGATCAGCGTGTGCCGCCGGCTGCGCTTCGGCCAGGGCGTCACCAGCGAGTCGGGAGAGTTCGTGGGCCTGGCCCTCGCGACGACCAGCGAGATCCTGGCGCAGTGGGCCGGTGAGGACCGTCCCTACGCGGCGCTCGACGTGCTCTCCGCCCTGCGCGGCCGTCTGCGCCGTTGGATCCTCCGGGAGAAGGAGGCCGCGACGGTTCCCCCGACGGTGGCCGTGACGCGCGACGAGCCGGTGTCCCTCGACGTCCGCCTCGCGGCCTACCTGGACGGTCCCCACCAGAGACTCGCCCGGCTGACCTATGCGCGGGTGTACGACGAGCGCCCGTGGCAGGCCCTGGCCGCCTCCGAGCACCTCAGCATCCCCGCACTGCAGAATGAACTTCAATTCTTCGCTCGTCGGTACCTGGTGTGAGGATTCCGACCCCCATCAGGACCTCCGACCCCGCAACGCCCTCACTACGGTGGACTCGTGACTCCGCTCGGGCCCCGCTCTCGCTCGGCGCACCTCGTGTTGTGGTCGAGCCCCCTCCTGCTGCTGATCGTGGCCGTGACACTGACGAGTCCGGGGCGCACCCCGACCGCGACACCGACACCGACGACGGTGCCGCCACCTTCTGGCGCCTCGACGACCACGGTGGGGGCCACGAGATCCCCGGTGACGTCTCCACAGAGCGCCGGGGCAGTCCGAGCACCCGAAGCGCGCTCGACCCCGTCGGTGATCGCGACGTCTCGTCCCCGGTGGCACCCGGCGACCCGATCGATCCCTCCGACCGCGCGCGACACCGCCGCGCCCTCCTCGCCGCCGACCGTCGCGACCGACTCGCCGACCACGTCCGGCGTACCGGCGCTGGCCGGCGTGGCGGTGGTGGGGATGCTGTGGCGCCGCGGCGACCGGGTGGTCGTGCCCGTGGTGTCCGCGGGCCTGTGGCAGCTGACCACCAGCGCGCCCGTGGTCTCCACACTCCAGTGCCCGAGCTCGTTCACCGTCGTGGCCACCGACTTCTACGTGCCGACAGCGACCTGCGACCTGAACGTGGAGGCGACGAGCGACGCGACGTCGTGGCGCGTCGCGCCCAGGCCGTGAAGCGCCTGGCCGGCGGGCCGGTCCACGGTGTCGCGCTCACCGCATACTTCGCCCTGGCGCCCTACGTCGTGGTGAGCAAGTGGGGCATCGCCGCGCACCGCCAGCACGGTCCCGTGCTCCAGGCACTGCTCGTGGCGCTCGCCGGCTTTTGGGTGGCCTTCGTCGTTCAGGTGGTGCGCAACGTCGTGCGACTCCGTCAGGGCGTCACGCTGCCGCTGGGCGGGACCGCCTGGGTGGCCGGTGTGGTGGTCGCGGTTCTCACGCTGTGGCCGGGACCTGGCGCCCGCTCCCCCATGACGGCACGGTCCGTCGCGCCAGCGGTGACCCGCCCGGTGCGCGCGCCCGCCCAGCCCGGTGCGCCCACCGCGCCCCTCGAGCTCAGCGGCCTGCCGCTCGCCTTGGCAGTCCGCCAGCGGGTCGAGCGCCTGCGACGTGACCGCGACGCCCCGGCACCCGAGGACATCGACGAGCTGCTCGACCAGGCACGGCGCGTCGACGCCAGCCTCCTGGGACGCCTGCGCTACCTCATCGCCGACGCCACCGACGGCATCGTGCAAATCGATCTGGCCGAGGAGACACCGTCGGGACCCGAGGTGGACGACGACATCGTGGTGGTCTGCGTGCTCGACGCGTCGCCCAGCCCGATGGTCGCTTTCGCCCGCGAGGGCGGGTGCCTGCGGGTGCCCGCGCACTGGGATGCAGCGGCTATCGTCGCGCACGCGATTGGGCTGCACCGCGGCGGGCGCATCGTGTGCACGTCTGACGTCACCGAGCTCGTCTACGCCCTGGCCACCCGGGCCGTGCGCCATCAGGCGGTCGTCTACCTCGGCGAGTCGGCGGACCTCGATGCGGCGCTCGTGGCCAGCGCCGTGATCGTCTCGCGTCTCGATCGACCTCCCGCCGACCTGCCCACGTCCTACCAGGGGCGCTGGGACGCTGGCGGCGACGCGCCGCCCGACACCGAAGGGGTCGTCGTCGAGCTGTTGCGCGCCGACCCCACCGTGTACGGTCTCGCCGCACCCTTCCTACCCGCGCTGCGCCGCCACTGCGTCGAGATGACGGCCTACCTGGCGCTGCACCGCCACGAGCCGGTCACCGGCGATCGCCTCCGCGCGCGGGTGCTGGGTCGGCCCCACGCCGACGCGTCGCCGCGAACCCTCATGAACACGTCGACGGCCGTGCGTCGCAGCCTCGGGGTCGACGACCGTGGTCCTCGTCTCCACCCGGTGTCCTCCAGTGGCCTCTACACCACCCACGGCGTGCGCAGTGACGTGGAGGAGTTCCACCGCCTGGTCGGTGAAGCTCGGCGCCTCCGTGGCACCGCCGCCATCACCCGCCTGCGCCATGCCCTGTCCCTGGTGCGCGGCGAGCCGCTGGCCAGCGCCCTGCGCGGCTTCGAGTGGTTCCTGGCCGAGGGTCACGCGGCCCGGCTGCAGCGCGACGGCGAGTGGGCCGCCCTGGCCCTGCACGCCGCGGCGTTGGCGTCAGGAGATGTCGAACTGGCCTTCTGGGCCCTGGTTCGTGGGCGTCTGGTCGATCCCTACAGCGACGACCTGGCCGACGCCCTGGTGCGGGTACCGCGTCTACGCGAGTTTGGCGGCGATGGAGCCCGCGCTGGCCAGCACCGAGCCATCGGCTCCGGCGGCACTGAAGGCGTGGCTGGGCCGCTCGATGGCCTCCGCAACCAGGTCGGCCAGCAGCTGGGAGAACGCGACGACCGGCTGGACGAAGAGATGCTTGGCTAGAGATCCAGGAATCGTGTTGACCTCGTTGACGTACCACTCGGTCTCGCCCACCAGGAAGTCGATACGCGCGATCCCGCGCACCGAGGCCACCTCGGAGATCGTGCGCGCCGCCGCGCGCAGCGCGTCGGCCAGCTCGGCGGCGACGACGGCGGGGATCTCGCGGGGCGCCGAGACCATGCCCTCACCACCCACGTACTTGTCTCGATAGTCCAGGATCTCCGCGGCGGCGCTGCGGCGCAGCGGGCGCTCTAGCGCCGAGAGCTCGAGGCTCGGGTACGTGCGCACGGCGATCTGCAGGTCCGAGAGGTCCGCGCGGAAGGGCTCGACGACGCAGCCGTGGGCCAGGTGAGGGTTGGCCAGCGACCGCGCGCGCGCGGTCGCCTCGTCGGCCACGACGTCGATGCCGATCGAGGATCCCCCGAATCGCGGTTTCAAGATGTAGGGTCCCGCGAAGGGGATCGCCCCCTCATCGGTGAGCAGGACACGAGGCAAGGTGGGCAGGCCGGCAGCTCGCACGGCACCGGCGAACGCCCACTTGTCCATGCCCAGGGCCGCGCCCGCCACCGTGGGACCGGTGTAGGCCACGCCGGCCAGGTCCAAAGCGGCCTGTAGCGTTCCGTCCTCGCCCGGCCCGCCGTGCGTGGCCAGGACGACCGCGTCGAGGTCGAGACGACGTTCGCGGCCGAAACGCCCCCCCGAAATGGAGAACCCGCCGCCTTCACCGGCCTGCAACGCGAGAGGGGTCGATCCGCGCGGGATCCCGAGGATGAAGTTCTCGGCCTCCAAGTCGTCGGGGACCTGGAAGAAGGTGCCCGTCTTGGACCAGTAGATGCCCACGGTCGGACGGGCCTGTCGGAGCTCCCGCCAGGCCTGCAGACCGGTGAGTATCGACACGTCGTGCTCGGGCGAAGGCCCACCAAACAACACCGCAGTCGTCACGCCACACCTCGTCTTGCCGGTCGTCTAAGGGTAGTGGTCCGGCAGGTCGTTGAGGTACAAGACGCCGTCCCCCTGCCCGAGAGTGGACCGCACCCACGCCACCGCCTGGTCGCGCCGGTCGACGCGGCGCGCCGCGGTCCCGTACCCGGCGACCAGGGCCGCAGCGTTGGTGCGCCCTACGACGATCAGCTCGACGCCGAGGAACGCGGCGCGGCGCCCGAGGGCCAGATTCTCACCGTGCTGCAGGCGCCCGAGCTCGACCATGCCCGGCGTGACCAGGACGCGCCGCCCCGTCACCCCGCTCGCCATCAGAAGGTCCAGCGCGGCCCGAGCACTCGCGGGATTCGCATTGAACGTGTCGTCGATGACGGTGGCGCCCGACGAGGCGATCACCACGTTGGCGCGGCTGGCCACGGCGGGCATGCTCGCCAGGCGCGCGGTCAGGTCCTCCCACGCTCGACCCAGGGCCAGTCCCGCCGCCAGGGCGCAGGCCAGGTTCGTGGGCTGGAGCCCGGGAACGGTCGCCACGCGGGACGCCACGCCGTCGGGACCCTCCACCTCCCACTGGCCACCCACGACGCGAACCCTGACGTCGCAGGGCGCACTCGAGGACCCGCCCACCAGCACGCGCGTGCCTCGTGCCCGCAGCGGCTCGACCCAGCCCCGCAGACGCTCGTCGTCGCCGTTCACCACGACTGTCGAGGCGCGCTCGGTGATCTCGTGCTTGGCCGCCTCGATGGTCGCCAAGGAGCCCATGCGCTCCAGATGCACCGGACCGATAGCCGTCACCACGGCCACCTCCGGCGGGCACCACGAGCACAGATCGCGGATCTCGCCGGGTCCGTAGGTCCCCATTTCGGCGATGAACACCGATGTGCCCTCAGCCAGGCTCTCGTTGATGGCGCGCGAGAGTCCCGCGCGATTGTTGTAGCTGGCCGGGGTCGCCACAGCGTCGCCCAGCAGGTGCGCCAGGTGCTGCTTGGTCGACGTCTTGCCGTACGAGCCAGTGATGGCCACGATGCGCGGCTGCACCGCCGCCAGACGCGCTCGCGCACGCTCGACGAAGATCCGGGCGCGGCGATCCTCCTGGGGGCGCAGCAGACGTGCGGCGAGGTCCACCAGCAGGGGCATCGACCAGATGACGATCACCGCGCCGAGCCACCACGCGTGGGCCACCACGGACACGGCTTCCACGACGATGGCCATTGCCCCCGCCACACTGGCGGTCGTCGTCGCTCGACGGGTCCAGCGCAGGCGGCCGGTTCGACCACGCAGGCCCAGCCCGACCGGACAGGCCGCGCCGTACAGGACGGACACGATGACGACGCCCGGCGCGCTGGAGACGATCAGGGTGATGATCAGCGCCATCAGCAGGACGTGGCTCAACGTCACCGGGCGGCGATTGGGCCGCCGCGCGCCCGCGCGCGCGACTGCGGGCGTCGTCCAGCGCGCGAGGAACCGGGAGGCCGACAGCGCGACGTAGTGCTCTCGCTGCAGGACGCGGAGCCAGCGCACCAACTGGGCCCCGGCGGCGCCCGCCAGGGCGACCGCCCCGACAATCGCGACGGCGGTCATGGCACCAGCCCGGCGACGGCGCGAACCAGTTGCTCGGGCGCGCTCAGGGGGACGAGGTGGTCTCCCCCGGGCACCACGTCGAGGGCCACGACACCCCCCCGCTGACGCCGCCGTTCGGCCACGGCCTCCGCGACGGCTACCGGGACGACCGTGTCGTCCTGTCCCCACACGAGGCTCAGCGGAATGGCCAGCGCGTCGATCTCGTCCTCGTAGGACTCGCCGACGGTGATGACCAGCACGTCGCGAACGACGCCGGACGCTGCGCGGTAGTCGTCGGAGCCATAGCGGTGACGCGCCGCCTCGAGGCGCTCGTCACGTACCAGGCCGTGCCGGTGGAGCCACCGCACCGTCCGGTAGCCGGGCTGGGGGCGGGCGGGCGGCCCGAGGCGCAGGAGCGGCGCCCCCGTGATGACGGCCGCGGCCACCAGTCCGGGGTGCCGCGCGGCCAGCACGGTGGCCACCCGGCCGCCGAAGGAGTGGCCGACCAGGATCACGGCGCCCGCGTCGGCCAGCTCGTCCAGAGCGGGGCGGACCAGCTCGGCGTAGTGGCGGGCGCCGCCGGCCCGCTCGGGTGGGGGCGTGGCGCCAAAGCCCGGCAGGTCCACGGCCACCGAGGCCAGCCCGTGCCCCGCAAGCTGATCCTGGACGGTTGCGAAGTCCGCGCGGGTGCGTCGCCAGCCGTGCAGCAGCAGCACGCGCGGGGGCCCGTCGCCGATGACGGAGCCGAACACGGTCCCGCCACCCAGCGCACGGAGCATCGATCCAGGATACCGGGCGAGGTCCGGGGACCCCGGGGCCGGTAGCGTCGGCCCCGTGAGCGACGTCGATGGGTTCCCCGAGGACCTCCTCGTCGGTCTGACGCCCGAGCAGCGTGATGCGGTCACGTCGAGCGAGCGTCAGATCCTGGTGCGCGCGACGGCCGGATCCGGCAAGACCCACGTCCTCACGTTGCGGATTGAGCGGCGCGTAGCGATCGGCCAGCACGCCCCCGGCACCGTGCTGGCTCTGACGTTCACCCGCAAGGCGGCCGACGAGCTCCGCCGACGCCTGGCCCGGGGGTCCATCCGCGACGTCCGCGCCGGCACCTTCCACCGCGCCGCCCTGACGCTGCTCAACGAGCGACGCGCCGACGAGGGGCGGCCGCCCGTCGTCATCGAGCCGAGCCGGCGGCGCCTCGTCACCCAGGTGAGCGAGGCCCTGGCGACGTCGGGTGTGCGCATCGATGACTGGCAGATCCCGCGCCTCGAGGTCGAGGTCGGTTGGGCCCTGAGTCAGGGGCTGACGGGCTCCACGTACCTCGCCCAGGCGCGGCGGCATCGTCGCGACAGCCCGCTGCGCCCCGCGCAGTTCGCCGAGCTCCTCGACCGCTACGTGGGTCTGTGCCACGCCCGCGGTGTCGTGGACTTCGACCTGCTGCTCTCCGAGGCCATCGCCCTCCTGCGCGACGTCCCCGCGGTCCGCGCATCAGTGCGCCACCGGACGCGTGCCATCTACGTCGACGAAGCCCAGGACATGAACCCGCTGCAGTTCGCACTCCTGCGCGAGATCGGCGGGCCCGATCCGGATCTGTTCGCCGTGGGCGACGCCAACCAGTCGATCTACGGTTTCAATGGGGCCAACCCCGACCTGCTCCAAGACCTCGTGTCGACCTGGCCACGCACCGTCGTCATCGACCTCACGCGCAATCACCGATCGACGGGGCCCATCGTCACCGTCGCCAGCACGCTCCTGGACCCCGGGGCCCGCGGCATCACGCCCGCCCTCCAGGAGGGTCCCCTGCCCGTGGTGCGCAGCTACGAGACCGACGCCGAGGAGGCCGCCAGCGTCGTGCGCTGGATCACCCTCCACCACCACCCGGGCGCGCCCTGGCGCGACCTCGCGGTAATGGCGCGCACCAACGCTCAGCTCGACCCCGTGGCTCGCGCCCTCGAGGCGGCGGGTGTTCCCTACGAGCGCCGGGGTCCCGAGCACGCGCCAGCGTCCGACCTGGTCGCGACGGCTCCCGGCCGTCACGACCCCGCCACGAGCGCCGATGCGGTGGCCCTGTCGACGATCCACCGCGCCAAGGGCCTGGAGTTCGCCGGCGTCGCCGTGATCGGCTGGGCCGAGGGCCAGCTGCCGCACTACGCCGCGGTGAGTCCCGAGCAGCTCGCCGAGGAGAGGCGGCTGGCCTACGTTGCGCTCAGTCGCGCCGAGGAGCACCTGTTGATCACGTGGAGCCGCGGACGGGACGATCCGCGATTCCCCGACCGCGAGCCGTCCCGCTTCCTCGCCCCCGTCCAGGAGGCCCTCGCGCGTCTCCAGCGCTCGGCCGCGCCGGTCACGGGCGAGGCGCGGCACCGGCGACTGGCGGCCCTGCGCCAGCAGCTGGGCGCCTCGGACGATCCCGGACCCGGCGATACTGTGGCGCCGTGACGACGCCGGACCCCCTGGGCGCAGACCTCGCCGAGCTGCTCGGCCCCGACGGTGTGACCTTCGCCCCCCACCACCACCTCGATGACCTGCACGACGAGAGCCTGCATCCAGTGGCCGCCGAGCCCTACGCGGTGGCCTACCCGCGCACCACCGAGCAGGTGGCGGCAATCGCCCGCCTGGCGACCCGGTACCGCCGCGCCATCACGCCGCGCGGATCGGGCACCGGTCTCTCGGGCGGGGCGATGCCCGTGGCCGGCGGCATCGTCGTCAGCTTCGCGCGCATGAACCAGATCCGCTCGATCGACGCCAGCGATCACATCGCCGTCGTTGAGGCCGGCGTCACCCTGCGCGACCTGGATGCGGCCCTCGTGCCCTACGGCCTGCGCTATCCCGTCTATCCCGGCGAGACGTCCGGCTCCCTGGGTGGCAACGTCAACACCAACGCCGGCGGGATGCGGGCGGTGCGCCACGGCGTGACGCGACACCACGTCACCGGCCTCGAGCTCGTCCTGGCCGACGGCACGGTGCTCACGACGGGTGGGCCCGTCGTGAAGAACTCCAGCGGCTACGACCTCACCCAACTGGTGATCGGCAGCGAGGGGACGCTGGCCCTGGTCACCGCGGTCACGCTGCGGCTCTCGGCCCGACTCGAGCACGCGGCCACCGTGCTCGCGCCCTTCGCCAGTCTCGAGGCCGCCGCGCGGGCCGTGCCGCCCCTGGTCGCCAGCGGGCTGGAGCCCTCCATCCTCGAGTACGTGGACCTGGTGACGATGCGGGCCCTGACGTCGTCAGCGGGCTTCGAGCTCGGCATCGATCCCGACGTCGCCGCACGGACGACCGCCTACCTGGTCATCGTGGTCGAGACCCGCACCCCCGAGCAGCTCGAGGCCGACCTCGAGCACGCGACGACCCTGCTGTCCGAGCACGACGTCCTCGACGCCTACGTCCTAGAGGGCGCGCTCGCCCAGCGACTCATTGAGGCCCGCGAGAAGCTCTTCTGGGTCTCCAAGGCAGCGGGGGCGAACGACATCGTCGACGTGGTCGTGCCCCGATCGCAGGTTCCCCGCTTCCTCGCGGACGCGTCGGACATCGCCGCGCGCCACCAGTCCGTCATCGCGGGCTGCGGACATATCGGGGACGGGAACGTGCACCTCTCGGTGTTCCAGCCCGACGACGACAAGCGGCACGCGCTGCTCCTGGACGTCTTCGGTCGGGGCATCGAGCTCGGCGGCCAGATCTCCGGCGAGCACGGCATCGGTCGTGACAAGCAGGCCGCCTACCTGGCCCTGACCGACCCCTCCGTGCTGAACCTTCAGCGACGCATCAAGTCAACGTTCGACCCGTGGCACCTCTTGAATCCCTATCGGCACCTGGACGAGCGGCCCGCCCCGTGAACGGCGCCGACGCCTTGGTGGCCACGCTGCACGCGAACGGGATCGACCTGGTGTTCGCCAACGCGGGGACCTCCGAGATGCACGTCGTCGCAGCGCTCGACGGCGTGCCCGACCTGCGGCCCGTCCTGTGCCTGTTCGAGGGAGTCGCCACGGGTGCGGCCGACGGCTACGCCCGCGTGTCTGGCGATGTGGCCGCGACGCTCCTCCATCTCGGGCCGGGACTGGCCAACGGGTGGGCCAACCTCCACAACGCCCGCCGGGCCGGCGTGCCGGTGCTGAACGTTGTGGGGGTGCATCCCGACGCCCACGATCGCCTGGACCCGCCGTTGTCGAGCCGCGTGAGCCAGCTGGCGGCGTCGCTCGGCGGAGCCGTCACCACGGTGCATCGCACCGCCGACGTGCCCGCCGCCGCGGCGCAGGCGATCACCGGCGCGCGTCACCCGCGCGCGCAGGTGTCGACCCTTCTGGTGCCCGCCGACGTGGCCTGGTCCCCGTTCGGCCCCGCACCACGCCGGTGGCCCGCCGTCGCCGCCCACGAGCCGGTAGCGCCCGCGGCCGACGACGTTGTCCGGGCCATCGGGTGGCTGCGCACCGGGCGGGCGGCCCTGGTGGTGGGGGGCTCCCTGAGCGCCAGCGACCTCTCTCGAGCGGCGACCGTAGTCGGGGCCACCGGGGCGCGCCTGCTCGTCGAGACCTTCCCGACAATCATGGATCACGGTGCGAGCACGCCCTCGCCCGAGCGCATCGTCTACCTCTCCGACTTCGCCGTCCCCCAGCTGTCCGGGCTGGACCGGGTAGTGCTGGCCGGGGCGGCCGAGCCGGTCGGATTCTTCGCCTACCCGGACCTGCCCAGCCGGCTCCTCGGCGCCCAATGTCAGGTGCTGGACCTGTGCGGGAACGGCGCCGACCCGGCGACGGCCCTGGCCGACCTGGCCGCGGCCGCCGGGACCGGCCCCGGACCAGGAGGGGCGACGCCCCCACCCGCCGTGCCATCGGGTCCGCTGACTCCCCTCACGTTCGCGGCCGCCGTCGCGGCCACCGTGCCCGAGGGTGCCGTCGTGGTCGACGAGGCCAACACCGGCGGCGTCCACCTCTACGACGCGCTGGCCGCCGCCGCGCCGCACCGGTTGATGACGCTGACGGGCGGCGCCATCGGCTTCGGGCTGCCCGCGGCCCTTGGCGCGGCCCTCGGCTCTCATGGCCCCGTCATCGCCTTGGTGGCCGACGGCGCGCTCCAGTACACGGCCCAGGCCCTGTGGTCCCTGGCTCGCGAGGACCTCGACGTGACCGTCGTGGTGGTGGCCAACGCCACCTACGACATCCTGCGGCTCGAGCGCGCCCGCTTGGGTCCGCTGCCCACCTCCGGCGCGAGCCACCTCCTCACCGACCTCGGGGCACCCGTCATCGACCACGTGTCCCTCGCGCGGGCCTACGGGGTTCCCGCGCGGCGAGTCGAGTCGGCCGACGAGCTGGTCACCGCGCTGGCTCGCCGAGCGGTTGGGCACACCGGACCCGAGCTCATCGAGGTGCCTCTCGCGCCCCTAGCTCTCTAACTCGATGTCGACCCAGACGGGAGCATGATCGGAGGGTCGTGGCCCTCGCCGGGCGTCACGATCGACAGTGGCCTCACGCAGGCGCGGCACGAGGTCGTCTTCCACGAGGAGCAGATCGATGCGCAGGCCGCGATCGAGGTGGAAGGCTCCCGCGCGGTAGTCCCACCACGAGTAGCCCGGGGCATCGGGGTGCAGGTGGCGCCAGGCATCCGTCAACCCGGTTTCCTCCAGTGCGCGGACGGCCTCACGCTCAGGCGCGCTGACGTGCGTCGCTTCGACGAAAGCCGCGGGGTCCCAGCAGTCGAGGTCACTCGGGGCCACGTTGAAGTCTCCCCCAACGACCTCCGGCAGGGCGGTATCGCGCACCCCACGGCGGGCGCGCAGCTCCTCGAGCCAGCGCAGCTTCGCCTCGTAGTGCGGATCGTCCAGAGCGCGCCCGTTGGGGACGTAACAACTGGTGCAGCGCAGGGGACCACACGTCGCCGAGATCAGCCGGGCCTCGCCATCAGACAGCCCCCGCTCCACGTCGCGCAGACCAACGCGCGAAAGAATCGCCACGCCGTTCCACTGCCCGTGCCCGTAGTGGGCGCTCTCGTAGCCCAAGTCCGCCAGGCGCGGTGCCGGAAATCCGGCGTCGGCCACCTTGGTCTCCTGCAGGAGAAGGACGTCAGGAGCGGTTGCGACGATCCAGGACTCGAGGCGCTCAATGCGCGCCCGCACCGAGTTGACGTTCCACGTCGCGATCCTCACGTCAGCGTGACGACCACGAACAAGAGGTCCGCCTCAGCGGCCACCTCCCCGTCGACCGTCGCCACCCCGTGCCCTCGCCCGGCGCGGGCCGACAGCTGCGTCATCTCGGTCGTGAGGGTGACCGTGTCCCCGGGGACAACTTGGCGGCGAAAGCGCGCCCGCTCCACCCCACCGAACAGGGGTAGCCGTCCCGCGTAGCGGGGATCGGCCAGGACCGCGACGCCACCGCACTGGGCTAATGACTCCACCAGCAGCACGCCCGGCGTCGTGGGCCGTCCGGGGAAGTGCCCGGCAAAGAACCACTCTTGGCCCGTCAGGTGCCAGCGCCCCACAGCCCGTTGCCCGGCCGCGACTTCGTCGACGACATCGAGCAGCAAGAATGG
The DNA here is from genome assembly GCA_021827705.1 of Actinomycetes bacterium. Lineage (GTDB taxonomy): Bacteria > Actinomycetota > Acidimicrobiia > Acidimicrobiales > RAAP-2 > RAAP-2. Next base: position 14,024 of record JAKAUQ010000023.1, read on the forward strand.
CGGTCGGTGGGGCAGCCACCGCCTCGGGTCGGCCGGAAGATCGGGAACGGTGCTCACGGCAGTCCGACCTCTCCGATCCGGCGCTCCGGATCCACGCTGATCAGTCGAAAGCGACGCATCTCGCCGCGGACAAGGACCTCGCGCGCCCGAGCCGGTGCTGGATCGCCAAGCATCGCGGTTGGCGCGTAGCACTCGACATCCACGCCATCGACACGCACGTCGACGACGGCACCATGCGACGTGAAAGACCGCACGGTACCGTCCACCACGGAGCCCACGGGCACCGCTGTGATGAGAGCGGCGAACGCCATCTCATCATTGACCGCACCGTGCTCACGACGCTGCGATCGCGGTGTGCTGGACGAGATCTCGACGGGCGGCTCGGGCAACCGCGGGTGAGCGGCGTGCTGAGTGGTCGGCGCCAGCACCGGCTCGACCGCGTCTCGTCGGCGGCTGCGCGCGGCGCGCTTGGTCGGCTCGGCGGGTGCAGCCACTGCTGGCTCGGCGGGTGCTGCGCGACGGCTGCGCGCGGTGCGCTGGGTGGGCGACGCCATCACTGGCTCGGCGGGTGCAGCCACTGCTGACTCGATGGAGTCTCTCCGACGACGCCGTGCGGCGCGCTTGGTGGGCTCGGCGGGTGCAGCCACTGCTGGCTCGGCGGGTGCTGCCCGACGGCTGCGCGCGGTGCGCTTGGTCGGCTCGGCGCGCTTGGTGGGCTCGGCGGGTGCAGCCACTGCTGGCTCGGCGGGTGCTGCCCGACGGCTGCGCGCGGTGCGCTTGGTCGGCTCGGCGGGTGCAGCCACTGCTGGCTCGATGGGTGCTGCCCGACGGCTGCGCGCGGTGCGCTTGATGGGCTCGGCGGGTTCAGCCACTGCTGGCTCGATGGGTGCTGCCCGACGGCTGCGCGCGGTGCGCTTGATGGGCTCGGCGGGTGCAGCCACTGCTGGCTCGGCGGGTGCTGCCCGACGGCTGCGCGCGACGCGCTTGGTCGGCTCGGCGGGTGCAGCCACTGCTGACTCGATGGGCTCCGTCGACACGGCGGCCAGGGCAGCCTTCCTCGTGGCCCGCACCGACTTGGCGCCGCGCACCGGCAGTCGCGGCGTGAAGATCCACCCCACGCCGGGTACCGGCTTTCCGCCGATCAGACGACCCTCGTCGAAGAGCCACGGATAGAGGTGGTGAAACTCCTGAAATGAGTCGTTGGACAACACGACACCAGCAATGCGATCGGCGATCTTCAAGATGAAGGCGTCACCTCGCCCGATCGCTCCGGCTGGCGGAGTCACGATCGTGCCCTCGATCTCGCGCTGCTGGAAGCGAGCTCTCTCCCCAGGTGCCACGCGGTGCGCGAACGTGGCGTCTGCGACCACGATCAGCTCGACGCGCGGGTTCTCAGCCTGAAACGCGCGCAGCACCTCGTCCAACTGCGCCAGGCTGGGGTCACTGCGACCCTCGGTGGCCATATTCGATCCGTCGACGACCACGCGCACCTTGCTTCGCTGGCCGCTCACCGGAGCACTCGATCCAGCAGGTCACGCTGCTCGGCGGCGTGGACGAGTCCGCTGCCGGTCGCGGGACTCGCGGACTCGGCGCGCGCCACGTGCGACACCGCCACCTCACGCAACTGTTGGTGGACCTGGTGGTGGACGAAGGGCCACGCACCCATGTTCTCGGGCTCTTCTTGCAGCCACACCACCTCCTGGACCCCGGAGTAACGCGCCAGCACGGCGTCGATCTCTTGGTGGGGCCACGGGTAGAGCTGATCCACACGGACAATCGCGACGTCGCCTCGGCCCTCAGCGTCCCGTCGGGCGAGTGCCTCGTGCGCGATCTTGCCGGACGCGAAGACTACGCGGTGCACGCCGGCGGGATCGACGACATCGTCAAGGACCGGGTGGAACGAGCCCTCGACAAAGGCGGCCAGAGGCGAGCGCATGGCGGGTGAGCGCAGCATGGACTTGGGTGTGAAGACCACGAGGGGCGTGACGCTCTCGCGCCGCACCTGACTGCGCAGCAGGTGGAAGTACTGGGCGGCCGACGTGGGCTGGGCCAGACGCAGGTTGTTGCGCGCGCACAGAGACAGGAACCTCTCGATCCGGCCGCTGGAGTGCTCAGGACCCTGGCCCTCGTAGCCGTGGGGAAGCAACATCACCAGTCCCGCGCGCTGACCCCACTTGTCCTCGGCGGCTACCAAGAAGTTGTCGATGATGATCTCGGCCCCGTTGACGAAGTCGCCAAATTGGGCCTCCCACATCACCAGGGTGCGCGGCGCCTCGACCGAGTAGCCATACTCGAACCCCAGTGCCGCGTATTCGCTGAGCAGCGAGTCGCGAACGGTGAATGCGGCCTCGGTTCCCAGGTGCGCCAGTGGCACGTGCTGGGCCCCCGTCTGGTAATCGATGAGGGCAGCGTGGCGGTGGGAGAACGTGCCGCGCCGCGAGTCCTGGCCGACGAGGCGCACCGATGTCCCCTCGACCAGCAGCGTCCCGAAGGCCAGGGCCTCGCCGAGCGCCCAGTCGATCTGTCCAGCCTCAATGGCGGCCCGGCGCTGCGCGAACTGGCGCTCCAACTTGGGGTGCAAGGTGAATCCCTCGGGCGTCCACATCGTCGCCTCGGCAACCCGCGTCACTGTCTCGAGATTGACGCCCGTCTCCGGTGCCGGTGGGTCGGCAGGCACTTCGGCCACCGGCACGCCCTCGAGAGTCGGCACCGGCACCGTGCGGACCTCGTCGAGTACCGCCTGCAGGCGCGCGTTGAAGGCCTCCAGGGCCGCTTCGGCTTCCTCCATGGAGAGGTCGCCGCGGCGGACCAGCGTTTCGGTGTACCCCTTGCGTACCGAGCGCAGCTGATCGATCACCTGGTACATCTGGGGCTGCGTGTAGCTCGGGTCGTCGCCCTCGTTGTGCCCGTGGCGTCGGTAGCAGACGATGTCGAGGACCACGTCGCGGTGGAAGGCCTGGCGGTAGTCGAAGGCCAGACGGGCGGCCCGGGCGCACGCCTCGGGGTCGTCCCCGTTGACGTGGAAGACCGGCGCCTGGATCATCTTGGCGACGTCGGTGGGGTAAACGCTCGAACGAGCGGATTCCGGGGCTGTCGTGAAGCCGACCTGGTTGTTTATGACCACGTGAATCGCCCCACCGACGTGGTAGCCGGACAGGAGCGAGAGATTAAGGGTCTCGGCAACGACGCCCTGTCCCGCGAAGGCGGCGTCACCGTGGATCAGGATCGGCAGGTACGGGTACATGTCGGCTACGTGGTCGCGCTCGCTGGCTTCGCCGGGGCGCACGACCTGGTCCTGCTTGGCCCGAACGATCCCCTCGACGACCGGGCTGACGGCCTCCAGGTGCGAGGGGTTCGAGGCCATGGAGACTGCGATGTCGACTCCCGACGCACTGCGAAAACTCCCGCGCGCGCCCTTGTGGTATTTGACGTCGCCCGAGCCCTGCACGCTCTCGGGATCCAGGTTCCCCTCGAACTCCGAGAAGATCTCGCTATAGGACTTGCCTACGATGTTGGCCAGCACGTTGAGCCGGCCGCGGTGCGCCATGGCGATCACCGCTTCGCGCACGCCGACCGCTGCGGCGCTGTCCAGGATCTCCTGGAGGGCCACGATGGTGGACTCCCCGCCCTCGAGCCCGAAGCGCTTCTGGCCCACGTAGCGCGAGTGGAGGAAGCGCTCGAAGACTTCGGCCTCGTTGAGGGACTGCAGGATGCGCCGCTGCTCAGCGGCATCGAGCACCGACGCCACGCCCTCGACACGCTCCTGGATCCACCGCTTCTGCGCCGGATCCATGATGTGGCCGTACTCGATCCCGGTCGTGCGGCAGTACGCGTCGCGCAGGACCGCCAGGATCTCCTCGAGGGTCGCCTGGTCGCGCCCGGCCAGGCCGCCGGTCACGAAGCGCCGGGGAAGGTCCCAGATCGTCAGGCCGTAGGTCGAGAGCTCGAGCTCCTCGTGCACCGGCGGTGGGTCAGCGTGCAGCGGGTCCAGGTGCGCGTAGAGGTGCCCGCGGACGCGGAACATGTTGATGAGCTCTTGGACCCGGATCTGCTTGAGGATGCGCTCGGCCTCGTCGGCGACTCCCGGATTCTGGTCGGCCGACCACCGTGCTGGCTCGTAGGGAATGCCTAGCGAGGAGAACACTTCGTCGTAGAACTGGTGGCCCCCGGTCACGCACTCGGCGACGTACTTCAAGAACAGGCCCGACTCAGCGCCCTGGATGATGCGGTGATCGTAGGTAGACGTCAGGTTCATCACGCGCCCCACGCCCAACTCGGCCAGGGCGCGCGGGTCGGCGGACTCGAAGCCGCCGGGCCAGGTGAGCGCCCCGACCCCGATGATGGCCCCCTGGCCGGGCATCAGCCGCGGCACCGACTGGACTGTCCCGAGCGTCCCGGGGTTCGTCAGTGTCACGGTGGCACCCACGAAGTCATCAGCGCCAATGGCTCCGGCGTGCACCTTGCGGACCAGATCCTCGTACGCCAGGAGGAAGGTACGAAAGTCCATCGTGTCGGCGTCGCGGATCACCGGGACCATGAGGTTGCGCGTGCCGTCGGGCCGCTGCACGTCCACGGCCAGTCCCAAGCCCACGTGCTCGTGGCGCACAACGCCGGGCGTTCCCTTGGCGTCCATCGAGTCCACGAAAGTGGCGTTCATCGCGGGTATCTGGCCGAGCGCCCGCACGACGGCGAAGGCGATGAGGTGGGTGAAGGACACCTTGGCCCCGCTGGAACGCGCCAGAGTGACGTTCAGGGCGGCCCGGTTGACCTCGAGCAGGCGCGCGGGCACCGAGCGAACGCTCGTCGCGGTGGGGACCTCCAAGCTGGCTCGCATGTTCGCCACGATGCGTGCGGCCGCGCCCCGCAGCGCCCGGGCTCCCTCGACCCCCGCGGACACGGGGGGCGGGACCACGGGCGCTGCCGGCGGCGCCACCGCGCTGGCCACCGGTGGGACCGTGGAGCGCTGGTAGTCGGTAAAGAACTCCTGCCAGCTGGCCGACACCGAGCTCGGGTCGGCCAGGTACTGCTCGTAGAGGTCGTCCACGAGCCAGGCATTGGGGCCAAAGGAGCCCCGGGAGGGTTCGGGGGCAGATGTCGCGTTCGTCACGGGTCCAGCCTAGGGCTGGATCCCTCCTGATCGATGGGCCCACCGTCGATCCTGACCGGTAGATTGCTCGCGTGGTCGATGCCTCACAACGCTGGTTGGCTCGCGAGACGAGACCCGTGGGAGACCTCGCCCAGTTCGCCCAGCGCGTCGCGGCGCCGCGCGCCACCCTCGTGACAGTCCACGGGGGCCTTGATCGCGGACGCTCCTTCGCTCGCGTCGCCCGTCGCCTCGCTGACTGGGACGTCATCACCTACGATCGGCGCGGCTACCAGTTGTCGCGGGATCTTGGCGTGGGTCGTTTCGACGAGCACGTGCACGACCTTGTGGGAATCATCGAGCGCGAGCGAGAGCGCCACGACGCCCCGATCATCACCTTGGGCCACTCCTTTGGCGGCGTCGTGGTCCTAGGGGCGCTGGCCGCCACATCCGGCCTGGTGGACGGGTCCGTCCTCTACGAGGCCCCCCTCCCGTGGATCCTGCGTCGCGAGGACCGTCGGACCATTCCCACCACGGCCAGTGACCGGGCGGCCGAGGAGTTCTTCAAGCACGTGGTGTCGCCAGCGGCCTGGGACCGCCTGAGTGCCGCCGAGAGGCTCTCGCGCCAGCTCGACGGGCCGGCCCTGCTCAGCGACCTGCGCGTACTGGAGGAGCCAGCGCCCTTTGACGTGACCGCGCTCCGTGAGCACGTCATCTACGCCTACGGGCACTGGGAGAGGACTCCGTACTACCGCGAGCTCGGCGCGCGGGTAGCACAGTTGACTGACGCCATGCGCTTCGTCGAGGTCGACGACGCCCACCACGATGCCCACCTGCGGCGGCCCGACGCGCTGGCCGCGCTGGCCCGCCAGGTCCTGGAGGACGCATGCGCATCGGCGTGACCGGGTCGTCCGGTCTCATCGGGCGGTCTCTGGTCGAGGCGCTGGCTGCCCGCGGTGACCAGGTGGTCCGCTTTGTGCGGCCGCGCACGACGGCGCCCGATGGCGCCATCGTGCGATGGGAACCCACCACCCGCGACGTCGACGAGAGCGACCTGCGTCGGGCTGGACCCCTCGACGCCATCGTCAACCTGGCCGGTACGGGAATCGGCGACCGGCGCTGGACGGCAGCCCGTCGTCAGGCCATCCTCAGCTCCCGCCTCGCGGCTACCGACCTCGTCGTCGAGATCATCGAGCGCCTGCCCGGCGGGCTGTCCGCGCTCGTGAGCGCATCGGCCGTCGGCTACTACGGGTCGCACCCGACGACCATCGTCGACGAGACCAGTCCCGCGGGAACCGACTTCCTGGCCACAGTCTGTAGCCAGTGGGAGGACGCCGCGAGCCGCGCCCGGCGCTTCGGCACGCGGGTGGCCCTGGTGCGCACCGGGATCGTCCTCAGCGCCGCCGGCGGCGCCCTAGCGCGCCAACTGCCACTGTTCCGGCGCGGTTTGGGCGGCCCGCTCGCCTCGGGCCGCCAGTGGGTCAGTCCCATCTCCCTCGTCGATGAGGTGCGCGCGATCCAGTGGATTCTCGATAGCGACCAGGTGGGCCCCCACAACCTGGTCGCCCCGACGGCCACGACCAATGCGGAGATGACCGCTACGGTGGCCCGGGCACTGGGACGACGCGCCGCCGTGCGCGTCCCCGCCATCGCACTGGACGTCGCACTGGGACGGGGTCTGTCGCGCGAGGCCATTCTGGCCAGCCAGAACGCCCAGCCCCGGCGGCTGCTCGAGGAAGGTTTCGGGTTCCAGCACCCAGACGTGAACGCCATCGTGGCGGCGGCTCTGGCGTCGTGACGACGATCGCCGCGCTGACGCTATCCCTCTGACCAGCCCTTCTTACATTGCGATTAGGTGAATTTCACGGTGGGATGAACTTGTGGGACCCCTCCTTGCCCGATACAGTGACCCACAGTCCATCGTTGATGGGCTCCAACAGTTGAGGCCACTTCGGTGGCCCAGGGAGGCAAGTAGATATGCATCTAGGGCGCAAACTAAGGCTCGCGATGTCGGTTGGCGCAGTCGCCAGTTCGCTGTCGCTGGGTCTCATCGCTCCAGCCACGAGTGGAGCGAGCGCTCCCTCTGGGACCATTACCTATGCGGAAGGTGCGGGAGCCAACCCGAACTACATCTTCCCGTACATGGGCTGTAGCTACTTCTCGGTCGACAACATCAACCAGTTCCAGGACCTGATGTATCGCCCGCTGTACTGGTTCGGCCTCGGTACGTCGAGCGCGTACGTTCCCAAGCTGTCCCTGGCTCAGTCGCCAGCGTTCTCCAACGGGAACCGCACGATCACCCTCAACATGAAGGGCTGGAAGTTTGCCGATGGCCAGGTCGTCAATGCTGCTTCGGTGATGTTCTTCCTCAACATGTACAAGGCCGACCCGACCTCGTACTGTGGATACAACGGCGGCTACGGTATTCCGGACCAGGTCAAGACGGCCTACGCCAAGAACGCCAACTCCGTCGTGATCAACTTCACCACGTCGGTGAACCCCGGCTGGATCCTGTACAACTACCTGTCAGAGATCACCCCGTTCCCGAACTCGTGGGACTACACCGCACCGGGTCACAAGGCCAACTGCGCTGGTGACAAGTACGGTGCCGCCTCGACGAACCACGTTTGCAAGGCCGTCGAGACGTACCTGGACAACCTGTCAGGCAACACGTCGACCTACACCAGCAAGCTGTGGCAGAGCGGCGTTGACGGTCCGTGGCGCCTCGTGCACTTCGACAACCTGGGCAACGCGACCTTCGTGCCGAACACGAAGTACTCCGGCCCGCAGAAGGCGCAGGTCGCCGTGGTGAAGGAAGTGGCCTTCACGTCGGCGCAGGCCGAGGAGAACGCCCTGCAGGCCGGTCAGATCGACCTCGGGTACGTGGACCCGTCGATCCTCACCGCGCCCGCACCCGCGCCCGGCAAGGTCGGTCCGAACTGGGGCCAGCTCGCCCAGCGCTACAACATGGTCACGGGCTCGCAGTGGGACTTCAACTACGCCCCGTTCAACTTCAGCCCCAATGACCCCAAGCACGCCGCGATCGCCCAGCTCTACATCCGCCAGGCGCTCCAGATGGCCGTCGACCAGATCGGGATCATCCAGAAGGTGGACAAGGGCTACGGCTTCCCGATCTACAGCCCGCTGCCTCCCAACACCCCGGCTTCGATCAGCGGCCCGGTGAAGAACCCGTACCCGTTCAACCTGACCGCGGCCAAGGCTCTGCTGACGAGCCACGGCTGGACCGAGCAGGGTGGCGTCATGACGTGCACCAACCCCGGGACCGGCTCGGGCCAGTGCGGTGCCGGGATCACCCAGGGCTACCAGCTCAAGCTGAGCATCATCTGGGCCAGCGGCTCCCCGTCCCTGGACGAGACGTTCAGCGCGGAGATCGCCGACTGGGCCTCGATCGGCATCCAGTTCTCGCACACCACCGCGACGTTCAACAACGTGATCGCGTCGTGCAACGGCAGTGGCGGCTACGAGGTCTGCTCGTGGGGCGGTGGCTGGATCTACGCCCCGGACTACTACCCCTCGGGCGAGACTCTGTTCACGCCGACGGGTGGCTTCAACCCGGGCAGCTACAGTGACCCGCAGATGACAGCCCTCATCAAGCAGACCACCTTCGGCACAGCCAAGCTGACCGCGTACGCCCAGTATGCCGCCCAGCAGCTGCCGGTGCTCTACCAGCCGCAGTCGACTGGTGCTGGTGAGATCATCAAGACGCTGAAGAGTTCCATTGGGTTCGCGCCGAACCCCCTGGAGAACTTCATGCCGGAGTACTTCCACTACTAGACATTCCCGACCAGCCAGGCTGGTCAGCAGAAACGGGGCCCCCAGCGGGCCCCGTTTCTGCTGTCTGGGCACCCTCTTGCAATCAGTTCAGTGGGTAGGCGCTGCTAGCATGGCTTCCCGTGCTGGCTTACATCATCCGACGAATCATCCAGTCGATCATCGTCGTCCTGATAGTCCTCTTCATCACGTTCTCACTGCCGTACTTCCAGCCCCACGGCATCGTGGCACCCGCCTATGTGGTGTACGGAACCAAGGCCACCCCGGCGAACATCGCCCTGTGGGCTCACCAGAACGGGATGGACCATCCGTTCCTGGTGCGCTTCTGGCAGTACATCACGCAGCTGCTGTTCCACTTCAACCTCGGCCACTCCTACAAGCAGAACATGTCGGTGTGGGCGATCATCAAGCTCTACGTTCCGCGCACGATCTGGCTGGCCCTCACCTCGCTGATCCTGGCCACGGTGATCGGTCTGGTTGTCGGCATCATCCAGGCGTCGCGCCGCAACACGGTGTTCGACTACACGGCCACCGGCACCGTGTTCATCCTCTACTCGGTCCCGGCGTTCCTGCTCAGCCTGCTGCTGATCGACCTGTTCGCGTTCCACTGGCCCCACCTGCCCGCATCGCCACCCTCGGGCGTCGCACCCTGGGCCATGTTCACCGACCCCAAGGGATTCATCTTGCCCGTGGCCGCCCTGACGCTCCTGTCGGTGGCCGGCCTCAGCCGCTTCTTCCGGGGCGCCGTGCTGGAGGTCCTCGTGCAGGACTACATCCGCACCGCACGCGCCAAGGGCTGCGGCAACGCGCGCGTGCTCTTCCGCCACGCGTTCCGCAACGCCCTCGGCCCGATCATCACGCTCCTCGGGCTCTACATCCCAGGCCTGCTCGGCGGTGCACTGATCATCGAGTCCGTCTTCAACTACGAGGGACTCGGTCTCCAGACGCTGAACGCCGCGCTGAACCTTGACGTCCCCACCGTCTTGGGCATCACGCTGCTGGTGTCCTTACTGACCGTGGCCGGCAACCTGCTCGCTGACGTGATGCTGGGTCTGGTCAATCCTCGAATCCGCATCGAAGGGGGCGGCCGATGAGTTCCGCGGAAGCCACCGCACTACCCACCGCGACGGAGTCGCCGGAGTTGCAATCCACGCAGGTCGTCCCCATGTGGCGTCAGCGCTGGCGCATCTTCCGGCACAACAAGCTCGCGGTCATCTCGCTGATCTTCCTGATCATTATCACCCTGGCGTGCTACCTCGTTCCCTGGCTGCACCCCACCAACCAGACCAACCAGGCCGCCACCTTCAACGTTCCGTGGAATGCCCCTCCCTCAGCGGCGCATCCCCTCGGCACCGACAGCTCGGGCTTCGACGAGCTGGGTCGCATCTTCTACGGGGGCGAGTACTCACTCACCCTGGGCTTCCTGGCGGGATTCATCACCATCGTCGTGGGCACCGTCTATGGCATGGTCTCGGGCTTCTTCGGGGGCATCGTGGACACCGTCCTGATGCGCATCGTGGACGCGGTGCTCTCCATTCCCTACCTGTTCTTGCTGATCGCGCTGATCTCGATCTTCGGACGCTCGACCACGTTCCTCATCCTGGTGATCGGGTTGACCGGCTGGTTCGGCAACTCTCGTATCGTCCGAGGCGATGCGCTGCTCATCAAGAATCTCGAGTACTCGCAGGCGGCCACGGCCATGGGGGCGGGCAAGGCGCACATCATCCGCCGCCACGTCTTCCCCAACTCCATCAGCAACATCGTGACCGTGGCCACCTTCTCGGTGGCTGACGCGATCCTCTTCCTGTCCGCCCTGGGCTTCCTGGGCCTCGGCATCCAGACACCCCAGACCGACTGGGGGACGATGCTCCAAGCCGGTGCCTACCAGCTCCAGAACGGGTTCTGGTGGGAGGTCTACCCCCTCGCCGCGGTCTTCATCCTGGTCGTCGTCTCCCTCAACTACATCGGTGACGCACTGCGCGACGCCTTCGAGGTCCGCCTCATCGAGCGCTGAGCCGGCCGCCTGCCTCGGGCGCTCGTGGGGCCCGAAAGTCGATACGGCTGGGCACCACGATCACCCGTCACGAGGTACCAGTACCCCACCTCCACCCGAGTGGGGGTCGGAGTGGCCCAGTGGACCGCCATACGCCCGACTCGAAGCGTTCGCCAACCTGTGGACTGGCCACTCACGCAGCGGCGCCCCGGTCTCCTCAAGAGCCTTGGCGGGGCCTGAACACCGCGCAGCGCAGCTCAGTGCAGCGACGCCCCAAAAGGGCCCGTCTAGACCCGTCCGTTGAGCTCGACGGGCGTGCGCAGCGGGAAATGGCAGGCCGCCTGGTGCGTCTCCCCAAAGTGCTGGAAGGCCGGCTCCTCGTTGGCGCAGATGTCCTGCGCACGCGGGCAGCGCGTCCGGAAGCGGCACCCTGAAGGAGGGTCGACCGACGAGGGTAGCTCACCCACCACCTGACGCCCTCGCCGCTTGCGCGCCTCGGTGGGCTCGGGCACCGGAACCGCATCGAGCAGACCCTGCGTGTAGGGATGCGCCGGCGTACGGAAGACCGACTCGGCGTCACCCAGCTCCACGATCTTGCCCAAGTACATGACGCCGATCGTGTCGGCCATGTAGTAGACGACGGCGAGGTCGTGGGACACCATGATGTACGTCAGGTTGTGCTGGCGCTGGAGATCCTTCATGAGGTTCAGGATCTGCGCCTGGATCGACACGTCGAGCGCGGAGACCGGCTCGTCGGCCACGATGAGTCGGGGGTTCAAGGCGAGTGCGCGAGCCAGTCCAATGCGCTGGCGCTGGCCCCCGGAGAATTCGTGCGGGTAGCGGTCGGCCGCGGACGCTTCCAGCCCGACCGACAAGAGCAACTCGCTGACGCGCTCCCGCTGCTCAGCGCGCGTCCCCTGGCCGTGCACCTGCAGCGGCTCGGCCACGATGCCCGCCACCGTCATTCGCGGGTTCAGTGAGGAGTAGGGGTCCTGAAACATCATCTGGCGATTCCGGCGCTCGAGTCGCGCGGCCCGATGGTTTCGCGACGACACCTCGGAGCCCTCGAACAGGACCCGGCCGGAGGTGGGCCGCTCCAGACTGACGATCATGCGACCAATCGTCGTCTTACCGCAGCCCGACTCGCCCACGAGGCCAAAGGTCTCGCCTTCGCGGATCGTGAAGGAGACGTCGGAGACCGCGTGGATGGCGCCGACCTTGTGGCGCACGAGGCCGGCCTTGATCGGAAACTCCTTGACGAGCGCATCGACCCTCAGCAGGTCCTCGGCACCGCGCTCGGCCCCCGTCAGGGGCGGCCGGAGACTCACGGCCCGCGGGCCGTTCACCGGGTGGAAGCAGGCGAACTCGCGGCCGTTGCTCACCTCGAGTGGCGGATCTTCCACGTGGCAACGGTCCGTTGCGTACTCGCAGCGCGGTGCGAACCGGCACCCCACGATCTCTTTGCTGAGGTCCGGGGGCAGTCCCGCGATCGAGGCCAGCTCGTGCTTGGACGTGTTCTCCAGGTTGGGCATCGAGGCCAGGAGGGCCTGGCTGTAGGGGTGCCGCATGTCGTGGAACAGCTCGTCGGTGGTGGCCTGCTCGGCTTTCCGGCCGCCGTACATCACGACGACGCGATCTGTGCGACCAGCGATCACACCCATGTCGTGGGTGATCAGGAGCACCGACATCTTCAGGCTCTCGCGCAGGTGGTCGATGATGTCCAAGATCTGCGCCTGGATGGTGACGTCCAGTGCGGTGGTGGGCTCGTCGGCGATCAGGAGCTTGGGGTTGTTGACCAGCCCCATCGCGATGATGACGCGCTGGCGCAACCCGCCGGAGAGCTCGAAGGGGTACTGGCTGAGTCGCTCGGCCGGCCGCGGCATCTCCACCATCTCGAGGACCTCGAGCGCGCGCTTACGCGCCTCCGCCTCGGTCGCACCGTGATGGAGGCGCAGTCCCTCGCCGATCTGCTTGCCGATCTTGGTCGTCGGATTGAGTGAGCTCATCGGGTCCTGCGGGATCAGCGCAACGGCCCGGCCTCGCTGGTGGCGCATCTCCTTTTCGGGCAGCGCCGTGATGTCGACACCGTCAAGCTCGATGGACCCGGCCGAGATGTGTCCATTGTTGGGCAGGAGCCGCATGATCGCGAGACCCGTCGTGGTCTTGCCGCAGCCCGACTCGCCCACGAGCCCGACGGACTCGCCGGGGGCGATATCCAGCGAGAAGTCGTCGACCGCCGTCACGAAGGAGGCGCGAGTCGAGAATTGGACCTTGAGATTGCGCACGGAGAGCAGCGAAGCCATAACCAAACGAGTTTACTCCGACGCCACCTCCGTGCTGGACTCACTGCCCCAAAGGCAGGTTCCAGCTCCGGCGATGCAGGACGGTGGGGCCCAGGTCCCGGAGGGCTGCCAGGTGCGCGCTCGAGCCGTATCCCACGTTGGATGACCACCCGAAGTCCGGGAAAGCCTGGGCCAGCTGGTGCATCAGGCGGTCGCGTGCCACTTTGGCCAGCACCGCCGCCCCGGCGATGGTCGCACTGCGCTGGTCGCCGTGGACCAGGCGCGCGTGCGGCAGGAGGGACCAGCTCGCGGGTCGCTCCGTGGAGGCCCAGGGCCGTGGCTCGAGGAGATCGTCACGCCCATCGAGGAGCAAGAAGGTGGGGACGACGCGGAGCCGGCGCAGTGCGCGGTCGGCCGCCAGCGCAATCGCGGCGCGAATGCCCCAGGTGTCGATCTCGGCCGCCGAGGTGAAGGCGACGGCGGCGTCCGCGGCCCACGCTCGCAGGGGCTCGACCAGGGCTCGACGCTGCGCAGCGGTGAGCAACTTCGAGTCATTCAGGCCGCGAGGAGGCCAATGCGACGACCGCACGACGACCACGCCGACGGCCACCGGGCCCGCCAGCGCCCCGCGGCCTACCTCGTCGATGCCCGCGACGGTCTGGCCATCGTCGACCAGAGGGCTCTCGAAGGCCATCCAGTCCGCGCTCACGGATGGCAGGCTAGCCATCCCTAGCATGGTCGAGTGCCCCCGTGCGACGTGACTCGAGCGCTGGTGCGCCACGCGATGGTCGTCCCGCTTAAGGGATTCACTGAGGCCAAGAGCCGCCTGCGCGAGGACGGCCTGCGCAATGTCGAGGCGCTGGTCCGGGATCTCGCGACGTCGGTCATCGCGAGTTGCGAACCTCACCCGACCTTCGTGCTCACCGAGAGCGATGATGTCGAACAGTTCGCCCGTCGTCGGGGGTGGACAGTTCTGCGATCCCCCCACGGTGGTCTCAACCCGACGTCGCAGTGGGCCTTCGGCCAGTTGCGCAAGGTCTTCTCGCGCATCACCTTCGTGCACGGCGACATCCAGGATCCCACCGGGATCGCCGACCTGCCGATCACGGCGGACGTGATGATCGTTCCCGACCACCACGGAGTGGGAACCACCATCCTCTCGTTGCCCGCCAGTCATGCGTTCCGCCTGCACTTCGGACCCGGTTCGGCTCGTGCCCACGCCGGTGAGGCTGATGCCCGGGGCCTGTCGTGGGCGTTCCTCACCCCGTCGCGGTGGTCCCGCGATGTCGATGTGGCGTCCGACCTTCGACTCGTAAACGGCGAGAGCGAGGGAGGAAACCCCCCCTCGCTCTCCGACTGGTGTTGATGCTGTCGACCAGCTGACTACCTGGCGGCAGCCCTCTTGGCCGGAGCCTTCTTGGCAACCGCCTTCTTGGCCGGAGCCTTCTTGGCCACGGCCTTCTTGGCCGGAGCCTTCTTGGCGACGGTCTTCTTGGCCGGAGCCTTCTTGGCGACCGCCTTCTTGGCCGG
>JAKAUQ010000032.1 GCA_021827705.1 Actinomycetes bacterium
CACCCCGGCGGCATCGGTGGGGACGACGGCGCGCGGCAGGCCGAGGTCGACCATTAGCAGCGGTCCGGTCACGGCGTGCTGGTGCGCGATCGTCACCAGCGGGCCCGACGACTCGGCGGCCACCACAGCCAGCCGCACGCGCGTGAGCAGCTCGGGCAGTGCGTCCAGGCCCGCGACGTGCACTCGCGGGTCCTCCAAGCTCTGCGCGAGGGACTCGGCGCGCGCCAGTGTCCGGTTCACGATAACCAGTTCGCCGATCGGTGGGTGCAGCCCGACCAGGGACTTTGCGACGCCACTGGCCAGCTGACCAGCCCCCACAACCACGACGGGCGCACCGGCGATCTCGTCGCCCACACCCTCGAGGGCCAGGGCCACGGCCGCCGAGGCAAAGCTCGTGGTTCCCCGGGCGATCGCCGTCTCGGTGCGGACGCGCCGGCCCGATGCCAGGGCACGGTGGAAGAGCTCCACCAGCTCGGGGCCAGCGGTGTGCTCCTCTTCGGCCACCTCGAGGGCGCGGCGCAGCTGGCCCAGCACCTCGTACTCGCCCGGGACGACGGAGCGCAGGCCGGCCGCCACCTCGAAGAGGTGGCGAGCCACGCCGCGATCGAAGCTCACGGTGACGAGCTCGGCCAGCTCGTCCTCCTCGACCCCCGACGCCGCGGCCAAGGTGCGAGTCACGTCCTCGATCGCCGAGTGGAAGAAATCGATCGTGGCGATGACCTCCGTGCGCAGGCACGTCGACACGAACACCGCCTCGTGGATGTTGCGGTGGCTAACCAGTTCGCGCAGCACCTTGCCCCACCGGTGCTCGGGAATGCTGACGCGCTCGAGCAGGTCCAGCGAGGCGTGCTCGTGGTCCACGCCCACGGCGATTACGGCCACGGTGTCCCCGTCACGGCGTCATCCTACCGACGACGCCGTTGGTGGCTTCGGGCCCGGGATCATGCGCGTCAGCCGAGTCCAGGCTCGAGCGCCACAGGTCGCCCCAGAAGCCCCCGCCGTGATTGAGGCGGTAGAGCAGCACCTGCAGCGCGATGGAGAGGTCCACGTCGTGGACGACGGTGCCCGGCGGCACGCTCAAGACGCACGGGGCGAAGTTGAGCAGCGCCCGGATTCCCGCATCGACGCAGCGGTCCGCCACCGACTGAGCAACCGGGGCCGGAACGCACAAGACCGCCACGTCGGCGGCGGGGAAGCCGCGCGCGACCGACAGGATGGGCTGTCCGGCCACCTCGGTGCCCACCAGCGCCTCGTCAGCGTCGTAGAGTCCCGTCAGTCGCGCACCGACGGGCAGGAAGCTCGCCGAATTCACGAGCGCCCGACCCAGGTTGCCCGCACCCACGAGGATCACCTCGCAGGAGCGGTCCTGCCCGAGGGCCTCGGCCAGCGCCTCGCGCAGCGACTCCATGGCGTAGCCCGAGCCGCGCGTGCCCAGCGACCCCAGCCCCGCAAGGTCCCGGCGCACCGTCGTGGCCGTGACGCCCGCCCGCTCGGCCAGCGAGACCGAGTCCAGGCGCACGCGGCCCTCGCGCAACCACTCATCGACGATTCGCTGGTAGACGGGCAGCCGCGCGATGGTCCGCTCGGACAGGCGACGTCTCGGAGCTGGCGTCATCTCCCCCACGTTACCGAGCCCCCGCAGGCACCTCGTTGCGGGCTCAGCGCCCGAGCTGTCGACTGCGCTCAGCGGCCACGGCGACAGCCTCCATGAAGGCCGAGCGCACCGCGTGGCGCTCGAGCGTGTAGAGGCCGGCCGCCGTCGTGCCGCCCGGCGACGTCACCTGACCACGCAGCTCCTCGGGCGAGCTGGAAGACGCGGCGAGGAGCGCGGCCGAGCCGACGAAGGAGTCCACGACCAGGGTTCGCGCCACCTCGCGGGGCAGCCCCTGGTGGACCCCGGCCTCGATCAGCGCCTCGACGACCAGGTACAGGTAGGCCGGCATCGGTCCCGACAGCCCGGTCACGGCGTCGATGTTGCGCTCGGTGACGCGCACCACCGAGCCCACGGCGCCAAGGATCGACTCCGCCCAGGCCAGGTCCTCCGCCGTGACGTGACTGCCCCCGGCAATGGCGCTGGCCCCCTGACCCACCAGAACCGGTGTGTTGGGCATCGAGCGCACCACCGGGATCGGACGGCCGATGGCCGCCTCCAGCCGGGCCGTCGTCAGTCCCGCCACGACCGACAGCATCCGTGTCACACCGGTGGCCCCGACGCGGCGGGCGACGGACTCGGCGTAGTCGGGCTTGACGCACAGGATCGCTCCCGTGGCGTCGCCCACGTCGGCCGCCGACAACTCCTCGAGCACAGCCACACCCGCCAAGCGGGCCGCCAGGGCCTCGCGCTTGGCGAGGCTGGGCTGGATGACCGCCAGACGTTCGCGCGGCGCCCACGCCGCACGGACCAGCCCCTCGGCCAAGGCCGCGCCCATGCGCCCCCCACCCACGATGACCAGGTCATAGCTCACGGGCTCACGCTAGTGCGCCACGTGTCAGCTGACTCGCTCAGCAGCGAACCAGCCCGCCCTGCGCGAAGCCCGCGACGAGGTCGACCAGCTCCTCGGCGGCCGCCCGCCAGGTGTAGCGAGCGGCCAGCGCGGCCGCGCGGGCGCCCCAGGCGCCGCTCGCGCCGTTCATCATCTCGAGGGCAGCGTCGGCCCACCCCTCAGGGTCCCGATGCTCGAGGAGCCGCCCGTTGACACCGGGCTCAACCAGGTTGCGCAGGCCGCCCACACTGCTGGCGAGCACCGGAGTACCGCAGGCCGACGACTCCAGAGCCACCAGCCCGAAGCTCTCGGAACGCGAGGGCACCAGCGTGACCTCAGCGGCCCGCAGCCACGACGACAGCATCTGGTGGCCTTGGGGAGCCACGAACATGACGTCGTCGATCACCCCGGCTTCGCCGACTCGCCGGTGCAGCCCGGCCAGTGTGGACGGTCCCTCGGGTCCTGAGGGTCCCCCGATGATCGCCAGGCGCGCCGGGTGTCCGAGCGCGCGCAGGGCGATCAGGGTCTCGAGGGCCAAGTCCACTCCCTTGAGCGGCTGGATGCGCCCTACGTAGGCCAGCAGCGCTCGCGACGGCTCGAGTCCCAGGGCTCGGCGCGCCTGCGCCCGGTTACCCGGGCTGAAGAAGGCGTGCTGCACGCCCAGGGGCACGATGCGCACGCGCGCGGGTGTCGCCCCGTAGAGCTCGACGACCTGGTCGGCCTCGACCTGACAGCTGGCCAGCACCGCGTCGGCGCAGGCGATGATCCCCGCCTCGTGGGAGGCCCGGTGGTCGGATTCTCCCGCGGCGGCGGCGGCCTTGACGCGCTCGAGCGTGTGGAACGTCATGACCAGGGGGACCGCGAACTCGTGTTTGAGCTGATGACCGGCCAGACCACTCAGCCAGTAGTTGGCGTGGACGACGTCGGGCACGGGACCGCACTTGATCGCGGCCGCCACGCCGGCGGTGTACACGTCGACGTACTCGATGAACCGTTCGCGCGCCAGGGGGGCCGCCGGTCCCGCCGTGATGTGGTGAACGCGCAGGCCCGGCTCGACCAGTACGGTCTCGCGACACGTGGGGTCGTCGCGGCGCGCGTAGACGTCGACTTCGTGCCCGAGGCGCGCCAGCGCCGAAGACAGCTCGCGCACGTAGACGTTCATCCCTCCCGCGTCACCGGTCCCAGCCTGCAGGAGCGGGGACGTGTGATACGAGAGGACCGCGAAGCGAGCCACGGCGTCAGCCTACGAGGCCAGCTCGGCGGGGCCGCACGACGAGCCAGGTGATCGCCCGAGACGACACGTCGCCGAAGTCCCGCGAGTCCGTCGAGACCGCGGCGTTGTCGCCGCGCAGATCGACCGCATCACCGCGGCGCGCCAGGCACCGCTTGAGAAGCCAGCGGTCCGGGTCGCGGGGATCCCGCGCCAGCACGACGTCACCGGGTCGCACCGGACGCCAGCGCCGCACCACCAGGATGCGCTCGCCGGGACGATATGTCGGCGTCATCGAGAGACCCTGGACCTCAACACGCCGCGCCACCAGGTGCACCAGTCGCCGCACGGCTGCACGATAGCCGTGGGCTCTGACTAACCTGCTGCTCGAAGCCAGACCGCACCCCGTGGGGTGCCGACGCGAAAGGTCCACCATGGTGATGCCAACCAGAGCCCGCGAGTTCCTCGATCGCCTCAGCGCCCCGGCGTCCGCCTCGGCCCACTGCGACCTGCCCTGCGGCGTCTACGACCCAGCGCAGGCCCGGATCGAGGCCCAGTCGGTGAAGGCGATCATGGAGAAGTACCACGCCTCCACCGACCCCGACTTCAAGGTGCGCGCCAACGTCATCAAGGAGGAGCGCTGCGAGCTCGTCAAGCACCACCTGTGGGTGCTGTGGACCGACTACTTCAAGCCCGAGCACCTGGCGAGTCACCCGGGCCTCCACGACCTGTTCTGGCAGGCCACGAAGTCCGCGGGCGACGCCAAGAAGACCAACGATGTCGCCGTCGCCGACCGTCTCCTCAACGAGATCGACGGGATCGCCGAGATCTTCTGGGCCACGAAGAAGTAGTCAGCGCGGCTCGGCGTGGGCCGGGCAGTGCTCAAGCAGCGGATCGGTGCCGAGAGCCTCGGGGTCGAGGGGCGCCCCACAGGTCGAGCACGTGCGATAGGTTCCCTCGCGCAATCGGGTGAGGGCCCGCTCGACGGCGTCGAGCGTCGCCCCCACGGTCTCAATGGCCTCGGCGATCGGGTCGCTCACCGGCCCAGCGTATCGGAGGGGGCTTCGGCCCTCGCAGCCACCACGCAGTTCGTCAGCCTCGAGGGATGAAGGGTGCTGCACTACGCTCGTGGACCGGTGGACGTGCCGTGGATTAGGCCCGTTCCCGCGCGGGGCCGCTAGCTCATCGGGTAGAGCAGGGGACTTTTAATCCCAAGGTGCCGGGATCGAGACCCGGGCGGCCCA
>JAKAUQ010000028.1 GCA_021827705.1 Actinomycetes bacterium
TCGCCCGCGAGGTCGCCGACTCGGTCTACTTCCTGGACGCCGGGGTCATCGAGGAGTCCGGCGACCCCCGCCAGGTCCTGAGCCACCCCCGCTCCGAGCGCCTGCGCAGCTTCTTGTCCAAGGTCCTGGTGTGACCTGGGAGATTCATCCCTCGAACAGGGGAACGGGGCTGCCGCTCGAGGGCTTGCGCGTGCTCGACCTCTCGCGCGTGCTGGCGGGGCCGCTGTGCGCCCAGATCGCTGGCGATCTGGGCGCTGACGTCATCAAGGTTGAGGGCCCCGGGGGTGACCCGGTGCGGGCTCTCGCGCCGCCTGTGCTGGGCGAGGATGCCACCTACTACCTGGCCGTGAACCGGCACCGGCGGGCGATCGTCGCCGATCTGCGCGAGGCGCAGGACTTCGCCGCCATCGCGGAGCTCGTCGGCCAAGCCGACGCCGTGGTCGAGAACTACCTGCCCAATCAGGTGGCCGCCTTGCGCATCGACGAGCTGCGGGCGGTCAACCCGGAGGCGATTTGGGTGACGGTCACCCCGGCCACGAGCGGTGGGCCCGTGGCGGCGCAGCCATCGTTCGACCTGCTGGCCCAGGCCCGCTCGGGGCTGATGGCGGTCACGGGTGAGCGCGAGGGTGCGCCGACCAAGGTGGGCTCACCCGTCGCCGACGTGATCACCGGGCTCTACGCGAGCGTGGCACTGCTCACCGGGCTCTACGCCCGGGCGACCGGACACCCGGCGCGGACCTTCGAGGCGCCGCTGCTGGAGTCCACGATGAGCGCTCTGGTCAACCAGGCCCAGGGATACCTGTCCACCGGCGTCAACCCGCAGCGGCTTGGCAACGACCACCCGAGCATCGCACCCTACGGGCCCGTGCGCACGGCTGATGGCTACCTGCTGCTCGCCGTGGGAACCGACGCCCAATACGCGCGCCTCGCGGCGACTGTCGGCGACCCCGAGCTGACGCGGCCGGAGTGGGAGTCCAACGCTGCGCGGGTGCGCGATCTACCTCGCCTGCGCGCGGCGCTCGATCGCGCCTTCTCGCACGAGAACACCGAGACGTGGCTCGAGCGCCTGGCACAGGCGGCGATTCCCCACGGCCCCATCTACGACGTCGCCGGGGCCTTCGCGCAGCCCCAGATCGCCGGAGGCGACTTCGTCAGCGAGATGGACACGCCGAGTGGGGTGACGCGGGCCATGCGGCTGCCACTCGTGGTAGACGGAAAGCGTCCGGCGATTCGGCGCGGCCCGCGACCCTTCGGGGCCGACACTCGCGAGGTATTGGGTCGGGACTAGCGACCCAGCGGCGGTCCATCAAAGGAGTCGCGCGTGGCGAAGTTGTCCACCTCGCGTCGGTGCAGTCCCGTGATCTCGTGCCGGGGATGCCCGAGGGCGACGACGGCCGCGACCGCGACATCGTCGGGAAGCTGGAGGATGGCGCGCAGCGTCGGCTCGCGGGCAACCGCCACCGTGGTCATGACGCCTCCGAGCCCCTCCTCGCGGGCAGCCAGGAGGATGCTCCATACGAAGGGGTAGATCGATGCGCCGCCGATGAAGTGATACCGATCGAGGTCCTGGTCGGTTGCGGCTAAGGAGCCCAGGCGGGCGCACACGACCAGCAGTGCCGGGGAGACGTCGAGGCGGGCCGCGAAGTCGTCGGATCCGATGCTGGCACACGCAGGGGCGTGGTGCGCGGCCACGGCGGCGCGCTCCTCGTGGGTCAGGAGGGGGGAGAATGGCGTGACGCCGGCTCGCAGGTGTGCGAGGTACTCGACCCAGGCGTCGACGTAGACGTCGCGGATCGCGCGGCGGCGCTCGGGGTCGCGGACGTCGATGACGTGCCAGCCCTGGCGGTTGCCTCCCGACGGCGCGAAGCGCGCGGTGTCGAGGAGGCGCCGGACAGTCGACTCCTCGACGGGGAGCGGCAGGAAGTCTCGCACGGCAGGCGTACTGCGCAGGGCGTGACGCAGGTCCACCGCTCTACGCGTCCCGTCGCTCGATGAGCACGGTCGCGACGATCAAGATGACCACGACGTAGATCGCCAGGACGGTCGTGGCGGGCCAGGCACTGAACATGTTGGCGGACGGTGAGACCGACATCATGGCTCGACCCAGCGCCGAGGGCTCGTATCGCGCCACGACGTTCTGCCAGCTCGACGGCAGGAAGATCACGATGATCGGCACGATCAGCAGCAGGGAGGTGTAGACGCTGATAGCGGCGGACTGGTGGCGGATGATCAGACCCAGTCCGAGACCGAACAGCGCCAGCAGGGCGAGGTACGCGCCACCGAGGATCACCGAGCGCGCCACGCCCGGACCTCCCAGGGAGGCCGTCGGCACGACGCCGGCGTAGATGCGCTGGCCGATCAGGAAGGCCGCAAGGACGACGACCTCGGAGACGACGAGTGTCGTGACTCCCAGGACCAGGACCTTGGCCACGACCACCCGCCAACGCTGCGGGATGGCGGCCAGTGTGGCGCGAATGCTGCCCGACGCGTACTCGCTGGTGATGAACAAGATGCCGATCACGCCGATGGCGAACTGGGCGAAGAGCGTGCCGGCCAGACTGGTCGACACGGGATCGAAGGCGAAGCGCGCGACGGGGTCCATGGTGTGCCAGTGGCTGCGGATCGCGAAGGTGATCAGCACACCCAGCCCGATGGTGAGCAGCACCATCACGGCGAATCCGATGGGCGTCGAGCGCACCGTGCGGAACTTCACCCACTCCGATCGCACGGCAGCTCCTAGGGCGGGCTCAGGCACTGGCGGCTCCTGTCGAGCTCGTGTAGTCCGTGGCGGTCGCGGTCAGTTCCATGAAGACGTCCTCCAGCGACGCACGCACCGGCGTCAGCTCCGAGAGGGCGATGGACTCGCGCAGCGCTAACTGACCCACGGTCGCGGCGTCCAGCACCGCCACCTGGAGCGAACCCCCCGGTCCCGCACTGGTGACGCCGCCCGCCGCAGCAATGGCTGCGGCTAGTCGGACGTTGTCCTGCGAGCGCACGAGCACGTCCTGGGCGGCTGCTGCCGTCAGCTCGTCGACGGTCCCGCGGGTGATGAAGCTGCCACGTCCGATCACGATGACCTGGTCGGCCGTCAGCGCCATCTCGCTCATCAGATGGGAGCTGACCAGGATGGTTCGGCCCTCGGCGGCCAGACTACGAAAGACGTCGCGGATCCAGCGGATGCCCTCGGGGTCGAGCCCGTTGATCGGCTCATCAAAGAGCAGGACCGCCGGGTCGCCGAGCAAGGCCACGGCGATCCCCAGCCGTTGGGACATCCCGAGGGAGAACTCACCGACGCGACGGTTGGCGACCGCGGTCAGGCCCACGAAGTCCAGGACGTCATCGCAGCGGGTCTGCGAGATGCGATTCGCGGCGGCCATCGCGCGCAGGTGGTTGCGTGCCGAGCGGCCCGGATGCACCGACTTGGCGTCCAGCAGCGCCCCGACCTCATGGAGGGGGGACGACAGCTCTCGATAGGTCTTGCCGTTGATCGTGGCGCGACCCTGCTGGGGCGCGTCGAGGCCCATGATCACGCGCATGGTCGTGGACTTGCCCGACCCGTTGGGTCCCAGGAAGCCCGTGATCACTCCGGCGGGGACCTCGAAGGAGAGGTCGCGCAGCGCGACCGTGTGACCATAGTGCTTGGTCACGTGGTCGACGACAATCACACTCGAGAACCTAGTGGGCGTGTCGCCCTGGACGGTTGGCGGGCACGCCAGGCGCCCGCACGCCCCGACAGGTCGCGCACAGTCCGGCGATGGCCACGTGGTGCCGGTCAAGCGCGAAGCCGAAGCGCTCCAGGAGCTCGTGCTCCATGCGATCGAACAGCTCGGCGGGAACTTCGGAGCTCGTGCCGCACGCGGTGCACACGACGTGGCCGTGCGAGGCGCCGCTCAGGTGGTACACCATGGCGCCGTGCCCGAGGTGCGCGTGCACCACGATGCCGAGCTCCTCGAACTCGTCAAGCACGCGATAGACGGTCGACGGAGAGATCTCCGGTCGGGCCGACTGCACACGCTGGGTGATCTCCTCGGCCGACAGGTCAGTGGTGGTGGTCGCCAGGACATCGGCAATGGCCCGCTTGGCGGCCGTCATCCGGCCCCCGGCCCGGCGCACGCTGGCAGCGATGTCGTCCCGGGACCACGTGCCGTCCACGCGCCGAGCCTACTGGGAGTGGACTGCAGCCAACGATGGGGGCATGCTCTCCGCCGAGCCGCTGGCTGGTGAGCACTAGAGCGATCGGTGGACGGCCCGTGGCCCGTAGGATTCCCGGCGTGCTGAGGCGAGATGAGATGGTCACAGCCAGTGAGTCGCTGCCCGGACGGACCACACCCATCAGCGTCGACCGGGCTCACCTGGTCTACGGGCGGGCCTTCACCACGGAGGTGGACGCGCGACTGCACCAGGCGTATCTGGCGCTGGGATGCTTCTGGGGTGCCGAGCGGTCGTTCTATCGCCTCGCGGGTGTGGAGATGACGGCCGTTGGCTACCAAGGCGGCTTCACGCCCAACCCCACCTACGAAGAGGTCTGCACGGGCCGCACCGGGCACGCCGAGACCGTGATGGTCGCGTTCGACCCGGCACGACTGAGCTACGACCGGGTACTGGCCCACTTCTTCGAGAGCCACGACCCCACGCAGGGCAATCGTCAGGGGGCCGACGTCGGCACGCAGTACCGCAGTGCGATCTTCACGCGTGACGCGCAGCAGGCTGCTGTGGCGAGGCGCGTGCGTGACGCCTACGACCAGATCCTGCGAGGCGCGGGTTTTGGTCCCGTTACCACGGAGATCGAGCCGGCGGGCCCCTTCTACCTGGCCGAGGAGTATCACCAGCAGTATCTCGTGGCCAATCCCCAGGGCTACTGCGGCCTGGGTGGCACGGGGGTCGCCTGCCCGATCGGCGTGCTGGGGGCCTAGGTCCGCGCGCGGTTGAGTCGCTGGAGGAGGGATGGCCCACGCCAGACCAGGAGGGCCGCTGCCGCGCCGACTGCTGTAGCGAGCAAGAGGCCGGCGGTGAAGGCGTCGGTGACGCGTACGTCGGAGGGGAACAGGGCGTCCGCGAACAGCACCGGGATGGTGATGCCCATTGAACACACGAGCCCGGATCCCCACAGGACGCGACCGCGCACTCCCACGGGCGCGTCATAGCCGAAGTGCCGGGCCACCATGACTCCACCGACGATGCCCAGGGTCTTTCCGGCGATGCGGGCCGCGGCAACACCGGCCACGATCCCCGGGATCGGACCGTGCCACGACAGTTGGGAGAAGTCGAGCCCACAACTCACCAGAGCGAAGGCGGGCAGGATGAATCGGTTCGAGTACCACGAGGCCACCGGCTCCAGGCGCTCGGCGGAGTGGGTATCGCTCGGCACGACGATGCCGGCGAGAACGCCGGACAGGGCCGGCTCTACGCCGGTCCACGCGAACAGTGCCCACAGCACAACGAGGAAGACCCATCGAAGAGTCGTGCCGGACACCCGGCGAGACAGGACGTAGAGGGCCACGCCCGCCGCCACGATTAGCACCACGCCCGCGGGGCGCACCGAGTGTCCGCCGACGAGTCCCAAGACGACGACGCTGACCACATCGTCGGTGACGGCGAGTGCTAGCAAGAAGAGGCGCGCGGTGGGGGGGAGGCGACGCCCCGCCGCCGCGGCAACACCGAGGACCAGCGCCACGTCGGTGGCCATGGGGACGCCCCACCCGTGTACGAGATCAGTAGACGAGGTGGCCAGTCCGATCCCCGTCTGGACGATCGCCGTCGCGGCCATACCGCCCAAAGCCGCGATGATCGGACTCACCGCGTGGCGCCGGTGGGCGAGGATGCCGTGACGGCGCTCACGAGCCAGTTCGAGTCCCACACCGAAGAAGAAGATGGCCAAGAGAGGAGACGCCACGAGTTCGTGCACGCTCCGCACGTGCAACTGAGTCAGGACGGGCAGGCTCGTACGACCATCGATCACGGTCGCGTAGGAGGCGTGCGACGCCGCCGACCAGATCAACGCGCCGAGGGCGCCCAGGCCGACCCCGGCCGCGATCGCGGCCTCGCCCACGTTCCGGGGGGGCTGGCGCGGCGCCGTCACGCGACCGGCCACCCTTGGCGTCCGCCGACCTGGTGCGCCCACGAGGTCACCAGCGACCTCAGGCTGTCCTCGATGACCTCGAGGCACCGGTCGAAGTCGCGGTCGGTCCCGTAGTACGGGTCGGCCAGGTCGAGGGCGTGGTTCGAGCCGTCCCAGGCGCGCAGGAGGATGACGCGGCGGGGGTCGCCGGAGGTGCGGAGCCTCACCTCGTCGCGATGCTCGCGGGTCATGACGATGATCAGGTCCTGGCTGTCTAGATAGTCCGGACTGGCCCAGGCGGCCAGCGTCCCTGGTCCGCTGAAACCGGCGCGGTCCAGGGCGCGGCGGGCCCGCGCGTCCATGGCCCTGCCGACGTGCCACGCTGCCGTGCCGGCGCTCGAGACGACGACCTGGCCAGCCAGTGCGGGCTGTTGGGACACCAGGTGGGCCAGCACGACCTCGGCCATGGGCGAGCGGCAGATGTTTCCGGTACAGATCGTGGCGACCCGGACCATCACGCGTGAGCGGAGGATTCGGGCCCGGAGGGGCTCGGTGATGTGCGACTTTGGTGGGCCGGACGGTACCATGACAGCGAGTGCGCGGAAGGAGGTGTGATGCCACTGTCGGAGCACGAGCAGAGAATTCTGGCCCAGCTGGAAGAGTCCCTGAGTCGGCAGGATCCCCGCTTCGCGCGCAACGTGGCGGAGACCAACGTGTACTCGCACGGTGGCCGCCGCGTGCGCTGGGGGGCACTGGGCTTCGTCGCGGGTCTGCTGATCCTGGTCATCTTCTTCTCGCGATCCACGCTATTGGGGCTGGCCGGCGTCGCACTGATGTTCGTCTCGGCGATCGTCATCGAGCGCAACGCTCGACTCCTCGGGAAGGCTTCGTGGCACGACATTACGCGCCCGCCGCAGGGCGACGCCGAGACGGCCCGGGGCGAGCCGCGCCTGAGGCGCATTCGCGACTGGGTCTCACACGTCCGACGTCGCACGGGGTGAGCGGGCGAGCCAGCCACCGACGGGGAGTGCGTGCCCCGATCCCTGCTGGCGGGAACCATGCCGGGGCGCTCATGGTTGATCCCTGCGTGCGTGGCGAGTTGGAGGGGCGGTGACGCCGTTGGGTGGCAACGACGCGCGCTCGCGCGGCGTGGCGCCGTTGCGGTCGGTGCCCGGGCTGGCGTCCTATCTCTGGAGCCATCCCCAGTGGGTCCCCTCGGTCATTCGGGCTGCCTGGCGCCTGCGTCAAGCCGACTGGTGGCGGCGTCGCCCGTGGCTGCCCGTGCCCGATCCGGCCTACTGGGAGTTCCGGGTCCACACGGCGGTGGGCCGTGACGGTCAGGCGTTGACACCCCAAGAGGTCGTGGCTGCAGCACGATGGTCGAACCACCAGCGCGCGAGCCGGTAGGTTCTATGTATGGGCCGGGTGCTCCTGCTCAACGCCACATACGAGCCGTTGCAACTGGTATCGGAGCGTCGAGCGGTCGTCCTGATGCTGGGCGGGCGTGCGGAGACGGTGGCCACTGAAGATGAGCCTACGGTGTACCACGCAGCGACCCTTTCGGTGACGGTACCCTCCATCATTCGTCTGCACGACTACGTGCGCCTTCCGGCCGCTGCCCGGATACCGCCGCTCACGCGACGCGCTCTCCTGGTCCGCGACGGCTTCCGCTGCGCCTACTGCCTCGGCCACGCCGACACCGTGGACCACGTGGTGCCCAAGAGCCGCGGCGGGCGTCACGAATGGCTCAACGTGGTGGCAGCCTGCCGCCGCCACAACACGCTCAAGGGCGATCGTCTGCTCGACGAGATCGGCTGGCACCTCCACTTCGAGCCCCGGGTGCCCGATGGACTGTGGTGGCGCTGGCGTTCGGTGCCTGATCCCGAGCCGTCGTGGGCCCCCTTCCTGCCGCAAGCTTCGTGAGCAGCCCGGTTCCTGCGCTGTTGGACTACGAGGCCCTGCGCACGCGACGGTCGGGCGCCCTGATCGTGCACGAGATGCGCACGACGTACGTGGTGCTCGGGAGCCGCCAGGGCGTTGAGCTCTTGCAGGTGGCGGCGCGCGATGACTTGGAGTTGCGACAGCGGCGGGGGGGTGGAGGCATCGTCATCCTGGATCCGGGGGGTCTCTGGGTGGACTGGTGGATCCCCTCGACGGACCCGCGGTGGACGCCGGACATTCGCACCGCTGCGCTTCAGGTCGGGCAGTGGTGGCGCGCCGTGCTGGCCGACCGGGTCGCCGGAGCCGTGTCGGTGCACGTCGGCCCGGTCACGGGGGCCGTGGAGCACCGTGTGGTGTGCTTTGCCGGGCGCGGCCCGGGCGAGATCCTCGTTGAGGATCACAAGGCGGTTGGTCTCATGCAGTGGCGCGTCCGAGAAGGGGCGCTGATCTCGACCCAGATTCCATCGCAGTCGGCGGCCCGCGTTCTTGACTGGCTGGCCGACCCACCGCCCGGCCTCGCGGCCCATCTGCACCACCACACCGTCGCCTCCCTGGGCCTTGGTGACCGAGACGCCGTCGTGAGAGCGCTGACGGTACAGGGCGGCCCGTGGACGGTTGTCACCGTCGACCACCCCGAGATCTAGCCCCATCGGCCCGCAGCGCCCGGAGTCCTTTTCCACGGATCAGGCACGTCCCGACGCGTCCCGGTGACCCCGAGCCTTGAGGGCCCTGACCGCGTTCTTTGAGGGCCATTTTGAGTGACGAAGTGGTGACTTGTGGTGTACAGTGGCGCGAAGTGGTGAGGAATGGATGACGAAGGAGGTGGTGCGTGCTGGATTTCGTCGGTAGCTTCCAGCACGCACTTGACGCCAAGGGTCGTTTGATCCTTCCGGTCCGCTTCCGTCCCGCCTTCGAGCACGGAGGTCACGTCAGCCCCCACCTCGATGGATGCGCGGCACTGTGGACGCCTAGCGAGTTCACCCGCCAGGCCGACGAGCGCCGCGACCAGAGTCGGCACGGAGGTGGCGCCGAACGCCAGCAGGCTCGGTACTGGGCGGCTCACTCGGCCGACGTGGAGATCGATCGGCAAGGACGTCTGGCGCTTCCCGCGTCGATACGGGACTACGCCGAGCTCGAGGGCGAGATCTTGGTTATCGGGGCCATCGACCACGTGGAACTGTGGTCGCTGGCCCGGTATGGCACCATCGTCGAGCCGGCAGCTGCTGCGTTCCGGGAGCCCCGATGATGGCGGCAGAGCGTCAGGGGCGTCGCGAGCGGGGACTGGCGCGAGTGGTCCCCGGGGAGAGCACGCCGCGCCTGGGCGCTGACAACTACCACGTGCCAGTTCTGGTCGAAGAGGTGTCCGACCTGATCGCTGACGGGCCCGACGTCGTCGTGGACGCCACACTCGGAGGCGGCGGACATGCCGCAGCGGTGTTGACGTCGCACCCGCGCAGTCGCGTCCTCGGCGTCGACCGTGACCCCGAAGCCCGCGCGGAGGCTGGCCGACGCCTCGCGCTATTCGGCGATCGCGCTCGCGTGGTAGCCGGACGCTTTGGTGAGCTCAGCGCGATCCTTGAGCGGGAGTCGGCCTACCTGGCGGACTCGGCGATCGGCGCGGTCCTGTTCGATCTCGGCGTCTCGTCGCACCAGCTCGACGCCCCCGACCGGGGATTCTCGCTGCGGGTTGATGCTCCCCTCGACATGCGTATGGATCCCACGCAGGGTGCGACCGCCGCGGAGTTTCTCGAGAGCGTCGATGAGGACACCCTGGTCCTCCTGCTGCGGGAGAACGGCGAGACACGCTTTGCCCGGGTGCTGGCGCGGGCGATAATGCGCTCCCAGCCGCGCACGACGAGGGATCTGGTCGCCGTGGTGGATCGCGCGGTCCCCCCCGGCGCCCGGCGCCGGGGCCCCAGCGCGGTTCGCGTCTTCCAAGCCCTGCGACGTGCGGTCAACGAGGAGGGTGCCGAGCTCATGGACGGGCTTCGTCAGGCGCTCACCGCGCTGCGCGTCGACGGTGCCCTGATCGTCATCTCCTATCACTCCGGCGAGGACCGCGTGGTCAAGGACTTCATCCGCGACGGTGTGACCGGGGGCTGCACCTGTCCGCCAGCGCTGCCGTGTGTCTGCGGTGCGGTCCCCACACTTCGAGTTCGCAGCCTGCGCGCCATCACGGCGGGGCCGGCGGAGATGGCCGCCAACCCGCGCGCGCGGTCCGCACGCCTACGCGTTGGGTGGAAGGTCGCGGCGTGAGCGTCGTCACCTTCCCCCGGCGCGTCGATCGCGTGGTGCGCGACGACGTCACCCGTCCCCAGACCCGATCCGCGCCCACGCGCGTGCGAGCACATCGTCGGGCGGTCTCACCGGCACGCCGCTCGGCGATCGTCGTGCTGGCGGCGCTGGCCGTGTCGGTGGCTGGCAGCATGCTGGCCGCCAATCGGCAGGTGCAGCTGCAGCAGTTGCAGAATGAACTGACCACGGCCCAGTCGCGCTACGCGCAGGCGGTGAGCTCGGTGTCGAGCCTCTCCACGCCCGGCGTCGTCGCCACCGAGGCCCGCGGGTTGCACCTCGTGGATCCCACGACCATCACGCAGGTTCCTGCCGTGTCCCTGGCCACACCCCTGGCGCCGCCACACTTCACCACGCCGGTCTCCGTGACGTCGAGGACGGCTCGGTGAGCTCGACGACCACGCGGCGCGAGCGGCCCGTGGTGCGTCGGACCAGGATGTCCACCAGGAATCGTCTCCAGGTGATCCGTCTGGTACTCGCCTCGGCGCTCGGGCTGCTCTCGCTGCGCCTGGTACAGATCCAGATCCTCGAGCACCAGCGCTACGCGGCGCTCTCGATCAGCCAGGTCCGCCAGACCATCGTCACGCCGGCCCTGCGCGGCGGGATCTATGACCGCTACGGGCAGACGCTAGCTGTCTCCCGTCCGACTTCGGTCGTCATCGCCGACGACTTCCAGATCTCGGACCCCCAGGTGGAGTCCCGGGCGCTCAGTCCCCTGGTGCACGTGCGCGTGGCCACGCTGGAGCGCCTGCTCAGCCGCCACAGCGGCTACGTCGTCGTGACCCGAACCCTCGACGTCCTGACTGGTCGGCGCGTCGCGGCGCTCAACTTCCCGGGGATCGTCGTGCAGCGCTCGGCGGTGCGCACGTATCCCAACGGCACTCTGGCGACCTCGCTGCTCGGCGGCATCAACGCTGCGGGCCAGGGATCTGCCGGCCTCGAGTACCAGTACCAGCGCTTGCTTGCGGGCCAAGACGGCCTCTCGCGGGCGTACGTGGCGGCCTCGGGAGTGAACCTGCCCAGCACCTACACCCGGGTCCTCAAGCGAGCCGTGCCGGGCACCGGTCTGGAGCTGACCATCGATTCGGCCCTCCAGTTCGTGTCCGAGCGCGCCTTGGCCGATGCCCTGCACTCGACGGACGCGATTGCTGGGACGGCACTCGTGATGGACGTCAAGACGGGACAGATCCTGGCCAATGCCTCGCTGGTCAACACCAGGGCCCGGGCCGGGATCCTGGGCCCGATACCTAGCTGGGGCGCCAACGTCGGCGTCCCCGGGATCGACCAGAGCGTCAACGACCTGGCCTTCAGCTACGCCTACGAGCCCGGTTCGGTGTTCAAGGCGGTGACCTTCTCGGCGGCCCTGCAGGCCGGCATTATCACGCCCTCGACCCACTTCACCATCCCCAACTCGATCGTGGTGGGCGGCCGCGTCTTCCACGATGCCGAGAACCACCCAACCGAGCGGTTGAGCGCCACGCAGATCCTGGCGTACTCGTCCAACATCGGGACCTACGAGATCACGAACCGCCTGGGAGAGTCTGGCCTGCTCGCCCAGGTCGAGCGTCTCGGATTCGGGCAGATGACCGACCTCCAGTTTCCCGGCGAGACCGCCGGGCTTCTGGTCAACTCGAGCACCTGGTATCCCAGCGACATGGCGGCCATGCCCATCGGTCAGGTGGACGCCGTCCCGCCGATCGAGGTACTGGACGCCTACAACGCGATTGCCAACGGCGGCGTCTTCGTCCAGCCCCAGCTGGTACGCGGCTTGGTGGGCGCCAACGGCGCGGTGACCGCAGCCCCGCGCAGCGCCAGTCGCGAGGTCATGACGCCGACCACCGCCCACACCCTGACCCACATGCTCCAACAGGTGGTCCTCGCCGGGACCGGCACCAACGCGATCATCCCGGGCTACAGCGTGGCCGGCAAGACCGGAACCGCCACGATCCCGTACCCTGGCCGGGCCCAGCTGCTCAACGCAGACTTCAACGCCACCTTCGTGGGATTCGCCCCCGCCACGCACCCGGTACTGTCGATGATCGTGGTTCTCGAGCGACCCGTCACCACCGTGTACGGGGGGACCGCCGCTGCACCGGTCTTCAAGCAGGTGATGTCCTACGCCCTGCACCACTATGGAGTTCCCGCCGACGGCGTCGTCGTCAAGCCGTTGACGGGCAAGGTCGCTATCTCTTCGGACGTGACGTGATGCAGCTGGGCGACCTTCTCGACGACGCCACGCTGGACGTGGCCACGGCGAGCGTCGAGATCGAGCACGTGGAACTGGACTCGCGCCGCTGCGTGCCGGGAACTCTGTTCCTGGCGTTGCCGGGCCACACGACCGATGGGGCGCGCTTCGCGGTCGAAGCCCGCGATCGTGGTGCCGTGGCCGTTCTGGCTGACCACCATCTCGATGTTGGCATTCCGGTGGTCGTCGTGCCGACCAGTCAGCTGCGGGCGCTGGCCAGTCACGCCAGCGCGGCCATCGTCGGCCATCCCGAGCTCGAGATCGAGCTGGTCGCGGTCACGGGAACCAATGGCAAGACGACGATCGTCACCGTGCTCGAACAGATGGCCCGGCAGCTGGGCTGGAACGGGGCGAGCATCGGCACGCTGACGGGCGAGCGCACGACACCGGCGGCCCCGGACCTGTTTCGTCGGCTCCGCGGCCTGGTCGACGGGTTCGATCCGGCTCGGCGTCGCCTGGTCGCCCTGGAGGTCTCGAGTCACGCCCTCGACCAGGGGCGCGTGGACGGCTTACGATTCGCGGCCAGCATCTTCACCAACCTGGGCCACGATCACCTGGACTACCACCACACCATGGAGGAGTACTTCCAGGCCAAGGCGCGACTCTTTACGCCCGAGCTCTCGCGCCTGGGCGTGATCTGGACTGGCGACGCCTTTGGCGCACGCCTAGCCGAGCTGACGGCCATTGGCTGCATCCCCGTCTCGCGTGACGATGCGTCGAGCGTGACCCTGTCGATGGTGGGGGCGACGTTCTTCTGGCGCGGCCACCTGGTGCGGTCCCCCCTGGTGGGGGCGTTCAACGTCGACAACGCGCTGCTGGCCCTGACGACCTTGGCGTCGCTGGGGGCCCCCGAAGATGAGGTGGTCGACGCCCTCAGCGGGGTCCAGCCCGTCTCGGGTCGATTCGACGTCGTCCACGAGGGGGACTTCACCGTGGTCGTCGACTTCGCCCACACGCCCGAGGGCCTCGCGCGGATTCTGGGCGACGTGCGAGAGCTGCGCCCCACAGCGGCCCTGACCGTGGTCTTTGGGTGTGGGGGAGACCGCGACGTGCTGAAGAGGCCGGAGATGGGATCTGTCGCGGGGCGCTTCGCCGACCGTGTCGTCGTGACATCGGACAATCCCCGCTCCGAAGATCCCGAGTCCATCATCGACGCTGTCGTGAGCGGGCTCGATGCGGGCCGCGACTACCACCGGGAGGCCGATCGACGCGAGGCCATCGCCTGGGCCCTCAAGTCTGCCCAGCCGGGCGACGTGGTCGTGATCGCCGGCAAGGGCCACGAGACGACTCAGACGCTCGCGGATCGTGTCATTCCCTTTGACGACCGTGATGTGGTGCAGGAGATCCTGGGATGAGTTCGCCGTGCTGAGCCTCATGGAGTCCGGAAGCGTCGGCTTCGTGGTGGCGGTCTTGCTCACCCCGTGGTGGATCCGCTTCGTGCGGGCGCGCTCGCTGGGCCAGCACATTCGTGAGGATGGACCCGCCACGCACCTGGCCAAGGCCGGCACGCCCACCATGGGCGGCGTCGTCATCGTGTTCGCCACCGTGGCGGGCTACGTGATGGGTCACGTGGCCACGTCGATCTCCTTCACCCGTGCCGGTGTGCTGGCGGTAAGCGTCACGGTCGTGTCGGGACTCCTAGGATTCGCCGACGACTACATCGGCATCCGCAACGCCCGCAACCTGGGGTTGAACAAGCGCGGCAAGTTCGTTGGCCAGGTGGCGATCGCGGGCATCTTTGCCCTGCTCGCCCTCACCTGGGTGCACACGTCAACGATGCTTTCCTTCACCCGGCTGAGCCTTCCGGGATGGGACCTCACGTCGGCGGGCTGGTTCCTCCTGGCCGTCTTCGTGATCGTCGCCACCTCCAATGCCGTCAACCTGACCGACGGGCTCGACGGCCTGGCCGGCGGTGCGGCGACCTTCGACTTCGCGGTCCTGTCGGTGATCGGCTACTGGCAGTTCCGTCACTTCTCGATCTACCACCTGCACAGCGCGCTGGACTTGGGGCTGGTGGCTGTCGGGCTCGTCGGCGCCTGTCTCGGATTCCTGTGGTGGAACGCTGCGCCGGCCCGGATCATCATGGGCGACACGGGCTCCTTGGCCATCGGAACGGCGCTCGGCGCTCTGTGCCTGCTCATGAACCTCGACCTGCTCCTGGTGGTGCTCGGCGGGCTGTTCGTGGCCGAGACGCTGTCGGTGATCCTCCAGGTCCTGAGCTTCCGATTCTTCCACCGGCGGGTGTTTCGCATGGCTCCCTTCCACCACCACTTCGAGCTCAAGGGCTGGCCGGAGACCACCGTGATCATCCGCCTGTGGATCCTGTCGGCACTCTTGGCGGCCCTAGCGCTAGGCATCTTCTACGGGGACTTCTTGAAGATCGGCAAGGTGGTGTGATGGCGAATGTCTCGGTGGCCCGCCGCGAGCCCCTCTTCCACCCGTGGCCCGCGGGCGAGTCGGCTTCGCGTTCCCTGCTGCTCGTTACCGGGATCATGGTGGTCTTTGGCACGCTTATGGTTGCCTCGGCCAGCGAGGGGCAGGCTTCCCTGTCAGGGGGCAGCCCGTGGACGATCTCCGTCCACGACGTGGCCTACGTAGCCGTGGGCATCGTGGCGCTGGTGATCGGGGCGCGTATCTCGCTCGACGTGGTGATCCGGCTCGCCCCTTCAATCATGACGGTGACGCTGGTGCTCCTCGCGGCCGTCAAGGTCGCCGGCGTGAGCGTCAACGGCGGCAAGCGTTGGCTCAACCTCCACGTTTTGTACCTCCAGCCCTCGGAGATCTTCAAGCTGGCCACGATCCTCTTCATCGCGTGGCTGGCGAGTACCCGGCCCGAGGTGATCGCGCTGCCCACGATGCTGGCACGCGCGATGGTGCCGGTCGTCTTGGGCATCGGACTGATCGTGCTGGAGCCGGACCTGGGCACGGCCTTCGTGGTGGTGGCGATCGCGCTGGTGCTGCTGGCTGTGGCCGGCCTGGCCTGGCGCTACCTGCTGCGCATCGCCGGCGTCGGCGTGCTGGGTTTCCTCCTGATGCTGATCGTCAAGCCCTACGCGTTTCAGCGAATGTTCTCGTTCCTGCACTCGAGCCAGAACCTTCAAGGAGCCGGGTACCAGCTCTTGCAGTCCAAGATCGGGCTCGGCGCCGGAGGCCTGACCGGACTGGGGTTCGGACACAGTCGTGAGAAGTGGGGTCTGTTGCCCAATCCCCACACAGACTTCATTTTCGCGATCTTGGGCGAGGAGCTCGGTCTCATCGGGACACTCGTCGTGATCGTGCTCTTCGTGTGGTTCCTGATGAGCGCCGTCCGCATCGCGCAGCGAGCGAGCTCGCCGGCCTATCACCTGTTGGCGGTGGGCATCGGCGTGTGGATCGTCCTGGAAGCGGTGATCAACATCGCTTCGGTGGTCGGGCTGTGGGCGGTGACCGGCGTCCCGCTGCCGTTCTTCTCGTACGGGGGAACGGCTCTCATCACCGAGCTGGCCGCCGTGGGCCTGCTGTACAACGTGGGTCACGACAATGGCCGACGCTCCCTAGGTACCCTCTGAGAGCCATGAGCCGCCCAATCGTCATCACCGGCGGGGGCACGGGGGGTCACATCTTCCCGATGCTCGCCATCGCCGACGCGCTGGTGGCCCACGGCATCGAGCCCGAGCGCCTCCGCCTGGTCGGGAGCCGGCGCGGCCAAGAGGCCCGGCTGCTGGGGGAGCGCGCGTACCCACTCACGCTGCTTCCGGGTCGCGGGCTCCGTCGCTCGTGGCACGCGCGCGCCGTCGTGGAGAACGTCGGCGCCCTGATCGGCCTGGTGAACGCCTTCGGGCTCGCGGTCAGTCACCTGCGGCGCTGGCGGCCCGCCGCCGTGGTGTCACTGGGGGGCTACGCGGCCGCGGCGACGGACACGGCGGCGCTGGTGTGGCGCAGTCCGCTGGTCCTGGTGGACCTGGATGCCGTTCCGGGGGCGGTGCATCGCGTCCTGGCTCGGTTCGCCCGTCGGCGCCTGATCCCCTTTGGCGAGACGTCCGGACGTGTCGTCGTGACGGGCGTCCCCGTGCGCGACGCGATCGTGGCCCTTGACCGGCGGCCCGCAGCGCGCCAGCAGGCTCGCACCACGCTGGACCCCCCCATCGGCCCCGATCGCGTGATCGTGGTGGTTATGACCGGGTCGCTCGGGTCGGCGCGCGTGAACCGGGCAGTTCTCGAGCTCGCGCACCAGTGGTCCAAGCGCGCGGACCTCGCGCTGATCCACGTGACGGGACGTCGCGACGTCGGGTGGGTCCGGGCCGGTGCGCCCCCCTCGTCGGCTCTGGACTATCGCGTCATCGAGTTCGCCGACATGGTGCAGTGGTGGGCTGTGGCCGACGCGGCGGTGTGCCGGGCGGGGGCGACCACCATCGCCGAACTGGGGATCCTCGGCATCCCCGCAGTTCTCGTCCCGCTGCCGGGCGCGCCGGGCGATCACCAGGCGCGCAATGCCGACCGGGTGGCGCGGGCGGGTGGCGCCGTGGTGCTGGCGGATGTGGACTGCGACGGGGACCATCTGGCGGAGATCTTGCGCCCTCTGCTCGACGAGACCACGAGGGACGCCATGGGCTCGGCGATGGCCGCCCTGGGGCGGCCGCGAGCCACCGACGACATCGCTCAGGAGATCCTGGCCCTGGTCCGGGAGGGATCATGACCTTCGAGCCCGGGAGTCGCGTTCACATCGTCGGCGTGGGCGGGAGCGGCATGAGCGGTGTGGCTCGGCTCCTGCACGAGCACGGGTGCCTGGTCTCAGGTAGCGACGCGGCGGACAGCCCGAACCTCGAGGCGCTGGCCGCGCTCGGGTTGGCGGTCCACGTCGGCCATGACGGCTCCTACGGTCGTGACGCCGACGTCGTGCTGTGGTCGCCCGCGGTGCCGGAGGATCACGTGGAGCTCACCGCAGCGCGCGTGCGAGGCGTCACGATGATTCCGCGAGCGCGGCTGCTGGCGCTGCTCGGGCGGATGCAGCCGGTGCTCGGGATCACGGGCACGCACGGCAAGACGACCGCCACCTCGATGCTCGCGCACGTCGCCGCGGCGGCGGGGCGCGATCCGTCCTGGCTCCTCGGAGCCGATGTCCGGGGGCTGGGGCCCAACGGACACTGGGGATCGGGCCCCCTGGTCCTCGAAGTCGACGAGAGCTACGGCACACTGGGCGAACTCGAGCCCGCGGCGCTCGGCCTCTTGAACGTGCAGGCCGACCACTTGGACTACTACCAGACCCTGGGAGCCGTCGAGGACGCGTTCAGCCACCTAGTGGGGCGAACTCGCGGACCCGTCGTCGCCTGGATCGATGATCCCGGGGCGCGACGCGCGTCGCGGACGCGTGCCGACGTCATCACGGTGGGCAGCCAGTCGAGCGCGTGGCGAGTCGCCGACGAGGTCGTGGATCGTCAGGGCTCGCGATTCTCCCTGGTCAGTGAGGATCAGATCATCCCCGTGCACCTCCGCGTGACCGGTCACCACATCGTGGTCGATGCGTCGGTGGTCGCCGTTCTGGCCCTGACGGTGGGCATGGGGACTGACGCCGTCATCGCGGGGCTGGAGGCCTTCGCCGGTGCGCCGCGGCGCTTCGAGCTGCGAGGAACGTGGCGCTCCAGCGACGTCTTTGACGACTACGCCCATCTGCCCGCCGAGATCGAGGCCACCTTGGCGGCAGCACGCGCCTCGGGATACCACCGGATTGTGGCGATCTTCCAACCGCACCGGGTGACGCGGACCAGCGTCCTGGCGCCGACGTTCGCCGGGGCCTTCGACGCGGCCGACGAGGTCATCGTGACCGACCTGTACAGCGCGGGCGAGCCCAATCCGACGGGCATCACCGGGGAGATCGTCGCGCGGGCGGTCCTGGCCAGCGCCGACAGCCCACCGTGCCACTACGCGGCGACCTTCACCGACGTCGTCAGCGTGCTCGAGCGCCTCGCCCCACCTGACGCCGTGGTGATCCTGGGTGCCGGGGACATCACGCAGTTGGCGGCCCAGCTCGTGGGGGAGGCGACGTGAGCGCCGTGCGCGTATCGTCCAGCGTCGCCCTGGGCTCGCGGACCACCTACCGGGTCGGGGGATCGGTGGCTCACGAGGTTGTCGTGGACGCCGCGTCGCTCGACGAGCTGGCCGGGACGCTGGCGTCGCTCGGCGCCCCAAGCATCGCCATCGGACTGGGCTCGAACCTGCTGGTCGGCGACGGCCACCACGACCTCACGATCGTGCGAGTCGCGGTGCCCGCGGGGTCCGACGACCTGTCGTGGAGCGAGGCTGATTCGGGGGTGATCGTCGAGGTGGGAGCGGGGCTCGGCCTGCCGGTCGTGGCGCGACGCTTGGCCGCCGAGGGCATCGTGAACTTCGAGTGGGCGGTGGGGATCCCGGGGTCCGTCGGTGGTGCCATCGCCATGAACGCGGGCGGCCACGGGTCATCCATGGATGCCGTGGTCATCGCGGCGCAGGTGTGGCGTGGGGGCTTGCTGACCTGGCGCGCGGCGTCCGCACTCGCCTTGGGCTATCGCACGAGTGCCATCCAGGCCGGCGACGTCGTCGTGCGGGTGCGCTTGGCGCTGGCACGCGGCAACGCCGCGGCGGCTCGGAGCCGCGTGCGTGAGATCGTCCAGTGGCGCCGCGAGAACCAGCCGGGCGGGGCCAACGCCGGCAGCGTCTTCCAGAACCCGGCCGGTGACTATGCGGGCCGCCTTCTCGACGCTGCGGGGTGCAAGGGCCTGCGCCATGGCGGGGCCCGTGTGAGCGAGAAGCACGCCAACTTCATCCTGGTTGACACCGACGGGTGCGCCAGCGACATCCTGGCCCTGATGCGCGAGATGCGCCGTCGGGTGGCCGTGGAGTTTGGGGTCGTCTTGCGCACCGAGCATCGCCTGATCGGGGTGGGGGAGGATGAGTGGCCCGCCGAGCCCGCCACCTGACTCCCGTCGAGGAGAGCCGACGGCCCCCGCGGCGCCGGTCGTGGGTACGCCGGGGGCTCTTGATCGCGCTGGTTGCCCTAACGGCTCTGGTGGCCGGCGGGGACTGGTTGGTCCACCAGCCCTTCTTGCGGGTTCGCCACGTCGAGATGCTGGGGCTCCACCACGAGACGCGGGCCCAGGTGCTCTCCGTGTCCGGGCTGGGAGCCGAGCCACCCATGATCGACGTGCGCGGCGCGACCGTTGCCCGGCGCCTGCACGTGTTTCCTTGGGTGGCCAGTGCCCGGGTGACGCTGCGGTGGCCCGACACCGTCGTGGTGAGCGTCGATGAGCACCGGCCCGTCGCCGTGGCCTACGACGCCAACCACGTCCTCCAGTACGTGGACGCCGCGGGCCGGGCCCTGGGCCCGGCTCCGCTCCACGCGAACCTGCCGACCCTGCGCTACTTGAACCCGAGCAGTCGCACCTGGCCCTTCGCGCGCGCCGGCTACAACGCCGCCCTCGTGGCGAGCCGGTTGCCGATGGCGTTTCGGGCCCAGGTCTCGGTGGTCGAAGTGGCGTCGTCGGGCTCGGTGACCTTGCAGATGACTACACCGGTCACCTTCGTGCTCGGCCCGCCGACCGACCTGACCGACAAGTTCGAGTCGGTGGCTGCGGTTATCGCGCACGCCACGTTGCAGCCCGGCGACATCGTCGACGTGCGCGCTCCCGGGGAGGTCGCGATCAGCGGTCCATCAGGGACGACGGCCGGATAGTGACCAAGTTGCCCCGGGTATCGTGGCAAACTAGCCTGCAGGAGCGCTCCCATCGCGTGCCGGGCGCCCGAGGCGGTCGGCGCACGAGGAATCGTGACCGGAAGGGAGTTTCATGAGTCTGGCCCAGAGCAACTACCACGCCGTGATCAAGGTCGTTGGCGTCGGTGGTGGTGGTGTCAACGCCGTGAACCGAATGGTGTCGGCCGGGCTGCGCAGCATCGAGTTCATCGCGGCCAACACGGACGCCCAGGCGCTCTTGCTCAGTGAGGCCGACTTGAAGATTGACATCGGGCGCCAGCTGACGAGGGGTCTCGGCGCGGGCAGCGACCCCGAGATCGGTCGCCAGGCGGCCGAGGAGCATCGGGCCGAGATCGAGGATGCGCTGCGCGACACCGACATGGTGTTCATCACCGCCGGTGAGGGCGGCGGGACGGGCACCGGCGCGGCACCGGTCATCGCCGACATCGCCCGATCACTCGGCATACTCACCATCGGGGTCGTGACGCGGCCCTTCTCCTTCGAGGGCAAGCGCCGGGCGACGCAGGCCGAGAAGGGCATCGAGGCCCTGCGGGGCAAGGTGGACACGCTCATCGTGATCCCCAACGATCGTCTCTTGTCGGTCACGGCGTCGGACACCTCGATGCTCGACGCGTTCAAAATCGCCGACGACGTGTTGCTGTCGGCCGTGCGCGGTGTGACCGACCTGATCACGGTGCCCGGGCTGATCAACACGGACTTCGCCGACGTGAACGCGATCATGCGCAACGCCGGCAGCGCCATCATGGGCGTGGGCCAGTCCACGGGCGAGGGGCGTGCGGTCAATGCGGCTCGTGCCGCCATCACGTCGCCACTGCTGGAGGCGTCGATCGATGGGGCGCGCGGCATCCTGATGAACATCGTGGGCGGGTCCAACATGACGCTCACCGAGGTCACCGATGCCGCCAACATCATCCACTCGGTCGCCCACCCCGATGCCAACATCATCTTCGGCAGCGTGATCGACGACTCCATCGGCGAGGCCGTGCGGGTCACGGTGATCGCGGCGGGATTCGAGCACACCACGCACCCGAAGGCTCCGGCCACCTTCTCGGAGCCGGCCATGACCGAAGGACCGCGGACCGACATCTTCAGCGGGACGTCCGAGGACCTCTTTGACGTGGGGGGCGATGACGACCTTCCCAGCTTCCTCCGCTGAGGAGGCGCTGACCGGGCGCGTCCGCGTCAACCTGGATCTGGTCCGCCAGCGGATCGCCGCCGTGGGACGGAATCCCGACGACGTGCGAGTCGTCGCGGTGACCAAGTCGTTTGGGCCCGAGGCGGTACGCGCGGCGGCGGCGGCCGGACTGGACGACGTGGGGGAGAACTACGTGGCTGAGCTCGAGGTCAAGCGCCACCAGACTGGTTCGCTGGGCCTGAGCTGGCACTTTCTTGGTGCCCTCCAGAGCAACAAGATCGCGCGCGTCAGTCGGGTCGCCGACGTCATCGAAAGCGTCAGCCGACCCAAGGAGGTCACCCGGCTGGCGCACGACGCCCCGGGTGCGGCGATCTGTGTCGAAGTCGACATCACGGGTCGAGCGGGGCGCGGGGGGGTGGCCCCCGACGCGGTCGCCGCCCTGGTCGCGCTCGGTCGCGCGCAGGGTCTGGAGGTTCGGGGACTGATGACGGTGGCGCCACCGGACGAGGCGGGCGCGCGGGAGGCCTTCACGACGGTTCGCGCGCTGGCGGACCGTCTGGGCCTGGTCGAGCGATCGATGGGCATGAGCGACGACTTCGAGTTGGCGTGCCGGCTCGGAGCCACCGAGATCCGCCTGGGTCGCGTCTTGTTCGGGGAGCGAGTGCCCGCAGCGAAACCGTCCCCTAACATTGGGGGGCTGGACAGCGGTGAGGAGAGCGCATGAACAGTCGGGTTCGGAAGTTCCTAGCGTTCCTGGGACTGGTCGAGGATGAGTACAGCGACTACCCCAGCGCGTCCGCCCGCCCGTATCCGGAGCCGGCCGAGTACGCCGAGGAGGCCGAGTGGACGTCGGCGCCCGCGCCCGCGCCCGCGCCGGGACGTCCCTACAGTCGCTCGTCGGCGCCGATGAGCTCGCGCCCGCCCGCGCCCCCGCGACGGGCGACGTCGATCTCGGTGCTCGACGGAGGCGAGTCGCCCCGGGTGCGCCAGGTGCCCGGTGGGCGCCCGCAGCCCTCGTCGATGGCGGCGCGCCCAACGATGGCGACGAGCCCGCGGCCCATGATCGTCATGCCCCGCTCGTACAACGAGTCGCGCGAGGTAGCCGATCCGCTGCGCGACGGCCACTTCGTCGTGCTCAACGTGCGCCGCCTGGAGCCCGATACCTACCGGCGGGTGATCGACTTCACCGCCGGCGTCGTGTACATCCTCGATGCGCACATCGAGCGTCTTGATCCCGGCGTGTTCCTCATCTCGCCCAAGGGCCGCCGTATGAGCCATGAGCTGCGCGAGTCCCTTCAGGCATCGAACTACCAGTCCTACGACCTGGCATGACCCTCGTCCACACGCTGATCTACCTCTACATCTGGGTCCTCGTGCTGGCGGCCCTCGTCAGCTGGTTCCCGTCGTCCTCGGGCTGGGACTCGACGCGCCGGATCCTGGGACGGGCCACCGATCCGGTGCTGCGGCCGCTGCGGCGGGTGCTGCCGCGGCCCCGCCTCGGAGGGGTCGGGCTCGACCTGTCGGTCCTGGTGGCGATCATCCTCCTGGAGTTCATCAACCGCTTGATCTGAACCGTGCCCGCGAGAATGGCGGGCAGTAGGGTTGCACCATGGATACCTCTGAGGCACCCCGTTCCGCCCTCGACTCGATCGAGACCGTGGCCTTCAAAGTGGGCTTGAAAGGCTACAACGTCGACGAGGTAGACGAGTTTCTCGAGCGCCTGTCGGTTGAGGCGCGCCAGCTGAAAGACCAGCTGGCCCAGCAGCGCCAGCAGCTGCGCCAGGCCGCCGAGCGAATCAATCAGCTCGAGGCGGCCCGCTCGACCGGGGCAGCCCCCGCGGCGCCGGTGGCTCCGGCTCCCGCGCCACGACCCGCCGCGGTCGGGGCCGGTACCGAGCAGGTCACGTCGATGATTGCCATGGCCCAGTCGTTCATCGAGCACGCTCAGCACGAGGCCGAGGAGAAGGCCCGCGAGCTGACGACC
The DNA here is from genome assembly GCA_021827705.1 of Actinomycetes bacterium. Taxonomy (GTDB): domain Bacteria; phylum Actinomycetota; class Acidimicrobiia; order Acidimicrobiales; family RAAP-2; genus RAAP-2. The sequence continues at coordinate 23,379 of JAKAUQ010000028.1, forward strand.
GCGGCGCAGGAGCGCGCTCGGTCGATCGTCGGTGAGGCACGCAGCCGGGCCGAGGACGAGGTCAATCGTCTGAATGGGATCAAGCAGCGCCTGAGCGAAGACGTGGAGAAGCTGGCTCGACAGCTGGACGCCGAGCGCGGGCGCCTGCGCTCGCAGCTGAGCGAGTTGCTGCGCTGGATCGAGTCCGGCCTGATGGTGGGCGCCGAGGCAGCGGCCCGCGAGACGGCGGCTCGCGAGCCCGAGCCGTCTCCGACTCCCGCACCGGCACCTGTGGCGCCATCGCCGGTGGACGGCGCAGCGGGTCAGGAGTCCATGGCGGCAGCCGGAGAACCGACGGCCCAGCAACCGGCGTTGGGGCGGGTGCTCGACTTCCCGATGCCCGGAGTCGACGAAGGGCACTAGTGGTCCCTCCGACTGGTAGGGTCGGCCAGCGCATTCCACCTCGACAAGGAGACCCGAATGGCCACGCGACCTGCCAGAACTGCCAAGACGCCAGCGGCCAAGGTGACCGCAACGCGGCGCACGGCGCCCAAGATGGCCAGCGCGCGAGCGGCCACGACGACGGCGACCAAGGCCGTCCCCGCTAAGGCAGTCAAGGCAGTCAAGGCAGTGAAGGCAGTTCCTGCATCGGCGATCGTGCGCGAGCGAGAGGCCAAGGCCAAGGCGCAAGCCAAGGAGCGCGAAGCCAAGGCCAAGGCGGCTGCGGCAGCCAAGGCCCAGCGCGAGCGCGAGGCCAAGGCCAAGGCGGCTGCGGCGGCCAAGGCCCAGCGCGAGCGCGAAGCTAAGGCCAAGGCGGCTGCGGCAGCCAAGGCCCAGCGCGAGCGAGAGGCCAAGGCGGCTGCGGCAGCCAAGGCGCGCGAGGCCAGGGCCAAGGCGGCTGCGGCAGCCAAGGCCCAGCGCGAGCGCGAAGCTAAGGCCAAGGCGGCTGCGGCAGCCAAGGCGCGCGAGGCCAAGGCCAAGGCGGCTGCGGCGGCCAAGGCCCAGCGCGAGCGCGAAGCTAAGGCCAAGGCGCAAGCCAAGGAGCGCGAAGCCAAGGCCAAGGCCAAGGCCAAGGCGGCTGCGGTAGCCAAGGTGCAGCGGGAGAAGGCAGCCGTCGAAGCCAAGCGGCAGCGAGAGGCCGACGCGAAGCGTCGGGCAGCCGAGGCCGAGCGACTGCGCAAGGAGCGCGAGCTGGAGCGGCGCAATCAGGAGGAACTCAGGCGTCAGCAGCGCCGTGAGATCGAAGAGCAGCGGCGGCGCGACGAGCTCGAGCGCAAGATGCACTCCAAGCCCTACGCGGAGGATCCGGTTTTCCTCGCAGAGCTGCACGACCTGCTGATCGAGGCGCAGCGGGTGACGCGATCGCAGATCGAGCTGCTCGAGAACGCGGTCGACGACCTCCTGGAGGGCCGCGAGCGGCCCGAGTACGACGAAGAGGACGGCTCGAGCGCGGGCTCGGACTTCGACCGGGACCAATTGAAGATGCAGCTCGACGGAGAGCGGCTGAAGAACGACTTGATCGTCGTGGCTCTGGGCCGCGTCGCGGATGGTTCCTACGGGCGTTGCGACACGTGCTTCGAGCCCATCGGGCGTGCGCGCCTGCAGGCCCAGGTGCCAGTCTTCACCTGCGTCACGTGTCGCGCCAACGGCTGACGCGCGTCCGGCTGATCACCGTTGCGACGGCGGTCGCGACCGCGCTCGTGAGCACGTTGGGATCGGGCTGGGCGACGCGCGCGCTCGCCCACGGAGCGCGACACCTGGCCGGTCCCGTGTGGTTGCGGCTGACCTCCAACCCGGGCATATCCTTCTCGATCGGTGCGCACTGGTCGCTGACGACGGTGCTGGAGGCGGTCGTGGCCCTGGTAGTGGTCGGTGCGGCCTGGAATGCGCACGGGTCGCTGGCCGCGGTGGGCTTCGGACTGCTGACCGGCGGGGGCGTCGCCAACACGCTGGACCGCTTGACATCGCCCAGCGGGCGGGTGTCGGACTTCATCGCGGTGGGGAGCTTTCCCGTCTTCAACCTGGCCGACGTCGCAGTGACCCTTGGTGCCGTGGCCCTGATCGTGGAGATCCTGCGGGGACACCAGCTGATCGGTCGCTCGTGACTGGTGCGCCGGATGACCGCCTCGAGGTCGTCATCCCGCCATCGCTGGACGGCCAGCGCTGCGACCGGGCCCTCGCGCTGCTGAGCGGCCTGGCGCGCTCCGCCGTCGCCGATCTGATCGCCTCGGGCCGCGTGCTGGTCGGCGGCGAGGTCTGCCGGCGCGCGGCACGGGCTCTGCGGGCGGGCGACGTGCTGGTGGCCGTGGGGCTCGGTCGCGAGGCCGTCGGGGTCGGGCCCGAACCCGCCGTAACAGTGCGCATCGCCCGGGAGGCTCGCGACTATCTCGTGGTGGACAAGCCGGCGGGACTCGTCGTGCATCCTGGGGCGGGGAACCGCAGCGGCACCCTAGTCGCGGGGCTCCTGGCGCGCTACCCGGAGATCGCCGAGCTGCGCGAGTCCGGGGCCGGGGCCGTGCGACCCGGCATCGTGCACCGTCTGGACAAGGGCACCTCGGGACTCCTGGTGGTGGCCCGGACGCGCGTCGGACTGGCGTCTCTGCGCGACCAGATGGCGCACCGCGCCATCCACCGCACCTACCTGGGGGCCGTCGACGGGGCAGTCCTGGAGGAGCGAGGCATCATCGACGCCCCCATCGGGCGCTCACCGCGCAGCCCGCTGAAGATGGCGGTACGGCCCGAGGGTCGGCCAGCGGCCACGTCCTACGTCGTGGTCGAGCACGTGGCCCAGCGCGATGCCACCATCCTGGAGATCACCTTGAGCACCGGTCGCACGCACCAGATTCGCGTGCATCTGGCGGCAATTGGCCACCCGATCGTCAGCGACGACCGCTACGGACACGTGCGCCCGGGCGGGCCGGCCCGCCCCTTCCTGCACGCGGCGCGACTGCGCTTTGCGGACCCCGAGACTGGTGAGGCGATCGTGGTCACGTCGCCACTACCCGCTGACTTGAGCGACTGGCTGCCGGCTCCTGTGGCCCAGCGGCTGTCAGGCCACGTCGTGGGCCGCGATGACCGCGCGGTTCCGCCGCAGGAGGGCTAGCGCCTCTTCCTCGGCACGCCGCACCCGTCGCACGCCGATGTCGAGCGCGGTGGCTGTGGCCTGCAGGGACAGCGGGTGGCTGCCGTCGAGGCCGAAGCGCCGCGTCACCACGTCGCGCTGGAGTTCCGTGAGCTCGTCGAGTGCACCAACCAGCTCCTGGTCGACCATCGACTGCTCGATCGCGCCCACCCAGTCCTCATCGCTGGGGGCAACGAGGTCGCCCAGCGTGGTCGCCGAGTCCGAGGATGCCGGCTGGTCGAGGCTGGCGGTCACCCCCGGGAGGCTGCGCAGATGGTCACGCTCGGCCCCAGACATTCCGGTCGCCTCAGTCAGCTCCTCGTCGGTGGGGCGGCGTCCCAGATGCGAGGTGAGCTCGGCAGTCGTGGCTTCCAGGCGCTGGAGCTGCTCGCCGACCTCCAGGGGGATGCGGATCGTGCGCCCGTGCTGCTGGACGGCACGCTGGAGGGCTTGACGAATCCACCAGGTCGCGTAGGTCGAGAACTTGAAGCCGCGCTCCCAGTCGAACTTCTCGACCGCGCGCAGGAGACCAAAGGTGCCCTCCTGGACCAGGTCCACCATCTCGACGCCCCGGTCCTGGTAGCGGCGGGCCCAGTGGAGCACCAGGCGGAGGTTGGCGGCCACCATCTGCTTCTTGGCATCCTCGTCGCCCGCGGCGACCCGCTTGGCCAGTTCGACCTGCTCGTCGTAGTTGGGCATCGGGTAGCGATCCAGGTCACGCATCAACAGCCCGAGCATGTCATTCGTGTTTACGCTGGTCCGGCGGATCATTGTCATCGGTGCTCCTTGCATGCTGTCCTGGATGGATTTCTCCTACCGCGACGTGTAAAACCTAGCACAAGGTTAAACACTGTGACAGTTGAAGTTATTCCCGCCACGTGAGAAGAGCGTGAGAAGAGCGTGAGGAGTCTGCGAAATCAGGCGCTGTGGGGTCGAGCCACCGGCCGACCGCCACGCGCCTGGAGGACCAGGTCAGCCAGGGTATAGCTGGCCAAGTGCTCCCGCATATGGGCGCCGACTGCCGCCCAAACGCCCAGGAGGACGCACTGTCCCTCGTGGTCGCAGGCTCCGTTCTCGTGGGGGGCACCGAAGTCGCCGGCCACGATCGGTCCTTCCACGGCGGCGACGATCTCGGCCAGAGTCATGGTGTCGGGGGGGCGGGCCAGGAGGTAGCCGCCACCGGCGCCGCGCTTGGAACGCACCAGATTGGCCCCCTTGAGAGCCAGCAGGATCTGCTCGAGGTAGGGCTGGGGCAGGCCGGTGCGCGAGGCCAACTCCTTGACCGAGGTCGGCCGGGCGAGGTCGTCGTGCAACGCCAGGCTGAGAAGGGCACGGCTGGCGTAGTCGCCCCGCGTGGACACCCTCACGCGCTCAGTGTACCGAGGGCCGTAGGGATGGGGGTCGATCGGCGAGCCCGGGGAATCTGGCACACTGCAGGGGTGAGCGAACAGAACACCAATCCCGAGAACGTGACGATCGACCCCGACGCCGTCCTGCCGCCGGGCGAGCCCGACAGAGAGGAGGAGCCGGGGGCGGACTTCATCAGCCAGCCAGCCAAGGTGATGCGGATTGGCGCGATGGTCAAGACCTTGCTCGACGAGGCCCGCAGCGCGCCCCTGGACGAGCCTGGTCGCACGCGACTGCGCGAGATCTACGAGACGTCGATCCACGAGTTGTCCGGGGCACTGTCTCCCGACCTGGGCCAGGAGCTGTCGCGCATGGCCACGCCCTTCTCGGACGAGGTGCCCTCGGAGTCCGAGTTGCGCATTGCCCAAGCGCAGCTGGTCGGTTGGCTCGAGGGGCTCTTCCACGGCATCCAGGCCTCGCTGTTCGCCCAGCAGGCCGCCGCGGCGGCGCAACTCGAGAAGATGCGGGAGCGCTCGCTCAACCCGGGGGCCCCGGACCCGCGGGCGGGCACGTACCTATAGGCGTCGCCGGCCGCGAAGGAGGTCTGATCGGCCATGGGTGACGGCTTCGTCCACTTGCATAACCACACCGAGTACTCGATGCTCGACGGCGCCGCGCGTATTGACGACCTCTTGCGCACGGCCCTCGCCGATGGTCAGACGGCGGTGGGCATCACGGACCACGGCAACCTCTACGGGCTCATCGAGTTCTACCAAGCCGCGCGACGCCTGGGCGTGACGCCCGTCTTGGGCATGGAGGCCTACATGGCCGCCGAGTCGCGCTTTGATCGCCCGGCCCGTCGGGGCCGGCTGGACGACACCGGCGGTGACGTCGAGGGCGGTCAGAAGTTGTACCACCACCTCACGCTCTTGGCGACCTCCAACGAGGGCTACCGGAACCTGCGCTACCTGGCCTCGCTGGCCTTCTTAGAGGGCTACTACTACAAGCCTCGGCTCGACTGGGAGCTCCTCGAGCGCTACGCCGGCGGGCTGGTGGCCACGTCGGGCTGCCTGGGTGGCGTGGTGCTCCAGTCGCTGGTGCACGGCGACTACCTGCGGGCCCGCTCGCTGGCGGGCCGCCTGCAGGACATCTTCGGGCGCGAGAACTTTTTCATCGAACTGCAGGACCACGGACTGCCCGAGCAGCACCAGACGAACCCGCAGTTGATCACCATCGCCCGCGAGCTCGGCGCCCCGCTGCTGGCCACCAACGACCTGCACTACGTGCGGTCCACCGACGCGGAGATGCACGACGCACTCTTGTGCATCGGCACCGGGTCGCGTGTGTCCGACCCGGATCGCTTCCGCTTCGCCAGTGACCAGCACTACCTGAAGAGTGCGGTCGAGATGCGGGCACTGTTCGCGGAGGTTCCCGAGGCCTGTGACAACACACTGCTGATTGCCGAGCGCTCCGACGTGCAGATCGACTTCGACAACGACGCGCTGCCCCAGTACCCGGTCCCCGAGGGCGTCCCCGGAGACACCCACGCCGAGCAGGCCACGTGGTACCTGCGCGATCTGACGATGCGGGGGGCCGTTGAGCGCTACGGCGAGATCACGCCCGACGTGCGAGAGCGGCTCGACTACGAGCTGTCGGTGATCACCTCGATGGGCTTCGCCGACTACTTCCTGGTCGTGTGGGACCTGATCCGCCACGCTCGTGACCAAGGTATTCGCGTGGGCCCGGGACGAGGATCGGCTGCGGGCTGCTGCGTGGCCTACTGCCTGCGGATCGTGGAGCTGGATCCCATTCGCTACGGGCTGATCTTCGAGCGCTTCTTGAACCCGGGCCGTCGCCAGATGCCCGACATCGACATGGACTTCGACGAGCGCTACCGGGGCGACATGATCCGCTACGCGGCAGATCGCTACGGAGCCGACCACGTCGCCCAGATCATCACCTTCTCCACGATCAAGGCTCGTGCGGCCGTGCGTGATGCGGCGCGCGTGCTGGGGTACCCGCCCCAGTTGGGCGACCGGATCGCCAAGGCCATGCCGCCCCTGGTGATGGGTCAGGACTTGCCGCTCGAGGCCTGCTTCACTCCCACGACCGGCTTCGAGAACCGCTACGCGGAAGCGGCGGATCTGCGCTCGCTCTACGAGTCTGACGACGAGGTGCACCACGTCGTCGACGTCGCTAAGGGCTTCGTCGACAAGCGTCGCCAGGATGGGATCCACGCCGCTGCCGTCGTGATCACGCGCGAGCCGGTCATCGAGTACGTGCCGATCCAGCGCAAGTCGGGGTCCGGAGGATCGGTGGAGGACGCGCCGATCGTCACCCAGTACGAGGCCACGGCCATTGAGAAGTTGGGCCTGCTGAAGATGGACTTCCTGGGCCTGCGCAACCTGGCGATCATCGAGCGGGCCCTGGACAACATCCGCCTGCGTCACGGGATCAGCATCGACATCGACCACGTGCCCCTGGACGACGAGAAGGTGTTCGAGATGCTCCGCCAGGGCAACTCCATCGGCATCTTCCAGCTCGAGGGCGACAAGATGCGCCAGCTGATGCGTCGCTTGGCACCCACCAGCTTCGACGACATCGCGGCCCTGAACGCGCTCTACCGGCCTGGACCGCTCAGCGAGAACGTCCACAACGACTACGCCGACCGCAAGAACCGGCGTCAGGACGTGCGCTTCGACCATCCGGACCTGGCGGAGATCCTGGGCGAGACCTACGGGCTGATGATCTACCAAGAGGACATCATGCGGGTGGCGACGCGCATCGCCGGCTTCTCGATGACGGAGGCCGACGACCTGCGCAAGGCCTGCTCCAAGAAGATCCGCGAGATGATCCAGGCCCAGAAAGACAAGTTCGTCAAAGGCGCCGAGCGCATGGGATATGGTCAAGAGCTCGGCGCGACGATCTTCGCCAAGATCGAGCCGTTCGCCGACTACGCGTTCAACAAGAGCCACGCCTACGGCTATGCCCTGATCGGATACCAGAACGCGTGGCTCAAAGCCAACTACCCGGTCGAGTACATGGCGGCGCTGCTGACCTCGTTCCGCGATGACAAGGACAAGGCAGCCATCTACCTCAACGAGGCGCGCCAGATGGGGATCACGGTGGGCGTACCTGACGTGAACGAGTCGCGAGCCGACTACGCGCCGTCCTTGGCAGACCCGAACCGCATCTTGTTCGGGATGGCGGCCGTACGCAACGTGGGCGAGTCCCAGGTCGAGCGCATCGTCGTGGAGCGCGAGTCCCACGGGCCCTTCACGTCGATCTACGACTTCGTCCAGCGCGTCGACCCGCTGGTGTTGAATCGGCGCACCATGGAATCCCTGATCAAGGCGGGGGCGTTCGATTCGATGGGGTACCCGCGCCAAGGTCTGCTCCTGGTGATCGACGAGATCACCGAGGCGACGCTGAGCCGCCGCAAGGATCTGTCGCTCGGCATCACCACTTTGTTCGCGGCTCTCGAGGGCGACGAGGGCCGTGGCGACTGGGAGGGCACCCAGCTGCCCATCCCGTCGAGCGAATTCGAGCCGGCGGTCAAGCTGGAGTTCGAGCGCGAGATGCTGGGCACCTTCATCTCGGACCACCCCCTCTACAAGGTCGCCGACGTGCTGGCGGCCAGGACCGACGGGTCGCTGGCCGAGGTGCGCGAGCGCGCCGAGGAGTACGCCGGCTCGGGTAGGGCGGTCACGCTGGGTGGCCTGCTCACCGAGGTGCAGATACGCACGACCCGCGCGGGCCAGCAGTACGCGCGCGTGGTGCTGGAGGATCTGAGCGGGTCGACCGAGCTCATCGTGTCGGCGCGGCGCTTTGAGCAGGTGAGTGGCTACCTCGACAAGGATCGCGTGGTCTTGGTGAAGGGTCGCTTCGACAGCCGTGACGACGACTACCGGCTCAACGTCCTTGATGTGCAGCCGCTGTCGGTGGGCCCCGGCGCAGACCAGCTGCGGCTGGCCCTGCGTCCCCAGGACCTCAACGCGCACTCCATCGGCGTGCTGCGCGACATCCTGCGGCGTTATCCCGGGAGCTCCCCGGTGATCGTCGAGACCGCCGAAACCGGTAAGGCCTTCCGGCTGGGTGCCGAATTCAACGTCGACATCTCCAGCGTGGTACCGGATTTACGCAGCGAATTCGGACGCAACGTGATCCGCGCGTAGACGGCGTCTCGGGGAGGGTCCCGCGTCTCGTAAAATGGCTGGGTATGGCATTGACGGTGACGACCAAGGACACGACGGCGCTCAGCGATGCGGAGCTCGAGGAGATGGCGAATCTCTGCGTGGACCGCGAACCGAACTTTGACATCGGTTTCCTGTCCAAGCAGCGCGAGGAGTGGGTCCTGGTGACTCAGGCCCGCGAGGGGGAGCGGCTGCGCGGCTACTCCTTCGAGACGCTCGAGCGCATCGGGGGCACGCCCTCCCTGCTGGTGGGGCTGATGCTCATCGATCGCAACGCCAAGGCGGACCAGACGCTGCGGGCGATCCTCCACGACCAGTTCCGTCGAGCGCTGCTGGCCTTTCCCGACGAGGACGTCCTGCTCGGCGCTCGCCTCTCGTCACCCGACGGCTTGCGTGCGTTCCACGGCCTCCAGGACGTCGTTCCGCGCGTGGGCTACCGGCCCACGGGGGAGGACCGGGCCTGGGCCCGACGCCTGGCCAAGCGCTTCGGGGCTGAGAAGTGGATCGACGACCACACCTTCGTGCTCTCGCCGCCGGCCATCCCCGTGGGCTGCCTCGACTACGCCAGTGCCAAGGGCCCCATCCCTGATGGCGCCGCGACGCTCTTCGAGCACCTGCGGCCCGAGGAGGGCCAGCGCCTCGTCGTCTTCGGCTGGGCCATGGCCGAGACTCTCGCCTCGGGCAAGCTGCCCGCGACGTCCTAACCGCGCGGCAGAAGGCCGGTGCAGCTCTTATAGACGTGTCCGTCGTGGGGCGTCGTGAGGGTCGTGAGCACGTAGGCCGGGCGGAAGCCCAGCGACGTGGCGAGGTCCTTACCGGCGAGCGCCGGGCGCCGGGTCGCCTCCATCGTGCGAATGGCGTGGGTGTCCTCGCACACCAGCCACACGTCGTCGCCCAGCCAGCCGAAGCGCACCCAGGTCGAGCCGTCCTCGTAGCGCCGCAGCAGCTGGGGGCCGCGGTCAGCGGCGATGAGGGCGACGCTGGGGCGCTCGCCGCGGAACTCCCAGTACGGCGCGCTCGGGCCACGAAAGCCGAACAGGGGGCCATCGGCGGGCGTGGCCGCCTGCTCGAGCCACGGGCGGATGCGGCGCCCGCGGTATGAGCCGAGACGACGGGGGAGACCCTCCAGCGTGACGGCCTCCGGCATGGCCAGGTCGTTGCGCTCGACCTCGGCGGCGAGGAGACCCTCGACGACGTCGAAGGCGGCCAGGTCGGTCTCCACACCCGCGGGCCACGGGATGCGCCAGCGCACGATGGTCTGGGAGGCCAGGTCCATGACGGTGGTCGACTCGTTGGTCGATCCCAGGACCAGTGCAGCCATCGTCGACGAGGGGGTCAAGTCCACACTCGAGCGCTGGGGCATGCGTTCAACCATCCGGCGAATAGCGCGGACAGCCGGGTCTCGGTTCCACAGGGGCACTAGTGCTCCTCCGCCAGCTGGCGCTTCAGCTCGGCCACGGTGGCTACGGGCGGCCAGCACTGGGATCCGCGGCACACGTAGGCCCACGGGGAGCGTCGTCCGACCAGCTGGGGCGACGATCCAGATCCGGTGACCAGGACGGTGCGCGACATCGCGGACCATCGTATGTGCTCGCTGAGCGCGGTCGGCGGCCCCGGGGCCACGATCGTGATCCCCGCGAAGGCGTAGCCGGCCGCCTCGATGAGGTCGGGAAAGGCGAGAGGGTGCCGCAGCGCCAGAGGGGCGACCGCTCGCACCAGGCTGCGGGAGGCCTCCAGCAGGGCGTCGTCGCCTCGCGCTAGCCCGAGTCGTGCCAGAGCGCGTGCCGCCACCGACGTCGCCGCAGGCGTGGCCCCGTCCACAATCGCTGCCGGTCGGGCTGGGGCATCGTCGACCTCGTCGCTGGCCAGGGCCACGACGCCGCTGGCCAGGTGGTGGGAGGGCCGGCGCCCCGGGTCGCGTTCGATCCAGTGATGAGCCAGGAGGTGCGCGGCGTCGACGCCGGCGGCCTCTAGCCACGCGTCGGCTCCGGTGAGCTCGAAGGCGTCGACCTCCGCGTCGACCAGCCACGCGAGATCGGCTCCCGTGGCCGTGGCCGGACCAGTTGCGGCACGGCGCCACTGACCTTGGCGCCAATGGCGCTGGCGCAGCGCGCCCAGGGTCTCGAGCGCGCGACGCTGACGCCAGCGCTCGCCACTGGCCAGTTGGGCGCTCACCAGCATCGCGTTGAACTCCAAGATGACGAGCTCGTCGGCCTCTGGCTGTGGTCGGTGGCGCCGCGCCGCACGCAGCACGTCGAGCTCGCGGCGCAGGTTGGGTGGAGTGGCCCAGCTGGTCCCGGGGGCCAGGTGTGGCGCTGCGGGGTGCTCGTCGAGGGACCAGCGCTGAATTACCGCATCCGCGTCGAGTCCCGCCGGGACCAAGACGTCGCGTATCTGCTGTGCCGTCCAGGTGACGTGGCCTCCCTCGGCGTGTTCCGCATCGGCGTCGAGGGATGTGAGGTACCCACCGCCGGGAGCTCGCAGCTGGCGCTCGCAGAAGTCCAGGGTCGCCCCAGCCACGGGTGCGAGCCAGCGCAGCTCGGGGTCGCGGCGCGCGCAGTGACTCAGCGTGCGGGCCAGGAGCGCCTGGTCCGCCAGCATCTTCTCGAAGTGGGGCTGGCGCCACTGGTCATCAACGCAGTAGCGGAAGAATCCACCCTCCAGGTGGTCGTAGAGAGCCGTTGACGTCCAGGCGCTCACGACCTGCTGGGCCACGGCGTGGGCGCGAGGGCTCGGCGTATCGATCAGCGCACGCAGGTAGCTCGGGCGGGGGAAGTGAGGGGCTGGGCCGAGGGCGCCGTCGGGGCCGGCCCGGGCCAGGAGGCCCGCGACGAGCTGCGCGGCCAGCTGTGCGGGCGCGGGCTCGTCGTGGCCCGCGTCCTCCGGTGGCACCGCCGGTGCGAGGTCCCCGAGGAGCAGGGCCGTGGTGGTCATGGCCGCGCGGTTGTCGCGCCAGGCCCGCGCGACCGCGTCGAGCAGTCGCGGGAGCCCGCCCTGGTGCGGTCGGTCCGCGGGGGGGAGGTACGTTGCCGCCACGAGCGGGCGCCCGTCGGGCAAGAGGATCATCGTCAGGGGCCAGCCGGCCCGGCCAATCATCTCCTGGGCGGCGGCGATGTAGAGGGCGTCGATGTCGGGCCGCTCCTCGCGGTCGACCTTGATGGGCACGAAGTCCTCGTTGATGCGCGCGGCGATCATGGGGTCCTCGAAGGACTCACGGGCCATGACGTGGCACCAGTGACACGACGCGTAGCCGATCGACAGCAGGATCGGTCGATCGAGCTCGACCGCGCGTGCCAGGGCCTCGGGACTCCACGGCCACCAGTCCACGGGATTGCTGGCGTGCTGGCGCAGGTACGACGAGGCCGAGCCCGCGAGGCGGTTCACGGGCTCATGCTAGGGAGCCATGAGCGGCCTGGAACCAGAGCCAGCAACGCCCCCGGACCAGGCGACAGGGCACTAAGCAGAGTGCTAGGTTCACCCACTGGAAGGCTCGTCACGAGTCGTTCACGCAGTGCAAAGGACAAGGGGCACCTCGCGGTGCCACGAAGGGTTGGGGAAACTATGAAAATGAAGCGAGCGCGGTTCATCGCGTCCGCAGCGTTGGTGGGGGGATTGCTAACCGCCGCGCTGCCCACGGTGGGTTCGGCTGGAACACCAACCGTGTCGGACAAGACGTTCAACACAAGCTTTTCCACGATGAAGTACCTCAGAGCGATCGCGCATCGCGGTAAGGGGTCGATTGCGGTGATCCTGCCAGACACCGTGTCCTCGACCCGGTACACCGAATTCGACGCTCCGTACCTGAAGAAGGCGTTCCTGATGGCGGGCTTGAAGCCCAGCCAGTTCATCATTCAGAACGCGCAGGGTAGCGACACGACTCAGTACACCGACGCCCAGGCGGACATCGCGCGTGGTGCCAAGGTCCTGCTGCTCGACCCGCTCGACTCCACGACGGGCGCGGTGATCGAGGCCTACGCCAAGGCCCGCGGCGTCAAGGTGATCGACTACGACCGCCTGACGCTGGGTGGGGCCCGCACGTACTACGTGAGCTTCAACAACGTGGCCGTGGGGACACTCATCGGAAAGGGCCTGCTGGCCTGCTTGACGGCGTGGAAAATCTCCAAGCCGGTGGTCTACGTCATGAAGGGCTCACCGACGGACAACAACGCGACCCTGTTCGCCCAGGGCTATGACGCCGTGCTGAACGCGGCGGGCTACAACACCAAGACGGGCTCGGCCAACACGATCCTCGAGAACGTCGGCACCTGGACCCCGACCGTCGCCCAGACCGACTTCGAGGGCGCCTACGCCGCGCACCCGAACATCAACGCGGTGCTGACGCCGAACGACGAGAACGCCGCACCGATCATCTCGTACCTGCAGAGCAAGGGCCTCAAGCCGAAGTCGATGCCCTTCACGGGCCAGGACGCCACGCTGACAGGATTCCAGAACATCATCTCGGGATACCAGTGCGGCACGGTCTACAAGCCCATCTGGCTCGAGGCCCAGGCGGCCGCGGCATTGGCCGTCTACCTGCGCGCAGGCGTTCGTCCGCCCACGGGACTGGTGAACGGCGTGTCCACAGACCCGCAGGCCACGATCAACCCGCTGAAGCACGTTCCCTCGGTGCTGCTGACTGCCGAGTGGGTCACGGCGTCGCAGATTGAGAAGACGGTGATCAAGGATCGGGTGATTACGGTCTCCCAGCTGTGCACCTCGGCGGCACCCACGGTGGCTGGAGCACCCCAGCCGACCTACGCGCACGACTGCACTACCTACGGCATCAAGTAAGTAGAGCCAGATGACGACGACTTCTGGATCCACGGGCCGTGCCGTGCCCGAGAACGCCACGCACGCCGTGGGTCCGGAAGTCGCGTCACCGCCACCTCTGCTGCAGCTGCGGGGCATCGCCAAGCACTTTGGTGCCGTCGAAGCCCTCAAGCACGTCGACCTCGACGTCCCCGCTGGGCAGGTCACCGCGCTGATCGGGGACAACGGCGCGGGTAAGTCCACCCTGATCAAGGCGGTTGCGGGCATCTACCCGCCCAGCAGCGGCGAGATCTTCTGGGAGGGCCAGCGCGTGACTCTCCACTCGCCGCGCGCCGCCGAGGAGCTGGGGATCGCGACGGTGTACCAGGATCTGGCGCTGTGTGACAACCTCGACATCGTCCAGAACATGTACCTGGGCCACGAGGCGACCAAGCACGGGACCCTCGACGAGATCACGATGGAGCTCGAGACACGTCGGGTGCTCACCGAACTGTCCGTGTTCACCGTGCGGTCGGTGCGCCAGCTGGTCGGCTCGCTGTCGGGCGGCCAGCGCCAGGCCATCGCCGTGGCGCGCGCGGTGATGCACGAGTCCAAGCTGGTGATCATGGACGAGCCCACCGCGGCCCTGGGTGTCACCCAGACCGCTCAGGTGCTCGAGCTGATCACGAGGCTGGCCTCGCGGGGGATCGCCGTCCTGGTGATCTCGCACAACCTCAATGACGTCTTCACCGTGGCCGACCGCATCGCCGTGATGTACCTGGGGACGCTCGTCGAGTGCGGTCCCATCGCGAACTACGACACCACCCGCGCCGTCGAGCTGATCACGACGGGAGCGGGAGCCCGAGTCGAGGGCTGAGGGACCACGAGATGAAGGTGACGCTGTGACCAGTCCCGAGCAAACCGTGACCGAGAAGCGCGCCGAGAGCGCTACGGCGCAGGGCGTCATCGGGTCGCTGTGGGGCAAGGTGCGCTCCGGCGAGGCCAGCCTGCTGCCTATCCTGTTCGGCCTGGCGGTGCTGGTCGCCTACTTCCAGGTGCGCAACTCGGTATTCCTGTCTGCGGGCAACCTGACCAACCTCTTCGTTCAGGCGACGATCTTCATCCTGCTGGCCATGGCCGAGACGTGGCTGCTGCTGCTGGGCGAGATCGATCTGTCGGTGGGCTACGTGGCGGCGCTCGGGGCCACGACGGCGGTCATATTGCTGGATGCCCAGTTCCACTGGCCGTGGTACCTCGCCTTGCTGGCGGCGATCGCCGTCACCACGGCGATCGGGCTGCTGCAAGGCCTCATCATCATCAAGCTGCGGCTGCCGTCGTTCATCGTGACCTTGGCCGGCCTCCTGGGCTGGGAAGGCGTCCTCATCTTCTTCGTGGACCGCCAGGGCACCGGCGGAACGATCCCGGTCCAGGAGAAGGTCCTCTACGATCTGGTCAACGGCAATCTCTCACCGCTGGCGACGTGGATCTTCACTGCGGCCAGCCTGGCCATCTTCTGCTGGAGCATCCTGCGTAAGGACCAGTCGCGACGTGCGAGCGGGCTGGAGGCAGTTCCCTTCGTCGTGACCCTGATGAAGGTCGCGGCGCTCGTGATCGCGGGCATCGTCCTCGTCCTCATCTTCAACACGAATCGCGGAACCTTCACTGTCCTGCGTGGCATGCCCTACGCGATCCCCGTCGACTTCGTGATGCTGACCGTAGGTGGCTTCATCCTGACCCGGACCAAGGCCGGTCGCTACATCTACGCCATTGGCGGGAACCCCGAAGCCGCTCGACGGGCCGGAGTCAACGTTGACCGGTACCGCCTGCTCGCCTTCACCTTGACCGGGGTGACGGCCGGTGTCGCTGGCTTGATCTACGCCTCCCGGCTCGGGGGAATCTCTGACGGGGTCGACGGAGGCAACCTCGTGCTGCTGGCGGTCGCATCGGCCGTTATCGGGGGAACCTCCCTCTTCGGGGGGCGAGGCAAGATCATCCACGCCGTGATCGGCGGCATGGTCATCGCATCGATCTACAACGGCATGGCGCTGATCAACATGAGCGCGGCGACCCAGTTCATCGCGACCGCGCTGGTGCTGCTCGTCGCGGTCGCCATGGACTCGGTCGCTCGGCGGTCCACGGCCTCGCGATGAGCAGAGCCGCGCGCCTGGAGGACCGGGTCGTCGTCGTCAC
Organism: Actinomycetes bacterium; assembly: GCA_021827705.1. GTDB lineage: Bacteria > Actinomycetota > Acidimicrobiia > Acidimicrobiales > RAAP-2 > RAAP-2. Next base: position 38,958 of record JAKAUQ010000028.1, read on the forward strand.
CGGGGCGAGCCGGGGGATCGGTCTGGCTATCGCCCGGCACTGCGTGAGTGAAGGGGCCCGGGTGGTCTTGACCTCGCGGCATGAGGAGGACCTGGCGCGTGTCCGGGACACGTTCGCGAGTCCCGAGCGTGTCGTGCCCGTCGTCGCGCACGCTGGGTCCTGGGAGCAGGCGTCGCACGTCATGGAGGTGGCGCTCGAGGCGTTCGGCGCGATCGACGGCCTCGTCAACAACGCCGCGACGAACCCCTACTTCGGCCCACTGGTTGAGGCCGACGAGGCGCGCCTGCGCAAGGCGTACGAGGTGAACCAGGCCGGGGTGGTGGCCGCGACGGCCGCCGCGTGGCGCGCCTGGCTTCGTGACCACGGGGGCGCCGTGGTGAACATCGCCTCCATTGGCGGCTCGTCGGTCGAGCCGGGCCTCGGGTGGTACAACGCGACCAAGGCGGCCGTGCTCCAGCTGACGCGCCAGCTGGCCTATGAGCTGGCCCCCGGCGTGCGCGTCAACGCCGTGGCGCCCGGGCTGATTCGCACGCAGTTTGCTCGTGCGATCTGGGAGCCCGCCGAGCAGCTCATGGCCGAACGGATCCCGCTGGGTCGCATTGGCGAGCCGTCCGACGTGGCCGCAGCCGTCGCAATGCTGCTGTCGGACGAGGCGTCCTGGATCACCGGGGCGACCCTCACCGTGGACGGCGGCACGTTGGTCCGACCGAGCGGCGGGGTCGGTTAGCCCAGCGTCGCGAGCAGGTGCCGGCGTATCTTGCCGGTGGCGGTGCGGGGGAGCGCGGCCACGTAGCGGATCTCCTTGGGCTTGGCCCAGGGCCCGATGTGCTCGGCGGCCGCCGCGCGCAAGGCGTCGTCGAGACTGGTCCCATCGCCGACCACGAGGGCCAGCACGTGCTGGCCCCACTCGGGATCCTCAACGCCGGTCACCGCTACGTCGCGCACGCCGCTCACCGTGGCCAGCACCGCCTCCAGGTCATCGGGCCACACTTTCTCCCCACCCGTCACGATGACCCACCCGATCCGCCCGTGGACGTGCAGCCGTCCCTCGTGCAGCTCGGCGGCGTCTCCTGTCGGGAACCAGTCGGCACGACCGTCGGGCCCTGTGGCCGTGGGCCGGGGCTGGGTGCGGTACGAGCGCAGGAGCGTAGGGCTGCGCACCAGGAGCTCGCCCTGGGCAATGGCCAGCTCGATCTCGGGTAGGGCTACTCCGTCGTAGACGACGCCGGATCCCGTCTCGGTCATGCCCCACGTGGCAATGACGTTGGGCGGGCGGTGCGCCGGTGGCCGCCCGCCGCCGACCAGCACAGCCGTGAAGCCCGCCACAGAGTGGCGAGCCAGGTGCGTGCGCACCACCGACAGGTGCGTCACCCCGGCGGCGCGTGCCGCCGCGAAGTCGGTGGCGTCTCCCCACCACAGGTCGGCCCCGCCGAGCACCGACCGCAGGATCACCGCCAGGCCGCCGATGTGACTGGCCGGCAAGACGGGAAACCACACGGGCGTCTGTCCCGGCTCGCGGAGCGTGGCCTGCGTGATGCGCGCGCTGGCGGACAGAGCGTCCCAGGTGAGCTCGGCGGCCTTGGGCTCGCCGCTCGATCCCGAGGTCAGCATCACCAGACCGATGTCGGCGTCGACCCCGTGGCCGCTGCGGCGGACGTGGCGACCGGCGTGGTCCACGACGTGCGTCGCCCCCAGCGCGTCCAGCTGTCGCTCCTGGGCCCGCGGGGCGAGGCGCTGGTCGAGGACGCAGAAGGCCGTACCGTCGTCCACCAGCTGGCGGATGGCGGCCTCGAGGTTCGGGCCGAGGGGCAGATCGAGAGCCACGAGGGGATGCACCGGGCCATGGTAGGACGCGCCGTGCGAGCCCGGCCGGTAGCGTGGTCGCCATGGCCGAGACCGTTATTCAGGGATCGCCCGTGGACCCGGTAGAGCAGTTCCGATCGCTGGCCCTGCCGGCGTGGGAGCGGCGCGGCGACTACGGCGACATCATCTACGAAGTCGGCGAGGGCATCGCACGCGTGACGATCAACCGCCCGGAGCGCCGTAACGCCTTCCGACCCCAGACCCTCTTCGAGCTGGCCGACGCGATGGCGCGGGCGCGCGACGACACCCAGGTCGGGGTGATCATCCTCACGGGAGCCGGCCCCGACGCGTTCTGCTCGGGTGGCGACCAGATGATCCGTGGCTCGGACGGCTATCTCGGAGACGACGACGTGGCCCGACAGGGCATCGGGCGGCTCAACGTCCTGGACCTCCAGGTGCAGATCCGTCGCCTGCCCAAGCCGGTCGTGGCCTCAGTGGCCGGATACGCCATTGGCGGTGGCCACATCTTGCACCTGGTGTGCGACTTGACGATCGCGGCCGACAACGCCCGCTTCGGCCAGACCGGACCCCGCGTGGGATCCTTCGACGGCGGGTACGGGTCGTCGCTCCTGGCGCGCACCATCGGCCTCAAGCGGGCCAAGGAGGTCTGGTTCCTGTGCCGCCAGTACGACGCGAGGACCGCTCTCGACTGGGGCCTGGTCAACGCCGTGGTTCCCCTGGACCAGCTCGAGCGCGAGACCGTCGCCTGGTGCCGCCAGATGCTGACGCTCTCGCCGATCGCCCTGCGCATGATCAAGGCCGGAATGAATGCGGCCGATGACGGATTGGCGGGCGTGCAGCAGCTGGCTGGAGACGCCACGATGCTCTTCTACATGAGCGAGGAGGGTCAGGAGGGACGCAACGCCTTCGTCGAGCATCGCGCCCCGGACTTCCAGCGGTTTCCCCGCCGCCCGTGAGCCAGACACCGGGTCCCGTGGGCCGGTGGGTGACTGCGGCGCGACCGCGGACGCTGCCTGCCGCCCTGGTCCCGGTGGTCGTGGGGGCGGCGACCGTGGGGCCCGTCGCGTGGGCGAACAGCGTGATGGCGGGGATCGTGGCCCTAGGGCTGCAGGTCGCGACCAACTTCGCCAACGACTACGCCGACGGGGTCCGGGGGACCGACGCCCAGCGAGTGGGTCCCTTCCGACTCACGGCCTCCGGACTGGTCCCGCCCTCGCGGGTGCGGGCTGCTGCCGCAGCGTCCTTCGCGGTCGCCGCGGTCGCCGGCCTGGTCCTGTCGGCCCGGACGTCGTGGTGGCTGGTGGCCCTGGGAGCCACGGCGATCCTGGCCGGCTACTTCTACACGGGGGGACCCCGCCCCTACGGCTACCTGGGCCTCGGCGAGCTCTTCGTACTGATCTACTTCGGCTTCGTGGCCACGATGGGTACCGCGTACGTTCAGCACCGCAGCATTCCGGCCACGGCCTGGTGGCTGGGACTGACCACGGGCGCCATGGCCTGTGCGCTCTTAGAGGCGAACAACCTGCGCGACGTGGCCTCGGACCGCGCGGCCGGGAAGTTGACGCTGGCGGCGCGCCTCGGACGGCGCGGTGGGGGATGGCTCTACGTCGCGTGGGTGCTGACGGCAGTCGTGGGTCTGGTCGGCGCGCATCTGTGGTGGGTGGCCGCGGCCGCGGTGCTCGTCTTCGTCCCCGCGGGGCGCTTGGCGACTTCGTCGCGTGAGGGGCGCGCTCTGCTGCCACTGCTCGCAGCGTCGGCGCGTGGGCAGCTGGTGGTGGGTGCCTGCGCCGTCATCGCGCTGCGTCTGGCCCTGCGGTGAGGAAGCGTGCCAGGAAGTCGGCGACCTGCTCTGGTCGCTCCAGGTGAGCCGCGTGCCCGGCCCCGGCGATGACCTCGGCGCGGCCCTGAGGGATCACAGAGGCCATCACTCGCGCCTCGCTGACGAACTTGAGGTCGAGCTCGCCCGCCAGTGCCAGCACGGGGATGGCGATCTCGGCGAGGCGCTCGCCGAGCCACTCCTGGGTCCCGGTTCCGCAGTGGCGCAGCGACCGGGCCAGGCCGCGCGGATCCGCACTGCGCGCGGCACGCTCGCGGGGGTCGGGCGGCATGGTGGCGAATAGGGGTTGGGACAGCCACTCTTCGAGGAATCTCTCGGTGCCGATCGCCTCGATGCGGCGAGCTCGGGCGTCGTCGTCTCGCCGTCGCTCCTCGCGCGCGATCGGGTCCTCGATCCCGCGCGTCGCCCCCAGGACCACCAGCCGCGTCACGAGATCCGGTCGCTGCAAGACGAGGTGGAGAGCGACGCGGCCGCCGAAGGAGTAGCCCCCCACGGCGGCGGGAGCATCCAGCGCCGAGGCCACCATGTCGGCCAGGCTCTCGAGGTCTCCGTCCAGATCGGCGGAGTCACCGTGGCCGGGCAGGTCCAGCGTGATCAGGTGGACCTGATCTGCCAGAATGGAACGGAACCGCCACGCGCTGCGATGGGTCTGGGTGAACCCGTGGAGCCACAGCAGCGTCGGTCCGCGGCCTTCGTGGTGCACCCGGAGGAGTGACATTGGAGTCGAGCGTACCCACCACCAGTGCGGTGCAGGCGAGCTTCGCGGCCACGCTGTTTGACGAGTGGTCGCGTCTGGGTCTCCAAGACGTCGTCTTGGGTCCGGGCTCCCGGTCGACCCCGCTGGCTCTGGCGAGCGCGTCAAGCGCTGGCGTGCACGTCGAGGTCCGCATCGACGAGAGAGGTGCCGGGTTCTTCGCCCTGGGCCGGGCCCTGGTCACGGGACGGCCGGTGGCGCTGGTCGTGACCAGCGGAACGGCGGCCGCCGAGCTCCACCCCGCGATCGCCGAGGCGGACCTGGCGGCTGTGCCGCTGCTGGTCGTCACCGCCGACCGCCCGCCCGAGTTGCACGGTGTGGGGGCGGCCCAGACCATTGACCAGCTCCACCTCTACGGCGCGATGGTCCGGCGCTTCGATGATGCGGGCGTTCCCCGGCTCGACGCCCAGTCCGCGTGGCGCCCACTGGCGGCGCGCCTGTGGCGGGCAGCCATCGGCATCGACGGCGTGCCGGGTCCCGTGCACCTCAATGTCCCCTTCGTCGAGCCGCTGGTCGCGGTGCCCGCACCGTTGCCGGTGGGCCGTCCCGCAGGGCGTGCCTGGCGCACCGACGACGAACTCCCGGTGGTATCGGCGTCGGTCGAGCTGCGCGGGCAGAGGGTCCTCGCCGTCGTGGGCCGCGGTGTGTCTGGGGTCACGGTGGGGGCGCTGCGGGGACTCGGCTGGGCGGTGATCGGGGACGCCACGGCGGTGGGCACCCTGGCCCACGCCGACCCGCTGCTGCGCCACGAGGGATTCGCGCGACAGGCGCGGCCGGACGTCGTGGTGCGCCTCGGCGGTGCTCCGGCCTCGCGCGGTGTCGCACACTGGATCGCTGCCTGGGGGGCCCCGGTCATCGCGTGGCGCGGGGCGGGACCCGTGAGCGATCCCGACGGCCTCGTCGAGCGGTCACTGCCCGGGCTGCCCGATGCGGCGGCCCCGCAGCTGGTGGCTGACGCCTCCTACGCCTCGTGGTGGCAGCACGCCAGCGACGGCGTCGAGCGGCTCTTCGGCCGCGATGCCCCAGGCACAGCCCTCGACGAGGTGCTCGTGGCCCGCTCGGCGGTGCAAGCGGCTCAGCGCGCGGATGCTGCCGTCGTGGTGGGCTCCTCGATGCCGGTGCGCGACGTGGAGTGGTGGGCTCCCCCGCGCACGACGCCTACCTTCGCGAACCGGGGGGCCAACGGCATCGACGGGGTGGTGTCCACGGTGCTTGGCGTGGCCGCGGGGGGCCGGGCCGTGGGCCTGGTCGGCGACATCACGTTGCGCCACGACCTGTCGGGACTGGCTGACGGGCTCGGGTCGCGTGGCGGAAGCTGCGCCCTGGTGGTGGCCGACAACGGGGGAGGCGGCATCTTCTCCTTCCTGTCCCAGGCCACCGCGGTGGAGCCGGGCTCCTTCGAGCGCCTCTTTGCCACACCGCGGAGCACGGACGTGGCCGCCGTGTCGCGCTCCCTGGGCCTCGAGGGGGTCCGCGTAGCCACGGCGGGCGACCTGGACCAGGCGATCGCCGCGGCCCTGGAGCGCGGCGGGCTCAGCGTGATCGTGGCCGACGTGCCCGATCGCTCGACGAACGTGGTGCGCCACGAGGAGTACGCCCGCGCGGCCGCGGCGGTGGCCGCCACCGCGACCGCTAGCGTCGACCCGTGATCGCGGCACTGCCCAGCTCACTGGTCGCTGCCTTTCCGCTGGCCTTCGCGGCCGGGCTGCTGTCCTTCGTGTCACCGTGCGTCCTGCCGCTGCTCCCGGGGTACGTCGCGTTCCTCGGGGGCGCTGTGGGAACCCCGGAAACCCGCAGCCGGGGACGCGCCCTGCGAGGCTCCCTGGCCTTTGTGGCGGGCTTCGCGATCGTGTTCGTCAGCTTCGGGGCGCTCTTTGGGGGGCTGGGTTCGACGCTGCGCTCGCACCAGCGCGGTCTCGAGATCGGCTTTGGCGTCATCACCATCCTGATGGGTCTGTTCTTTGCGCAGTGGTGGCCGGGCTCGTGGCTCCAGCGCGAGCGTCGCGTGCACCACGTGCCGCGAGCGACGGTGGCGGGGGCGGGCGTCCTCGGTGTCACCTTCGCGCTCGGGTGGACCCCGTGCATTGGCCCGACCCTGGCGGCGATCCTGGGCCTGGCGGCCTCGTCGTCGGGCGCCACGGCGCTGCGCGGCTCCGTCTTGGCCTTCGTCTACTGCTGGGGCCTCGGGGTTCCCTTCGTGGCGGCCGCCTGGGCCAGCGACTCGATGGCCAAGGCGTCGGTGCGCCTGCGTCGCCACCTCGGCACCATCGGGCGCATCGGTGGCGTCGTGCTCATCGCGATCGGCGTGGCCGAGATGACCGGTGCGTGGTCGAGCTTCGTCCTGTGGCTCCAGGTCCACTTCCCGGCCACCACCGCACTCCTCTAGCCCAGAGTCGTCCTCGTAGACTGGCCGCCATGGCGCTGCGACAGGACTGGGAGTTCCGAGGCTTGGTGTACCAGAGCACGGATCCGGCGCTGCTCGACTACCTGGGCGCCGGAGGGCGCACCGCCTACATCGGCTTTGACCCGACGGCGTCGTCGCTGCACCTGGGGAGCCTGTTGCAGCTGTGCAACCTGCGCCGGCTGCAGGAGGCCGGCAACCGTCCCGTCGCGCTAGCCGGGGGAGGGACCGGCCTCATCGGCGATCCCAGCTTCAAGGACGCCGAGCGTCGTCTGCTCGACGCGGACGAGCTGGTGGCCAACCTGGAGGGAATCCGCGCACAGTTGGAGCGCTTCCTCGACTTCTCGCCGGCGGCGGGTGCCGCCCAGGCGGTGCTGGCCGACAACGCCACGTGGCTCACATCGATCTCGGTCACCGACTTCCTGCGGCAGGTGGGCAAGCACTTCACGGTGAACCAGATGGTCGCCAAGGAGTCCGTGCGCAGCCGGCTCGAACGTCCCGACAGCGGCCTGTCGTTCACGGAGTTCACCTACATGCTGCTGCAGGCCTACGACTTCCTGGAGCTGCACCGGCGCTACGACTGTACGGTGCAGCTGGGGGGCTCGGATCAGTGGGGCAACATCACCATGGGCGCCGAGCTGGTGCGCAAGGTGACTGGCCATAGCGCCTACGGGCTGACCTCCCCGCTCCTGGTGCGCTCCGATGGCCGCAAGTACGGCAAGTCCGAGGGCGGCAATGAGCAGGTCTGGCTCGACCCCGAGAAGACCTCGCCCTTCGCGCTGCACCAGTTCCTCTTGAACTCCGAGGACGACCTGGTCCCGACCCTCCTGCGGTTCTTCACCTTCCTGGATCACGACACCATCGCCCAGCTGGACCAGGACACGCGGGAACGTCCCGCCGAGCGTCGGGGCCAGCGCGCCCTGGCCAACGCCGTCGTCTCCCTGGTGCACGGGGAGCATGCCGCGATGCAGGCGGAACGGGCCGGGCGGGCGCTGTTCTCCGAGGAGATCTCGGACCTGGACGAGAAGCTCCTGCTCGAGGTGGTGGCCGATGCCCCGAGCAGCACCATCGCTCGCGAGAGGCTGCGAGAGGGCGTCGAGCCCATCGACCTCCTGATGGAGACGGGTCTGGCGGTGTCACGGGCCGAAGCACGCCGATTCCTCGAGCAAGGTGGGGTCTACATCAACAACGTCCGGGCCGGGGCCGACGAGCCGGTGGACCTTACCCAGACCCTCCACGGTCGGTACCTGGTGGTACGGCGGGGCCGGCGACAGCTCCACCTCGTCGTCGTCGCATGATCCGTCGGGCGGCCGCCACGGTGGCCGCCGCGGTGGTGCTCGCCGCGTGCGGGACCGTGCGCACACCCGGCCAGGCCCTGCGCTCGTGGTCTGTCGCCAGCGGGTTCGGCTCGGCCGCCGTCACGCTGCACGGTGACGCTGTGTCGGTCGCTCGGGTGCTGCGCGGACCCGACCCCACCGCCAAGCGGCTGCATCTGGTGTGCGCCGTTTTGCTGGTGGACTCTGAGGCGGCCAACGCATCGCTGCCCACGCCGGTGGACCAGGTCACGCGCCTGCTGTCACGCGCCTACGACTCGCTCGGGGCCGCCGCGCACCTGTGCTACGGGGCAGCGGGCGCGGGCGGGCGCCAGGCCGCACTCGCCGAACTCCAGCGGGCGACTGCTCAGCTCGCCGAGGGGCGCGCGGCGCTGGTCGCGCTGTCGGGCTAGGACGCGGGCGGGCGCAGGTCGATGCGCAGGTGGAGGATTCCGTCTTCCACGACGGCTTCAGCGTCGCCGATCATGGCGTAGTCCTGGAAGTCGAGCTGGGCGGCCTCGAGAAAGCGCTGGCGCTCGGGCCCCTCCACCGGGGGCAATCCCCGCCGGCGTACGGCATCCGCCCTCTCGCGAAAGCGCGCGATCATGTCGTTGGGGTCGAAGGCGCTCGTCACGCCGAGATGTTAGGTCGATGTGGTCGTTGGCGGGGTACCAGTTGGTAGTATCGACCATGGCGTGCGGGTCCAGCGCCGGGTTGCCGCCAGGTATGGCCCGCGACCAGTGAGGAGTTGCCGTGAAAAAGGGTCGCCACCGTCGCTTCGTCGAAGCCCGCGAGCTCAAGCGATCCACTGGTCCTCAGGCCACGGCGTGCCCGGAGTGCGGAGCGGCTCCCGATGACGTTCACGCCGAGTGGTGCCTGGCCGAGGAGGATCGGTTTGACGAGATCCTGGGCAGCCTGCCTCGCGCCGCTGTCACCGAGGACGACCCGTTGGCGGCCGAGAGCTGAGTCTCTCAGCCCCGGGGTGCCCGACGTCGGGGGACCGCGACCGGTCGCGCCGCCGCTGGCCGCTTGGGGCGAGCCTTCAGGTAGGCGAGGAGTCGCGCGTAGATCTGGGGGCCCACCATCGCCGTGAGCTCGTCGGCCATCTCGTCGGCCACGCGACGCGTGCCGACGTAGGCGTCGGGAGACTCGGTGCACCACCAGTGGAAATCATCGCCGCCCGCGCCCCAGTGACGGCGCAGCCACGGGCCGACGTGCGTCACCACGTGCCCGGAGTCGGTGACGTGATCCTCACGGTGCAAGGGGAGCTGCCAGCACACGTCGGGCTTGACGCCCACGTAGCTGCGCCCCTCGTCCAGCGCCAGCAGGTGCAGCGCGCAACCGGGTCCGCGGGCGAAATCGGGCCGGTTGAGGAAGATGCACGCGTCCTCGACCAGCCGCGTCATGAGCTCGCCCGAGCGGGTGACCCGGGTCGTGGCACGCCGTCGGCCGCGGTGGTTCTGCCACTGCTCGGGCGTGAGCCTCGCGGCGGCCTCCTCGACGCGTCGGCGATCGGCTTCGTCGCTCAGGTGCGCCCCGTAGCTGCAGCAGCCCTGGGCGAGCTCCGGAGTCGCCTCGGTCAAGACGCCCTGGCAGCCCTGGCCGAAGATACAGGTCCAGGCGCTGGACAGGAAGGTGACGTCGAGCATCCAGGTCCGCTGCTCGCGGTCATCTTCGAAGGCCACCCACTCGTGCGTGTCGGCGGAGGGCATGGTCACGGGTCGAACCTAGTACGGTCGGTCGATCGATCTCTCTGAGCCCGCCTCTACACTGGCGGGGTGACGACCGTGGATAGCGCCGAGATCCTGACCATCACCGACGAAGCCCGCAATGTCGTGCTCGACGCCCTGGCCAACGAGGATCGCAGCGACGAGCTGGCCCTGTGGGTCGAGGTCACCGGGACGCGCCTGGGTGGCTACACCTACGACCTCTACTTCTCGGATCTGGCCGACGTGCCCACGGGCGCCTCGGTGACGCGCGACGGCGAGGTCAGCATCGTCGTGCCGGCTCCGAGCATCGAGCGCCTGCGGGGCAGCCGTCTGGAGTTCGCCGCTAACGGCGGCGGGGGCCTGGTGCTTGTCAACCCGAACGCGCCCGCGCCCAGCGAGATGTACCCGGGCGTGCCCGCCGACATCTTGAGCCTGGGCGTGAGTGGACCGCTGGCCCAGCGCGCGATCGCCGTGCTCGACGAGACGATCAACCCGTCTATCGCCTCGCACGGCGGCGTGGCCGACCTCGTTGCCCTGGACGAGGACAAGCGGGTGGCCTACATCGTCATGGGCGGCGGCTGCCAGGGCTGCTCGCTGAGTCGGATGACGTTGTCCCAGGGAATCGAGAAGGCTCTCGTGGAGGCCATCCCCGAGCTGACGGGTGTCGTGGACGTCACCGACCACGCCTCGGGGACCAACCCCTTCTACGCCGAGGAGTCCTGAGGAGGGCACCCGCGGGGGCGCGGATGCGGCCCTAGACTCGGGCGATGCTCCGCTTCCTCACGGCCGGTGAGAGCCACGGCCCAGCGCTGAGCGTGATCGTCGAGGGGCTGCCCGCCGGCCTACCCGTCAGCGCCGACGAGATCGTCGACGAGCTCGCTCGTCGACGCCTGGGCTACGGGAGAGGCCCGCGGATGCGCTTCGAGCGCGATGAGCTGCGCATCGTGGGCGGCGTGCGCCACGGGCGCACCCTGGGGTCCCCGGTGGCGCTCGAGATCGCCAACACGGAGTGGCCCAAGTGGGAGCAGGAGATGTCGGCCGCCCCTGGTCAGCCCAGCCGTCGCCTGACGGCGCCCCGGCCGGGTCACGCCGATCTGGCCGGCATGCAGAAGTACGGCTTCGACGACGCGCGCGATGTCCTGGAGCGATCCAGCGCGCGCGAGACAGCCGCCCGGGTGGCGGCCGGGTCACTGGCCAAGGCACTGCTCGCGCGCATCGGCGTGCGGATCCTCAGCCACGTGGTCCGCATCGGGTCGGTGGCACTCGCGCCGGGCTACCGGCCCGGGCCCGACGACCTCGGCGCCATCGACGCCGATGAGGTGCGCTGCGCGGACGCGACGGTCAGCGCGCAGATGATCGCCGAGATCCGCGCTGCCGCCAAGGAGGGCGACTCCCTGGGCGGAATCGTCGAAGTCCTGGCCTTCGGCGTCCCGGTGGGACTGGGCAGCTACGTGCAGTGGGACCGCAAGCTCGACGGCCGCCTGGCGGGGGCCCTCATGAGCATCCCAGCCGTCAAGGGCATCGAGCTCGGCGACGGCTGGACCCAGGCGGCCCAGCGCGGCAGTCAGGCCCACGACGCCATCTTCGTGGAGCCGGCCCAGCACGCGGCGGGCGGCTTCGGGCGGCGCAGCGACCACGCGGGCGGTCTGGAGGGCGGTGTGACCTCGGGGGCGCCTCTGATCATCCGGGCGGCGATGAAGCCACTGGCCACGCTGAATCGTCCCGTGCTCGAGACCGTGGACCTGTCGACGGGTGAGTCGACGGTCTCGTTCAAGGAGCGCACCGACGTGACGGCCGTGCCCGCGCTCGGCGTGGTGGCCGAGGCCATGACGGCGCTGATCCTGGCCGACGAGGCGTTGCGCAAGTTCGGTGGCGACTCGGTCGCGGAGTTCGTGCGCAATCGGGACGCCTTCGTGGACCACCTCGGGACGGCGCCGTCGGCCGCCCGGTGACGTCGTGGCCCGCCTCGTCCTGGTCGGACTGCCCGGTAGCGGCAAGAGCACGGTGGCCCGCCGGTTGGCCCAGCACTGGGGCTGTGACGCCATCGACATCGACGAGGCGCTCGCGGCGCGCTACGGATCCACGGCCGCGGACCTGCTGCGCGAGATCGGCGAGGAGCGCTTCCGCGATGAGGAGGCCGCGGTGCTGCGTGCCTGCATCGAGTCCGACGCCGTGATCGCCACCGGCGGCGGGGTGGTCGAGAATGCGGGGGCGCGCGAACTGCTGCGGGCCCAGACCACCGTGTGGCTGCGGGTCGGTGTGGACTGCCTGGTGACGCGGGTTGCCGAGGGCGACCGCCCGCTGCTGGGCGGAGATGTCGTCGAGCGCCTGACGGTACTGGCCGCGCGGCGCGAGCACTGGTACGCGTCGGTGGCCCACGTGAGCGTGGACGGCGAGCCGCCCCTCGACGAGGTCGTGCAGGCGATCACGGCCCTGGTGCGCTCGTGAAGATCCCCGTCGCCACCACGCCGCCCTACGACGTCGAGGTCGGCCCCGGCGTGCGCGGCCGGGTCGCGGCGCTGGTCGCCGCCACGCGGCCGATGGCGCGAGCCGCCGCCGTGGTCACGACGGCGCCGCTACGGCACTGGCCGTGGAGCGGCGTGGACACGGGACTCGACCAGATGGTGTTGGAGGTCCCCGACGGCGAGCGCGCCAAGAGCCTGGCCGAGGTCGAGCGGCTCTGCGAGGCGTTCGCCGAGGCCGGTCTGTCGCGCGACGACGTCGTCGTGGCGCTGGGCGGGGGAGCCGTGACGGACCTGGCGGGCTTCGCGGCCGCCGTCTATCTGCGGGGCGTGAGCGTGGTCCACGTGCCGACGACCCTGCTGGCCATGGTCGACGCGTCCGTGGGTGGCAAGACCGGAGTCAACCTGCGCGCGGGCAAGAACCTCGTGGGGGCCTTCCACCAGCCCCTCGGGGTCCTCGCCGACACCGAGGTCCTGGCGACTTTGCCAGAGCGAGAGCGGCGCAGCGGACTGGGCGAGATCGCCAAGTGCTGGCTGCTCGAGGGGCGCGACAGCGATGCGGTGATCCAAGCGGACGACGAGACCCTCATCGCGGTGTCCCTGGAGCTCAAGGCCCGGCTGGTGGCGCGCGACGAGCACGAGCTCGGGGCCCGGGCGCTGCTCAACTACGGGCACACCCTGGGCCACGCGGTCGAGCGCCTGGTCCTGGAGCGGGACCCCGACGGCCTGCGTCACGGCGAGGCCGTGGCCGTGGGCATCGCCTTCGCGGTGCGCGTGGCGGCCCGGCTGGGGCGGGTGGGCGACGCGGTGGTCGACGAGCACGACCGCATCCTGGCGGCGCTGGGCTTGCGCCGATGGCTGCCCCCGGGACTGTCGGTGGATGAGTTGATGGCCTACATGGCACGCGACAAGAAGGCGCGCCACGACTTGCGCTTCGTCCTTCCGGGACCCGACGGGTTCGAGCTGGTGGCCGGAATCGACGCGGACGTCGTGCGCGCGGCCCTCGCGACGTTCGCCGCCGAGTCGTTGGGTCGCGGGGCGACTGGTGAGTAGGGTGACGAGACGGAGGTGACAGTGGGCGCGCAGCGAGAGATCCTCCTGGTGTCGGGGCCTAATCTCGACCTGCTGGGCCAGCGTGACCCGCGCCACTACGGCACGGCGACGCTCGACGAGATCGTCGAGCGCACGCGGCGCCGGGCCGCCGCAGCTGGGCTGGACGTGCGCCACGTCCAGTCCAATGCCGAGAGCGTCTTGATCGAGGCGGTGCACGCGGCGCGCCAGACGGCGATCGCCCTCATCATCAACGCGGGGGCTCTCACGCACAGCTCGTGGGCGCTCCACGATGCGCTGGAGGCCTTCGCCGGCGTGAAGGTGGAGGTTCACCTCTCGAATCCCGCCGCGCGGGAGGGATTCCGGCACCTGTCGACGCTGGCGAACGTGGTGAACGGCACTGTGGCCGGCTTCGGGCCGCTCGGCTACGAGCTGGCCGTCGACGCCGTGGTGGCGCTGCTCGGCTCGCCGGGCACCTCGGGCCGCCTAGACTGATTCACTGCCGCGCAGCGAAAGGACCGGGTTGATGGCCGCCATCTCCAGCAACGACTTGAAGAATGGGATGACCCTGCAAGTCGAGGACGGGCTCTTCACGGTCGTCGAGTTCCAGCACGTCAAGCCGGGCAAGGGTGGTGCCTTCGTGCGCACCAAGCTGCGCAACGCTCGCAGTGGCGCCGTGATCGAGAGGACCTACCGGGCCGATGAGCGTCTGGAGCAGGCGATCATCGACAAGCGCGATATGCAGTACCTGTACCGCGACGGCGAGGACTTCGTCTTCATGGACCAGGTCAGCTACGACCAGGTCTCGGTCGCGGCCGGGCGCCTGGGCGACGCGGTCAACTTCCTCAAGGAGACCGGGACGGTCATGCTGATCCTGCACGGTGACGAGATCATCGGCGTCGAGCTCCCCGCGTCGGTCGAGCTGGCCATCGCGGAGACCGAGCCCGGGATCCAGGGCGACCGGGTCTCTGGCGCACGCAAGGCGGCGACCCTCGAGACCGGGCTCGTGGTCCAGGTGCCACTGTTCGTCGGTCCCGGCGAGGTGATCAAGGTGGACACCCGTACCGGCGAGTACATCACCCGGGCCTAGTGACGACGGCCGACGTCCCGCGACGACAGGCTCGCGAGCGCGCTCTGGAGGTCCTGTACGAGGCGACGCTCAAGGGGCGTTCCGTGCCGCAGATCATCGCCGAGCACCCGCTGCCCCTCGACCCCTACGCGGAGCGCCTGGCGCGCTCGGCTGACGAGCAGCGCAGTGACCTGGAGGCCCGGGTGGCCGCCGTGCTGGAGGGCTGGACGCTGGAGCGTCTCGCCGTGATCGATCGCCTGGTGCTGGTCCTGGCCCTGGCCGAGCTGAGCTGGCCCGACGCCCCCCCGCGGGCGGTCGTCTTGAACGAGGCCGTCGAGCTGGCGCGGACCTACTCGACGGACGCGTCGCCCTCCTTCGTCAACGGCGTGCTGGTGGGCTGTCTCGCCGCGGGGGGCTGAGGGCTCGACGCCGCCTCCGTGCCGTGCACGCGGCTCAGGTAGTCGTTGTAGCGCTGGCGCGCGATATCGACGGCAGGCTCGGTTTCGGGGGCGGGGGAACTTGGCTGTGCCGCGCCATCGCTGAGAAGTTTCTTCCACATGTAGAGGGCGTAACCCGCGAGGATGGGCCACTCGAAAACGTACGCCCACGACAGGGAATTTCCCTGAATTGCACGGTGGAGCTCGATCCCGAAGGCTGACCAGCAGATCAGCTGCGCCACCGTCACCAGCACGTGCAACTGGTGTCGCGAGCGAGCGTTCTTAGCCTTCTCAGACACGAAGCCTCACTGTAGCGAGCGTGGACGTTACCCTCGACCGCGATGCAGTCCTGGGGCGAGCCGCGGGAAGCGAAGGAGAGCGCGATGTCGATTCAGGGGAGGTTCGCCACCGTCGCGGTGCTGTTCTTGGTGGCGGTCGGCTTGATCATCTGGAGTGTGGCCGCCTTCCTCACGCCGGGCATTCCCGGCGGGGTCGTCAACTTCACCAACGCTCAGGGGGCCGGCCAGCCCGTGAACCTCCGGGTGCAGACGGTGGGCTCGATTGGCTACGGGCCGCATCCCACGTGGGTCTCGTATCTCGTCCAGGACCCCCACACCGGGTCCTGGATCCAGGACACGACCTGGGAGCTGCCCGCGCATCGCCTGATCCACATGACGGTGCTGCAGTACGACACGGGCGGCGCGCTGCGCAACCAGGAGTGGGGCCAGGTGCAAGGCACGATCGGCACGACGGCCTCGTTGAACGGGTCCGCCTACAGCCTCTACGACTCGAACGCCGGCAACGGCGTGGGGCACACCTTCTCGGTTCCGGGGCTCAACATCAACGTACCGCTGGTCGGCGTGAGCTCGACGGCGCAGGTGTGCGGCTCGGCGCCCTGCACGCCCAGTCAGCCGCACAACACGATCACCTTCAGCTTCACGACGCCGGGACCGGGCAACTACCACTGGCAGTGCTTCGTCCCGTGCGGCCTGGGATACCTGTTCGGCAACGGCGGCCCCATGGCGACGCAGAACTACATGGGCGGCTTCTTGGACGTGGTCCGCTAAGCGATGGCAACGGAGCGTGCAACGATGAATGAGACTCACCACCTGCGCCGGATGACGATCGCCTGGGTGATCGTGTCGGTGGTGGCCGACGTGCTGTTCTGGTTCTTCGTGGGTCCCCACGTGCCCCCGGGGCGCATGACGGACATGGCCACCTCGAACCAGTTCGACTTCAACATCCTCTTCGTGATCGCCCTGCCCGTCCTCATCGGGGTGTGGATCTACCTGGGGTACACGATCGTCGTCTGGAGCGCCAAGCGCGGCGGGCCCGAGCCCGTGGGGGGAGAGGCCGCTCGGACGAATCGCACCGCGCAGGTGGCGTGGATCACCATCACGTCGGTGGTGGTCCTCTTCTTGGCCGGCTTCGGAACCGTCGAACTCATAGTGAATAACGGATCGGGCGGAGGAGAGGGGCCCAACCCGGTCTGGTCTCCTGCGGGTGCGACCAAGGCCGAAGCCGCGGCCCTGGCGGGGACAGGGACCTGGTCACCCAACAGTGGCCAGGTCCTCCCCGTCCAGGTCATCGGCCAGCAGTGGAAGTTCACGTACCGCTACCCGACCTTCGGCGGCTTCGAGACGTCGCAGCTGGTGCTGCCCACGAACACGACGATCGCCTTCAACGTCACCTCGCTCGACGTGACCCACAGCTTCTGGGCCTACCAGCTGGGTGTGAAGGCCGACGCCAACCCGCTGATCAACGACGTGGCCTACACCGCCACGACCCAGCAGGGCCAGTTCGTGGTCCGCTGCAGTGAGCTGTGCGGGATCTGGCACGGCGCGATGTACAACTACGGGCGCGTCGTGTCTCAGCAGGCGTTCGCGGCCTGGGCCCAGCGCACGGAGGCCGCCAACGCCGCCAACACCAAGCTGCTGCCGGCCTTCGCGTGGACCTACACGCCCGACGCGAACGGGGCCGCCGGGGGGTACTACCCCGACGGGAAGGTGACACCGTACAGCTCGGCCGAGGTCTACGGCGCCAAGCAGCCGGCGTCGTGAGCGTGGGTCGGCGCATGGAACGTTTGATGAGCACTGGGGAGAGGGAGACAGGGCGATGAGCACAGTCCACGAGCGCCCGCACGACATCGCGCTGGCCGCGTCGGGCACCAAGCCGCCATTGACGCAGCGGCCGGGCCTGCTGAGCCAGCATCTGGGCACGGCCCTCGTGGGGGCCATCATCGGCTACGCGATCGGCCACTGGCTGGGCAACACGATCTCGTCGCACTACCCCTACATCGCCAACAGCGGGCAGAACGCCATCGCCGACACCTTGGGCCTGATGCTCGGCGTGGTCGGTTGGCTGCTCGGCATCGGCGCCCTGAACTATCCGCTGGCCAAATTGGTGGGTCGCCAGCCGAGCAGCGAGGTGGAGATCCAGGGCTGGAGCAAGTACTTCCGTTACAGCACGAACCACAAGACGGTGGGTCTGCAGTACGTCGTGGGGGTCTTGCTGTTCATGTTCACCGGCGGGCTGCTCGCCATGGCGATCCGCACCGAGCTGCTCAGCCCGACCACGCACGTCTTCAGCCCCGACACCTACATCAAGATCGTCAGCGAGCACGGCACCGTGATGATGATGATGGCCACGTCCATCGTCGTGGGGCCGCTCGGCAACTATCTGGTGCCCCTGATGATCGGCTCGCGCCGGATGGCGTTCCCCCGCATCGAGGCCTTCAGCTTCTGGATCTTCGTCGCGGGTTACATGGTCATCTTCTCAGCCATGCCCTTCGGCGGCTTCCCTACCGGCTGGACCGGCTACGCGCCCCTCCAGACCCAAGCCGGTCCGGGCATGGTCTCGTACCTGTTCGGGTTCGCCGTGATCGGGCTCGGCATGATGGCGGCGGGCTTCAACATCGCCGTGACGATCATCAACTACCGCGCTCCGGGCATGACCTGGAGCCGGGTTCCCATCTTCGTGTGGTCCATCCTGGCCACGGCGGCCCTGCTGACGCTGGCCACGCCGACGCTGTTCGCCGCGGGGGTCTTCGGGCTGCTGGACCGCACGGTGCAGACCGCCTTCTACGTGACCGAGCATGGAGGCAGCTCGTACCTGTGGGAGAACCTGTTCTGGTTCTTCGGGCACCCCGAGGTGTACATCATGGCGCTGCCGGGCTTCGGCATCGCGGGCGAGATCCTGCCCGTGTTCACCCGCAAGCCGCTCTTCGCCTACAAGGTGGGCGCGGCCGGGATGATCGGCGTGTCGCTGCTGTCGTTCTTCGTGTGGCAGCACCACCTCTTCCAGAGCGGCATCAACCCGGACATGCGGCCGCTGTTCATGCTGACCACTGAGCTGATCTCGATCCCCACGGGCTTCATCTACCTGGTCGGGATGGGGACGATGTACAAGGCCAAGATCCGCTTCGACCTCCCGATGCTGTTCGTCATGGCTCTGTACTTCAACTTCCTGATCGGGGGGGTCACTGGCGTCTTTCTGTCCGACGTCCCGGTGAACGTGACGGTCCACGGTGGGTTCTTCGTGCTCTCCCACTTCCACTACACGATCATGGGTGGCTTGCTGTTCGCCTTCATGGCGGGCCTCTACTACTGGCTGCCCAAGATGACGGGTCGCATGATGAATCGCCGTATCGGGCTGTGGCACTTCTGGACCATGTTCATCTTCTTCAATCTGACCTTCTTCCCGATGTTCATCATCGGGCTGCTCGGTCAGCCGCGACGGGTCTTCACCTACGCGAAGAACCTGCAGGGTCTCAACGACTTCTCGTCGATCAGTGCCTTCGTCTTGGGCTTCTCGTTCCTGATCTTCTTCTTCAACCTCGTGTGGTCGCTCTACATCAACCCAGTCAAGGCGCCCGACAACCCGTGGGACTCCCTGGGCCTGGAGTGGCAGACGGCCACGCCCGTCCCCGCCCACAACTTCGACCGGATCCCCGTGGTTCTGGCAGACCCGTACCACTACAGCGAGGTGAACGCACCCGCCGTAGCCGACCTGGGACCTTCGAGTCCCCCCGACGAGCCCTCCCTCAGCGGGGCTCCGGTTTGAGGAGCACACCATGAAGACCATCCAAGACCAGGGCTACACGTCGACTCCCGAGGAGGCCGAGTTCGAGCTGCGCGCGCACATCGGCTCGATCTGGTCGGGCGGGCGGCTCTTCATCGGCATGTACACGTTTCTGCTCGCCTCGTTGGTGTTCGCCTACTTCTACCTGCGCTCGGCCAACAACGGGCTCCTGTGGCGACCCGACCACATCACGGCGCCCACGCACTACGGGTGGGCGGTGTTCCTGGCGACCGTGGCCACCGGGATCATGGCGGTGACGGGCCAGCGGCGCCTGCGCGGTGGGGCCCTGATCGACTGGCAGGTTGCGGGCTGGACGGCACTGACCACGTCGGTCATCGCCCTGATCTTGCAGATCTGGGAGCTGTCGTCGCTCCCGTTCTACCCGGGATCCAGTGGCTACGCCTCAACCTTCATCGGCTTTAGCGTCTTCAACATCATGACGCTGGTGATCACGTCGTTCTGGTTGGAGACAGCGCTGGCCCGGTCGCACCGCCTGGGGCGCGAGCGCGGGCGCAACGCCCTCTTGTCGACCGACGCCGACGCGCAGTCGTGGCGGGCGAACGTCTCGGCGATGACGTACTTCGTGGGCTTCGCGGCGCTGAGTGGGGCATTCCTGTTCGCGATGTTCTATCAGTTGTAGGCCTGGCAGAAGGGGACGCGCGTGATCGCAGACATGTACCTGGGCCCGCAGGTTCAGACGACGCTGGTGCTCTTGGGCGTGCTCATCGCCGTCTTGGTCTGGGGGTTCTTCCAGCGCCATCCCTCGGACTGACGCCGTGGCCGGGCAGCGCTCCCGGGGCTGGCTCGCCGTCGCCGGGCTCGTCGCGTGGCTCGCGGTGCTCGTGCCCCCCCTGGCGCCGCTGGCGCGACGTTACGAGGTCGTCGAGACCGCGCAGTACCTGACGTTCGCCTTCATCGCGCCGGCTCTGATCGTGCTCGGTGCGCCCTGGCGGGCGCTCGGCTGGGTGCGCGTGGCGCCCAGCGGCGAGGTGCACTTCTGGGGACGCATCCGTCCCGCCGGGGTCGCGGGCCAGCGACGGTCACTGGAGGAGGCCTTCGCCGTGGTGGCCCTGGCGATCGTCTGGCGCGCGGCGCCGGTCGTCGACGCGCTGGTGCGCGATCCCGTGCTGATGGTCGTCGAGGCCCTCACCCTGTCCGCCGCCGCCACGGCCCTATTCGCTGACTTGATCGTCTCGGCGCCGCTGCGGCCGGGCACCTCGCGGCCGTACCGCATCGGGATGTCCGCGGTGGTGATGTGGGTGGTCTGGGTCCTGGCGTACTTGGACGGGATGGCGTCTCATTCGTGGTACAGCGCCTTCCGGGGCACAGCGGCGCTCTCGCGGGTGGCGGACCAGCAGCTGGCCGCCGGGTCGGTGTGGGCGGTGACGGCGGCCGTGTTCTTGCCGATCATCTTCGCCAACCTCGTTCGCTGGCTGCAGAGCGAGGAGGATCCCGACGACGAGCTCTACCGGCTCGTGCGCCAGGAGAAGGACCGCGGGTTCTTCGGTCGGGGCTCCTAGGAGGTGGCCAGGCGCGGCAGCTTGGGCAGGTGCAGCGGGGTCAGGGGCCGGTGGAGGATCGCCGCCGCCGCCGCGACCAGCTGCTCGACGCGCACCCGGTCGGCGCGCAGGTAGGCGTCACGGCGCAGGAGGTCCCGCTGAGCGGCCGCGCGGTGGGCAGGCTGGGTGATGGCGCTGATGATGTCGGTGACGGCGTCCTTGGCGTCATTGGTCGCCCAGCGGATCACCTCTTGGTAGGCGGTGTCGATCTTGCGGCCCGCGGCGGTGTCGACGGGCTGAATGTTGTTGGACAGGTCGTAGAGCGGGCCGCTGGCCAAGGTGCACGAGGTCTGGTCTTGGGCGAGGAGTGGGGGGACCTGCTGGGACTGGGCCGACGTGAGCGAGCCGTGGCGCCAGTCGTTGTAGAAGCCGTAGCTCTCGGTGAGGGCGTAGCTGCACGCGGCGATGTCGGTGTTGATGAGCGCGATGGTGGCATTCTGGTCCGCAGCGTCCTGCGCCGTGGTCAGGTGGTGAGGCAGGTCGGCAGCGACCGAGACCGCCACCAGCACCGCGACGGTGAGCACGATCAGGAACCAGGGTCGCCGGTACCAGACCGCCTTGCGCAGGACCAGGGAAGATGCCGGCATCGAGCCGGGCTCGTAGGCGCTGGCGCGCTCCTCGCTGCCCTCGCCCGTCACGGGTTCACCCTACCGGCCAGCGATGCCAGGGCGGTCGCGAAGGTTCGCTGGGTAGTCGCGTCCAGCCAGAAGTGACCGGTCCGGGTCTCGTTGGCGAAGGGGGTGACGGCGTCACGGAGGCGGTTCCGCGCGTCGATGAGGTAGATGACGTCGTTGTGCACCGCTATCGCGGTCGCGCTGGTCAGGCGCACCTGGACACCGTAGGCGGCCCAGACTGCCGTGAGAGCGCGCAAGGAGCCGGTCAGGAACCACACGCGTCTCGTCAGCAGGTGGGGCACGACGAGGGCCGGCGGTCGCCTGGTCACGGTGGTCGCACGGGGATCGGTGTTCACGATCACGATGTCGGGTGCTCGTGACCCCAGGTCGGCACGGACCTGGCGCAGCTCAGCTCCGAGCACCGGGCAGATGTCGTTGCACGACGCGTTCACGAAGGCGACCAGCGTGGTCCGGCCCCGGTGGGCGCGCAGGGTCCAGGCACGACCGGACTGGTCGAGGAGCGAGATCGCGGGCGCCGGCGCTCCCGAGAGCGTTCGTGCGCCCAGGATTGCGGCGGGTGAGGGAGGGGAAATCTCGCGCGGCGCCGTCGTGGTGGGAGGTGCCGGCGTGCCCGTTGAGCCGAAGGCCCGCTCGAGCAGCACACCACCGCCGCCGAGCACGATGAAGGCCGCCGCGACCAGGAAGACGAAGCGCCGAGGCACCGGCGTGCGCCCGGCACGCAGGGCGGCGGCGCGGAACGCGTCGTCGTCGCGATCCGGTGGTGCGAGCGGAGTTGACATTCTTCTCAGGGACGGTAGCCGTCGGGGCGGCGTCGCAGGTCGCGGGCCCGGGAGGACCGGTACAGTCGCATCGTGGTCGCCGGCGCAGCGTCGTGGGAGCGGGACCCGTGAGCCCAGCGGAGGGTCCGCGGGCCACCTGGCGGACGCACGCGCTCCTGGTCGCGGGCCTCGCCCTGTGCGCGGCGGCCTTCTGGTTCGAGCTGGGGCGGGCCGAGCGCGGCAACACCCTGAGCTGGGCGTACGTGTTCGAGTGGCCGCTGCTGGCGGTCTTCGCCGTGTACATCTGGTGGCGCGTTCAGCACGGTGAGCCTCGCCCGCATCGGGAGCGGCGCGAGCCCGGGCTGGCGCCCGAGTACGACGCGATGCGGCGGGCCTGGCTCGACCACCAGGCCCACAGCGCCGCGCACGACGAGGAGGACGATGACCCGACGCGATGAACCGCCGAGTCGGGAGGCCCCGTGTCCTACCTGATGCACCACTGGAGCCTGGACCCGGTGGTTGCCGTCGTCGCACTGGTGGTCGGCGCCCACGAGATTGGGCTCGCGCGCCTTCGTCAGCGCTCCACGTCCGCCCATGACCGCCAGCGCCGGCGCCGCGCCCGCAGCTTCTACGCCGGGCTCGCCCTCTTGGTGATCAGCATCGACTCGCCTCTCGACTACTGGGCCAGCAGCTACTTCTTCGTGCACATGATCGACCACGTGGTGGCCGCCTTCTTCGTCCCGATCCTCATCGTTCGCGGCGCGCCCTGGATACCGCTGCTCTTCGCGCTGCCCGCGCAGCTCCGCCGTGCCGTCCTGCGCTCGCTGCTCCACGCGCCCCGGTGGCGGTGGCTGCGCTCGGTGGGTCGGTTCATCGGGCATCCCTGGACCGCAGTGATCTCGTTCAACGTGGCGATGCTGGCCTGGCACGTGCCGGCCCTCTTCGAGCTCTCGGAGCGCAATGCGCTGGTCCACGTCTGGCTCATGCACGGCAGCTTCCTCGTCACCGGCACCCTGTTCTGGCTGCAGATCTTCCCGTCGCACCCGCTGACGCCGCGCCGGGGACCGGCGTTCCAGATCGGCGCCGTCCTGGCCACGAACGTCATCATGACCCTGCTGGCCATCTCGATGAGCATTCTCACCACGACGTCGTGGTACCCGAGCTACGACCACGTCGCGGGCGTGACCTTCCCGGCCTTTGCCGACCAGCAGATCGGGGCGGCAATCCTGTGGGTGTGCGGAGACTTCTGGGCCCTGCCGACGCTGGCTGGGCTGATCCGCCGGGTGATCGAGTCCGAGGGCTCGGTGGGCGACGTGCTCGACCACTGGCGCCAGCGATCCGCTCGTCTGGCCACGGAGATCGTACGCGCGCCCAAGTCCGTCGGCCGCTGAGCGGCCGCGCCCCTGATAAAGTCGCTCCAGCGTCGTGAAGCGGGTCCGGTGAGGCCCGTACGGCGGGAGGCAACGTGAGCGACAGGTCGACCGATGCGCCAGGTGGCGACTTCGAGGCGCGCGCTCAGGTGCTCGATGCGGCAGCGGTGCGGCGCGCGCTGCGCCGTATGGCCCACGAGATCCTCGAGCGCAACGCCGAGCAGACCGCCGTGGTCGTGCTCGGCCTGCAGCACGGCGGCGTGGCGATCGCCGAGGTGCTGGCCGAAGAGCTGGTGAAGCTCGGGGGCACCGCGATCTCGCTGGGAGCTCTCGACGTGGCCTACCATCGCGACGACCTGGACCGGCGTCCCCTGCGTGGCCCGCAGACGACGGCCATCCCGGTGGACCTCACCGACGCCACCGTGGTCCTCGTCGATGACGTCCTCTTCACCGGTCGCACCATCCGGGCCGCGTTGAACGCGGTCGTCGAGTGGGGCCGGCCGCGGTCCATCCAGCTGGCGGTCCTGGTCGACCGCGGGCACCGCGAATTGCCGATTCGTCCCGACTTCGTGGGCAAGAACGTGCCGACCTCGCTGCGCGAGGCCGTCGTCGCGACGGTTGACGGTGTCTGGATCGGTGACCGGCCCACAGGAGGGACGCGAGTGTGAGCACGATCCGCGGGCGTAGCCTGCTGTCCTTGTCGGACCTGACACGTGACGACCTGGTGGAGGTGCTCGACGCAGCCGAGTCCTTCGTCGAGGTCCACCGTCGGACGGTCAAGAAGGTGCCCGCCCTGCGGGGGCGGGTGGTGGCCTCCCTCTTCTACGAGGAGTCGACGCGGACACGGCTCAGCTTCGAGACCGCCGCTAAGCGTCTGAGCGCCGACGTCCTGTCCCTGGCGGTGGCCTCGAGCAGCGTCAAGAAGGGCGAGTCCCTGCGCGACACGATCGCCACGATCGAGGCCCTGGGGATTGACGCGGTGGTCCTGCGCCATCGCGCGAGTGGTGCAGCCGAGCAGGTCGCCCGCTACGTGCCCGACGTCCGGGTGATCAACGCGGGAGACGGGCAGCACCAGCACCCCACCCAGGGCTTGCTCGACGCCTTCACGGTGCGCCAGGTCCTCGCCGAGCGCCAGGGAGCCCGGGGCTCGGAGACCGGTAGCGCGCTCTTCGCGGGCCTCCACGTGCTGATCGTCGGCGACATCCGCCACAGCCGCGTGGCCCGCAGCGACATCGACGCCTACGCGGCCCTGGGGGCCGAGATCCGCGTCGTGGCCCCGCCGACCCTCCTGCCGCCGGGCATCGAGACGTGGCCCGTCCAGATCGTCGACCGGCTCGACGACACCTTGGAGTGGGCCGACATCGTGTCGCTGCTGCGCCTGCAGCACGAGCGCGGGACGGGGCGCTTCGTGCCGAGCCTGGCCGAGTTCACCACGACCTTCGGGCTCACCGTCGAGCGCCTGGCTCGGGTGCGGCCCGAGGCGCTGATCATGCACCCCGGGCCGATCAACCGCGGAGTCGAGCTCGATGCGGCGGTGGCCGATGCGCCCGCCGCAGTGATCACGCGCCAGGTCGCCAACGGGGTGCCTATCCGCATGGCCGTGCTCTTCTTGACCATCGCCGGAAACCGAGAGGACGAGTCGTGAGAGTGCTGATCCGCGGCGGGCTGGTTGTGGGACGACAGGCGGCCATTGCCGACGTCCTGATCGCCGACGGCCGGGTGCACGAGGTGGGGGCAACCCTGAGCGCCCGTGGCGCAGCCGTGATCGACGCCGAGGGCTGCTGGGTCGGACCCGCCTTCGTCGACATGCACGCGCACCTGCGCGAGCCCGGCAACGAGGACGCCGAAACCATCGAGAGTGGCGCCCGCGCCGGGGCCGTCGGCGGGTACGGGGCGCTCGTGGCCATGCCCAACACCGATCCGGCCCTCGACTCGGTGGCGGCGGTGCGCTTCGTCCTGGAGGTCGGCCGCCGAGCCCCGATCGACGTGGCCGCCGCCGCCAGCATCACGGTAGGCCGCCGCGGCCAAGACCTGACTGCCATGGCCGAGCTGGCCGAGATCGGCGTGCGCATCTTCACCGACGACGGCACGGCGGTGCGGGACCCGGCGGTGCTGCGCCGCGCGCTGACCTACGCGCGACCCTTGGGGGTGCGCATCGCCGAGCACGCGGAGGATCCCGATCTGGTGGGCGACGGCGTGATGAACGAGGGCATCTGGAGCGGCCGGCTCGGGCTGACGGGTCGACCGGCCGTCGCCGAGCTGGTGACGGTCTTGCGCGACATCGAGCTGGCGCGCGAGACCGGAGGATCGCTGCACATCCTTCACGTGTCGAGCGCGGGGGCGCTGGCGGCAATCGTGCGGGCTCGCCGCGAGGGCGTCGACGTGACGACCGAGGTAACCCCCCACCACCTGACCCTGGACGAGTCGGCGTGCGCGTCCTATGACGCCAACGTGAAGGTGAATCCGCCACTGCGCACGGCGGCCGATGTGTCGGCGCTCCGGCGGGCGCTGCGCGACGGGGAGATTGACGCCGTGGCCACAGATCACGCGCCCCACGCGCCCGAGACGAAGGATCAGGCCTTCGACGAGGCACCGGCCGGTGTCTTGGGGCTGGAGCACGCCGCGGCCCTGACGCTCGAGGCCCTGGGAGGTCCCAGCAGCGATCCGCAGCGCTTCTTCGACCTGTTGAGTCGCCATCCCGCCGCGCTGGCGGGTCTGCGCGGGCCGCGCTGCCCCCAAGGACTGGGCCAGCACGGGGGCTGGGTCGAGCCGGGCGACGAGGCGCACCTGGTCGTGTTCGATCCGCGCCGCCAGTGGGTCGTGGATCGGGCGACCCTGCAGAGTCGCGCGCGCAACACGCCCTACCACGGACGCCAGATGACCGGTCGCGCCGTGGCGACGATCGTCGGGGGCCGAGTCGTCGCCCGGGACGGAGCCATGGCGTGACGCGGCACCCCGCCACCCTGGTGCTGGCTGACGGGCTCGAGCTGGAGGGCTGGGCTGCCGGGTACCTGCCACCGTCTGGTGTCACGACGGGCGAGTTCGTCTTCAACACGGCCCTCAGCGGCTACCAGGAGATCATCACCGATCCGAGCTACTTCGGCCAAATCATCACCTTCACCTACCCGCACCTGGGCAACTACGGGGTCACCCCCGCCGACGACGAGTCCCGGCAGTCGTGGTGCTCCGGGGTGGTCGCGCGCGCCCTCACCGACACGCCGTCGGGATGGCGGGCCGAGCGCTCGCTGGAGGACTACCTAATCCAGCGCCGCATCGCGGCGATCGTGGGTGTGGACACGCGGCGGCTCACCCGCCACCTGCGCGAGCACGGAGCGCTGGCGGGCGCCTTCGGACACACCGAGCGGGGCACCGTGGCCGCGGCGGCCCGTGCGGCACGGGGAACCGATGGACGGGACTTCGTGGGCGAGGTCTCGACGCCCGAGCCCTACGGCGAGGGCCAGGAGGGGCCGCACGTGGTGGCCCTCGACTACGGCATCAAGCGCTCGATGGTCCGCCAGCTCGCGCAGCGCTTCCGGGTCACCGTGGTGCCCGCCGACACGTCGGCCGCCGACGTGCTGGCACGTCAACCCGACGCCATCTTCTTGTCCAACGGTCCCGGGGACCCCGCAGCCCTGGACTTCCAGGTCGCCCAGATTCAGGCCTGGCTCGGCCGGGTACCCCTGATGGGGATCTGCCTGGGCCACCAGCTCCTGGCTCGGGCCCTCGGGGCGAGCACGTTCAAGCTGCCCTTCGGTCACCACGGGAGCAATCACCCCGTGCGGGACCTGACGACCGGGCGCATCGAGATCACCGCGCAGAACCACAACTACGCGGTCGACGAGAGCTCGCTGCGCGCTGCGGTGGTGACGCACCGCAACGCCAACGATGGTGTCGTTGAGGGGCTGGCCGACCCGTCGCAGCGCTGCTTCTCGGTCCAGTACCACCCGGAGGCCGCGCCGGGTCCCCACGACGCCCGGTACCTCTTCGAGCGCTTCGCGGGCCTGGTGGCCTCGGGACGGATGGAGCGCTAGTGCCCCGTCGCGACGACCTGCACTCCATCCTGGTCATCGGCTCGGGGCCGATCGTCATCGGACAGGCCTGCGAGTTCGACTACTCGGGGACCCAGGCCTGCCAGGTGCTGCGGGAGGAGGGCTACCGCGTCATCCTCGTCAACTCCAACCCGGCCACCATCATGACCGACCCGTCCACGGCCGACGCCACCTACGTCGAGCCGCTCGACGTCGCGGTCCTCACCGACATCTTGGAGCGCGAGCGCCCCGACGCCCTGCTACCGACACTCGGTGGCCAGACGGCCCTGAACCTGACGATGGAGCTCGTGCGCAGCGGCGTGATCGAGGCTTTGGGCGTGGAGGTCATCGGCGCGCGCCCCGAGGCGATCGACACGGCCGAGAATCGCGAGCTGTTCAAGATGGCCATGACAGACATCGGGCTGGCCGTCCCGGAGTCGGGATTCGCGCACGACATCGACGAGGCCGTGGCGATCGCGCTGGGCATCGGCTGGCCCATCATCGTGCGACCGAGCTTCATCCTCGGCGGGGCGGGCACGGGGATCGCCCACGACGAGACGACGTTTCGCCACCTTGCTGGCGAGGGCCTCGCGACGTCGCCGATCCACGAGATCCTCGTCGAGCGGTCGATCGCGGGCTGGAAGGAGTTCGAGCTCGAGGTCATGCGCGACCGTGCGGACAACTGCGTCGTGGTCTGCACCATCGAGAACATGGACCCGATGGGGATCCACACCGGGGACTCGATCACCGTGGCTCCCGCCCAGACCCTGTCGGACTGGGAGTACCAGGCGATGCGCGATGACGCCTTCGCCGTCCTGCGGCGGGTCGGGGTGGAGACCGGGGGCTCCAACGTGCAGTTCGCCGTCGATCCCCAGACGGGGGAGCGGCTCGTCATCGAGATGAATCCGCGGGTGAGCCGCTCGAGCGCTTTGGCCTCCAAGGCGACGGGCTTCCCCATCGCCAAGATCGCCGCCCGCCTGGCGGTCGGCTACACGCTCGATGAGATCCCCAACGACATCACGCGGCTCACTCCGGCCAGCTTCGAGCCGGTCATCGACTACGTCGTGACCAAGATCCCGCGCTGGGCCTTCGAAAAGCTGCCCGGCGCGTCCTCACGCCTGGGCACCAGGATGCAGTCGGTCGGCGAGGTGATGGCGATTGGCCGCACCTTTGGCGAGTCACTACAAAAGGCCGTCCGCTCCCTCGAGCAGGGGCGCCCGGGCTTCGCCGCGGGTCCCAGCCGAGAGTTCGCCGAGGTTTCGCTGCCCGAGTTGTGGGATCGCTGCGTGAACGCCACGCCCGAGCGCCTCTACGCCTTGCACGAGGCGCTGTGGCGCGGTATCGGGGTCGACGAGCTGGCGCAGCGCACGCGCATCGATCGTTGGTTCCTCGACCAGATGGCCGAGATCGTGGCCACCGAGCGCGGGCTCCACGAGGGGGGGACGGCGGTCCTCGACGACCGGACGTGGCGGGCCGTGCGCCAGCTGGGCTTCAGTGACCAGCAGGTGGCGTCGATCACCGGGGAACCGCTCGCCGAGGTGGCCGCGAAGCGCCAGCGCGTCGCTGCGGTGACCTTCAAGACGGTGGACACTTGCGGGGCGGAGTTCGCGGCGACGACCCCCTACCACTACGCCACGACCGAGGACGAGTCCGAGGTGGTGACCTCTCCCAGAGATCGCGTGATCATCCTGGGCTCGGGCCCCAATCGCATCGGCCAGGGCATCGAGTTCGACTACTGCTGCGTGCACGCGGCCTACACCCTGCGGGACCTCGGCTACGAGTCGGTCATGGTCAACTGCAACCCGGAGACCGTGTCGACGGACTACTCCACGGCGGACCGCCTGTACTTCGAGCCCCTGACGGCCGAGGACGTCGCGGCGGTGATTGCGGCCGAGCGTGCCGCGTGTGCTCCCGGGGCGCGCGTGGCCGGGGTGATCGTGTCCCTGGGCGGCCAGACGCCGCTGAAGCTGGCGCCGAGCCTGTCCGAGGACCTGATCTTGGGCACGGCGGTCGCCTCGATCGACACCGCAGAGGATCGCGAGCAGTGGTCGGCGATCTGCACTGAGCTCGGCCTGCGCCAACCGCCTGGTGGCGTCGCCCTGACGCTCGACGAGGCCCGCGACGTCGTCTCGCGCATCGGCTATCCGGTGCTGGTTCGGCCCAGCTACGTGCTGGGCGGGCGGGCGATGGAGATTGTCTACGACGACGACGCGCTGGTGCGCGTCATGGCGAACCTGACCCGCTCGCACGGTGCCTTGGCCCGCGAGGGCGGCGTCAGCGCGACGCGGCCCATCCTGCTGGATCGCTTCTTGGAGGACGCCATCGAGGTGGACGTCGACGCGGTGCGCGACCGGGTTGGTGGCCTCTACGTCGCGGGGGTCATGGAGCACGTGGAGGAGGCCGGCATCCACTCGGGAGACTCGGCGTGCACGCTGCCGCCCCAGACGCTGAGCGCGGCGACCCTGGCCACGATCGACGACTACACGGCCCGGATCGCCGACGCCCTGGGGGTCGTGGGGCTGATCAACGTGCAGTACGCCGTCAAGGACGACGAGGTCTTCGTCCTGGAGGCCAATCCGCGAGCCAGCCGCACCGTGCCCTTCGTCTCCAAGGCCACCGGCGTCTCGGTTGTCGACGTGGCCGTGCGCGTGATGCTCGGTGCCGAGCTGGCCGACCTGCGCGCGCAGGGGCGCGTGCCCGCATCGACACCGCAGCCGCACCACGTCAGCGTGAAGGAGGCGGTGCTGCCCTTCACCCGGTTCCCCGAGGTCGACACCCTTCTGGGGCCCGAGATGCGCTCGACGGGCGAGGTCATGGGCATCGGGGAGAGCTTCGGAATCGCGTTCGCCAAGGCGCAGCTGGCGGCGGGAACGCGGCTGCCCCAGGTGGGGCAGGTGTTCCTCTCGCTCGCCGACACGGACAAGCCCACGGGCCTCGTGTTGGCGCGCCAGTTCGCAGAGCTGGGCTTCACCTTGGCCGCCACCGTGGGAACCGCCGGGTACCTGCGCGCCCACGGCGTCACGGTGGCGACCCTGGTGAGCAAGCGCGGCCTGCGCGACGTGGGCGTGGACGCGGTGGCCCTCATTGAGGCCGGTGCGGTCCACCTGGTGGTCAACACCCCGACGGGGGCCGGTGCGCGGGCCGATGGCGCCGCCATCCGCCACACCTGCCTGGTCAAGGGGGTCCCCTGCATCACCACCCTCAGTGCGGCGCTGGCCGCGGCGCGAGGGATCTCCGACACCCGCGAGCACGGGTGGCGGGTGCGCACGCTCCAGGAGCTGCACGCGTGACCCCGGCGCTCGGCACGCACGTGGGATCCGTCGCGTTGAAGAGCCCTGTGATGACGGCCGCCGGGACCGCCGGGTTCGGCCTGGAGCTCGCGGGGTACGGTGACGTGGCGGCGCTGGGGGCCGTGGTGACCAAGTCCCTGGCCCCCTTCGCCTGGGACGGGAACCCGGCGCCCCGCCTGGCGACGATGGACGAGCACCTGGTGAACTCGGTGGGCCTGGCCGGCCCCGGGGTCGAGGCGTGGCGGCGCGATGACGCGCCACGCCTGCGGGCGGCGGGCGCGACGGTCGTGGTCTCCATCTGGGGTCGGCGCAGCGAGGACTACGCCGCCGCCGCGGCCGCCCTGGCCGACGAGCCGATCGTCGCCATCGAGGTGAACGCCAGCTGCCCCAACCTGGAGGATCGCGCGCAGATGTTTGCGCACTCGGCGCGCGCAACCGCCGAGCTGGTCACAGCGGCCCGCGCGGGGCGCCACCCCGTGTGGGTCAAGCTCAGCCCTAATACCCCGGACCTGCTCGACATCGCGGCCAGCGCCGTCGCAGCGGGTGCCGAGGCACTGGTCCTGGTGAACACCCTGCTGGCCCTGGTCATGGACGTCGAGCACCGGCGACCGGTGCTGGGGGCCGGCGGGGGAGGCCTGAGCGGCGCGGGCCTGGGGCCCGTGGCGCTGCGGGCGGTCTACGACTGCCGCAGCGCGCTGCCGACGACGCCGATCGTCGGCGTGGGGGGCATCGCCCGGGGTCGCGACGCCGTCGCCATGCTGATGGCGGGCGCCAATGCCGTCCAGGTGGGCACGGCCTCGCTGGCCGACCCGCGCGCTCCTTGGCGCGTCCAACGAGGGCTGGCGCGATGGATGCGCCGCCACGGCGTGGCCGCGGTGACCGACCTCGTCGGGGCGGGCCATGCCTGAGAGTTTCTACGAGCGGCTGCGCCGGTCGGTGGTGACCTCGGGCCCCCTGGTCGTGGGTATTGATCCGTCGCCGGCCGTGGCGCGCGCGTGGGGCGTGGCGAGCGACGCCTCGGGCCTGCGCACGATTGCGCGGACCCTGCTGAGCGCGTGCGGACCCTTCGCCGTGGCCATCAAGCTCCAGGTGGCCTTCTTCGAGCGCCTCGGGGCGCGCGGCTACGCCGCTTTGGAGTCGGTGCTCGAGGATGCCCGCGAGACGGAGTTGCTGGTGATCGCGGACGCCAAGCGCGGGGACATCGGCACCTCCAATCAGGGGTACGCCGAGGCGTGGCTCGCCGACGACTCGCCCCTGGCCGTCGACGCGCTTACCGCCAGCCCCTACCTGGGGGTCGGAGCTCTGACCCCCCTGGTGGAGCAGGCGGCGCGCGCGGGACGGGGCGTCTTCGTGCTGGCGCGGACCTCGAACCCCGAGGGGGACCGCCTCCAGGGGGCGCGGATGCCCCCGGGTGGCACGGTGGCCGAGGACGTCGTATCCCAGGTGCGAGCCTGGAACAGGGGTTCGGCGGCCGGTGCGGTCGGCGTCGTGGTGGGGGCCACGGTGCCCGACACGGTGGCACTGGCCGACCTGGGGGGAGCGGTCCTGGTCCCCGGTGTGGGTGCACAGGGCGGAACGGCCAGCGATGCGCACCAGGTGACCGCATCGGCCGCGTCCCATTCGGTCGTGGTCTCGGTGTCACGCGCGCTGAGCGATCTCGGCCCGGATCCGCGACGGCTGGCGGCTGCCGCCCAGCGGTGGCGTGATGACCTCGCGCGAACTCTCTCCTGACCAGGAGCAGGGGTCCGGCTACCCGGCGTGGCAACGCGGTAGTCTGGGGCCGTGACACCAATCCCGCCTCAACTGACCCAGGATCAGAGGGTTGAAGCGTCACGCCTAGCGGTGGCCAATCGTCGCCGCCGCGCCGAGGTCAAGCGCCAGGTCAAGGCGGGTGAGCTCACGCTCTCCCAGATCTTCGAGCTGGCCGACCGTGAGGAGCCCGTGGCCCAGATGCGTGCCTTTGACCTGATCAGCGCGCTGCCGGCTATCGGGGAGATCAAAGCGGAGCGCATCATGGCCAAAGCGCGCATCGCCCGGTCGCGGCGGATTCGCGGTCTGGGGCCCAAGCAGCGCGCTGAGCTCTTCCGTGTGTTGACCCGCTGACGCGGTGATCGTCGTCCTCATTGGGCCCGGAGGCGTGGGCAAAGGCACCATCGCGCGGCGACTGGTGGAGCGCGACGGGCGCCTGTTCCTGAGCCGCAGCTGGACCACGCGCCCCGTGCGCCCCTCCGAGCGGGGTGACGAGTACGTCTTCGTGGACCGCGGGCGCTTCGCCCGGGCCATCGCCGCCGACGAGTTCCTTGAGTGGGCCCAGTTCCATGGCAATCTGTACGGCACACCGGTGCCGCCGGACCTCTCAGGACGGGACCTCCTGCTCGAGATCGACGTGCAGGGAGCGATCCAGGTGCGCCGTCGCGACCCCCAGGCGGTGGTCATCTTGGTCGTGGCCCCCTCGACTTCGGAGCTGGAGAGTCGGCTACGTGGACGGGGTGATGACGAAGAGCACGTGGCGAGCCGCCTGGCCAGCACGCCGGGCGAGCTGGCGGCGGGGCGCGCGATCGCCGATGCCGTGGTCGTCAACGATGACGTGGAGCGGGTGGCCGGCGAGATCATCTCTATACTGGACGGCATTCGCCGGGAGCCTCGTCCCCCAGCGGCGCAAAGGACCTGAACTATGGCTGAACGCCCGACGCTAGTGGACCCGCCCATCGAGGACCTCCTGGGCAAGGTCGAAAACTCGCGATTCACGCTGGTCGCGGTAGCGGCCACGCGTGCGCGGGAGATCAACGACTACTACAACGGCCTGGGCTCCGGCCACGGTGCGGTGATCCCCCCGCAGGTGGCCCTGGTGTCCAACAAGGCCCTGTCATTGGCGCTCGAAGAGCTCTACGAGGGCAAGCTGGTCTTCCATCGTCCCACGGCCGAGGAGCTCGAGGACGAGAAACGAGCGCGGGAGGCGGCGACCCAGGAGTCATCCACCGACTTGGACGCCTTCACCGATGCCCTCCGGGACGCCTGAGCCGGAGCGCCCCTTCGTCGTTCTGGGGGTGAGCGGCGGCATCGCCGCCTACAAGACCGTCGAATTGGTGCGCCGCCTGCGTGACCAGGACTACGACGTAGCCGTCGTCGTCACCGCGGCGGGCGAGCAGTTCGTCTCGCCGCTGGCGCTCGGGACGCTGGCGAGCGAGCCGGTGGTGCGCGAGCTGTTCACGCCGGAGGGCGGGCCGATCCCGCACACCCGACTGGGCCGTCGCGCGGACATCGTGGTTGTGGCTCCCGCTACCGCCGACGTGCTCGGCCGCTACGCGGCGGGCCTGGCCAATGACGTTCTGACCGCCACCCTGCTGGCCACTTCCGCACCCGTGCTGGTGTGTCCGGCGATGCACCACGAGATGTGGGAGCACCCGGCAGTTCAGGAGAACGTCGCCACGCTGCGGCGCCGGGGGGTCCACGTGCTCGAGCCAGACCAGGGCGCACTGGCCGGGGGAGACGAGGGCGCCGGACGGCTGCCCGAGGTCGCCGTGATCGTCGACGAGGTCGCCACCATCCTCGAGGGCCACGCACAGACGTTGGTCGGGCGGCGGATCCTGGTCACCGCAGGCGGGACGCGCGAGGCGATCGACCCGGTTCGGGTGCTCACGAATCGCTCGTCGGGGCGCCAGGGGCACGCGCTGGCCGAGGTCGCTGCGCGCTGGGGAGCCCAGGTGACCCTGGTCACCGCCAGCGAGTTGCCGGTGCGCAACCATGCGGGCCGGATCACGGTGGTGCGGGTCGCCAGTGCGGCTGCCATGCGTGAGGCGGTGCTCGAGCACCTCGACCAGTGTGAGGCGCTGGTGATGGCGGCGGCGGTGGCGGACTTCACCGTTTCGGCCGCGCCAACCAAGCTCAAGCGGCGTGACGGGGTGCCCGAACTGCACCTCGAGCCCACCGCGGACATCCTGGCCGAGGCGGTGGCCCGCCGGCACGCCGGACAGGTCATCGTGGGCTTTGCGGCCGAGTCCAGCAACGCGCTAGCCAACGCGCGCGAGAAGTTGCGCGACAAGCACGTGGACCTGCTGGTCCTCAACGACGTCTCGCTACCCGGAGCGGGCTTCGACGTCACCACCAACGAGGTCGTGCTGCTGGACGCGGCGGGCGAGCAGACGCTCTCGCAGCGCTCCAAGGACGAGGTGGCGCGAGCCGTCTTGGCTAGGGTGGCCTCACTGCTTGCACGAGGAGACGCATGACGGATCGCACCTTGTTCACCTCGGAGTCGGTCACCGAGGGGCACCCCGACAAGATCGCCGATCAGATCTCCGATGGCGTCCTGGACGCGATCTTGACCCAGGATCCAGACGCGCGCGTGGCCTGCGAGACGCTGCTGACGACGGGACTGTGCGTGGTGGCCGGCGAGATCAGCACCTCGGCGATCGTCGACATCAGCGCCGTGGCGCGCGAGACCATCGTGTCGATTGGATACGACTCGAGCGCCAAGGGATTCGACGGGCGCTCGTGCGCCGTGCTGGTGTCCCTGGACAAGCAGAGCCCCGACATCGCCGGTGGCGTGGACGCGGCGCTGGAGTCGCGCGGCGGCGCTGGCGGCGAGGATCAGCTGAACGCTCTGGGAGCGGGTGATCAGGGCATGATGTTCGGCTACGCGTGCGACGACACCGAGGACTTGATGCCTCTGCCGATCTGGCTCGCCCATCGGCTCTCGATGCGTTTGAGCCAGACACGCCGCTCGGGCTTGATCCCCTATCTGGGACCCGACGGCAAGACGCAGGTCACCGTGGCCTACGAGATGGGCGAGCCGGTGGCGGTGGACACGGTGCTGGTTTCGACCCAGCACGAGGACGGGATCGAGTGGCGCTCGATCCACGATGACGTCCTGGAACACGTGATCCGTCCGGTCCTGCCTCCCCAGTTGGACACCAGTGCGATGCGCGTGATCGTCAACCCCTCGGGGAAGTTCGTGCTCGGCGGGCCACACGCCGACGCAGGCTTGACGGGTCGCAAGATCATTGTGGACACCTACGGCGGCATGGCGCGTCACGGTGGCGGCGCGTTCTCGGGCAAGGACCCCTCCAAGGTCGATCGCTCGGCGGCGTACGCGGCCCGCTGGGTGGCCAAGCACGTCGTCGCGTCGGGCGCGGCGCGTCGCTGCGAGGTGCAGGTGGCCTACGCCATCGGGGTCGCACGGCCGGTATCGGTGCTCGTAGAGACCTTTGGGACCGAGACCGTCGACCGGGCGCGCATCGCCAAGGCCGTTGAAGCCCTGTTCGACCTGCGCCCCGCGGCCATCATCCGGGACCTCGACCTGCAGCGCCCCATCTACCAGCGCACGGCGGCCTACGGTCACTTCGGGCGGTCGGACTCGGCCTTCACGTGGGAGCAGACGCCACGTCTCGACGACTTCCGCCGGGAGCTCGCGCTGGACTAGCGGTGACCACGCACGCGGTGCAGGTGATCACCGAGGTCGGGGCCATCGACCGCCCCCTGGACTACCTCGTCCCCGAGGGTTGGGGGACCCTAGAGGTGGGCGATCGCGTCCGCGTGCCCCTGCAGAGCCGTTCAGTACGCGGATGGGTGATCGGGTGGACGACCCCGGACGACACTCTCAAGGCGGTGCGGACGCGTCTGGACGGTGGGGTGACCCCAGAGATCGTCGACCTGGCCCGGTGGGCCGCGGACCGCTGGATGGCCCCGACCGCGCGATTCCTCCGCACGGCCAGCCCACATCGTCTGGTGCGCGAGACCCCGCCAGCACCGGTGGCGCCGCCGGCACCCGCGCTGACCGACGGCGCCTGGGACCTCGCGCCCGGTGTCGTCCAGGTGGGACCAACTGCCGACGTGCTCGGAGTGGTCGCCACGGCGTACCAAGCGAGCATGGCGCGCCCGGGCTCCCTCGTCGTCGTGGTCCCCACCGAGGGATGGGCCCAGCGCCTGCGCCGTCGACTGGAGCAGCGCGGGGTTCCCGTGACCGGATCCGAGGACGCGCAGCGGGTTGTCGCCGGCTGGCCGGTCGTGGTCGGCACGCGCTCAGCGGTGTGGGCCCCGGTGCCCGTCCTGGCCGCCCTGGTGGTGCTGGATGCCGACGATCCCTCGCTTGTCTCGGGGGCCTGGCCCCGCTGGGGCGCCACCGAGGTGGCGCACCGGCGGGCCGAGCTCGCCGGTGCTCCGTGGTGGGCCACCACCGTCGTGCCGCCGCCAGCTCTCGCCGTCCAGGTCACGCGTCACGAGACGCGTCCGGCACTGTGGCCCGCCCTGCGGGTCATCGACCGGCGGCGCAGTGATCCCCACGACGGCTGGCTGGCCGCCGAGGCGGTGTGGGCGGCGCACCAGGCACTGGCGACGCGAGAGGACGTGGCCGTGGCGGTCCTCCTGCAGCGTCTGGGGAGCGGTCGCCTGCTGGCGTGCGGGCGCTGCGGCGAGCTGTACCGCTGCGACATCTGTGGCGGAGCCGAGATCGAGCATGCCGAGATGGTGGCGTGCCGGGAGCAGCACGCGCCTCGACCGGCATTCTGCCGGCACTGCGGCTCGACGCAAGTCCGGCGCCGGCGGGTGGGTGTCCAGGGCCTGGCCACGGCGGTGGCGGCGCAGCTGGCGCAGCCCGTCAGCGTCGTCACGTCGGCGGCACGAGGCGAGGGCCTCGAGCGGGTCGTGGTGGGCACCGAGGCGCTCTGGAGCCGAGTGCGCCGTGCGGGTCTGGTGATCGTGGCCGACTTCGACCAGTATCTGCTGGCCCCGCGGGCTGACGCGCGCCGGGAGGCGTTGCTGGCGGTCGCGCGGGCCGGACGGGTGGTCGGCGGGCGCGGCGAGGGACGCGGCGCGGTCATCCTCCAGACGCGACGCAGCGAGGATCCGGTGGTGCGGGCCCTGGAGAGCGGCGACATCAACGGCGTCCTCGCCGAGGAGGTCGCCACGGCCCGGCAGCTGGGGCTGGCACCCTTTGGGGCGACGGCCACGCTGCGCGGGCCCGGCGCGGCCGCAGCGGCCGAGACTCTGGGCCACCGGCTGCGCGTGTGGGCGGGCCAGGACGGCTGGACCGTGTGGGCGCCCGAGGGCCACGTCCTCCACGACGCGCTGGCCGGGGTCGCGCTTCGAGCTGGGGTGCGGGTCGACGTCGAGTGAGCCGGTAGCGTGGATCCGTGAGTACGTTGCCGATTCGCGTCTTTGGGGACCCGGTCCTCGCGACGCCCACGCGGCCCGTCACCGAGATTGACGGTCGCCTGGCCAACCTGGTCGACAGCATGATTGAGACGATGTACGACGCTCCGGGCGTGGGGCTGGCCGCCAACCAGGTGGGCATCAATCGGCGCCTCTTCGTCTACGACAAGGGAGAGGGCCCCCTGGTGGTGATCAACCCGGTCCTGGTCGAGAGCACCGGGACCTGGGTCTTCGAAGAGGGTTGCCTGTCGATTCCCGGGCACAGCTGGGAGATTGAGCGGCCCAACCAGGTCCACGTGCGCGGCCTCGACCTCGAGGGCCACGAGCTCGACCTGCAGGTCGATGAGTTCGAGGGGCGAATCCTCCAGCACGAGCTCGACCATCTGGACGGCATCCTGCTGGTCGAGCGACTCGACGACGAACAGCGTCGGGAGGCCAAGAGGATGCTTCGCCAGGGCGTGCTGCGCCAGCGACCGGACCCCGACGGTTTGCGCCAGCTGCTGGACGAGTAGATGCGTGTCGCCTTCCTGGGGACGCCCCCCGAGGCGGTCCCCGCACTGGAGGCGCTGCTCGGGGCCGGCCACGAGGTAGTCACGGTCGTCACGCGCCCCGATCGCCGCCGCAGCCGCGGCGGGGCCCTCGAGCCCAGCCCAGTCGGACACGTCGCACACCGGCTCGGGCTCGAGGTCGTGCATCGCTTGGCCGACCTGGACGCGACGCGGGTGACCTTCGGAGTCGTGGTGGCCTATGGCGCCCTAGTGCCCGCAGCGCTCCTGGAGCGGCTCCCTATGCTCAACGTCCACTTCTCCTTGCTGCCTCGGTGGCGCGGGGCGGCCCCGGTGGCGCGAGCGATCCTGGCTGGCGACGAGCGTACCGGCGTGTCGATCATGTCCCTGGAGCCGACGCTCGACACGGGACCGGTGCACCTGGCGCGCGCGCTGGCGATCGGGGAGCGCACGCTATCCGAGCTGAGTGGCGAACTGGCCCACCTCGGGGCGACGGCCCTCCTCGAGGTGCTCGCAGATCCCGCTCTCCTGGCCCATCCGGTCCCCCAGGTGGGCCAGCCGACCTACGCCGAGAAGCTGACACCCGAGGACTTCCATCTGTCACCGGCGCTGGCCCTGGCGTCGGCGCTGCGGGTGGTGCGCCTGGAGCGCGCCTGGGTCGAGATCGGCGCCGAGCGCGTGCACGTGCTGCGCGCGCGTCCCGCGTCGTCGCCGTGTGCGCCAGGGCAGATCTGCGCGGAGGGGCCGGTGCGTATCGGCGTGGCCGACGGGGCGCTCGAGCTGAGCCAGGTGCGCCCCGCCGGTCGCCACGCCATGGCGGGCGACGCGTGGTGGCGCGGGCGGCGCGGCACCACGCAAACGTGGGCGTGACCACGGCGCTGCGTAGGCTGGGCGCGATGAGCCCCCGCGATCCCGGATCCCCCACGACAGTGCGGATTGCCCCCTCGGTCCTGGCCGGGGACTTCGCCTCGCTCGGCGCGGAACTACGCCAACTCGACCCGGCAACGGACTGGGTGCACCTCGACGTCATGGACGGCCACTTCGTGCCGAACCTGACCCTGGGTCCGGCGCTGGTCGCCTCGCTGCGCCCGCACAGCAGCCGTCTGTTCGACTGCCATCTGATGGTGACTGACCCCCGTCACCACCTCGAGGCGTTCGCGCGGGCCGGGGCCGACAGCTGCACTGTCCACGTCGAGGCGCACGAGGTCGCCGCAGCGATCACCGACGCGCGCGCGCTCGGCGTTCGCGTCGGCCTGGCGCTGAACCCCGACACGCCCGCGTCGGCCGTGCTCGACCATCTGGGAGATGTCGACGTGATCCTGGTCATGAGCGTTTTCCCCGGTTTCGCCGGCCAGGCCTTCATCCCCGAGGTCCTCAGCAAGGTGCGCCAGCTGCGCGACGAGATCGACGCCCGCGCTCCGCGCGTCGACCTCGAGATCGACGGCGGCATCGATCAGAGCACCGCGGCTGACGCCGTGGCGGCGGGGGCTCGGGTTCTGGTCGCCGGATCGGCGATCTTTCGCGCGGCCGATCCGCTCGGCGCCGCCCGCGCGTTGCGCCACCGGGCGCAATCGGCGTGACGCGCGAGTCCGACCTCATGATGCGCGCCCTCGAGGCGTCGGCCGCCGCCCGGATCGACGCACCGCCCAATCCCTGGGTCGGCGCCCTGGTGCTCGACCAGCAGGGCACCGTCCAAGGACTCGGGGTGACGCGCCCCCCGGGCGGTCCACACGCCGAGATCGTGGCCCTGCACGAGGCCGGTGAAGCGGCCCGCGGGGGCACGCTGGTCGTGACCCTGGAGCCCTGCGACCATCAGGGGCGCACGCCTCCGTGTACCGAGGCGATCATCGCGGCGGGGATCCGCCACGTGGTCGTGGGGGTTCACGACCCGGACGCCCACGTTGCGGGGCGGGGAATCGCGCGACTGCGGCAGGCCGGCGTCGACGTGAGCGTGGGTGTCCTGGGTGACGAGGTGACGGAGGCTCTCGCGCCGTACCTGTGGCAGCGGCACACCGGCCGGCCCTGGGTCGTGCTCAAGGTCGCGGCCACGCTCGACGGCGTCGTCGCGGCCGCTGACGGGTCCAGCCAGTGGATCACCGGCGAGGCCGCGCGCAGCGACGCGCACCGCCTTCGTGCCGAGAGCCAGGCGATCATCGTGGGCGCGGGGACCGTGCGCGCGGACGACCCGGCCCTGACCGCGCGACTCCCGGGCCGCACCCTCGAGCCGCTTCGCGTCGTTCTGGGCACGGCCCCGGCGACCGCGCGGGTGCGCCCGTGCTGGGAGCGCACGGGACCCCTTGAGGACGTCCTGGACGAGCTCGGGAGCCACGGCGTGCTCCAGGTGCTGGTCGAAGGAGGTCCCGCGACCGCCAGCGCCTTCGTCAGTGCCGGGTTGGTCAACCGTGTGGTCTGGTACGTCGCGCCGGCCCTGGCCGGCGCTCGCCATACGCTGGGAGCGTTGCGGGACCTTTCCACGGCTTCGATCGACCGCCTGCGTCGGGGACGCCTGATCGCGGTGGAGCGTCTGGGGGAGGACCTGCGAATCGAAATGGAGGTGTGATGGCCCTGTCGACCATCGAAGAGGCGATCGACGCCATCGGCGCCGGCGGAATGGTGGTGGTCGTCGACGACGAGGACCGCGAGAACGAGGGTGACCTCATCATGGCGGCCGAGCACGTCACACCCGAGGCCATCGCGTTCTACCTGGAGTACACGTCGGGCATCTTCTGCGTGCCCCTGGAGCCCGTCCGAGCCGACGAGCTCGATCTGCCCCTGATGGTGGTGGAAAACACCGAGTCCCAGCGCACCGCCTTTACCGTGTCGGTGGACTACCGCGTCGGCACGACAACGGGCATCTCGGCCCACGATCGCGCCGCGACCATCCGCGCGCTGATCGACCCGGCGACACGCCCCGCTGACCTCAGCCGGCCGGGCCACATCTTCCCCCTGCGCTACCGGCCCGGTGGCGTGCTCAAGCGCGCGGGTCACACCGAGGCCACCGTCGACCTGTGCCGACTGGCCGGGATGGCCCCTTCAGGCGTGCTGTGCGAGATCGTGAGCGCCGACAAGTCCGACATGGCGCGACTGCCCGAGCTGGAGGTCTTCGCGGCCACCCACGGGCTGCCGATCATCACCATCGCCGAGCTGATCCGCTACCGGCGCCAGCACGAGAAGCTGGTGCGTCGGGTATCGGAGGCGAGCCTGCCCACGGAGTTCGGGATCTTCCGCGCGATCGTGTTCGAGTCGCTGCTCGACGGGGAGCAGCACGTGGCCCTGGTGTGCGGCGAGGTCGAGGGGTGCGAGTCGGTCCTGGTGCGGGTGCACTCGGAGTGCCTGACGGGTGACGCCCTGGGCTCACTGCGCTGCGATTGCGGTCCCCAGCTGCAGACGGCCATGGCCAGCATCGCCGAGGCGGGCCGGGGCGTCATCGTCTACCTGCGGGGTCACGAGGGCCGGGGTATCGGACTGGGCCACAAGATCCGGGCCTACGCGCTCCAGGAGGATGGCCGCGACACGGTTGACGCGAACCTCGAGCTCGGCCTGCCAGTCGACTCGCGCGAGTACGGGATCGGCGCCCAGATCCTGGTGGACCTGGGCGTCAGCTCGATGCGGCTGATGACGAACAACCCGGCCAAGTACGGGGGCCTCGAGGGCTTCGGACTGAACATCGAGGGGCGCGTGCCCATCGAGAGCCGGCCCACCCCCTACAACATCGACTACCTGCGCACCAAGCGGGAGCGCCTCGGACACCTGCTGGAGGGTCTCGATGACGTCGAGTGACGAGACGGTCTTTGACACCACCGTGGCCGAGGGGCTGCGCGGGCGGGTGGGCACCTGGCTGGAGTTAGGGGCCGCGGGTCCCGGGCGCCGGGTGGCGATCGTCGCGGCCCGCTTCAACGGCGGCATCACCCTGCGACTGCTCGAGGGGGCTCTCGGTGCGCTCGACGGCGCAGGGGTGGCGCGCGAGGACGTGACGGTCGCCTGGGCACCGGGAGCCTTCGAGTTGCCGTTCGCCGCCAAGGCGTTGATCCAAACTGGCGGCACCGACGCGGTCATCGCGCTCGGCGCGGTGATCCGGGGCGAGACCGGCCACTACGACTTCGTGGCCGGCCAGTGCGCCCAGGGCCTCCAGGCCGTTCAGCTCGAGACGGGGGTGCCCGTGGTCTTTGGCGTTCTGACCACCGACACCGTCGCCCAGGCGCTCGTGCGCTCCCGGGACGATGACGCCAACAAGGGTCGGGAGGCGGCGCTCACCGCCCTCGAGATGGTGGCCCTGGTCCGCCACACGCGTCGGACCTAGTCGGTCGCAGGCGCAGCGAGCTTGACCCAGACCTGCTGCACCTCGGCCAGCGCCGTGCGGTACAGCGGCACGTTTTCCCCCAGGCGCTCGCCGCCGGCGCTGACGATCGCCCCGGCGACGTCGATGGCCAGCCGCGCGGCCGGGAGATCCGGCGGCTCGGCCGCCAGGCGGATCGCCGCCGTCTGGAGGAGCTGGAGCAGCTCGGTGGCCACCAGGATCTCGACGGGTGTCGA
The DNA here is from genome assembly GCA_021827705.1 of Actinomycetes bacterium. Lineage (GTDB taxonomy): Bacteria > Actinomycetota > Acidimicrobiia > Acidimicrobiales > RAAP-2 > RAAP-2. The sequence continues at coordinate 81,719 of JAKAUQ010000028.1, forward strand.
GGCCAAGAACGAATGCTGCTCGTCGTGGTCAGACGTCGGAGTCTCAGGCGCGGCCATGGCCTCAGGGTAGCCCACCGCCCAGGAGCGACGGAGGGGTCTGCTAGGCTGTCGCGGCACGAACACAGCAAGTGGGGTTGGCGCTGCCAACGTCCACCTGGCCATCGCTGGTGGTCCAGGTTCAAAGACTCGCCTCGCTTGTCGTGGCGGCGCGCAAGCGCCGTGAAAGGGAAGAGGAGACGAGTATCGCAACTGGACCTGGAGACCACCGCATCAACGAGCGGATCCGTGTCGAGTCCGTTCGCCTGATCGATCAGGACGGGACCCAGCAGGGCATTATGGCCACGCGCGAGGCGCTGGCCCTGGCCCGCAGCCTGGATCTGGACCTGGTCGAGATCGCGCCCACCGCGAGCCCACCGGTGTGCCGGATCATGGACTACGGAAAGTTCAAGTTCGACGAGGCGCAAAAGGCGAAGGAGTCGCGGCGCAAGTCGACCAACGTCGGGATCAAGGAGATGAAGTACCGGCCCAAGATCGGGGCCGGTGACTTCGAGACCAAGACCCGACTGGTGGAGAAGTTCCTCGGCGAGGGTCACAAGGTCAAGATCACCATCATGTTCCGCGGGCGTGAGACGGCGCATCCGGAGCTGGGGCGCCGCATCCTGGACCGAATCGTCGAGCGTCTCGGCGAGGGGGCCAAGGTCGAGGCGGCCGCCAAGCTCGACGGGCGGAACATGACGATGGTGCTGGGGCCCGAGCGACGGGCCAAGACGAAGAACGAGACGCCGCCGCCGACCTCAGTGGAAGCGGCCGCGTCACCCGAGGGGCAGTGAGAGAGGGAAGGCCGACATGCCAAAGATGAAGACGGACAGCGGGGCCAAGAAGCGCGTCAAGGTGACCGGAACCGGTCGGCTGCGCCGGGGTAAGGCATTTCGCGGGCACCTGATGGAGAAGAAGACGTCGGTGCGGGCGCGCCGCCTGGGACGCGAGACGGACTTCGCACCGGGCGTCGAGCGCAACGTCAAGAAGCTGTTGGGCCGCTAGGACGAGAGAGGAGTCATCATGGCGCGCGTCAAGCGAGGAGTTAACGCCAAGAAGCACCACAAGGCGATCCTGGAGCAGGCCAAGGGCTACTACGGCGACCGGAGCCGCACGTTCCGGGCCGCCAACCAGGCGGTGCAGCATTCCGGGGTCTATGCGTTTCGCGACCGGCGAGCGCGCAAGGGCGAGTTCCGTCAGCTGTGGATCCAGCGGATCAACGCAGCGACGCGGATGCACGGCCTCAGTTACAGCCGGTTCATCGCCGGGCTGCACGCGGCAGGCATCACGGTGGACCGGCGCGTCCTGGCCGACTTGGCCGTGACCGACCAGGCGGCCTTCGCCGCTTTGGTGGCTCAGGCGTCGGCGGCGCTGAGCGAGTAGCGACGCACCCGGTCGACATCGGCTCGTCGCACCAGCGCGTCCGACGTCTGCGGCGCCTGGCGCGCAAGCGCGATCTGCGCTGGCGCGAGCAGGTTTGCGTGCTCGAGGGTCCCGACCTGGTCGCGGCGGCGCTCGAGGCCCACGCGGAGGTCGAGGCGCTGTACGTGGACCGCGACCGGTGGGGGGAGAGCCCCACCGTGGATCTGGTCACCCGGGCAGCCGCGCGGGGCGTGGCCGTCTACGGCCTCGCGCCCGAGGTGGTCCGCCTGGCGGCCCAGTCGACGACGCCCCAGCCGGTGCTCGCGACGGTGCGCTTCGTGGCCGGCGACCTGGCCGCCACCCGGCTCGACGGCCTCGTGGTGGTGCTGCACGACGTCCAGGACCCGGGAAACGCCGGAACCGTGATCCGCAGTGCCGAGGCTGCCGGCGCCGGCGCGGTGATCCTGACGGGCCACAGTGTGGATCCCTACAATCCCAAGACGCTACGCGCGACGACCGGTGCGATCTTTCGGCTGCCGGTGATTGTGGCCGACATCGAAGACGTCCTGGCGCGCCTGCGTCGTGACCACGTGCCCTCGTGGGCCACGGTCGTGCGCGGCGGCCAGGACCCCCTCGCGGCGGACCTGCGCGGGGCGAACGCCATCGTGATCGGCAGTGAGGCGGCGGGTCTCGACGCGTCCCTGGTGGAGCGCTGCGACGGCCGCCTCACGATCACGATGGCCGCAGGCGAGTCGCTCAACGCCGGCGTGGCCGCGTCGCTCATCGCATTCGTCGCCCGCTGGCAGTCTCAGGGTCAGATCGACGCGAGCGCACCGCCTAGCCTGGAGAGACATGACTGACTGGGATATGGAGCTCGTCCACGTCGAGTCGGCAGCGCTCGACGCCCTCGGTGCGGCCAACTCGCTGGAGACGATCGATGCCGCCGCGGCCGAGTCGGTCGGGAAGCGCTCGGTGCTGGCCGCGATGCAGCGATCGCTGCGCGACGTCGATCCCGACGAGCGCCGCCGGCGGGGGGCACTCCTGCAGGCGAGCCGGACGCGGATCGCGCAGGCCGTGGCCACGCGGCGCGGCGAGCTCCTCGCCGCGCACCGGCGAGACCAGCTGGCCAGCGACGCCCTGGACCTGGGGGACGTGATCACCTCGGCGCGCCCCTGGGCGCTCACCGCGGGGCACGGCGGGCTAATCCCGGCGGTGCAGGCCGAGCTGGAGGACGTGTTCGTGGCCATGGGCTTCACCGTGGCCGAAGGGCCCGAGGTCGAGACGGACTGGTACAACTTCGAGGCGCTGAACATCCCACCGGCCCATCCAGCGCGAGGTCTGTGGGACACCTTCTACGTGGAGCTCGGCGACCCCGAGACGATCGTCCTGCGCACCCACACGTCCCCGACGCAGGTGCATCTGATGGAGCAGGCCGTCGCGACCGGGACGCTGCCGATCCACTCGGTCATGCCGGGTCGCTGCTACCGGCGCGACACGCCCGACGCACGCCATCTGGCGGTGTTCCACCAGGTCGAGGGTCTCGTGGTCGACCAGAACATCACGTTCGCCGACCTGGCCGGCGTGATCGAGACCTTCACGCGCGCCTTCTTCGGTCCCGACATCCGCTCGCGGCTGCGCCCGGGCTACTTCCCGTTCACGGAGCCCTCGGCCGAGTTCGAGATCACGTGCACGATCTGCCGGGGCGCCGGTTGCCGTACCTGTTCCCAGACCGGATGGATCGAGCTCGGCGGGTGCGGAATGATGGACCCGGCGGTCTTCGACGCCGTCGGGATCGACCCGGAGCGCTGGAGCGGCTTCGCTTTCGGGTTCGGCATCGACCGGTGCGCCCAGATGCGCGCCGGGATCGCGGACCTGCGCGCCCTCACCGAAAATGACGTTCGCTTCCTGGAGCAGTTCTGATGCGCGTACCCCGTTCCTGGCTCAGCGAGTTCGTCGACCTGCCCGAATCCGACAGTGAGCTGCGCGACATCCTCGACGACCTCGGACTGGTGGTGGAGGCTGTGGACCACGTCGGTGCGGGCCTGGAACAGGTGGTGGTAGCCCGCGTCGAGGAGATCCACGCGATCCCTGGGGCCGACCGCATCCGTCGCATCGTGGTCGATGCCGGAGACGGCCCCGTCGAGGTGGTGTGCGGGGCGTGGAACTTCGAGGTTGGCCAGCACGTGCCCTTCGCTCCGGTCGGCACCGTCTTGCCCGGAGGGCTGGCCATCAACCGTCGGGTCATGCGCGGCGTCACCAGCAACGGCATGCTCTGCTCGCCCCAGGAGCTCGAGATCGGCGACGACCACGGCGGGCTGCTCATCTTGGATGACCGGGGGGCTGACCAGGTGGGTCAGTCCGTGGGCGAGGCACTCGGACTGGGCCACGACGTGGTCTACACGCTCTCGGTCGAGGGCAACCGCCCCGACGCCTGGTCCATCTACGGGGTGGCCCGCGACCTGGCGGCTCGTCTGGGGCGGCCGCTGCGCGAGCCGGCACTGGCCAGTCCCGATCGGGGGCCCGCCACTGATGAGGTGGCTCACGCCGTGGTGGGGGCACCTGCTCTCTGTGCCCGGCTCACGGTGTCCGTCCTCGAGAACGTAGCGATCGGGCCCTCACCGGCGTGGGTCGTCCAGCGCCTCGAGCGCGCCGGCATGCGCGCCATCTCCAACGTGGTCGACGCGTCGAACTACGTGATGCTCGAGCTCGGTCAGCCGACGCACCCCTACGACCTGGACCGGGTGGCCGGAGCCACGCTCCAGGTCCGCGCGGCACTTCCCGGCGAGACGCTGGCCACTCTCGACGGCGTTGCGCGCCACCTGGCGCAGCCGGGACGGGGACTCGGGGACACGGGCGTCGACTGCGTCATCACCGACGGCGACGACCAGGTCATCGGCCTGGCCGGCATCATGGGCGGCGCCTCGACGGAGATCGGTGACTCCACGACGCGCGTCCTGGTGGAGGCGGCGTGCTTTGATGCGATGACCATCGCGCGCTCCTCCAAGCGCCACGGACTGCGGACCGAGGCGTCCACGCGCTTCGAGCGCGGGGTGGACCCCGAAGTCGCCCTACGCGCGGTGGCGCGCCTGGTCGAGGTGCTGCGCGCCTCGGTACCGGATCTCGTCTGGCGCGCACACCCCCTCGACGTGCGCGGCGTGGCGACTCCGCCCGCGCGGGTCGAATTGCGCTCCGGCGACGTCGAACGGGCGCTCGGCGCCCCTATCGAGGAGACCGAGGTGCGCCAGGGCCTCGAAGCGCTGGGCTTCACCGTGGCGGCGGCCGCCGGCGGGGGCCTGGTGATCGACGCACCGAGCTCGCGCCCCGACGTGCGCGGGGGCGCGGCGGGCCGGGCCGACGTCATTGAGGAGATCGCCCGACTCCACAGCTACCGCCGCCTGCCGCGTCGCACGCCGACGTGGGCCGCGCCCGGCGGGCTGAGCGATCTCCAGCGGCTGCGCCGCCGTCTGCGCACGGCGATCGTGGACCTCGGGGTCACCGAGGTCTGGACGCCGTCGCTGGTCAGCGAGCGGCAGTTTGCGCGCACGCACCCCCAGGCACGACCCGTGCGGGTCACCAACCCCTTGGCCAGTGACAGCACCGTCCTGCGCCCGACTCTCGTGTCGGGCATCGCCGAGGTCTGGGCACGCAATCGCGAACGAGGACTGGTGGATCTGCGCCTGGGCGAGCTGGGCGTGGTCTTTGCGCATCCCGGCGACGTCGCTGAGCCCCGTCGCAGTCGCGGAGGCGTCGGCGGGAGAGCACAGCTGGACCTGCCCACCGAGACCGAACGGCTCACGGTGCTGCTGGGTCACCATGAGGACGATGCCACGACGGCCGTCGCGCTGTGGGTCACGCTGGCCGGACTGCTCGGGTTCGTCGAGTCGGACTTTCGCTTCCGGGCCCGCGCTGACGTGGCCGCGACGCATCCCACCCGCACCGCCGAGGTCATCACGCGCGGCGGCGAGACAGTCGTGGGTGTGGTCGGCGAACTGGACCCGGACCTGGTGCTCGAGATCCAGGGAACCCCGGGCCGTATCGGCCTGCTCGATTTGGAGGTCCAGGTTCTCCAGTCACTGCGGGCCGCCCGGCCGGAACGAGCCGCTCAGATGCCGAGCCGCTTCCCGAGCGCCCTCATCGACCTGGCCTTCACCGTTCCCCTCTCGGTGCGCGCCGGTGACCTCGCCGACGCTCTGCGGGCCACCTCGGCGCTGGTGGAGTCGGTACGACTCTTCGATGTCTACCGGGGCGCCGGACTGCCCGCCGATACGCGGGGCCTGGCCTTCGCCGTGCGGCTGGGTGCGCCAGATCACACGCTCGACGACGCCGAGGTCGCCGTGCTGCGCCGCCAGCTGATCGATGCCGCGGCGGCTGGGGGGGCGCTCCTGCGGTGAGCGCGTCGGCGACTCCGGACCCCAGCGTCACTTTCGTTCCGCGCATGGCCCGGAGCCGCGCCTTCACGACGCGCTGGCCGGTGCGCCTCGGCGACTGCGGCCCGGACGGACGGCTGCGGCCCGACGGCCTGGTCCGCTACCTCCAGGACGTGGCGAGCGACGACTGGATCGACACGGGACTGCCCGCGGGCCCGACCTGGCTGGTGCGCCACGCCACGGTGCGCCTGAGGCCGGAGGCTCGGTGGCCCGAGCTCGGTGAGGAGGTGACGCTTACGACCTGGTGCTCGGGCACCGGTGCCGCGTGGGCCGAGCGGCGCACCGACATCGAGGTCGATGGCCAGTGCCGACTCGAGACGGTGACCCTGTGGGTGTCAGTTGGCCCGGCGGGCCGTCCCGTGCGGCTCGGTGCGGACTTCTTCGCGGCCTACGGGGAGTCGGCGCAACGCAAGGTATCGGGGCGCGTGAGCCTGGTGCCGCCGCCGCCGGACGCCGAGCGTCGGCCGTGGCCGCTGCGGCGTAGCGATCTGGACGTCGTGGGGCACGTCAACAACGCAGCGCTGTGGTCGCCCCTGGTCGAGCTGGCCTCGACGCCCCTGACCTTCGCTCGCGTGATCCACCACGCGCCGGTGACGGGCCAGGACACTCCCGAGCTAGTGGTGGCGGGCACCCGGTGGTGGCTAACCGTGCAGCAGCTCGTCCACGTCGAAGGCGTCTACACGCTCGGCGGCTGAGGCCGGCGCCGTGGCCAGGATGCTGCCCAGCAGCACCAGCGGGAATCCCACCGCGATGGCCGAGGTCAGGGGCTCGTGCAGGAACGCGATGCCCATCACGACGGCGATGGCGGTGTTGGTGTAGGTCACCACGACGCCACGCGTCGAGCCCACTTCCTTGACGAGTTCGAAGAAGATCAGGAAGGCACTGGCCGTACAGATCAGCGAAAGGATCGCGATCGAGCTGAGGGTCTCGCCGTTCACGTGCTGGGGCCAGTGCACGATCGCCCAGGGCGTCCAGGCGATGGCGACCATCGCGGTGGCCCCCGCGACCACCGCGACGCCCGGCACGTCGGCCAGCTTCGTCGCGAGGATCATCGGCCCGAAGGTGTAGCCGATGGCGATCACCATCATGAGGCCGATCCAGCGCAGCGACCCGCTGTGGACGCCACTGACGACGAGCAGGATGACGCCGGCCGCACCGACCAGCAAGCCGCCGTAGCGCCGGGGCGCGAAGCGCTCCCCGTCGCGCCGCAGCAACTGCACGACGACCGAGAAGAGGGGCACCGCCGCGATGAGCAGGCTGGTGAGCGAGCTGGAGATGTGGCGCTCGGCAGTGGCCATGAGGTACCAGGGGATCCCGAACTCGACGAAGGCGAAGGCGGCGATCCAGCCCAGATGACGGCGCACGGCCGCCACGTGGTGGCCCCGCAGGACGACCGGGATCAGGATCAGGGCCGCGGGCGCGGTGCGCCCCAGCACCAGGACGCCGGGGTCCAGCTGGCGAACGGCGATCCGGATGAAGAAGTACGGGATGCCCCACACGACCGACATGGCCGCGAAGAGCACCCAGCCGCGACGTGACACCCGGCCAGTGTATCGGGCGGGCGCTTGGTTGCATAAACAACCACTTGTGTGCATAAACTTGCGTTATGGATGTAGCAATCGTCGGGGCGAGCGGCTATGCCGGATCCGAGCTGTACCGGCTGGCCGACGCCCACCCGGACCTCAACGTCGTCGTGGCCACCGGAGCCTCGCAGGCGGGACGTCGCGTGAGTGAGGCGGTACCGGCGCTCGCGGCCATTGCGGGCGACCAGCGCTACGCGCCCACCGCGGCGGCTCTAGCGGCCGACATCGACACCGCATTCATCGCCTTACCCCACGGCGAAAGCCAGTCGCTGGTCCCGCGCCTGCTCGCCCGTGGCGTGCGCGTGGTGGACCTCGGGGCTGACTTCCGCTTGCAGGACGCGGCAGCCTACGCGCGCTGGTACGGCCACGAGCACGTCGCGCCCCAGCACCTGGGCGACGCCGTCTACGGATTGGTCGAGCGCCACCGTCACGAGCTGCCCGGAGCGCGCCTGGTGGCGTCGCCCGGGTGCTACCCGACGGCCTCGATCCTGGCCCTGGGACCCTTCGCGGATGCCGGCCTGCTCGAGGCGGGCACCGTCATCGTCAATGCGCTCAGCGGCACCTCGGGCGCGGGTCGGTCGCTCAGTGAGCGCCTGCAGTTCAGCCGTCTGGCGGGCAACGCCGAGGCCTACGGGCTCCTCACCCACCGTCACACCGCCGAGATGGAGATGGAGCTGGGCGAGGGAGTCCTATTCACGCCGCACCTGCTGCCGGTGAGCCGCGGGATGCTGGTGACGGCGTACGCCCGGGTGCGCGAGCGGGACCTCGATCCCCTGGCGCTGCTGCGCCGGGCCTACGCTGACGAGCCCTTCGTCGTCGTACAGGACGAACCGCCAGCGCTGAAGGATGCGGTGGGGTCGAACCTGTGCGTCGTGTCGGCCCGCCTCGATCCGCGCACGGGCTGGCTGATCGCCATGAGCGCGATAGATAACCTGATCAAGGGGGCGGCCGGTCAGGCGATCCAGGCCTGGAACGTCGCGACGGGCCTCGCTGAGACGACTGGCCTGCCGCGAGCGGGAGTCACGCCGTGACCGTGGTCGTCAAGCTCGGGGGGCACGCCCTGGACCGGGTGGATGCCCTGGCGCCGCGCCTCGTCGAGTTGGCTGAGGACGTGCGGGCGCTGCGCGATGAGGGCGTCGTGATCGTGCACGGTGGGGGTCCCCAGATCGCCGAGCTGGCCGATCGGCTGAGTGTGCCGAGTCACTTCATCGATGGCCTCCGGGTGACCGACGTCGAGACGATGCGCGTCGTCGCGTGGGCTCTGAGCGAGGTCAACCTTGCGGTGACGTCGGCCCTGGTGCACGCCGGACTCCCCGCCGTGGGCGTCGCGGGGATCAGCGGTGGCATGGTTCAAGGAGCGCCGGCTGGCCCGGCGTGGGGACGCACCGCCCAAAATGTCGACGTCGAACCGGCCGCCCTGGTGGCCCTGGTGCGCGCCTCGTGGATCCCCGTGGTCAGTCCGTTGACCCTGGCGAGCGACGGCGGGATGGTCAATGCCAACGCCGACACGGTGGCGGGCGCGATCGCCGGGGCGCTGGGCGCTGGCGCCCTGCTCCTGCTCAGCGACGTGGAGCAGTTGCGTGCCGACCCCGACGACGCGACCACCGCGCTGGCGCACGTCACGGGCGCGGACATTGCACGGATGCTGGCGTCGGGGGCGATCCGCGATGGCATGCGGCCCAAGGCGCGTGCGGCGCTGGACGCCGTGCATGCGGGAGCCCGACGGGTGGTGGTTGGCGACGGGACGCGGCCCCACGCGCTGCGCGAGTTGCTGACCGGGCAGGGACCGAGCACGGAGGTGGTGGCGTGAGCCGACATGTCGTGACAGTCGAGGAGTTGGGGGAGCACGAGCTGACCCAGATCTGCGCCCTCGCGCTCGATGCCCCGCGTGACGTCCTGCACGGCCAGGGCGTCGCGCTGGTCTTCGAGCAGCCGAGTCTCCGGACGCGGAGCTCCAGCGCCCTGGCGGTGCGCGCCCTAGGGGGATGGCCGATGTTCATCACCGACGAGGAGATCGGCCTCGATCGGCGCGAGTCAGTCGAGGACGTGGGGCACACCCTGGCCGAGTACTACTCGATCTGCGCCCTGCGCGTGCGCGACCATGGGGTCTTCGGGCGCCTCGTCGAGACCGTGGGCGACCGGCTCGGCGTCGTGAACCTCCTCAGCCGGGCCGCTCACCCGACCCAGGCCGTGGCCGACATCTTGACCATGGCGGAGCACTTCACCTCGGGGCGGGTCGAGGACCTGGCGGGCCTGCGCGTGGCCTACGTGGGCGATGTCACGAATGTGGCGCGGTCCCTGGCGGTGGCCCTGCGGCTCTTGGGGGCCGAGGTCGTCCTGGGTGCCCCCGACCCGTACCAGCTGGGGGAGGCTGGACCCGAGGATCCTCGCCGTATTGAGCGCGGGTCGTTGCGCCTCGTCGGGACCGCGCGCGAGGCCGTGGCTGGTGCCCACGTGGTGTACACGGACTCGTGGATTTCGATGGGGCTCGAGGCCGAGCGCCGCGAGCGGCTGGACGCTCTGCGAGACTTCCAGGTGGGTGAGGACCTGTTGGCCGGTGCGGACCCGGCCGCCGTGGTGATGCACTGCCTGCCCGCCCACCGGGGCGAGGAGGTCGATCCACAGGTGCTGGATTCGTCGCGTTCGCTGGTGTGGCGCCAGGTCGCCCATCGCGTCTCGGCGATGCGAGGCGCGCTTCGCTGGATGAAGGAGATCCCATGACCAAGACGCAGCGACAGCACCGTATCGCCGAGATGCTCGAACACGAGACCATCTCGACTGCCGCCCAGCTGGTCGGGCGCCTTCAGGCCGAGGGAGTCGCGGCGACCCAGGCGACGGTCACTCGGGACCTCCACGAGCTGGGCAGCATCAAGGTTCGCGATGACCAGGGGGTGCGTCGCCTGGTGCTGCCCACGGTGACCAAGATGAGTGCCCCGCCACTGGACCACTTGCGCCGCATGATGACCGAGTGGGTGGTGTCGGTGGAGGGCTCGGTCAATCTAGTCGTCTTGCACACCCCGCCGGGGTGTGCGCACGTCGTGGCATCGGCCCTCGATCGAAGCGTCCTGCCGGACGTACTCGGTAGTGTGGCGGGGGACGACACCGTGCTCGTCATCGCGCGTGACGAGCGCTGCGGTCGGCGTCTGGTCAGTCAGTTCCGCCAGCTGGCAGCTCTGCCGGAGGGCAAGCAGGGAAGGGGCGCGTAGTGGCCAAGCGTGTAGTGCTGGCGTACAGCGGGGGACTCGATACCTCCGTGGCGATCCGGTGGATGACCCAGGAGTGGGGCGTCGAGGTAGTGGCGCTGCTGGTGGACGTGGGCCAGGACCCGACCAGCTCGGAGAGTTTTGACTCGATTCGTGCGCGCGCGCTGGCGGCCGGAGCCGTGGACTGCGTCATCGTCGATGCACGCACCGAGATGGCCGAGGAGTTCTGCGGCGCGGCGATTCGCGCGAACGCCCTCTACGAGGGGAAGTATCCGCTGGTGTCGGCCCTGTCGCGCCCGGTGATCGTGCGTCATCTGGTGGACCAGGCACGCCGGTTCGACGCGAGTGCCGTGGCCCACGGGTGCACCGGCAAGGGCAACGACCAGGTGCGCTTCGAGGTCGGCACGCACGCGCTGGCGCCCGATCTGGAAGTTCTGGCGCCGGTGCGCAACTGGGGCATGACGCGCGCCGACTCGGTGGACTACGCCGAGAAGTGGGACATCCCCGTGCGGGCTACCCGCGAGAAGATCTACTCGATCGACGAGAACTTGTGGGGACGGGCCATCGAGTGCGGTGAGATGGAGGACCCGTGGGCCGAGCCACCCAGTGAGCCCTACACGCTGACGCGGGTAACCCAGAGCGAGGTCCTGGAGGTGACCGTCGGGTTCACCCAGGGCACCCCCGTCTCCCTCGACGGGGTGGCGATGCCCCTAGCCCAGATCATCGGCGCCCTCAATCAGCAGGCGGGCGCACGCGGCTTTGGACGCATCGACATGGTGGAGAACCGCCGGGTCGGCATCAAGAGCCGGGAGGTCTACGAGTGCCCCGCAGCGCTGGCCCTCATCGCGGCGCACGCCGATCTCGAGGACCTCAACTTGGAGCGTGACCTGCACCACGAGAAGGCGCGACTTCAGTCCCGCTGGGCCGAGCTCGTCTACGACGGTATGTGGTTCTCGCCGCTCAAGGAAGCCCTCGACTCGTTCATCGGGGACTCCCAACGGCACGTCACTGGCGAGGTCCGCCTGCGCTTCGAGGCCCCCGGCGTCATGCGGATCGTCGGTCGGCGCAGCGCCGAGGCGCTCTACGACTACGGCCTGGCGACCTACGAGGCCGCCGACACCTTCCGGCATGCCGACTCCGAGGGGTTCGTTCGCATCTACGGTCTGGGCGTCCAGACGTGGGCGGCGCGCCAGGGCGCCAAGAACGCGACGCCACCCGAGCGATGACGCTCTGGCACGGGCGGTTCAGCTCGGCGATGGCCGCATCGCTGTGGCAGCTCTCGGAGAGCTTCCCCTTCGACCACCTGCTGTACCGCCAGGACCTGGCCGGTTCACGCGCTCACGTCCGTGGCCTCGTCGAGGCGTCGCTGCTGAGCGCGGCGGAAGCCGAGCAGATCCTCGCCGCGCTCGATGCCGTCGAGGAGGAGTTCGCTCACGGCACGTTCGAGCGCGGCTCGGGCGACGAGGACGTGCACACGGCGATCGAGCGCCGGGTGACCGAGATCGCCGGATCCGTCGGCGCCAAATTGCACACGGGGCGCAGCCGCAACGACCAGGTTGCCACGACGGTGAAGCTCTTCGTGCGCGATGCCACGGTCGAGATCGCCGACGGGGCCCTGCGCCTCGGCGAGGCCCTGATGGCGCTGGGCCAGCGCGACCCCTCACGATACCTGCCGGGCTATACCCACCTCCAGCGTGCCCAGCCGGTCCTGCTGGCCCATCACCTGGCCGCCCACGCCTGGGCGCTGACACGCGACATCGACCGGCTGCTGGAGACCCGGCGACGCATGAACGTATCGCCGCTGGGTGCGGGGGCCCTGGCGGGATCATCGCTGCCTCTCGACCCGGGCTACACGGCGCAGCTGCTCGGATTCGACCGGTCGTTCGCCAACTCCATGGACGCGGTGAGCGATCGGGACTACGTGGCCGAGCTGCTCTTCGACATCGCGATGCTGGGCGTGCACCTGTCGCGCATGGGCGAGGAACTCGTCTTGTGGACCAGCAGCGAGTTCGGCTTCGCCACGCTGGGTGACGACTTCACGACCGGATCGTCCATGCTGCCGCACAAGAAGAACTCCGACGTCGCCGAGTTGGCGCGGGGCAAGTCCGGCCGACTCATCGGCAACCTGACGACCATGCTGGTCGTACTGAAGGGCCTGCCTCTGGCGTACAACCGCGACCTGCAGGAGGACAAGGAGCCCCTGATCGACTCGGTAACCCAGGTCACTCGCGTCCTGGAGGCCCTGCGCGGGGCGTACGGATCCCTGGAGTTCCACGAGGAGGTCGCCGGCGCGGCCGCTGACGATCCCTACATGGCCGCGATCGACCTGGCCGAGCGCCTGGTGGAGCAAGGACGTCCCTTTCGGGAGGCGCACGAGCTGGTGGGCCGGGCGGTGGGCGAGTCCGTGCGGTCGGGTCGGCCCTTCCGGGAGGTCGTGGCCGAGACGACCGACTTGGCCGGACTGCTCGCGGTCTTCGAGCCCGGGGCGACGCTGCGGAGTCGGAGCTCGCGGGGAGCCGCCGGGCCGGTCGCGTGGCCCTATCAGCAAGAGACCTGGCAGGTCGTGGACGCGACCCTGCGGGACCGGATCGCCGCGGCGCGTGCGGGGGAGACAGCGTGAAGGTTCGCGAGATCGTCTCGTGGCACCCCAATGGACTGCGCGTGCAGGCGGCACTGGAGGCGGCGGGGTCGAGTGCCCGCATCGTCGAGACCATCGAGCCGTCGCCGACGGCCGTGCGTGCGGCCGCACAGCTGGACATCGAGATTGGCCAGGTGGCCAACTCCTTGCTGTTCGACGCTGACGGGGAACCACTCCTGATCCTGGCCTCGGGCGCCCACCGGGTTGATACCCAGCGGGTTGCCAGAGATCTGGGTGTGGCGGCCCTGCACCGTCCCGGACCCGACTTCGTGCGTGAGCACACGGGCCAGCCCATCGGGGGCGTGGCTCCGCTCGGGCACCCCGAGCCGGTGCGCACCGTAATTGACACGGCACTGGCCGCGTGGCCCGTGGTCTGGGCGGCCGGTGGGCATCCCCGCTACGTCTTTCCCACATCGTTCGAGGAGCTGGTGCGCATGACGGGTGGAACGGCGCTCGCCGTGGGGGCGATGGAGGGCGTGTGACACTGCGGTGCCACCGTGGTTCCTGACCCGAGGTGCCCATGGATGAGCTGACCGAGACTCTGCTGACCCCGTCCAAGATCTCGGCGTGGCTCGAGTGCGCGCACTCCATGACGCTGCGCCGACGCCAGGAGCGCGGATCGCTGAGCCCACTGCCGAGTCCGGCCGGCGACCTGGCGGACCTCTTGATCGAGAAGGGCATGAGCCACGAGGATGCGTGCCTGCGCTCCTTCGAGGCCCAGGGACGCGACGTGGTGCGGGTGCCACCGCGCCAGCCCGCCGAGGACTTCGCGAAGTGGGTGGAGCGCGTTGCCCCGCTGTGGCAGGAGGGCCACGACGTGCTGTACCAGATGCCGCTGCTGTCCGGAGGCATTCGGGGGATCGCCGACTTCGTCGTCCAGGTGCCGGGCGAGCCGGGCGTCTACGAGCCCGTTGACGCCAAGCTGACGCGTGCTGCTGCGCGACCTGGCCACGTGCTCCAGCTGTGCTTTTACGCTGAGGCGATCCACGATGTCGTGGGTGTCGCGCCGCGTCACATGCACCTGTGGCTGGGGTCGGGCAACATCGAGACCCTGCCCGTCGACCAGTTCAGCCCGTACTGGCGCCGGCTGCGCCGGCAGGTGTCCCGGCACCTGCTGGAGGACGGTGACGACTCGACCGCACCCGAGCAGTGCACGCACTGTGCAATCTGCGAGTTCGCACCGGTGTGCGAGGCCGAGTGGCGCCGCAACGACTCGCTGGTGTGGGTCGCGTCGCTCGGCGTGGCCGAGCGCCACCTGCTCGAGCACGCGGGCGTGACGCGGCTCGGTGACCTGGCGGCGCTTGATCGGGGACCGGCACTGGCGCCCGAGCGCTGGCACCGGCACCACCGTCAAGCCGTGCTGCAGGTGTCGTCGCGCGAGAGGCCCCAGCAGCCGCCACCCTTCGAGCTCATCGAGCCGTCGGACGATCCTTTCTACGGACGCGGTCTGGAGCTGCTGCCGGCGCCTGATGACGGTGACGTCTTTTTCGACTTCGAGGGGCACCCCTTCTGGACGCCCCAGGCGGAGCTCCTGTTTCTCGCGGGGTTGTCCTACCAGACCGGTCCCGGGGCGTGGCACTACGAGGCGCGCTGGGCCCACGACCTCGATGAGCAGCGCGAGCTGCTCGACGGGCTGGTGGACTTCTTTCGCGAGCGACGGGCGCGGTACCCCGGCATGCACGTGTACCACTACAACCACACCGAGCGGTCGGCGATCGAGCGGTTCGTCGTGGGAACCCCGACGGAGGCCGTCTTCGATCAACTCGTGCGCACCGGACTCTTCGTCGACCTCTACACCGTGGTCCGCAATGCGGTGCGCGCCGGGGTCGAGTCCTACGGGCTCAAGGTGATGGAGAAGTTGGCGGGATTCGAGCGCCACGGGGGGATCGAGCGCGGGGCGGGTGCCGTCGTCGAGTACGAGCAGTACGTCAGGACGCGTGATCCGGAGATCCTCAAGCGGATCGCTCGGTACAACCGCGACGACGTCGACGCGACGCGAAGCTTGCGCCAGTGGCTGGTCAGCCTCCGGCCATTGGACATGGTCTGGCGACCTGCCGTGCTGGTCACCGAGGAAGAGGGGGCTGTCGACGAGGCGGTGCGCATCCTCGGTGGGTACCCGGCCGACAGCGTTGAGCGACTGGTGGGCGACCTGACCGGATACTGGCGTCGCGAGCGCAGTGCGACCACGACGCCGAAGTTCGCGGCCGCGGGGGCGGGCCTAGACGTCCTGCTCGGCCACACCGACTATCTGGCCGCGCTACGAGCGACGAGTGCCCCCGAGGTGGTCCCCGTCAGGGGACGGCCCGACGCCTTGCGCCATCAGGTCACCGTGACGTGGCCCGAGCAGCCCGTGGACGAGGCGCTCTCGGCTCCCGGCAGCGTCCTGCTGGTCTTCGACGACGGCGAGCCCGGCTACGGGTCTATCTCCAACGTGGACGGCGAACTGCGCACGGCAACGATTCGTTGGACCCCGTCGTCCGCCGATGACTTGCGGGTGCCCGTGGTCGCTATCCGGGACGACTACTTCCCCCCACGCGACAAGGCCGTGGCGCTGGCCGAGCTGGCGCACCGCCTGGCCTTCCCCTCCGAGAACGAACCTGTGAATCCAGTCGCCAACGAGCTGCTGGCCGCGAGGCCGCCCCGCTTCGTGGCCGGCGGGGGCCCACCCACCGGGGAGTTTCACGATGACGTGGCCGAGATGCTCGCCTGGAGCACCGAGCTGGACGGCTCCTACGTCGCCATCCAGGGCCCCCCCGGCACGGGCAAGACCTACCGCGGCGCGCGTTTGGTGGCGCATCTGGTCGAGTCGGGTCTGCGCGTGGGTGTGACCGCGATGAGCCACGCCGCGATCGACAACCTGCTCGCAGCGGCCCACCGCGAGTTGAGCAAGCAGGGTGCGCTCGACGCGGTGCGGGCGGTGCGTTGGGGTGGGGGCGCCCAGACGCGCCTCGCAGGTGTCACCTACACGAACTCGAATCGAGCGCTGATTGAGTCGAACGCGATGAATCTCGTGGCCGGATCTCCGTGGCTGTGGGCCCGCTCGGGGATGCGCCCCTATCCCGTCGACGTCCTGATCATCGACGAGGCGGGTCAGCTGGCTCTCGCCGACGCGGTAGCCTGCACGTCGGCCGCGCGCAACCTGATCTTGCTGGGAGATCCGCTGCAGCTGGCCCAAGTGGCCCAGGCCGATCACCCCGGTGATGCGGGCTCTAGTGTGCTGGCCCACGTGCTGGGCCCCCACACGACGATCCCTGCGAGGGCGGGGGTCTTTCTGACCGAGTCGCGGCGCATGCACCCCGACGTGTGCCGGTACATCTCCCACCAGATCTACGAGGGCCGGCTCACCAGCCATCCAGCGTGCGCGCGGCAGACAACCGTGCTCGGAACGGGGCTGCGCTGGATCCGGGTCAGCCATCAGGACCGCTCGACGTCGTCGCCTGAGGAGGCGGCCGCTATCGCCCAGGCCGTCCGAGAGCTGGTGGGAACCCTGTGGAGCGACCACGACGGCCGCCGGCGTCTGCTGGCGCCGTCCGACTTCATGGTGGTGGCACCCTTCAACGACCAGGTCCGAACAATTCGGGCTCACCTGAGCGCGGACGGCCTCGGTGACGTGCAGGTGGGGACGGTGGACAAGTTCCAGGGACGTGAGGCGCCGGTGGTGTTCTTCTCGATGACCACGTCGTCCGCGGTCGACCTGGTGCGCGGTGCGGAGTTCCTCTTCTCCCGACATCGCCTGAACGTGGCCATCAGCCGTGCGCGCTGCCTGGCGGTCGTGGTCTCTACCGAGGACCTACTCGAGACGCGGGCCCACTCCACCGAGGAGATGCGCCTTCTGGCGACGCTCAACGCCTTCGTCGAGGACGCGCTAGAGTGGCATCCGGCCCAACCGCCCCAGTGACGGAAGGGTTCGAGGGGAGTTCCCCGAGTTGCACGCTGGTGGTGACACTGCTAGAGTATGACTCCCTGCCACTGAGAGGTGGTGGGCCGGGGAGACCCGGTGAAGTGAGGCGCACCTCCGGCTTGCCGCGTGCGTGGTCGTTCCTTGAAAACGGAAGAACGAGAGCCAAAAGCCAGTAAGGGCGACGATGGACGGGCCTAACCGGACTCGTCGTTCGATGTTGCAGTGGCGGCGGTACCACCCCGTGGTGCCACCGCTGTCGGACAGGACTTAGAGCTACCTGTCCGGCTCTCTGATTCGATGGGGAAACCCGAAGAGTCTTGATGGAGAGTTTGATTCTGGCTCAGAATGAACGCTGGCGGCGTGCTTAATACATGCAAGTCGAACGGAATCCAAGGAGCTTGCTCCGAAAGATTTAGTGGCGAACGGGTGAGTAACACGTGAGCAACCTGCCCCAAAGACTGGGATAACTCCGGGAAACCGGTGCTAATACCAGATGTCTCCCGCTGATCGCATGATCGGCGGAAGAAATGAATTTCGCTTTGGGAGGGGCTCGCGGTCCATCAGCTTGTTGGTGGGGTAACGGCCTACCAAGGCAACGACGGATAGCTGGTCTGAGAGGACGATCAGCCACACTGGAACTGAGACACGGTCCAGACTCCTACGGGAGGCAGCAGTAGGGAATTTTGCGCAATGGGCGAAAGCCTGACGCAGCAACGCCGCGTGAGGGACGAAGGCTTTCTGAGTTGTAAACCTCTTTCGACAGGAACGATTGTGACGGTACCTGTAGAAGAAGCACCGGCTAACTATGTGCCAGCAGCTGCGGTGATACATAGGGTGCGAGCGTTATTCGGATTTACTGGGCGTAAAGAGCTCGTAGGCGGTTCGATAAGTCGGGTGTGAAACCCCCAGGCTCAACCTGGGGCAGCCACCTGAAACTGTCGTGACTAGAGTTTGGTAGGGGATCACGGAATTCCTGGTGTAGCGGTGGAATGCGCAGATATCAGGAGGAACACCGGTGGCGAAGGCGGTGATCTGGGCCAACACTGACGCTGAGGAGCGAAAGCGTGGGGAGCGAACAGGATTAGATACCCTGGTAGTCCACGCCGTAAACGGTGGGCACTAGGTGTGGGGACTTTTCAACGGTTTCCGCGCCGCAGCTAACGCATTAAGTGCCCCGCCTGGGGAGTACGGCCGCAAGGCTAAAACTCAAAGAAATTGACGGGGGCCCGCACAAGCAGCGGAGCATGTGGCTTAATTCGATGCAACGCGAAAAACCTTACCTAGATTTGACATGCTGGGAAAAGCCGTAGAGATACGGTGTCCTTCGGGGCTCAGCACAGGTGGTGCATGGCTGTCGTCAGCTCGTGTCGTGAGATGTTGGGTTAAGTCCCGCAACGAGCGCAACCCTTGTTCTATGTTGCCAGCACGTAATGGTGGGGACTCGTAGAAGACTGCCGGGGTCAACTCGGAGGAAGGTGGGGACGACGTCAAGTCATCATGCCCCTTACGTCTAGGGCTGCACACATGCTACAATGGGCGGTACAGAGGGCTGCTAAACCGCGAGGTGGAGCCAATCCCTAAAGCCGTCCTCAGTTCAGATTGCAGGCTGCAACTCGCCTGCATGAAGTCGGAGTCGCTAGTAATCCCGGATCAGCATTGCCGGGGTGAATACGTTCCCGGGCCTTGTACACACCGCCCGTCAAACCACGAAAGTCGGCAACACCCGAAGCCGGTGGCCTAACCGTAAGGAAGGAGCCGTCGAAGGTGGGGTCGGTGATTGGGGTTAAGTCGTAACAAGGTAGCCGTACCGGAAGGTGCGGCTGGATCACCTCCTTTCTAAGGAGCACATCTGCCCATCAGGGGCAGACAGCTACCTAGTTGAATACTGGTTACTCGGCGCCTAACGGGCGTGCCAAGTCGGGGTTTACCCTGGCGCGAGGCACGAGTGAGGTGTCCGGACTCTCGTCTTCCGTTTTGGGGGAACGACCCCAGCCGATGTCCGAGCGACCTCTCGGCCCGCTTGACGGCGCACTATGTGCTGGTCGAGCCGCGTTCCTTGAGAATTCTAGAACGAGCACGAGCATCTACAAAAGTATGTAATTTCTCCAAGCTACAAAGAGTCAACGGTGGATGCCTTGGCGTCTATAGCCGAAGAAGGACGTGGGTGGCTGCGATAAGCCATGGGGAGCTGTCTACCGAGCTTTGATCCATGGATGTCCGAATGGGCAAACCTTGCACCCGTTATGGGGTGCAACTCCCGCCTGAACACATAGGGCGGGTAGAGGGAACCGGGTGAATTGAAACATCTCAGTAACCCGAGGAAGAGAAAACAAAAGTGATTCCCCAAGTAGCGGCGAGCGAAAAGGGAACAGCCTAAACCGAAGTGGTGTTAAAGCACTGGGCGTTGCCACTTCGGGGTTGTGGGAACCATCAGAGGGGTCCAGTTACCCTCACAGAGTCACAAAATCATGCCGTAGCAGAACTACCTGGAAAGGTAGACCAAAGAGGGTAACAGTCCCGTACGCGAAACAGCTTGATCTCTGGATGGCCATCCCGAGTAACGCCGGATCCGGGAAAGCCGGCGTGAATCTGTCAGGACCATCTGATAAGGCTAAATACGATAGACGACCGATAGTGAACAAGTACCGTGAGGGAAAGGTGAAAAGAACCCCGGGAGGGGAGTGAAATAGTCCCTGAAACCGTTGATTTACAATCAGTTAGAGAGTCGTCGCACGCAAGTGCGGCCTCGATAGCGTGCCTTTTGAAGAATGAGCCAGCGAGTTGTGGTACGTGGCAAGGTTAACCCGAGAGGGGTAGCCGAAGCGAAAGCGAGTCTGAATAGGGCGTTCAGTCGCGTGCTGCAGACCCGAAGCCGAGTGATCTAGCCATGGGCAGGTTGAAGCGGGGGTAAAACCCCGTGGAGGACCGAACCCACCTCAGTTGAAAATGAGGGGGATGACCTGTGGTTAGGGGTGAAAGGCCAATCAAACTCGGTGATAGCTGGTTCT
>JAKAUQ010000026.1 GCA_021827705.1 Actinomycetes bacterium
CGTCATCGTCATGATGGAGCACGTGGCCCGCGACGGCACACCCAAGATCGTCGACGAGTGCAGCCTGCCTCTCACGGGCCGGGCCTGCGTGCACCGGATCGTGAGTGACCAGGCCGTCATCGACGTGACCGCCGATGGGCTCGTCGTGCGCGAGCTCGCCCCGGGCATCACTGCCGAGGGCCTGCAGGCCGCGACCGAGCCGCCGCTGCGCTTCGCGCTCGAGGAGCGCTAGGCGCCTCTGTCGGGGCCCACAGCAACTGAGTAGTGTCGGGACCGATGTCTGGTCCGGGCCCGCGCGCACCCCGCCACCGGGGACGGTCGAGCGTCACGACGGCCGAGCCGTCGGCGCCGGCGGGCGCCGAGCCCGAGGAGCCCGCGCTGCGCAAGGGGCAGCGGACCCGGCGGGCACTGCTGGCGGCCGCCGAGCAGGTGTTCGGGGCGCTCGGGTACCACGACGCCTCGATCGTCAAGATCACCGAGGAGGCCGGTGTCGCCCAGGGGACCTTCTACCTGTACTTCACCGGCAAGCAGCAGATCTTCGATGAGGTGGTCGACGACCTCAACCAGCGGGTCCGCCGGGCCATGTCGGAGGCCTCGCGCGGGGCGACCACCCGCTTCGAGGCCGAGCGGCTGGGGTTTGCCGGCTTCTTCCAGTTCACCGCCGAGCACCCCAACTTGTACCGCGTCATCCGCCAGGCCGAGTTCGTCTCGCCGCAGGCGATGCGACGTCACTACGAGACGATCATTGCCCACTACATCCCGTCGCTGACCGAGGCGATGGAGAAGGGCGAGGTGGCGCGGGGGGATCCCATGGTCCTGGCCTGGGCCCTGGCCGCGGTCGGCGAGGCCGTCGGGATGCGCTGGATCCTGTGGAGCGACGATCGCCAGATGCCGGCCCGTGTCTCCGAGGAGGTCAACCGGATCATCGGGCGGATGCTGGGCATCGAGGAAGTCTGATGGCCGCGGTCGCCGAGGGCTTCCCCGCCCCGCTGGCCGTGGGGAGCTGGCTTCGTCAGCCCGCGCGCCATCGCCCGCGGCACGCGGCGATCATCAGCGACGAGCGCACCTTCGACTACGCGACCCTGGATGCCTGGTCCGACCGCCTGGCCCGGGTCCTGGTGGGCCGCGGGCTGCGGCCCGGGGACCGCGTGGCGACGCTGAGCGAGAACAGCGTGGAGCAGGTCGTGGCGCTCTTCGCGTGTGCTCGTGCCGGCCTGATCCTGACCCCGCTCAACTGGCACCTGAGTCCCGACGAGCTGGCCGTGCAGCTGACCCTCTTCCAGCCCGCGCTGACGCTGGTCGCCGCGTCGCGCTGGAGCGAGCAGGCCGGTGGCGTGGTGGCCGCGTGGCAGCCCGAGCCGCTCGAGGACTACGTGACCGACGCCTATCCCGCGGGCCACGTGACCCTGCCCACCCTCGACGACGACGCGGGACTGCTGCTCATCGCCACGTCGGGTACGACGGGCCAGCCCAAGGGCGCGCTGCTCACGAACCGTAACTGCTACTGGACCAACGCGAGCCTGCAGGCGGCGCTGCCCCTGAGCCCCGACGACGTGGTGCTCTCGCTGCTGCCCCAGTATCACGTGGGTGGATGGAACATCCAGACCCTCCTCGCGTGGTCGCTGGGTGCGACGGTCGTCCTGGAGCGCTCCTTTGACCCTGGTCGCGTCCTCGACCAGATCGAGCGGCATCGCGTCACCACCCTGATGGGCGTGCCCACGATGTACGTGCTGGTGGCCGAGCACCCCCGCTTCGCCGCGGCCGACCTGTCGTCGCTGCGCTTCGCGTTGGTGGGCGGCGCCGCCATGCCCGCCTCCGCCCAGGATCGCTGGTCCGAGCGCGGGGTGGCGATGGCGGTGGGCTACGGCCTGACCGAGGCCGGCCCCAACACCCTGGTGCTTCCCCCGGGAGAGATGACCCCGTGGCCCGGCGCGGTAGGACGCCCCTACCCTTACGTCGATGTGGCTCTGCGCGACCCGACCGACGGCCGCGTCCTCACGGGCCCGGGCGCCGGGGAGATCCTGGTGCGCGGCCCTAACGTCTTTGCGGGCTACTGGCACGATGCCGCCGCCACCCGCGCCGCTGTGGTGGAGGGCTGGCTGCGCACCGGTGACGTCGGCGAGCGCGACGCGCACGGCGTCTACCGCATCAGCGGGCGCACCAAGGAGATGTTCGTCTCGGGGGGCGAGAACGTGTTCCCGGCCGAAGTCGAGCGGGTGCTGAGCGAGCACCCCGCGATCGCCGACGTGGCGGTGATCGGCGTGCCCGACCCGGTGTGGGGTGAGGTGGGCGTCGCCTACGTCGTCGCCCACCAGGGTGCCGCGGTGAACGGGGACGAACTCCAGGCGTACTGCCGGGCCCACCTGGCCCCCTTCAAGGTGCCGCGGCGCATCGTGCTCACCCCCGAGCTGCCGCGCTCGCCCGTCGGGAAGGTCGACAAGCGCCACCTGCCCCGCGACGGGGACGTGCTCTAGCCGGTGCGCCCCTGGGCGGGTCGGCGGGCCGCCCGGGGCCGCCGATGGAGGGGGGCCGCACCGGGAGGACCGCCACAGGCTGCAGCACGCGGAGCCCCCTGGGCAATGCCACAGTTCAACAAGCCTGACCTGAACGTTGCGGGACGTGACGGGCGACCAGCCCTGGTCGGCCGGTCGTCCCCCGACGGCGCCGTCGCGAGGGGCGGCGTAGTCGTTGGCGAATGGCTGGACCACCTGAACCAGGCGGGTGCTCGCGCCCGCGCTGTGGGGAGACGGGGACGTCCCGCGCTGCGTGGCCCACCCGCCCACCTCCGGAAGATCCCGAGCAGGGTGGCGCGCACCGTGGTGCGCGCCCTAGGCCCGGGCCAGCACCTCAACGCTCGGGACGTGGAAGCAGCCGTCGGGGTCGCGGGACCACGCGCGAAAGGCGCTGGCGAAGCGCTCCAGGTCGGCCGGGGTGGCGATGCCGTACTCCTGGCACTGGGTGGCAAAGGCGCTCTGGGTGACCCGGTCGGCCCACAGCCCTCCCCACCAGGAGCGCTCCTGCGGGCGGGCGTAGGTCCACGTCGAGCAGGTCACCTCCAAGTCGGCGAAGCCCGCCGCGCGGACCCAGAGGTGCAGGACGCGCCCCGCGTCGGCGGTGGCGCCGTTGCGCGCGCTGAGGCGATGGTAGGCGGCCAGCCACTCGTCGAGGCGTGGGTCGGCGGGCGCCCACGTGAAGGCGCCGTAGTCGCTCTCCCGGGCCGCCAGGAGACCCCCGGGCGCCAGCACGCGGCGTATCTCGACCAGCGCGCGCACCGGCTCGCGCAGGTGCTGGAGCACCTGGTGGACGTAGGCGACGTCGACGCTGGCGTCGTCGAGGTCCAGGGCGTAGACGTCGCCGGCGGCGAAGTCGACGTTGGTCACGCCGCGATCGCGCGCGAGCTCGCGTCCAGTGGTCAGGACCTCGGGCACGACGTCGATCCCGAGGACCCGTCCGCCAGGCACCCGGGTGGCCAGGTCCACGGTGATGGTCCCGGGCCCACAGCCCACGTCGAGGACACGAGCGTCTGGTCGCAGGTGGCCCAGGAGGAATCCCGCCGAGTTCTCGGCCGTGCGCCAGCGATGGCTGCGCAGCACCGACTCGTGGTGGCCGTGCGAGTAGCGATCACGGTCCATGCACCACTCTGGCAGGCGCACCAGGCCGGGTGCCGGCCTGGTGCGCCACGAGGAGAGGGAGTCGGTAGCGTCGGGGACGTGTCGATTCGGGAAATGGCCCTCACTCCTGCGCCGGGGCGGGGCCGCTCTCGCGTGACGCGAAGCGACCAGAAGGAGGCCCGCGGTGTCTGAACGAGCGTCTCGCGGCCGTCGGTACCCGACGGTGGAGATCATCGAGGAGGGCATGCGCGAGGGCATGCAGATCGAGAGCGCCGCCATCGGCGTCGACGACAAGCTCGCCTTGCTGGAGGCCCTGTCGACGACCGGCCTGCGCACCATCGTGGTGGGCTCGTTCGTCAGCCCCACCTGGACGCCGCAGATGGCCGAGATCGATGCCCTCCTGCAGCGTTTCACCCCGGTCCCCGGAGTCACCTACACCGCACTAGCCCTCAACGCGCGGGGACGCGAGCGCATGGCCGCCTACCCGTGGATTCAGGATCCTGAGGTCGTGCCTCGTACCCAGGGCCACCTCTGCGACGTGTTCGTGCGCCGCAACACCAACCGCAGCCAGGCCCAGGAGATCGCCGGCTGGCCCGCCATCGTCGAGCAAGCCGTCGCTGACCGGGTGCCGGTGGCCGGCATCGCCATCGCCGCCGCGTGGGGGTCCAACTGGCTGGGACGCTTCAGCCAGGAGCAGCGCACTGAGATGCTGGCCCGGCAGATGGAGCTGTGGGAGGCGGCGGGGATCCCAGTCGACCGGGTGTGGATCGGCGACCCGATGGCCTGGAACACGCCGGACGCCGTCGCCGACCAGTTGGTCGAGATCCAAGAGCGCTGGCCCCAGATCACTCGCTTCCACCTGCACCTGCACAACGCCCGGGGCACCGCTCTCCTGTCGGCCTACGAGGCGCTGCGCACGCTGCGCCCGACTGACACGCTGGTGCTGGATTCGAGTGTCGGCGGCATGGGCGGCTGCCCCTACGGCGGCCACGGGCGCATGACGCGCATGATGGCCACCGAGGACCTGGTGGATCTGCTGAGCGAGCTCGGCATCGACACGGGGGTCGACCTCGACCGGCTGATCGAGGCGTCGCTGCTGGCCGAGCGTATCGTGGGCCACCCGCTGTGGAGCCATGTCGCCAAGGCGGGGCCGCGCCCACGTGGGGCGCGCCTGTTTCCTATGGATCTCCCCTTCATCGAGACCGAGGCCGAGGCCCAGCACTTTCGCCTGGGACCCGTCGCGTACCAGGGTCAGCGCTCGCCGTGGCGCGAGCCCATCACCTCACCGGCGCGTGACGCGATCGAGGCTGAGCTGCGCGGCCAGCGCTGAGCAGCGCGGCCTCACCCGAGGTAGCGACGGAGGGTCTCGCGCGACGTCGCCCGAGGCGAGGAAGCTGAGCCCCGTGACGTCCCGGGACCGGCCGCTGGTGATCCGGGAGATGCCGCGTGTTGCCAGCCGATGCCTCTCTTCGAGGTGGCCGGGGCCCCGCAGCTGGGCCGGGCCACGGCCCCGCGGAACTCGCGCTGCACGTCTCGCACAGATACGGCCGATGCGACGAGCCGAGCCGACCAATTGTTTGGCCGACCGCCTTTGACGCGGCCGTAGCGCGAGCCAAGCCCCGCGAGCGTGGACGGCTGAAAACGGAGGCTCCGGCCGGGCTCCCGGACCGGTGTCCGGGAGCCCGGCCGGGCCGGCGTCAACGGGTGGTAGCGAACCGGAAGGCGATCTCCTCGGTGATGGCGTCGCCTCGTTTGGCGTTGGCGACCGAGATCTCGCAGCCGCGCGCGTTGGCAGCGGTCGTGCCGCACAGGCCGGCGCCGACGTGCCCGGTCACGACGCGGAACGGCGTGGGACGCAAGATGCCCGCGGGGGTGATGACCACCGCGCGCAGCGTGTGGAGATCGCACGCAGTCGGTCCCTTTGCGCCCCGACGGCACTCGACGATGTAGACGTGGTCACGTGGCGTGAAGCCGCGGCCCGACACGTGCACCACCTGCCCGTTGTGCAGGTTCAGGGCTGGGGCGACGCGCAAGGAGCGCTTGGCGGCGCCGACGGCGAAGGCGATGGGCGCCTCACCGGCGTCGCCACCAGAGATGTTGGCAACCGCGATGACGCAGTTGCGCGCGTTGGCGGCGGTCGTGCCGCAGGTGCCCGAGGCGACCGCACCGGTCACCACCTTGAAGCTGGTCGAGGGCAGCGTCCCGTCCGTGTTGACGGTGATGGCCGTGGCGGTCGTCAGGTCACAGCTCGACTGCCCGGTTGCTCCCTTCAGGCACTCGACGGCGTAGACCGAGTCGCCCGGCGTGAAGCCGGAGCCCGTCACGGTGACCGTCTGCCCGTTCTTGAGGCCCGAGTTCTTCGACACCGTCACGCTCGGGGTGGTCGGGGTGGGCACGACGAAGGCGATCGGTGCCGCGGCCCGGTCGCCCTCGGAGCTGTTGGCGACCATGATCACGCAGGCGGCGGCGTCGGCGGCCGAGGTGCCGCAGGTGGCCCCGCCCACGGTGCCCGTGACGACGGTGAAGGTCGTCGAGGGCAGCGTCCCGTCCGTGTTCACGGTGATCGGCGTCGCCGTGGACACGTTGCAGTCCGCCGGGCTGGAGGCCGTGGCCAGGCACTCGGTGGCGTAGAGCGAGTCACCCGGGGTGAAGCCCGAGCCAGTGATGGTGACCTTCTCGCCGTTGGTGAGGCCGGTATTGGGCGTTACGGTGAGTGAGGGCCCGGATGCCGCTGCCGGGGCGGCGAAGGTGATCGGCGCGTAGGCCAGTGTCGTCCCGGTCAGGGAGCCGATGGCCAGCATGCACGTCAGGTCCGACGTCGTCGTGTCACACGTGCCGTTGCCGACGGCGCCGGCAGTCACCGTGAAGGGCGTCGTGGGGATCGCGCCGGTGGCGTCGGTCGCCACGAGCACGGCGTTGGCGGTGGCACAGCCCGCCGACGTCGTCGCGGTCGCGGTGCACTCGACGATGGCCACCTCGGCGCTCGTGGGCAGCCCGGAGGCGGCCACCTGCACGACCTGACCGGCCGCCAGTCCCGTCGACGGCGTCACCGTCATTGATCCGGCCGCCAGCGCCGTTGTGGCCCCGGACAGGCTGGCCGCGATCAGCGCCGCTACAGCAGCCGGGCCCGCCACCCACCGTCTCACTCGACCTGTCATGTTCCCTCCTCACGTGGGTCTCCATGTGCGCCGTGGTCCCGCCGTCGGAGCGAACTCCGTCGAGGGGTGGCCGCGTGGTGCCGACCCGTCTGTCTACGATGGCTTAGCACAGTCCCTGGTCGCGTGGTGCGTCGAGCCGGCGCCACCGCGTTGAGGGGTGGCGCAGCCTGCGGGACTAGCCAGCAGAGCTCAGCGACGCGGCGATGCGCGTGAGTGCCTCGTCGAGGATCTCGACGGAGGTCGCGAAGTTGAGGCGGACGTGACCGGCCCCGCCGCTCCCGAAGGCCGCCCCGTCGCTCAGGGCGACGCGCGCGTTGGCCAGCAGCCAGGCCGCCGGCCCGGTCAGCCCGTCCAGGTCGGCGGGGGTGTCCACACGGGGCGTCGCCAGGTGCAGGTCGCGGGCGTCGAGCCAGGCGAGGTAGGTCGCGCTCCCTGGCGCGTAGTGCACCTCGGGCACCAGGGCGGCCAGGCGCTCGACCAGGTGATCGCGCCGCGCGCGCAGGTGCGCGAGGACCGCGTCGAGCCACGCGTCGCCCTCGCGCAGGGCGACTGTCTGGGCGATCACCCCGAGATGGCTGGGACCGGGCACATTGCGCGTCGCCAGGCGCGCGCGCAGGTCCCCGGCCTCGGGACCGGCCACCAGCACGGCCCCGGGCGCGCCGGCCACGTTGTACGCCTTGGAGGCCGACAGCAGCGCGACGGCGTCGCGGCCCGCCTCGAGGCTGAGCAGCGGGGTGAAGGTCCCCTCGAGCACGAGGGGGGCGTGGATCTCGTCGCTGATCACGCGCAGGCCGTGACGGCGCGCCAGGTCGGCCGCGGCGGCGAGCTCGTCGGGTCGGTGGAGTGTCCCGGTCGGGTTGTGCGGGCTGCACAGCAGATAGGCGGGATGCGTCGAGCGGGTGCGGGCCTGGGAGAAGGCGGCCTCGAGGGCCTCCAGGTCGAGGCGTCCCGCAGCCGACAGCGGCGCCTCGGCGACCACGCGCCCGGCCCGGGCCACCGAGGAGTAGAAGGGCGGGTAGACGGGGCAGTTGACGACCACGGTGTCCCCCGGCTCGGTGAGCACCGATACGGCCGCCCGGACCCCACCCATGACGTTGCCCACGGCCTGGGCGCGCGACACGTCGAACTGCCAGCCCCACCGGCGCGCGGCGAAGGCGGCCAGGGCCTCCACGTACCGGGCGGGGGCCGGGTAGCCGAGGTCGCCGACGCGCGCCGCGGTGATGAGCGCCTCGGTGACCGGCGCGGCCAGGGTGACGTCCATCTCGGCCACCCACAGCGGCAGGACGTCGGCCGGGTAGCGCCGCCACTTCTCGCTGGTGCGCTGGCGCAGCTGGTCGAGGGTGGGCGTGAAGGGGTCGGGGGGGATCACGGATGTGACCCTAACCCGCGCGGGCTCAGGAGCCCGGCGGGACCACCTGGGCCGCGTTGGGGACCGGGGGCGCGACCCGGCCGGCCGGGCCCGCGCCCACCAGCGCCAGGATGTTGGTCGTCAGACGGGACAGCAGCGCCCCGGCGGCGGGGCTGGCCGCGCACGTTGACAGGGCGCAGATCCAGTTGGTCGTGCCGGTGTCGATGACCCCCGCGCCCGAGGCCGGGTCGGTGTGGTACGTGAGGTCGCCGTAGGTGTAGCCGGACCAGGCGCCCTGGTTGGTGTAGGTCTCGCTGAGGGGGATCGGCGAGTGGCCCAGGATCTGGAGTGTGGCCGGCGTCGCGGCACTGGCCACAACGTGGTCGATGTCCGAGTCGTAGATGCCCGGGATCGACGAGCCCCGGTGCAGCGACGTCCCGCGCACCAGCCACGGGGCGGCGTCCCACAGGACCAGCGGGGCCGGGGGCTGGCCGGGCAGGACGTAGCCCGCGTAGAGCTCGCCGACCAGGCTGGTCGCCGACCAGTTGGTCGGGGGCGCGGCCCAGGTATTGCCCGTGACCTGCCAGGGGCTCCCGTGGCCGTTCAGCGGGTCCAGCGCGCTGTCGCGATAGTCGACGATCAAGGTGTTGGGGCCCATCGGCCCGGGCGCCAGCCGGGCGTGGCGCACCAGGGCGGCGGCCCCGAAGAACACCACGTTCACGCCCCGGCGCTGGGCGGCCTCGACCCCGAAGAGCTCGGGCGCCGTCCAGGTTTCGTCGTGGCCGAGGGACAAGATGGCCCGGTGGTGGCTGGCCAGGCCCGGGTGCTCGCTCAAGGTGATGTCGGAGACGTAGGTGGCGTCCAGGCCGTGGCGCTCCATCAGCGAGACGAGGGGGAACTCGTTGGTCAAGAAGTCGGAGGCGCCCAGGCCGATCGCCTGGGGCCGATCGAGGGAGACCGCGTAGGCGCGGTTACAGGGTGGGTAGGTAGACGCCCCCGGGGCGCAGGCACCGGTCCCCTGATAGAAGTCGGCGCCGCCGAAGGTGTTCCAGCCCTGCTCGGTGAGGGTGCGGCTCACCAGGAGGTAGGTCGCGGTGCTCGCGGGATCCCACACGGTCAGCAGCACGTAGCTGGCCTGGCGCCCGCTGCCGACCAGCTTGAGCAGGTAGTCGCCCGAGGGCCACGACGCTCCCACGTGGAAGCGCAGGCCGGGTGACCAGGTGTCGCACACCGTCGTGCGCGTCGCGGCGAGGAGAGCGCAGGGAGGCTGGACGTGGCCGGGGACGACCGGCGAGTGCCACACCAGGTGGGCGCCGGTGCCCTGGTACCAGCCCATGCGGTAGGCCTCGACGTGCCACGTGGGCGCAGTGGTCGAGACGTACAGCGTGACCAGCTGACCCGGCGTGGCCGCGTCGGTGCTGGCGAATCCCTCCATGAGTCCCGGTGGCGTGCCGGCGATGCGCCAGGCCGTCGTGCCGGGGAGGCGGTTCTCGGCCAGGACGGCCCGCGAGACGACGCCGAAGGGGCTGGTGAAGGTCGGGGTGGCGACGCGCGCGGCCGGCGCCGGTGCGGCCTCGGGGGCGCTCAGCGCCACCACCAGCGCGCCCAGGGCGGCGACGCCGCGCCACGCGCGGTGTCGCCTGGTGCGAGCGGTTCGAGCACTGCGCACGACGCCTCCTCTCGGCCGCGCTGGCGCGTGCCGTTGGTCGATCTTGCCACGCTCGGCGGGCCCGTCTGGGGCGGGCCCTGTGGCAGAGTCGACACATGGCGCGCCTGACCACTGTGGACCTGGCCGAGCCCGCCGAGGTCGTGGCTCCGCGCCTGCTGGGGGCAATCCTCGTGGTCGCCGCGGGTCCGGTGCGCCGGCGGGTGCGCCTGGTCGAGGTCGAGGCCTACGGGGGGCGCCGCGACCCGGCCTCCCATGCCTACGGGGGGCCGACGCCGCGGTGCGCCGTGATGTTCGGCCCGCCCGGACGGCTCTACGTCTACCGCAGCTACGGCGTCCACTGGTGCGCCAACGTCGTGACGGGTCCGCGCGGGGAGGCCAGCGCCGTGCTGCTGCGGGCCGGGGAGGCGCTCGACGCGCGCGAGGGTCCGGGGGCCGCCCTGCGCGGCCCCGGGCTGCTGACCCGCTACCTCGGCCTGACCGGGTCCGACAGCGGCGCCCTCGTCGCGGGCTCCCGGGCCCGGCGGGCCTGGCTGCTCGCGGGCACCGAGCCGGTCGACGTGACCGTCACGGGTCGCGTCGGCCTGACCCGGGAGCAGGAGCGGCCCTGGCGCTTCGTCGTGGCCGGCCACCGCGCGGCAGGCCCCGGCCCGCGCCGCGCCCGCGCGGCGTCGGCCTAGTGTCGGGAGGTCAGGAGCGGGCATGGGTGAGCCGATGATCGGGGCCATCGAGGCCGGGGGGACCAAGATGGTGCTGGCCGTCGGGCGCACCTGGGAGGAGATCCGTGACGCCCCGCGCCAGGTGCTCGCGACCACGACGCCCGCCGACACCCTGCCGCGCGTCATGGACTGGCTGGCCGAGCGCCACGCGACGGCGCCCCTGTCGGCGATCGGCGTGGCCTCGTTCGGGCCCATCGACTTCGCCCAGCGCCGCATTGGGGCCACCACCCCGAAGATCCCCTGGCGGGGGGCCTCCTGGGTCGACGCGGTGGCCGGTCGCTTTGGCGACCTCCCGCTCGGCTTCGACACCGACACGGGAGCCGCGGCCCTGGCCGAGCATCGCTACGGCGTGGGCCAGGGCCGCGACGTCGTCGCCTACCTGACCATCGGCACCGGCATCGGCGGGGGGCTGGTGGTCGGCGGCCGCATCGTCCACGGCCTGCTGCACCCCGAGCTGGGCCACATGGTGGTGCGACGCCGCGCGGGCGACGACTTCGCGGGCTCGTGCCCGTCTCACGGCGACTGCCTTGAGGGCCTGGCCTCGGGCGAGGCCGTCAAGCGGCGCTGGCACCGCACCGGCGGGCCCCAGCTGCCCGAGGATCATCCCGCCTGGGATCTCGAGAGCAGCTACCTCAGCGACGCCGTCGTCAACGTGGCCACGATCACGGCCGCGCAGGTCATCGTGCTCGGAGGCGGGATCATGGCGGTGCCCGGGCTGATCGACCGGGTGCGCGACAAGGTGCGCCGCCACCTCAACGGCTACCTCGACGTGCCCGAGCTGACCACCCAGATCGATCGCTACGTGGTCGAGCCCGGCCTGGGGCTGGCGTCGGGGATCGTCGGGGCCTTCGCGGTGGGCCGCGGCGCTCTGGACCGAGCCAGTGGTCGCGCGGGCACCGGCTGAGTAGTCTCGCTGCCCAGGATCGTCGAAGGAGGGACGTGACCGAGGTGCCGGTCCCCGCGGGGGTGCGCAGCCGCACGACCCTGAAGGACGTGGCCCGTCACGCGGGCGTCTCGGTGAAGACCGCCTCGCGGGTCGTCAACGGCGAGCCCGGCGTCGTCGACGAGCTCTCCCGGCGGGTGCGCGCCGCCGTCAGCGAGCTCAACTACCAGCCCAACCTGGGCGCGCGCGCCCTGCGCCGCCGCGACGGCCGCTCCTCGACGATCGCGGTGCTGCTCGAGGACCTGTCCAACCCCTACTCGGCGCGCGTGCTGCGGGCGATCGAGGAGGTCGCCCGCGAGCGCGCCGTGTCGGTGCTGGCTGCGTCGCTGGAGGAGAACCCCGAGCGCGAGCACCAGCTGGTGGCCGCCATGTCGCGCCACCGCGTCGACGGGGTGATCATCGCCCCGGCCAGCGACGACCACGCGTACCTGGGGGCCGAGCAGGGAGCGGGCGTGCCCGTCGTGTTCGTCGATCGGCCGCCGCGCCACCTGGAGGCTGACGCGGTCGTCGTGGACGCGCGCGCCGGCACGCGCACGGCCGTGGCCCATCTCCTGGCCCACGGCCACCGGCGCGTCGCGTTCCTCGGTGACCTGACGCGCATCGCGACGGCGCGGGAGCGCCGTGCCGGCTACCGCGACGCCCTGGCGGCCGCGCACATCGAGCACGACGACGCCCTGGAGGTGCTCGAGCTGCGCTCGGCGGTCGCCGCGCGAGAGGCGGCCGATCGCCTGCTCGACCTGCCCGATCCACCGACCGCCTTCTTCGCGGGCCAGAACCTGCTCACCATGGGCGTGGTCTACGCCCTGCGCACCCGCGGCCTCGCGAAGCGCGTCGCCCTGGCGGGCTTCGACGACTTCGACCTGTCCGACGTCTTGGACCCCGCGGTCACCGTCGTGGCCCAAGACGTCGAGGCGGTGGGACGGCGCGCGGCCGAGCTGCTGTTCGCGCGCATGGATGGCGACGCCCAGCCGGCGCGCCGCGAGGCCCCGCCGACGCGCCTGATCGTGCGGGGGTCGGGGGAAATCGCTGGTCCCGGGGCGTCGCCGGCCCTGCATTGACAACGATGTCAGGGACCGCTAGCGTCCTCGCAGGACGATGCGACCAGGGAGGGCGCGGCTCGTCGTAAGGGGGTAACCACCAATGAAGTCACGAACGTGGCGCCTGGCGCAGGGAGCGGCTCTGGCCTCGACCCTGCTGGCGTCGTCACTGGCCTTCGTGGGCGGCGCGTCGTCGGTGGCGTCGGCTGCGGGCAAGAAGTACACCATCGCCTTCGTCGTGGGGGCCGAGGCCGACCCGTTCTTCCAGTCGATGTACGTGGGCGCCCACGCCGAGGCGCTCAAGCTCCACGTCAACCTCATCTGGCAGGGCGACCCGGTCGACTACTCGCCGGCCACGCAGATCCCGGTCGTGCAGCAGGTGCTGGCGCTGCACCCCAACGCCCTGGTCATCGCGCCCACGGACACCAAGGCCCTGAACCCCTACATCGCCAACGCGGTGAAGAGCCACATCAAGGTCTTCAACGTGGACTCGGGATCCTCGTACCAGAAGAACATCACCGCGTGGGTGACCGGCAACAACACCCAAGGCGGCAAGGCGGCCGCTGACGCCCTGGCCAAGGCCATGAACTACGCCAAGACCTGCACGGCGTCGTCCAAGTGCTCCGTGGCCATCGGGGTGTCCTCGCTGACCACCTCGACCGACGCGGCCCGCGTGGCGGCCTTCAAGGCCGAGGTCAAGGCCAAGTACCCGAACATCACGCTGCTCAACGACGTCGTCAGCCAGTCCCAGCCATCGGTGGCCCAGAGCGCCTTCGCCCAGGACATCTCGGCCCACCACCTCGCGGGCATCTTCGCCGTTGACGGCACGGACGCCGAGGGCGCCACGGCCGCCGTGAAGGCGTCGGGCGCGGCCGGAGCCAAGATCAAGATCGTCGGCTACGACGCCTACGCCGCCAACATCGCCTCGATGGTGGCCGGGGGCCTCGGATCGCTGTCGGCGATCATCTCCCAGCAGCCCACGCTCGAGGGGACGCTCATCATCAAGTACGCCGTCGCCGCGCTCAACGGCCACAAGGTCCCTCACCTGCAGACGCTGCCCAACATCACCCTGACGCCGACCACGCCGAAGGCGATCCTGGCCAAGTACCAGTACGTGGCCAGCTGAGCCGCTGTCGCGGGGCCGGGGACTCGGTCCCGGCCCCGCGACGTCGTGCTTAGATGGCCCCGGAGATCCGCGAGGGGGGTCGGTGGCCACCAGTACGCAGACCGAGGAGGTCGCCGGGCCCGCGTCGCGGGCGTCGTGGCTTCGCCGGACGCTGACCAACCAGCAGGTCGTGCTGTTCGTCGTCTTAGCGGCGCTGATCGTCTTCTTCGGCCTGCGCAACTCGCTGTTCTTCCAGACCGGCGAGTTCTCGAACCTGCTCACCGACTTCAGTGGCCTGGTGCTGATCGCCCTGGCCGAGACCTACGTCATCGTTGCGGGCGGCATCGACCTGGCCGTGGGCTCGACGGCGGCGGTCTCGGGCGTGGTGGCGGCCGGCTGGATCCAGCCGCTGGTCAACGCCAAGGTGAACGAGGCCCTGGTGCTGGTGGTGGGCACCCTGGCCTGCGCCGCGGTGGGCGCGGCCGCCGGGGGCTTCAGCGCCCTGCTGATCACGGTGTTCGACCTGGTGCCCTTTGTCGCGACCCTGGTCACCTACAGCGTGGGGGCCGGGCTGGCCCTGGTCATCTCGGGTGGCGCGCCGGTGGGCTACGACCCGGGCGCGATCTACTGGAGCGCCTCGGGGATCGGGATGGTGACCTGGCTGGTCGCCATCATCCTGGTGATCTCGGTCGTCTTGGGTGTGGTGCTCCACCTCACCGCCTACGGCCGCTACACCTTCGCCATCGGCTCCAACGCGTTCGCGGCCCGGGCCGCCGGCATCGCCGTGCGGCGACACCTGGTCTCGATCTACGTGATGAGCGGGGTCCTGGCGGGGCTGACCGGCATGTTCTTCTATATCCGCTCGGGCTCGGGCGCCGCGACGACCGGCGTGAGCAACTCGGCCAACCTGATCGCCATCGCCGCCGTGGTGATCGGCGGCGCGTCGCTCACCGGGGGGATCGGGCGCTGGGCGGGTACCATGCTCGGGGCCGCCGTGCTCACCGTCGTGAGTGACGGCCTGATCTTCATCAACGTGCCACCGACCTGGATCCAGGTGGTGGTCGGGGCCCTGATCGCCGTGGCCGCCCTGCTCCAGACGTTCCGTCGCCGGTCGCGGAGGCTGTCGTGACCACCACCGAGACGCGGACCCCGGTGCTCGAGCTGCGCCACCTCAACTTGCACTACGGCTCGGTCGAGGCCCTCCACGACGTGAGCTTCTCGGCCTACGGCGGTGAGGTCATCGGCCTGGTGGGCGACAACGGCGCTGGCAAGTCGTCGCTGATCAAGACGGTCTCGGGAGTCAACACTCCCGACTCGGGCGAGATCTACGTCGACGGCCAGCTGCGGCACTGGCGCTCGCCGCACGACTCGATGATGGCCGGCATCGAGACGCTCTACCAGGACTCGGGACTGGCCCCGGACCTGTCGATCGGCGCCAACATCTTCCTGGGACGCGAGCGGCGCCGTCGGGGCCTGCTCGGCCGCCTGGGGTTCCTCGACCAGCGCGCTATGGAGCGCGAGGCGCTCGAGCAGCTCGCACGGGTCGGGATCACGATCCCCGAGACCCAGCGCACGGTGTCCGAGCTGTCGGGGGGCCAGCGCCAGGCCGTCGCCATCGGCCGGGCCATCGCCTGGGCCAAGCACGTCATCATCCTCGACGAGCCCACGAACCACCTGGGAGCCCGTCAGTCGGCCGAGGTCCTCAAGGTGATCACCTCGGCGCGAGCGCACGGCCTGTGCGTGCTGTTCATCTCGCACACGCTGCCCCACGTCTTGGAGGTGACCGACCGCATCATCGTGCTGCGGCTGGGCCGGGTCGTCCGTGACGCCCCGACCAGCCAGTTCACCGTGGAGAGCCTGCTCGCGGCCATCACCGGTCTGAGCGAGTAGACGAGGCCCGGGGCGCGGCTGAGCCGCGCCCCGGGCTCCTGCTCAGTGCACCAGAGCGGGCTCGGCTCCCGGCGTCGTGGGCTCGAGGCGTCCCTTGGGCAGCACCGTGAAGGCGACGACGCCACCCACGAGGAAGATCACCATGGCCCACCAGAAGGCCGTGGTGTAGCCGTGGACCAGAGCGCGCGCGGCCAGCAGCGTCGGTGACGCTGCGACGCGCGTGCTGGCGATCATGGCCGCGGTCGTCGAGACGGCGATGGTGTTGAGCAGCGCCGTCCCGATCGATCCGCCGATCTGCTGGGCGACGTTGACCGTGGCCGAGGCCACGCCGGCGTCGTTGGCACCCACACGGTAGGTGGCTACGTTCATCGCTGGGGCGAAGACCAGGCCCATGCCGACGGCCGTCACGATCAGGCCGGGCAGCACGTGGGTCGCGTAGTGGCCGCTGACCGACAGGCGCGTGAAGTACAGCATGCCGGCCGCCGAGATCAGCATGCCCAGCCCCATGAGGGGGCGCGGCCCGAACTTGGGCAGCAGGCGTGTCGAGGTGAGGATGGCGACCACCGCGATGGCCGCGGGCATCGGCAAGAAGGCGACACCGGCCGCGACCGGGGAGAAGCCCAGGGTGCCCTGCAGGTAATAGGTCAGGAAGAGGAACACCGCGAACATGCCGATCGCCGACAGAAAGATCGACAGGAACGCGCCGCCTCGGGTCCGATCGGTCACCACGGCCAGCGGGAGCATCGGGTGGGCCAGTCGTCGCTGGCGCAGCACGAACACCCCGACCACCACGATCCCGCCGAGCAGGGGCAGGAGGGATCCGGCACTCGAGAAACTCGAGGCCAGCGAGGGCACCGCCGTGTGGTTCGCGAAGGCGTTGGCGGCGCTGTTGGCGGCGTTCGAGAGCCCGTAGACGATGCCGAACAGGCCCCCGGACACCAGCAGCGTGCTCGGCACGTCCAGGGTCCCGTGGTGCTCGGAGCGTGAGTGGACCAGCAGCACCAAGGTGCCCGTCAGGGTGATGGCCGCGATGATGAGGTTTACGAACAGGGTCCAGCGCCACGACGCGTACTGGGTCAGGAACCCGCCCAGCAGGAGGCCGAGGGCCGCGCCCGAGCTGGCGATGGCACCGTAGACCGAGAACGCCGTGGCGCGCTCCTTGGCGTCCACGAAGATCGTCGAGAGCATGGCGAGCGCGGCCGGGGCCAGCACCGCCCCGAAGGCCCCCTGCACGGCCCGCGCGATGGCCAGCATCATGAAGCTGGTCGACGCCCCGCCGATCGCCGAGGCGACGGCGAACCCGACCAGGCCGATGATGAGGGTTCTCTTGCGGCCCAGCACGTCGCCGAGGCGACCACCGAGGAAGAGCAGGGACCCGAAGGCCAGCGAATAGGCCGTGATGATCCACTGCCGCTCGGCGTTGGAGAAGTGGAGCGCGTGCTGGATCGTGGGCATCGCGATGTTCACGACCGTGGCGTCCAGCACCACCATCAGCTGGGCGAGGCCGAGGAAGCCGAGGATCGCCCAGCGCCGCGCGTGGTGGTGCTCATGGGCCTGGGTTGGGGTCACGGGTCGTCCTTTCGGTGAGTGACCGAGCCACTGTAGTGGAAAGCGGAGCCAATCATTCCGCTTCCCCTACACTGGTGACGTGCCGACTTCCTCGCTGCGACCACTCCGGCGTGATGCCGAGGCGAATCTCCAGCGGATTCTCGACGCCACGACGCGGGTGATGGCCCTTTCGGGCCTGGACTTCTCCATGGAGGACATCGCCCGCGAGGCCGGGTGCGGCGTCGGGACGATCTACCGGCGCTTCGCCAGCAAGGACGAGCTGCTCCACCATCAGTTCCGCACTCTGCGTTCTCAGGTCAGTGCCGTGGCCGAGGCGGCGATGGCCCACGAGGACGCCCTGGCTGGCCTGGAGGCGCTCATGGTGAAGCTCGGGACGGCGATGGCGGGCAACCACGGTCTGCGCGACCTGGTGATGGGCTCGCCGCAGTTCCGCGCTGACGCCCTGGCCGCGCGGCGCCAGCTGCGCCCGGTGATCACGGCGCTGTTCACCCGCGCGCGCGACGCCGGCCAGCTGCGCGCGGGCATCGAGGCGACGGACCTGTCCATCATCGTGGCCCTGATGGCCGAGGTGATCGCGCTGACCGCGAGTGCCGAGCCGGACCTGTGGCGGCGGTACCTGGCCATCGCCATCGACGGCATCCGCTCGACCAATGCGCAGCCCCTCACTGGTCGCGCGCCTACGCCGCGCGAGCTGACCCGCATGATCCAGCTGAAGAAGGCCCGGCACCTCCACACCGCGACCTGAGGCGCCCGATTAGCCGACGCGCTCCCCGCGCTGGGGCGACTGGTGACAGCCCGCCCTCGAGTCGTGCGCGTCGTCTGACACCGTGGCGCAGCGGCCGCGACGCGCCCGAGTCACTCCCTTGCCCCGACCGCGCGGGCGGCGAAATTGACTAATTGATGAATTGCGCAAGTTCGCAAGTGTGAACTACGCTCGTGCGATGCCGAGCGCATCTGAGCAGCCCCTGTACGTGGCCAAGGCCGAACTGTTCCGGGCTCTCGGGCACCCCACGCGGATCCGCATCCTGGAACTGCTGGTCGAGCGCGAGCGCGCCGTCAGCGAGCTCATGGCGGCCATCGGGGTCGAGGCCTCGTCGCTGTCCCAGCACCTGGCGGTCGTGCGCCACACCGGGCTGGCGATCCCGACCCGGGTGGGCAACACCGTTGTCTATCGCGTGAGCAGCCCCCGCGTCGCGGACTTCCTGGCCATCGCGCGCTCGGTGCTGGCCGAGACCCTGGGGCGCTCGGTCGAGACGCTGGCCCATCTCGACGACGCGCCGTGAGGCGGCCGCGACGTCGTCTCCCGGGTCGCGCGCGACGCGCGGGCTCGTCGATCCTCGCCGGCCTGGTGGCCCCGCGCGTCGCCGAGCCGGCACCCCCGCCACCGCCGCGCGCCGAACGTCGCCGCGGCTACGGCTCACTGCAGTTGCGCCACGTCGACGCGGGCTCGTGCAACGGCTGCGAGGTGGAGATCGCCAACGCCCTGGGTCCCGTCTACGACGCGTCGCGCTACGGGATCTCGCTGGTTGCCTCGCCGCGCCACGCCGACGGCCTCCTGGTCACCGGAGTGGTGACGGCCAACATGGCCGGGCCCCTGGGGCGGACGCTGGAGGCGGTGCCCGCGCCGGCCATCGTCATCGCCTGCGGTGACTGCGCCCTCAACGGTGGCGTCGTGGCCGCGGGCTTCGGTGTCGTCGGTCCGGTGGCGGCGGTCGTGGCGCCCACCGCCGAGATCCCGGGCTGCCCTCCCCACCCCGACGCCATCATCGCTGCCCTGCGGCGCTACAGCGGGCGCTGACGTGGCCGTCCTGCTCGCCGGCGTCGGCGTCGCCCTGGCCGCGATCGTGGTGGGAGCACTGGCCCCGCACCGACAGCGCGTGCTCTACGCGAACGCCCTGACGGCGCTGGCCGGGGTGCTCGTCGGCGGCGCGGCGATCGCGGCACTGGTCACGCGCACGACGCCGCACGCGCACACCGGGGCCCTGCTGCCGCTGGCGGGAGCCAGCCTGCGCCTCGATGCGCTCGGCGCCTCCCTCGAGGTGACGGTGGCTCTCGTCGTGACCGCCGCGGCCCTGTTCTCGATCGGCTACGCGCACGGGGCCAGCGCCTCGCGGCCGGCCGTCGCCCTGCAGGCGGCCTTCGCCCTGGGCGTGCTCCTGGTGCCGGTGGCCGGTGACGTCGTGACCTTCCTCAGTGCCTGGGAGGCGATGGCCGCGACCTCGCTCGCGCTGCTGCTGGTCGAGCACGACCGCCCTGCGGCACGCTCGGCGGCCCTGTGGTACGGCGCGATGACTCAGGGCGGGGCGGCCGCGATCACCCTCGGGATGCTGCTGGCGGCCGCAGTGGCCCACACCACCTCCTTGGCCGGGATGGCCGCGGCCGGCGTGGGCGGACCGGTGGCGGTGGTCGCCTTCCTCGCCACGGTGGCTGGGTTCGCCTCCAAGGCCGGTGCGGTTCCCCTCCACGTGTGGCTCCCGCGCGCCCACCCCGAGGCGTCGACGCCGGTCTCGGCGATGATGTCGGGGGCCATGACGGCCCTGGGGCTCTACGGGATCGCCCGCGTCGACCTCGGGATCCTGACGATGATCGGGCGCTGGTGGTGGGTCGGCGTGCTGGTCCTGGCCGCGGCCAGCGCCCTCTACGGGGCTCTGCACGCCGCGACGGCGACCGACCTCAAGCGCCTCCTGGCCTACTCCACGATCGACGCCATGGGGCTGGGGCTCATCGGCCTGGCCGCGGCGGGCGAGCTGC
Organism: Actinomycetes bacterium; assembly: GCA_021827705.1. Lineage (GTDB taxonomy): Bacteria > Actinomycetota > Acidimicrobiia > Acidimicrobiales > RAAP-2 > RAAP-2. The sequence goes on from JAKAUQ010000026.1 coordinate 19,798, forward strand.
GGGCCGGGGGCGCCCCCCGGGCGGCCGCCACCTTGATCGTCGGGGTCCTCATCGCGCTCGGCGCCCACGGGGCCTACAAGACCCTCCTCTTCCTCGCGACCGGCCTCGTCGAGCGCGCGACTGGGACCCGGAACCTCGATCTGCTGGGTGGGCTGGCCAGCACCATGGCGCGCACCTCCTCCCTGGTCGCCGTGGCGGTCGCCTCGGCGGTGGGGGTGCCCCTAGCCGCGGGCTTCGTCGGCGAGTGGCTGGAGATCGAGGGACTCGTCGCCGGCTTGGCCGGGCGCGATCCCGGCGGCGTGGCCGCGACGCTGCTCGGCCTGGTGGCCCTGGCTCTGACCAGCGGGCTGACGGCGGTCGCCATGGTCAAGCTCCTCGGCATCGGGTTCCTCGGACGGCCGCGCAGCGACGGCGCGCGGGCGGCCCGTGAGCCCCACGGCATCGTGATCGTGGCCCTGGCGCTGCCCGCCTTGGCGACCCTGGCCCTCGGGATCGTGCCCGGGCCCGCCGTGGCGGTCGCCGAGCGCGCCGCGGTCGAGCTGGGGGGGATGCGGGTGGCGGGGCTGCGCGGGGATCTCGGAGGCATCGCGGTCGGGGCCAGCGCCAGCGCCCTGCGGCCCCTGGCGCTCCTGGCGGGTCTCGTCGGGGCCGCCCTGGTGTTTCGCGTGCTGGCCCGCGCGGGCGCGCGCGGCGTCCGCCGCACCGCAGCGTGGGCCTGCGGGCGCCGCGAGTTGAGCGCGCGCATGCAGTACACCGCGACGTCCTTCGCCGAGCCGGTGCAGCGCGTCTTTGCCGACGTGCTGCGCCCCGACGTGGACGTGACGCTGACCCACGAGGACGAGTCGCGCGACATCGAGCGGGTCCTGACCTACCAGTCCAGCGTCGCCGATGCCGTCGAGAGCGGCCTGTATCGTCCGGTGATTCGGGGTGCCGACGCCCTGGGGCGCCGGGCCCGGGCTCTGGCCAACGGCAGTGTGCACCGCTACCTGGCCTACGGGCTGCTGGTCCTGCTGGCCGTCCTGGTGGTGCTGCGATGACGCGCGACGTGGTGTCCCTCCTGCAGGTGGTCGTCGTGGCGCTGGGCGGCCTCCTGCTCACGGGGCTCATGGCCAAGATCCGGGCCAGAGCCGAAGGTCGGGTCGGGCCCCCGGTGACGCAGCCCCTGCGCGAAGTCGCCAAGCGGCTCGGTCGCGAGAGCCCTCGGGCGACGGCGGGTCGGGCGCACGGCGCCGTGCCGATGGTCCTGGTGGTGACGACGGCGGTGGCGGCCGGCCTGGTCCCCCTGGTGGGGTTGCAGACGGCGGGCGGCGCGGGTGCCGACGCCCTGGTCGTGGTGTTCCTCTTGCTCACCGGGTCGCTCAGCCTGGCGGCCGGGGGCCTGGCCACCGCGACCGCCTTCGGGGGCATGGGCGCCAGCCGCGCCATGGCGCTGTCGGCCCTCGCCGAGCCCGCACTGCTGGTGGCGCTGGCGGCCTTCGCGGTGCCGGCCGGGTCGCTCAGCCTGCCGGTGCTGCTGCACCACGGCCTGAGCGTGCCCATCGCGATGGTGAGTCCCTCGCACGTGCTGGCGGCCCTGGCCCTGTTCATCGTGGTTGTCGCCGAGACCGGACGGCTGCCCGTCGACAACCCGTCGACGCACCTGGAGCTGACCATGATCCACGAGGCCATGACCCTCGAGTACGGCGGGCGCGACCTCGCGCTGCTCACCTTGGGGGCGGCCATGCGGCTGGGCCTGCTGCTCGCCCTCCTGGGGACCTTGGCGGTCCCTTGGGGGATCGCGACGTCGAGCTCGCCGCTGGCCCTGGCGAGCGGCCTGATTCTGGTGGGCGTGAAGGCGACGGTGCTGGCCGTCGTCATCGCGCTGGCTGAGGTCCACAGCGCCAAGCTGCGCCTGTTCCGGGTCCCCGAGCTGCTGGCGGCCGCCTTCGTGGTCGCCAGCCTGGCCGTTCTCGTCGGCGTGGTGGCCCGATGACCGGCCTCGCGGGAGCGGTCATCGACCTGGCCGCGGTGGCGGTGCTCGTCATCGGGGTGGCCGGACTCTGGCGACGCGACCTGCGGGCGCTGGTCGGCCTGCTGCGGATCCAGGGGATCGCCCTGGCCCTGGTCGCCGCGTCGACCGCCGCGACGCAGCACGATGTCGGGCTCGGGGTCACCGCGGTCCTCGTCGTCGTCGTGAAGGCGGGGGTCGTGCCGACCCTGCTCGGGCGCGTGGCGCGCTCCGACCCGGGCGCGCGCGAGAGCGCCCCCTTCATCAACGTCCCGTCCTCGCTGGTGCTCGCCGCCGCGCTGGTCGGCCTGGCGGTGGTGGTCGGGGCACCGCTGCACGCCCTGGCTCCCGGGCGCGCGGCGGCCCTGGCCCCCCTCGGGCTGGCGACCGTGCTCACCGGCTACCTCCTCCTGGTCACCCGGCGCCGCGCCCTCTCCCAGGTCGTGGGACTCCTGGTCATCGACAACGGCGTCGCCCTGATGACGTTCCTGCTCACGGCGGGTGTGCCCCTCATCGTCGAGCTGGGCGGCAGCCTCGACGTGCTACTGGTGGTTGTGGTCCTGCGGGCCCTGCTCGGGACGATGCGGGCACGCCTCGGCAACGTGGCCCTCGACGAGTTGCGGGAGCTTCACGACTGATGGTTTTCGTCGTCGTCCTGGCTCCTCTGGTGGTCGCCCTGGCACTGCTGGTCGTCGCGCCCGGCCGCCGCGCCGAGGCACTCTCGGTCGCGTCCTCGCTCGCGGTGCTCGCGGGAGGTATCGCCCTGGCGGCCGCGACGGTGCACGGCCGCGTCGTGCACGCCCTCGGCGGCGTGATTCGCGTCGACGCGCTGAGCGCCGTCATGGTCATCGTGATCGGCACGGTGGCCAGCCTGGCGACGTCGGCGATGGGTCGCACCCTGGTCGTGACGGCGGATCCGGCCTCGCGCCGCCGCGCGCGCGAGTACGGGGTCCTCGTCCAGGTCTTCGTCGCCGCCATGCTCGGCGCGGTGCTGGTGGCGAACCTCGGCGTGGTGTGGGTCATGGTCGAGGCGACCACGATCGCCACGACCTTCCTCGTCGGGCATGAGCGCAGCCGGCGCGCGATCGAGGCCTCCTGGAAGTACGCCGTGCTGTGCAGCGTGGGCATCGCCCTGGCCTTCCTCGGCCTGGTGCTGCTGTACTTCGCGTCGGCTCACGCCGGAGCCGGACCGCGAGCCGCGACGCTCGACTGGAGCGGGCTGCGGGCCCTGGCTCCCCATCTGGACCCGAAGGTGACGCGGCTGGCCGTCGGGCTGATCGTCCTCGGCTTTGGGACCAAGGTCGGGCTGGCGCCCCTGCAGAGCTGGCTGCCCGACGCCCACTCTCAGGCGCCCGCGCCCGTCTCGGCCCTGATGTCGGGTGTCTTGCTCACCGTCGCGCTCTACGCGATCCTGCGCGTGCGCACCATCGCCGACGCGGCGCTCGGGGTGGGCTTCGTGCGCACACTGCTGGTGGTCCTCGGGCTGGCGAGCCTCGGGGTTGCTGCGGTGATGGTGATCGTCCAGCGGGATCTGAAGCGCCTGCTCGCCTACTCGAGCATCGAGCACATGGGCCTCATCGCGTTGGCCACGGCGGCGGGTACGCCGCTGGCCATCGCGGCGGCCCTCTTGCACGTGATCGGCCACGGCCTGGTCAAGTCGGTGCTGTTCCTCGGCGCCGGTGAGGTGCACCACGCCGAGTCCACGACGACGATTGCCGGGATCCGGGCCCTGCTGCGGCGGCGGGCGGCCCTGGGTGGCGTCTTGGCCGCGGGCCTCGTCGCGCTGGCCGGACTCCCGCCCTTCTCCCTGTTCGCGAGCGAGATCGCGATGTTCCGCGCCGAGTTCAGTGTCGGTCTGGGCTGGGCGGCAGGTCTGGCACTCGGCTTGCTGGTCGTCATCGCGGCGGGCCTGCTGCGCGCGGGGCGCCAGATGCTGCTGGGGCCCGGTGAGCCCGCGCCGGAGCGCACGCCCCGGCGAGCCATCGCCCCCCTGGTGGCCGCGCTGGTCGTCTGTGCGGTGCTCGGCCTGGTGGCCTGGCCACTGGCCTCACTGTTGCACGCCGCGGCGGGAGTGCTGTCGTGAGCCGTCGCGTCTTCGATCTGGCGGCCAGCGAGCTGGTCGCGCACGCCACGGCGCTCGGGACCACGCACCGGCTGGCCGCCATCGTCGCCCACGACGAGGGTGCGCGTCTCCGGGTCGTCTACACGTTTCTCGCGGGCCCCCCCGACGACCGCGTGGAGCTGGTGGTCACAGCCGACGCTGAGAGGCCCACGGTGCCCTCGCTGGCCGAGATCTCGTTTCCCGCCGGGCGCTTCGAGCGGGCCCTGCACGACGGCTTCGGCATCGTGCCCGTCGGTCACCCCGCACCGCGTCCGCTGTCCCACCACGGCCACTGGCCCCCCGACTACCACCCGATGCGCCGCGGCGCGCCCGCGCACCCGGTCCTGGGCAGCGACGACCGGGCCTACCCCTTCACCGCGGTCGAGGGCGCTGGCGTCTACGAGATCCCCGTCGGACCGGTCCACGCCGGGCTCATCGAACCGGGCCACTTCCGGTTCTCGGTCGTGGGAGAGACGATCCTCAAGATGACCCCGCGGCTCTGGTTCCTCCAGCGCGGCATCGAACGCCTGGGGGAGGGGAGGCGTCCTGAGGACCTCCTCGAGCTGGCCGAGCGGGTGAGCGGCGACAGTGCCGTCACCCACGGGCTGGCAGCGACCCTGGCCATCGAGGAGGCGACCGGGCAGCGGGCCGGGCGCGACGCCTGGCGCGCGCGCAACGCCCTGCTCGAGCTCGAGCGCGTGACGCGCCACGTTGTCGACATCGGGGCGATCGTGAACGACACCGGCCTCTCGGTTGTGCACGCGCGCGCCCTGGCGCTCGCCGAGCGGCTCCAGCGCCACGGGGCCGAGCTGACCGGTCACCGGCTGCTGCGCGGCGCGATCACGCCGGGAGGGGGCGTGCTGCGCGCACCCCTGGACGCCTCCTTGTATCGCGAGATCGGAGAGCGGCTGGCGGATCTGGTGGACCTGGCGACGTCCAACACCGTGGTCGCCGACCGACTGGCCGGCACGGCGGTACTCGGGGCCGATGACGCGCGTCGTCTGGGTGTGGTGGGCGTCGTCGCCCGCGCCTCTGGCGTGGCCGTCGACGCGCGCGTCAGCCATCCGCTGACCGGTGGCGCGACGATGCGGACGTGCGAGGCCGGCGACGTTCGCGCGCGCTTCGACCAGCGCGTTCTCGAGGTCCACGACTCACTGGCGCTGCTGGGGCGCTGGGCCGAAGGCGAGAGCGTCGACGCGTCCGTCGCGGACGCCAGCCCCGACGGCGACGGACTCGG
>JAKAUQ010000005.1 GCA_021827705.1 Actinomycetes bacterium
AGTTCTAAATTTTGCCCTCGTAGCTCAGGGGATAGAGCATCGGTTTCCTAAACCGTGAGCGTAGGTTCGAGTCCTACCGGGGGCACCAACGAGGTCAGGCCCACCTGGCTGGCCAGCCGGGTGTCCCGAACGACTACCTGCGGCACGCAGCACCTCGAGCCTGCCCCCAGGTTCCCTGAGATCAGTTTCGATCGTCATGCTGCTGGGAACCAAGAAACGCAACTGCAACTGAACCGACAGCCGCGCCGACTTAGCCGGTTCGTGCCGATCAGCCTGGTAATGGTGTGACGACGAACGCCCAACTTCCCACGGGCCAAACGATTGAGGTGACACTCGTACGCGAATCCCGAGGCGGGGCAACCGAACCTGCGACCGTCAGTTCATCCATCTCCCACTCGATGGCGCGGTCCCGCCGCCCTGGAGCGAAGGTACGCGAGCACCATGAACTCACCGTCGGGAGCCAGTGAGATCATGTGTGGCGTCAGACGGCGGCCGGTGCCGTACTCCCACGTCGGTTCCTCCTCGTCGAGCGCACCGAAGATCCGCCACCACCGGAGCGGTCGCCAGACTGCCCTCGAGACATCGTTGATCGAGATCGGTCCGGTGCTCGTCCTCCAGCCCTGAGCCTCGAGAATGGGAGCGATCTCGGAGACGAGCTCTCCTTGCTCGATCCGTCCACGAAGCAAGCGAAGACCTACTAGCTCCGTGACTGCGCGGGTGAAATCCTCTCCGTCCTCGGTCTCGGTGGCGACGAGTTGCCACAGTTGTGCCGGGGAGGCGAGGGATTCGGCCCCTCGGGTGGTGATGTGCAAGCGTCGACCACGTCGCCGCAGCAGGCGCAGCCGGTTGGCCGCATCGCGCAGCGTCGACAGTTCATGGACGTCGGCCTCCGAGCGCGGAGGTTTCTTCCAGTCCCACCAGCCGAAGCGCTCAACCGCCGTCACCACTGTCGCTCGGGCCAGGTAGTTGCTCTGTGTCAGTTCTGCGCCACCGGGCGCCGCGGCGAGTTCCAACAGCCAGAGCATTGGCGCCACCGTGTCACTCAGGTCGGGCGGCGGTTCGATCGGATGCAGCAAACGGTTCGCCACCGCCGAACGCCACTTCCGATGCACGGGGTGGCGAGCGGCGTCGATCCAGTTTCCGATGCGTTCGGTGGTGACCAAGCCAGCGAGGGTCTGCCCGGGAGGCAGGTCGAGTGGCTGGCTCAGCACCGCATCGGCGATGGCTGTGGCCTTGTCTTTCCACCCCTTAGCTCCCGGAACCAGGTTCTCCGTGGCGACGGCATCGCCCAGTGCACGCTCGACCGTGTCGAGGGCACGCGCCTCGTCCATACCCATGATCGACCCCCACGCGAGCAGCGCCGAGTCAGGTGGCTCGACGCCTGACTTGGCGTACGCGACACGGAAGGTGGCCGCTCCCTTTGTGCGGTCATGAGCCCACGCGGCGAGTACCTTCTGGGTCGCCTCGGAGCGAGCCACCTTTGCCAGGTGTGGAAGACCGAGCTCGTCAAGGAGCGCCGCGGCGGCCTCAACCTGCCCTTGCCACTCGTCCTCTGAGTAGTCGCGGGGCATGTACCACCAGAGATACTGCTGTAGCGCAGCCTGGTGGATCATGCCCACGCCTTCTCCGGCCGTAAGCCCGTTGGCCACTGACTGGGCTGCCACCCTGAGCTCGGGGCGCCGGGCTCCGACCCGGCGCACGGCGCGATCGACCTCCTCACCGCTCACGAGCGACCACCGGGGATGGTGACGGCGCGATGCCTCGTCTGGGGTCTTGTCCCTCGGCGTCCACATCGACGCCGGTGAGCACCAGGCAGCGTTGGCGCAAGTGCTCGTGCAGTGGGCCGGGAGAGCTCGCTGCGCGGAAGACTTCGACGGCAACCTCCCGCCGTCCCGCGCGCAGCGCGGATTCGGCCATGGCCTCGATGGGCATCCAGTGTTCACTACCGAGGCGGGTTGCCGTTTCGACGTACCGGCTGAGGCGCCGCCCGCTGACGGCCAGCCATGCGAGCTGCTGGAGTGCACTGTCGGCCTGGTAGTCGAGGTAGTGGGATCGGCACTCGACGGCGAGCCGCAGGAGGAGCTCCTCGATCAGCTCTGCGTGACCAACGGGCACCCTCCGCCAGGGGAAAGTCTCCTCCTGGTAGTCCAACGCATAGGGCTCGAAGACGACGAGGTCGCACACGTCGGCCCAGTACTCCTCGACGTGGAGCCCAGCCGACTGCCAGTCGAGCCCCAAATAGGTGTGCCAGGCATCACGGCGCATCTGCCCCACATTGCCGTGCGAGTCGTCGGTACGGTCGGCTAGTTCCAACCCCGCGGTCTGGAACGCCCGGTACAGCGCCAGTCGCTGCGCCTCGGTGAGTGACGGCTCGTCGAGGTTGCGCAGACGTTCTTCTAGTCGGTCGACGGCGGCGAAGCTCTGGTCTTGGGAGATGTGGTCTTTGACCTCGACGTGGCGGCGAAAGGACTTGTAGTAGTGCTCCGGGTCGACCGGGAAGGCGCCCCAGCGGCCGTACCGGGCCCGGTACACCAGGCGCGCTCGCGGGGTATCGACCATGGCGCCTGTCATGGCTCGCCCTTCCACGCGGGCGTCGCCCACCTTGTGGTGTGCACGCGCCAGCATCCGCTTGTCGGAAAGGACCGCTGGCGTGGCGAGATCCCCCGGTGTGAGCCGGGCTGCTTCGAGCCGGGACCGCAGGTCGACCAGGTGGCTGAGCTGGGCCTCCGCACTCCGCCGGCCGACGTGGTTCCGCAATTTGTCCACGAGATGCTCTTCGAGCTCGTCCAGGCTGCCTCCGTAGGCGGAGACGGCCACGGCGGCGAACCACAGGTCCCAGTAGCTCCAGGGCCGGCCCGCCAACTCCGACCACGACTCGGGACCAAATACCGGGGGCTTTCGGGGCGCGCCGGTGGTCATGGTCCCTCGCCCGCGCGCCTTGCGCGGGAGGCCGGATCGTCACCAGGGTCGAAGCAGTTGTGGCCCCGCAGGAACTCGGCCTCTTCAACCCTGGACCACCGGCGCCTGGAGGCGGGATCGCACGTGCCGACGCCGTGCCTCGCGCGCTCGACGCGCCGATGTGCGTTTCGAGGTGCGTCTCGCCAGCCGAGGTCACCTGGGATCGCGATGAACCCGCGGCTGTCCTCGTGGCCGACTCGGAGCTCTATGAGTGCCGCAGCGACCAGGTCCACGCCTACAGGATCCACAGATCGATCTCCACGATCTGAGATCTTTCCACACGTGCCGTTGATAATGACTAGTACCTGGCGGTTACCGTGACTGCCCCTCTCGCACGGGTCCGTCACGATCAGGACCATCGATGTTATGTCTCAGGATTCCTGGGACGGCGGAACCCACAACTGCCCCCCTGGGCCCCGATCCCCGTCCCCGGTGTCGATAACGGTCGGTCATCGAAATCCGTCGATCGATGTCGCGACCGCGAACTTCAGTTCCCCCAGAGAGTCCCGTTCGTCACGCTGTCGACAGGGGCCCCCTGGGCGGGTCAGTTGGGTCGGAAGGGGAGGCGGCCTCGTGAGCGCGCCCTACGACGGGCGCGCGCTGGACGCATCCATCTGGGACCTGTTCGCCGGGCTGGTCGAGCGCAACAACGGCATCTACGGAGGCTGCTGGTGCATCGCCTTCCACAGTGCCTACCAGCGCGGCGTATCCGAGCCGCGCGCTCCAGGAGGAGCTGGTGCGCACGGGACGGGCGCACGCGGCCCTGGTCGTCGATCTCGACGGTCGAGCCCAGGGCTGGTGTCAGTACGCAAGCATGCGCGAGCTCGAGCTGCGTCATCAGCGGGCGTATCAACAGGACCCGCCGCCGCCAGCGCGTTGGCGCATCGGGTGCGTGTTCGTCGACCGGCGCCACCGCGGTGAAGGTGTCGCTCGTGTGGCCCTCGCGGGTGCTCTCGGACTGATGGCCCTCGACGATGGTGGTCGGGTCGAGGCCGTCTCCGAAGTCACCACGGGACCTCAGGCACAGGGTCGCTTCCAGTTCACCGCGACCGTCACGTTGTTCGAGGAGTTCGGCTTCACGCGCGAGCTCCAGGTTGGCCAGCACGCCTGGATCGTGGGCGGCGACATCGAGCCTGCGTGAGCAGGTCCCCGGGGGCCGTCTGGTCAGAAGCCGGGGTCGGGACTGCCGGTGGCACCGGGTGCGGCGGCGGCTGACGTGCGGGCGTAGCTCGAGGCCAGAGGCACGAAGGCGGTCCCCGTGGTGATGAAGATGGCGGCCAGCACCAGCCAGCCGGTGCGGCCCTCGCTGATGGCGAGAATCGTGACCAGGCTGGGGCCGATGACGCGCGACACGCGACGGCCGAGGGCGAAGGCGCCCTGGTACTGGCCCATCAGGTCCTCGCGCGCCATGCCGTACCCGACGCCCCAGGAGGCCGCCGAGCCGTAGAGCTCGCCGATCGTGTGCGAGGCAATGGCCACCACTAAGACGGCGCAGGCGCCGACCGCACCGATGCCGGACGTCATCGCGTACAGGATGCAGGCGGCCCCCAGGTAGAGGCCCGCGCGGCGGTACACGCGAGCGGCGTGGGGCACCGAGCCCGCGCCACGGCTCAGGCGGACCTGGAGCGTGATGACCATGGCGGTGTTGATGAGGAGCAACACGGACACCCACCAGTGCGGCGCGGTGGTGTGGCCGATGACCCAGAGGGGGAGCGCCACGCTCTGGACGATGAAGTGCATCTCGAAGAGGCCGTTCAGCACCGCGGCGGTCAGGTAGCGCCGGTCGTGCAGCACCACGGTCGCGGGCTCGCGGCGACCGCCCGCGGGCAGCTCCGGGGGCGACGCGTGCGGCAGGCGCAGGATGTAGCCCGCAGCGATCACGAAGGTCGCAGCGTTGCCGAGCACCATGACGAGGTACGCCGCGCGCGTGTCGATCGCGAGCCCCACGCCCGACAGCGCGATGCCGATCGACATGCCGAAGTTCGTGACCGCCCGCTGGTAGGCGCGCACCCGGACGCGATCGTCTCCCTGGCCGAAACGGCCGAGGACCACCGAGCGCGCCGGGGAGGACGCGCCCGCCATGATGCCCGCGAGGACGCAGAGGAGCACGAACGGCGTGAACGAGTGGATCAGCGTGCCCAGCCCCATGGCCACGCCCTCGCCGACGGTGGCGGCGGCGGCCACCAAGCGGGGATCGCGCCGGTCGCACAGGTGCCCGGCTGGAATCGAGACCACGAGACCGCACAGCGCGGCAACGCCCAGGCCGAAGGCGACGAGGTGCACGGCCAGCCCGACCGAGCGCGTGAAGAAGATGACCTCGACGGTGTAGTACAGGCCATTGCCGATGCTGTTGGTGAAGGTCGACTTCGTCAGGGTGCGCACGGGACCCGGTTCGGGGAGCGCCGCCCGCCGCACACGATCAAAGCCCCGTCGCTGGGGCGATGGAGGGCTCACGCATCGACGGTACTCGTGGACCCCTGGCCCGCGGTGCGGACCTGGCCAGTCACGCACCGCGGTGAGGGACTAGTTTCGCGCTGGGGCGCCCCTTGTGACGATGGTCCCACAGGGGGGGCTACCGAGAGGAATGTACAGTACGGAAGTTGCCGTTTCCCCATCAGGGGAGCGGTGGTGCCTCACTGAGGGAGGGAGACCAAAACGGTTATGTTCAAAACCTATCGACGAATTGCGCTCGCGGGAGCGCTGATGGCCTCGGGATTGGCAGCGGCGTCATTGTCGGCGTCGCAGTCAGCGGGGGCGAGTGGCAACGTGATCACTGTGGGGACGCTGTACGCCAACACCGGCAGCTTCGCCACCTCATCGATGCCCGAGTATGCCGGACTCCAGTTCTGGGTCAAGCAGGTCAACGCGGCCGGCGGCATGTACGTGGCTCCGCTCAAGAAGAAGGAGCACGTCCAGCTGGTGTCCTACAACGACCAGAGCGACCCCGCCACGGCGACGACGCTCTACAACCAGCTGCTCACGCAGAACAAGGTCAACGTGTTCGTCGCGGACTTCGGCTCCGTGCTGACCGCGCCGGCCGTGACCATCGCCAAGGACCAGAAGCACCTGCTCTTTGACATCACCGGATCGGGGACGTCGTTCTTTAGCAGCGGACCCAATCCCTACGTGGCACTGACCTCGCTTCCCGTGTCGGCGGTGTGGCCCAAGCCGGTCGTCGGCCTGCTGAGCTCGCTCAAGATCAAGCGCGTGGCCATCCTGTACTGCCAGAACGACTTCGACCAGGCCCAGGCGGCGGCGATCAAGGGCTTCTTGGCCTCCGAGCACCTCCAGCCCGTGTACTTCCAGGGAGTGCCGACCACCCAGAGCGACTACAGCACGATCGTCCAGGCGATCAAGGGTGCCAATCCCCAGGCCGTGCTGGAGTTCGGGTACCCGAACAATGACATCGCGTTCCTCAACCAGCTCAAGTCCACCAACACCCACTTCAACTTCGTGCTGACGCCGTTCCCCGGCCAGCTGCCGACGCTGTTCAGCCAGGACGTGGGCGCCAAGGCCCTCGCCTGGGAGTACACGTACGCGGTGCCGCCAATCATGCGGGTCAACAAGGTGAACCTCGGACTGGGACTGAACGCCTTCTTGCAGAAGTTCGCCCCGGGCAAGGAGTCCACGGTGAACTTCCTCAACGTGGCGGGCTACAACGCCGGCTTGGCGGTGCAGGCGGCCTTCGCCCACGCGACCTCGATGTCGCAGTTGGGCATCCGCGCGGGCCTGACGGCGGTGAGTGGAAAGCTCCAGACCCTCGAGGGGACCTTCGCTCTGAACAAGGCCGGAGCCCAGGTGGGCGAGCTGCTGCCGGTGGCGCAGATGGTGCCGCACGGAGCGGGCTTCCAGTTCAAGATCGTCTATCCGGCCACCGCGGCCCAGAAGGCGATGGTGAACGGGACGCCCAAGTACCCGGCTCCCAGGGCGTAGTCTTCCTCACCCGATGAGACTCTTCGAGTACGCCCTCGTCAGCGGGGTCTTATACGGGCTGTTCTACGGGTTCATCGGCGTCGGCCTCAACCTGCTGTTCGGGGTGATGAGGCTGGTGAACCTGGCACATGGCGATCTCGTGGTGTGGGGAGGGTATCTCGCGTACTCCCTCACCACGAGCGCCCATGTGAACGCGCTGTGGGCCATTCCCCTGTCGATCCCACTGGCCCTGGTGGGTGGCCTGATCCTCTACCTGATCACGGTGCCCCGGCTGCGCCGATCCGAGGACACCGAGACGTCCTCGCTGATCCTGTTCTTCGGCGTCTCCCAGGTGCTGGTGGCCCTGGCCACGATGAAGTACGGCACCAACCAGGTCACGCTGCCCGAGCTGGGCAACCCGGTGATGATCTTCGGTCAGCCCTACGCGGCCTCCCTGGTGGCCTCGGCAGCCCTGGCGGTGCCGGCACTGGCCCTCTTCTACTACTACCTCTACCGCACCCGTCTGGGACTGGCGACCCGGGCGGTGATGGCCAACGAGGAGGAGGCCATCGCCTCGGGTGTGCGAGTGCGGCGCGTGGCGACCTCCGCCTTCGTGATCGGGGTGGCCTTCGCCGCCGCGGCGGGGCCCCTGGCGACGTACATGCTGGGCGGGATCAACCCGACGACCGGCGGCGGCCTGACGATCACCGCCTTCACCATCATCATCATCGGTTCGCTCGGCAACCCCCTGGGCACCGCGGCCGGTGGCATCCTCTACGGGCTCGCCTCGAGCCTGACCCAGGCCTACGCGGCCCCGTGGACGGGTCTCGTGCCCTACGCTCTTTTGCTCGCCGTCGTCCTGCTGCGGCCGAGCGGTCTCTTTGGACGGAGGGTGCGCGTTGCCTGAACTCGAATCCCTCGAGGATGTCACGACCCCCCCCGGGACCGGAGCGTCTCCGGCGCGCCACGCCGCGGCGCGCTGGTTCGGCCGTATCGCGCCGCTCGTGGTCGTGGGGGCGGTGCTGGGGGCGGGCCCGTCCCTCTACAACAACCTGGCTTTTCTTACGACCCTGGCCATCTACATCTTGCTGGCCCAAGGCGTGAACATCGTCTACGGCTTCACCGGCTACCTGCCCTTCGGCTTCGTGGGATTCTTCGGGGCCGGCATCTACGGGTCGTCACTGGCCATCGTCTACTGGCACGTCGGCGGCTATGCCGCGATCGCACTGGGCGCCTTGACGTCGGTGGTGGCCGCGCTGATCCTGTCACCGCTTCTGCGCCTGTCGGGCGCGTACTTCGCTCTGGCGACCCTCGCAGCGTCCCAGGCCCTCTACTTCATCGTGGCCAACGAGTCGTGGACCTTCGGCGAGTCGGGGATGTCCCTGCCGCTGCTCTTCTCGCCGACGGCCCTCTACGTCATATCGGTCGTGGCCGTCGTGGTGGCGCTGATCGTGGTCCTCTACGTGCGCGACTCGCACTTCGGCCTGTCGCTGCGCGCCATCCGGTCCGACGCGGTCAGCGCGGCGATGGCTGGCGTCAACGTCGTGCGCACGCGCACCATCGCCTGGCTGGTCAGCGCGGCGCTGGCCGGAGTCGCCGGTGCCCTGTGGGCCCTGATGACGTCGGCCTTCTACGCCGAGACCCCCTTCGACCTCACGATCAGCGTCTACGCGATCGTCTTCGCGCTCTTTGGCGGGGTACGCACGGCTGTGGGCCCGGTGGTGGGTACCGTCGTGCTCTACTCGCTCTACCAGTACATCGGGATCTCCAACCCCCAGTACTTCGAGCTCATCTACGGCCTCTTGATCGTGGTGCTGGTCCTGTTCTTGCCCGGGGGCCTGACCTCCCTGGTGGGCGGGCGGGGCGACCGGCCCGCGTGGTGGAACCGGCTGGTGCGCCGCCGGGCGGCACCGGAGGTCGCACCGTGAGCGCCCTGCTCGAGGTGCGCGACGTCGCCAAGTCGTTCGGCGCCTTCGTGGCCCTGTCCGGCGTGTCTCTCGACGTGGCCGAGGGCCAGTCCCTCGGCCTGGTGGGCCCCAACGGCTCGGGCAAGACGACCCTGATCAACGTGCTCTCGGGCGTCTACAAGCCGACGCACGGCACGGTCCGGCTGCGGGGGCGCGACGTTACCGGACTGGCCTCGCACCGGCTGTGCGGGCTCGGGATGAACCGGACCTTCCAGGTCCCGCGCCCGCTGGCTGGCCTGACCGTCGCCGAGAACGTCGCGCTGGTGCGCCCATCGCGCCACGGGACGGCGGACCTGGGATTCGACGTCCTGGAGTTCGTGGGCCTGGCGCGGGTGGCTGCGCGCCGGGTCGCGGCCCTGACCAGTGGCGAGCAGAAGCTGCTCGACCTGGCGCGCGCCCTGGCGGCGCGCCCCGACGTCCTCTTCGTCGACGAGCTGGGAGCGGGACTGAGCCCCAGTGAGCTCGACCACGTGGCCGGCCTGCTGCGGGCGCTGCGCGAGCGCGGGCTGGCCCTGGTCGTCGTCGAGCACCTGATGGGCTTTCTCGAGCAGGTGGTCGACCAGGTGGTTGTCCTCAATGCCGGGACGCCCATCTTCGCGGGAACCCTGCGCCAGGCGATCGCCGACCCGCGGGTGATCGAGATCTTCCTGGGGACCCACGCGTGAGCGACCAGACCTCCCTGCAAGCCACCGGCCTGAGCACCGGCTACGGCGCCCTGCGCGTGCTCTGGGACGTCGACCTCACCGTGGCGCAGGGCCGCACCACCGTGCTCCTGGGCGCCAACGGTGCCGGCAAGAGCACCCTGCTCAAGGCCTTGATCGGCCTGCGCCCCCTGTGGGCCGGCACCCTCACCTACGAGGGCGAGCCCATCGCGGGCTGGAGCCCGGAGCGCCGCATCGCGGCGGGCATGTCCTACGTGAGCGAGACGGGGATCTTCGCCGGGCTGAGCGTCGAGGACAACCTGCGCGTCGTGGCCACCGGCCTGAGTGCCGCGACGCTGCGCCAGCGCCTCGAGCGCACCTACGAGCAGTTCCCGCTCCTGGCGGCGCGACGGCGCGAGTCCGCGGGTGCCTTGTCGGGTGGTCAGCGCAAGCTGCTCAGCCTGGCCAAGGGCCTGGTGCGCGATCCGCACCTGCTGCTGATGGACGAGCCCTCGGCCGGGCTGTCGCCGCTGGCGGTGGGCGAGATGGTCGAAACCTTGGCCCAGGTGGTGGCCCAAGGCGGCGTCACCTTGCTGCTGGCCGAGCAGAACGCTCGCGTCCTCGAGCTCGCCGACGTCGTGACCATCATCGGCGGTGGGCGCGTGACTTTCTCGGGTCCCGTCGAGGAGTTCCGCAGCACGGCCGACGTGGCCGAGCAGTTCTTCGGGCTGGCGCGGCCCACGCCGTCGGCGGGCGCGCCCGAGGAGACCTGACCAAGGAGGCAGCAGGTGAGCGTGATCGTCGGATTCATTCGGACCCCCGAGGGGGAGGCGGCCCTCGAGCGGGCAGTGGCCGAGGCGCATCTGCGTGGTGCCCAACTCATCGTGGTGCACGCCAGCGAGGGCGGGGGCGCCGAGGACGCCGCCGACGTGGCGGCCGACCGGGAGCGCCTGGACGAGATATCCGCGCAGCTGGCGGCCGAGGGCCTGGAGTTCGAGGTGCGCGACGTGGCGCGCGGGCACACGCCGGCCGAAGAGCTCGTCAGCGCCGCCCGTGACGCCGCGAGCGACCTGATCGTCATCGGGATCCGGCGCCGCTCCCCGGTGGGCAAGCTCCTCTTGGGCTCCCAGGCTCAGCGCACCTTGCTGCTGGCCGACTGCGCAGTCCTGGCCGTGCGCCCGCTGGCGCCGGCCAGCTGAGCCCCCGCCCGCCCGCGCGGCGCGGTGCGGTGCACCACGCGTTGTGTTTGCTCACCAAGGGTGGAAGACTAGGCGTGGTTCGGGCGCCCCGGCGCGCGGGAGGGAGGACGGCTATGCGGCGACGTCGCTGGATGGTGGGGCTGGTGGCCGTGGCCACGCTGGCCCTGAGCGGGGGCCTCGAGGCCAGTGCGGCCCCGGGACCCAGTGGCGACACCGCGCGCGTGTGTCCTCCCGTTCCTGGCCAGGCGAGCTGCAACGCGATCCAACTGCTCAACCCCGGGCTCACCTGGGCGGGCACCCACGCCGCGGCACCGGGCAAGGGTCCCGGAAAGAAGCCGCCGGGCGGTGGGGGCGGCTCGACGCCGCCGGCGGGCTACTACCCCGGAGACCTCCAGTCGGCGTACGGGCTGAGCAGTTACGTGGGCGCGTACTCGAACACCAACACCCCACCGACGGTCGCGGTCGTCGACGCCTACAACGACCCCAACGCGGCCAGTGACCTCGCCACCTACCGCAGCCAGTTCGGCCTGCCAACGTGCGACACCACCACGGGTGCGGGGTGCGTGACCGTGGAGAGCCAGTCCGGCTCCACGACCTCGCTGCCTCGGGCGAACGCGTCGTGGTCCGAGGAGATCTCCCTCGACCTCGACATGGTCTCGAGCATCTGCCCCTACTGCCACATCTTGCTGGTGGAGGCCAACTCGGCGTCCTTCGCCGACCTGGGAACGGCCGTCGTCACGGCAGCGTCGTACCCCGGCATCGTCGCGATCTCCAACAGTTACGGGGGCTCGGAGACCTCGAGCGAGCTGACTTACGACACCCAGTACTACAGCCACGCGGGCATCGCCGTCACGGCGAGCGCCGGGGACAGCGGCTACGGCGTCGAGTACCCGGCAGCGTCGCCCTACGTGGTCGCCGTGGGCGGGACGACGCTGACCGGGTCGCCTTCGACGACCTGGAGCCAGACCGTGTGGTCGGGCACCGGCTCGGGCTGCTCGGCCTACGAGCCCGCCCCCTCGTGGCAGAGCTCCATGTCGGGAGCGACGTGCGCGCAGCGCACCGTGGGCGATGTGGCGGCGGTGGCGGACCCCAACACGGGGGTCGCCGTCTACGACTCCTTCCACGAGCCGGGCTGGATGGTCTTTGGCGGCACCAGCGTGGCCTCGCCGATCGTCGCCTCGATCTTCGCCCTGGCGGGCAACACGTCGGGCTTCTCGGTGTCGAGCGGGGCCTCGACGGCCGCCGCGGGCTTCTACGCGAACAGTTCTGGCTCGTACCCGCTGCTCCCGGTCACCAGCGGCTCGAACGGCTCGTGCGGGACGTACCTGTGCAACGCGGGGGACAGCCTGTCCAATGGCTACAACGGCCCGACCGGGATGGGAACGCCCCACGGGACCAGCGGCTTCTAGCGCGGTGCGGCGGGGGCGACTGGCGCTCGCCGACGCGGTCGCCGTGGTGGCCTTCGTGCTGATCGGGCGCGCGCGTCACGGGCACGCGCTGAGTCTGGCCGGCACGTGGCAGACGGCCTGGCCGTTCCTGGCCGGATGGGCCGGTGGCTGGCTGGTCGCTACTCGCTGGGCGCGCGGAGCGCTCGGGAGCGGCCTGGTCGTCTGGGCCGCGGTCGTGGTCGGGGGCCTGGCCCTGCGCGCCCTCGCGCACCAGGGGGTCGACCCCCTGTTCGCGCTCGTCGCGACGGTCTTCGTCGGGCTGCTCCTGGCGGGCGGGCGCGGGCTCGTGGCGTGGTGGGGCTGAGCCGTGCGCGCGGGCCGGCTCGGGGTGGCCGCCGTGGTCGTGGTCACGGCCCTGGTCGCCCTCGTCCCGCAGGTGGCGCCCGCCGCGACGCCCCCCTCGTGCACCGCGGCGGCGGGCGTTGCCTGGGCGACGCGGTCTGCGGTGCGCTTGGGCACCCCGCTGAGCTTCCACGTGGCGATCGCCAACTCCGCAGCCGAGTCGTGCGCCCTCTTCCTCGGGGCTAGCTCCCCGCTGTTCGAGGTGCGCGACGCCGCGGGAGCGACGGTGTGGAACTCGACGTACGTCGCGGGTCGTCCCGCCCCGATCCCACTCTTCGTGTACCAGCGCCTCCTCGCGCCCGGCGCGATCTACCAGGCCCAGGCCCGCTGGGACCAGCGCACGCCCCGGGGGCCCGCTCCGGCCGGGGCCTACCGCCTGGTGGTGCTGACCTCGGGGGCGCCGCGCACGACGGCTGGGCTCGACCTGGGCACGGCGAGCGGCCCGCCCGCCGTGGTGCTGGGGACCCCGGGGACCCTCCCGGCAACCGCGCGCTCGGGGGCCAGGGTCGTCATCTTGGCCGCCGGGGGCCTCTGGGTCTACAGCTCGCCCGTCGTCACCGGGGCGCTGGCGCCCGCGGTGCGCCGGGGAGGCCGGTCCCTGGTGGTGCTGGCGCGCGCGACCCGGCCGGGCGTGGGGATCGTCACGACCGCCGCGTCGCCGGTGTGCTACCCGCGCTGCCTGCTGGCCAGCCGCCTCCTGCGCTGGGTCGTGCGCGTCGTACCACAATCGCCCTAGGCGTGCCCGGTAGGGTGGGCCCGTGAGTGCGGGGACCCCAGGACCCCTGGCCCTGGTGGGCTCAGGCGAGTATCTGGCCTCCATGGCACCCCTGGAGGCCTCGCTGCTGGCGGGGCGACCACCGCGCTACGTGCAGCTGGCCACGGCCGCCGTCCCCGACGGCCAAGACGTGGTGGCCCGGTGGCACGACCTGGGGCGCGCCCAGGCCGAGCGCCTCGGCGTCGAGCCCGTCATCGTGGCGGTCACCGACCGCGCGAGCGCCGACGACCCAGCGATGGCCGCTCAGGTTGCGGGGGCCGGGCTCATCTACCTCTCGGGGGGCCACCCCGAGTTCCTGGCCGCGACGCTCGCGGGCACGCGCGTGTGGGACGCCATCGTCGCCACCTGGGGCGCGGGCGCGGCGCTGGCCGGGTGCAGCGCGGGGGCCATGGCTCTGTGCGGCCGGGTGCCGTCCCTGCGCCATCCGCGCCGGGGCGCCTCCGACGGGCTGGGGCTGCTCACCCACCTGCGGGTGCTGCCGCACTTCGACGCGTTCTCGGCGCGACTGCCCCACGCCGCGCTGCGCGCGGTCGTCCCCGACGACCCCGGCGTGTGCGTCGTCGGCATCGACGAGGAGACCGCCCTGGTGGGCGGCCCGGTCCACTGGCGCGTCGAGGGACGGGCCAGCGCGTGGGTGCTCACGCGCGCGGGGCGCGAGGAGCACCGCGCCGGGACCACGCTCGACACCGGCGGCGCCTGAGCCTTAGCCTTAGCGCACACCGCGCCGGGACCACGCTCGACACCGGCGGCGCCTGAGCCTTAGCGCACACCGCGCCGGGCCCGCGTGGCCGACAGGATGGCCGCCAGGACCATCAGCGAGGTCGAGGCGTAGAAGGCGGCGTGCAGGCCCGACAGGAACGGCGACACCTCGTGGGCGGTGAGCGCGTGGGCGCCCACGAAGATGGCGAAGGCCTCGCGGCGCGGGATGCTCGCCGAGGCCACGACGATGGCCAGCGCGAAGGAGAAGACCATCCCGACGTTGGAGAACGTGCGCAGGAGCCCCGAGGTGATGCCGAAGGACGTCGTGGGGGCCGCCTTCATCACCGCGGCGTTGTTGGCCGGGAAGAAGAGTCCCGCGCCAATGGCGCCCAGCACGTAGGTGCCCGCCACCACCACCAGCGCGGTGTGCGCCTGGAACTGGGCGTACAGGAGGAGGGTGACCACCTGGAGGCCCAGCCCCGCCGTGGCCGGGCGGACGGCGCCCACGCGGTCGGTCAGCCGGCCCGCGAGGGGGCCGACGACGCCGCCGATCACGTAGCCCGGCACGAGCAGGAGCGAGGCGTGGATGGGCGAGAGGCCCCGAACGCCCTGGAGGTACATCAGGATCAGGAACAGGACCGAGAAGTTGGCCAGGCTCTGGAAGAGGGCGGCCAGCAGCGAGGGGGTGAGCGTGGGCACGCGGAACAAGGAGAGTTCCAGCAGCGGGTCGCGGGCGCGCCGCTCCACCAGGCCGGCCACCGCCAGCAAGACGAGTCCCGCCACGAGGGTCGCCGCCACGCGCAGCGTGAACGTCTCGGTCACCAGGTCGACCATGGCCCACAGGACTCCGAACAGGCCGAGGCCGATCGTCGTGACGCCCCACCAGTCCAGGTGCCGGCGGTGGGGCTCGGCCCGGTTGACCAGGACGCGCCGCGCGGTCACCAGCGCGCCCAGCCCGATGGGCACGTTGATCCAGAAGATCCAGCGCCACGACACGTAGCTGACGATCAGGCCGCCCACCACCACGCCGAGGACCGCCCCGGTATTGAAGCCGGCCGCGTTGAACCCGTAGGCGCGGCCCCGCTCGTGGGGCGGGAAGGTGTCGGCGATCACCGCCCCGGAGTTGGCGGCGATCAGGGCGCCGCCGATGCCCTGGAGCAGCCGGAACCCGATCAGGGAGCGCTCGTCCCAGGCCAGCGCGCACAGGGCCGAGCCCACGACGAAGACGACGAAGCCCAGCTCGTACATCATGGCGCGGCCGTAGAGGTCGCCGAGGCGGCCCACCTGGGTCGAGACCAGGGTGATCACGAAGAGGTAGCCGATGATGACCCAGATCACCGAGGACAGGCCGATGTGGAACGTGCGCTGGATCTCGGGCAGGGCCAGGACCACGATCGTCGCGTCGACGGCGGTGATGAGCACACCGACGACAACCACGGCCAGGGCCAGGTCCCGGTGGCGGCCCCCGGCCGCGGTGGTGGTCACGGGTCCTCCAGGGGTGGTGGCGGCTCGGGCTCGACGCGCTCCTCGCTCGGTGGGTGGTGGCGGAACAGGAGCCAGAACGAGCCGGCGTTGGCCAGCTGCAGGGCGGCGGCGATCTCGAAGGGGAGCGAGAGCGAGACCTCGTCGAAGAGGTACCCGGTGAGCAGGGGGCTGACGGCCATGGAGACCTGGCTGGGCAGGTTGGACAGCGCGGCGACCGAGGCGCGCTCGTCCGGGTCGGCCAGCGCCAGGCCGTAGGACTGGCGCAGGGGCATCCCGATGCGCTGGACCACCATGCGCACGAAGTACACCGCCCCGGCCCACCAGAACGTCGGGGCCAGCACCATGGGCACCAGCAGCACGGCCTGGGCGACCCGCACGACCGTCACGGTGCGCACCAGGCCCCAGCGCCGGGCCAGGCCGGCTGCCGACAGGGTCGACGCGATCGTGGCGACGTTGATGATCGCGTACAGGACGCCGACCGTCGCCGGGCCCACGTCGTAGCGGCGGTAGAGCCAGTAGGTCAGGAAGGGCCCGAACATGCCCACGGCGACCCCGTTGAGCGAGTTGGTGACCCAGAGGCGATAGAGCAGCCAGCGGGAGCGGACCGGCCAGTGGGGGCGCATCCGGCTCCGGTTCCCGTTGGTGGGCCGCGGCGCCTCGTCGAGCCACAGGGCCGCCAGGCCCGCGACGGCGGAGGTCAGCGCGATGAGCACGAAGGCCACCCGGAAGTCGGCCAGTGCTGCGCCATGGGCGTGCCGCGGTGCGCTGAGCGCCAGCAGGCTGCCGACGGTGGCCCCGAGCGCCGACGCCGAGGCCAGGCGTCCAAAGGCCCGGTTGCGCGCGGCCGGCGGGACCTCGTCGGTGACGTAGGCCGACTCGGCAGGCTGGTAGGGGCCGATGGCCCCGGCCCCCGCGCCGGCCCCGCGCCCGAAGCTCCCCAGAGCACCGGCGACGACCAGGGCCGCGGGGTCGCGCACCAGCGCGAAGACGACGGCCGCCGCCGCAGTCATCAGCGGCAGCACCACGAGGAAGATCCGCCGCCCCACGGCGTCGGCCGTGGTGCCGATGGCCGTGGACAGACCGGCCGACACCAGCGCTACGGCGAGCACGTAGGCCGCCAGGGCCACGGCACTGAAGCCGCTCTCGGCCAGATAGATGGGCACCACGATTCCCGCCAGCGCGCGTCCCGCGCTCATCGCGACACGCGCCACCACGACGATCGTCAGGTTGGCTGACCAGCCAGGATCGGGCTCGGGGCGCTCGCTCAGGACTGGCGCACCAGGGCCGACGACCTCCGGCTCCCCGTCCGTTGGCCCCGATCGGCCACCCCGGCCCCGCGGGAACGGGGGCACGGGCACTGCGGGTCATCGTACCGGGACGGCCCGCGCGGCCCGGCTCACCAGATGCCGGGCACCAGGCGGGCGCGCCCGCGCGCGTAGCGCGCGTAGCGCGCGCCGAGGACGCGGAGCAGCAGGCGCTCCTCGACGCGGATGCGCAGCACCGCCCCGGTCACCGCGATGACGGCGGCGCCGGCCACCCCGGCCCCGTTGGCGCGGGTCAGGGCCACGCCCACGACGACGGTGATGACCCCCAGGTAGCTGGGGTGACGCACCAGGCGGTAGGGGCCGTGGGCGATCACCGGCTGGTCGGGAGTGGCCACCAGCTCGAAGGTGAAGTAGTTGCCGAGCGTCGAGAAGGACCACCAGCGCAGGGCCAGGCCGGCCCACGCCAGGCTCAGGCCTCCCCACGCCAGGATTGCGGCGGCGGGCAGATTGGCCGCGGGCACCACGTCGCGCGCGCCCAGGGCGACCAGCGTGGCCAGGGCCACGGCTCCGCTCAGCAGTCCGCGCCGTCCCCCGGGGACCGGGGCGGCCTCGGGCCTCCGGTGCCGGGCGCGACGTCCCTCGGCGGCCAGCCACACGACCAGCGTCGCCCCCACCAGGACGTCGGTGACCGTTGGGAGAGCGGACCCCGACTGCACGACCTCACCCTACGGGCCCGGCCCGAGCGCGGGGGTGTGACACACCCGGTCGTTACGGTGTCGAGGTCGAAAGGAGCCCCATGCGCGCGACCTCGTCTCCCGACCCCTGGTCGGGTGCCCGTGACACCCTCTTCACCCTCTTCGGACGCGCGCGAGGCCGTCACGTGTGGGTGCGCCTGCTCGACCTCGACGAGCGTGACCGCCTGCTGGCCCACCTCCAGAGCGCCCCGCGGCGCCTGCGGGTGCGCGCGTCGCTCGTGGGGCCGGGCGGCGAGGTGTCCCAGCTGCGCTCGGCCCGGGGCCGGGGCACCACGATCCTCCTGGACCACTTCCGTCCCGACGGGGTGGCCGTGGCCCTGCGCAGCCGCTCGGTGCGCTCCCTGGCGCGGTGCCTGCTGGAGCTGGACCTCGGGATCGCCGACGTGGCCGCGGCTCCCCAGGGCCGCTGATCACTCGCGCGACAAGATGGCCTCGATCTCGGCCAGTGGGTCGCGCACGACTGGCCCGCGCACCCGGATCTCGGCCCGCGTGATGAGGCCGCGATAGGTGAAGGGGGCCCGGTAGCCGGGCCCCACGGCCGGGCCCCACTCGTAGCCGCACGTGAGACCGACCCCGAGGCCGGTGAAGGCGCTCGGCGTGAAGCGCTCGATACGCCCCCGCGCGCTGATCTCGCCATCGACCAGCAGCGTGGCCACGCCGCCGAGGCCGGCGTCCTTGACGAACTCCAGCACGACGTGGTGCGCCCCGGGGCCCAGCGGGCGGCTGGCCGTCACGCCCTCGATGCGGGCGCCATAGAGGTTGTGCACGTAGCGCACGTACCCGCCGAGCACGTGCAGCGACCAGCCCCCGAGAGCCGAGCCCAGGGCCACCAGCGTGCCGTCGGCGCCGCCGGAGGGCACGTCGACATCGACCACCAGGTCGTGGGAGCGCTGGCACACCGGCGCGGCCACGCGCTCGGGGACGGGGGCGCCGTGGGGAAAGTACCGGTACGTGTCGCGGGCCGGCCGCCCGTCGGGTGGTGGATGCACCAGCGCCCACAGCACCCGGTTGTCGAGGGGCAGCACCTGGTTGCGCTCGGCCTCGCGCCACCAGCGCGCCACCAGGTCGGCCACCACGTCGGGGTGCGCGGCGGCCAGGTCGGTCGTCTCGCCGGGGTCCTCGTCGATGCGGTAGAGCTCCCAGACGTCGTCGTCGAAGGGAGCGTTGACGGGCTGGTCATCGTAGAGGGGGCCAATGGGGTGGAAGGTCACGGCCTTCCACCCGCGGTGGTAGAGGGCGCGGGAGCCGAACATCTCGAAGTACTGGGTGGCGTGACGCTCGGGCGCCGTGGCCCCGTCGGGTCCCAGCAGGTAGGCGAAGCTGATCCCGTCCACGGTGCTCTGGTCCCGTCCCGCGAGGCGCGCGGGCCAGGGCACCGCGGCCAGCTCGAGGATCGTGGGGGCGACGTCGATCACGTGGGCGAACTGGGTGCGCAGCGCGCCGGGCTCGAGCGGGCCGCCGGGCCACGTCACGATGCACGGGTCGGCGACGCCCCCCTCGTGCACCTCGCGCTTCCAGCGCCGAAAGGGCGTGTTGCCGGCCATCGTCCAGCCCCACGGGTAGTTGTTGTGCGTGAGGGGCCCACCGATCTCGTCGAGCCGGGCGCGCATCTCGCGGGGCGAGGCGGGGTCGAGGTTGGCCAGCCGGACGTCGTTGATCGAGCCGTCAGCTCCGCCCTCGGCGCTGGCCCCGTTGTCCGACACCACCACGACCAGGGTGCGCTCGGTCTCGCCGAGATCCGCGATGAAGGCCAGCACGCGCCCGAGCTGCTCGTCGGCGTGGCTCAGGAACCCCGCGAAGGCCTCCATCATCCGCGCCGCCACGCGTCGCTGGTCCGTGTCGAGGTCGGCCCACGCCGGCACCCAGGCCGGGCGCGGCGAAAGGCGCGAGTGGGGCGGGACGAGTCCGTGCGCGCGCTGACGCGCGAAGGTGGCCTCGCGCCAGGCGTCCCATCCCTCATCGAAGCGCCCGCGATAGGCCTCCAGCCACCGGGCCGGTGGCTGGTGGGGGGAGTGGCACGCGCCGAAGGCCAGGTACAAGAAGAACGGCTGGCTGGGGTCGACCGCGCGCAGGTCGCCGAGGTACTCGATGGCGTGGTCGGCCAGATCGGTGCTGAGGTGGTAGTCCTCCCCGGCCGGCGCGGGGCGCCCCACTGGATGGCTGTCGCAGAAGAGCGCCGGGTGGAACTGGTGGGTCTCGCCTCCGTGGAACCCGTACCAGCGGTCGAAGCCCCGCCGCAGCGGCCACGTCGAGCGGTCCCCAGCCGCATTGGTCTCGGATTCGGGGCTGAGGTGCCACTTGCCCACCGCGAGGGTGGCGTAGCCGGCGCTAGACAGCACCTCGCTCAGCATCCCGTTCTCGGGGGGGATCTGGCCGCTGTAGCCGGGGAACCCCACGGCCAGGTCGGCCACCCGGCCCAGGCCGTTGCGATGGTGGTTGCGGCCCGTGAGCAGGCAGGCGCGCGTGGGCGAGCACAGGGCCGTGGTGTGGAAGTTGGTCAGGCGCACGCCGGCCGCGGCGAGGGCGTCGAAGGTCGGCGTCTCCAGGTCCGAGCCGTAGCAGCCCAGCTGGGCGAAGCCGACGTCGTCGAGGACCACCAGGACCACGTTGGGCGCTCCCGCGGGCGGGCGCCGGCGCTCGGGCCACCACGGCGTGGAGTCGCGCCAGTCCCGTCCGATTCGCCCGCGAAACTCCATGTCGCCTCCGCGCTCAGCGTAGAGCGGCGCGCGACGCGCGACGGCCTAGGTTGGTCCGTGTGGTCCTCCAGCGGTCGGGGGCGCCTGGTGCGCTGGGTGCTCGGCGTGGCCCTGGGCGTGGCCGCTCTGGCGACGCTGCTGGCCGGCCGCGGTGAGCTGGCCGCCGCCCGCGCGCGCCTGACCCATCCCGCACCCGGTCCGGTCGCCGCGGCCATTGGCCTGGAGGCCCTGTCCCTCGCGGCCTACGCCCTGGCCCAGCGGCGGGCGCTGGCCACGTCGGTGCGCGTGCCGCTGGCGCGCCTGGCCGCCATCACGCTGGTCAACGACGCCCTGGCGCTGACGGTGCCCGGCGAGCCCGCGGTCTCCAGTGCCTACCGCTACGCCCAGTACCGGCGGGCGGGCGCGGAGGCTCCCGTGGCCGGCTGGGTGGTCGTCACCGTGATGGTGGCTCAGGCGGTGGCGCTGTCGGCGGTCCTGGCGCTCGGCATCGTGGTGGCCCTCCTCAGCGCGGCGCACCCGCCCGCGCTGGCCTCGACGCTCGTGCTGCTGGTGGTGGTGCTGGCCGTGGGGGCCAGCCTCCTGCAGCGCAACCGCGCGGTCCGGCTCCTCGCGGGTGCGGTGCGCGCGGTCAGCTGGGCCCTGAGGAGGCGGCGAGCGCGGATCCTGGCACGCGTCGAGGACGTGCTCGCCCAGATGCGTGAGGTCGACCCGGGTCGGGCCGGTCGGGCCACGGTGATCGCCTGGGTCGCGATCGCCTGGCTGGCCGACGCGGCGTGCCTGGCGGCGGCCTTCGCGGCGGTGGACGCCACGGTCCCGTGGCGGGCCTTGCTGCTGGCCTACGGCGTCGCGCAGATCCTGGCCGTGCTCCCGCTGGCCCCGGGCGGGCTCGGAGTGGTCGAGGGGGGCTTGGCGGCCATCCTGATCGCCTACGGCACACCCCACGCCACCGCGGTCGCCGCGGTGCTGGCCTACCGCCTCGTCACCTACTGGGGGGCGGCGGCGGTGGGGTGGGCGGCCTTCGCGCTCCAGGCTGCGCGACGCGCGCGGGGCCCGGCCCCGACCGTCTCGGACGGCCCGGGCCGGGCCCCGCGGGTCACGCCGTGATCACGTTGCGGTCGTCGCGCGAGGCCACGTCGATGCGGCGCGGCTTGGCGTGCTCGGCGATGGGGATCGCGATGGTGAGCACGCCGGCCTCGTAGTCGGCCTGGATCCGCTCGGAGTCGAGGCTCGTGCCCAGGAACACCTGGCGGGTGAAAACCCCGTAGGGCCGCTCGGAGATCAGTCGCTCGACGCCCTCGGCGGAGTCGGGGAAGACGCGCTCGGCGTGGACGGTCAGCACATTGTTCTCGACGGTGACCGAGATGTTCTTGGGGTCGATCCCGGGCAGGTCCACGAAGATGAGGTACGAGTCCTCCTTGCGGTACGCGTCCATCGGCACCGCGTGAGTCCGGGTGGTGTCCGGACTGGCCCAGAACTGCTCGAGGAATCGGTCGATGTCCCGGAACGCGTCAGTACGGATGAGAGCCATGTAGCACCTCCTTGCTCGTTAGCTGCATCGGCAGGCCGGCACGTGCCGGCACGACCTATTTTAGCACTCGCAAGGGGAGAGTGCTAACGCTCAGGATGCCGCCTGCTCCCGCGCGACCTGGCCCACGGCCCGGGCCACCGCCTGGACGACCGCGGCGTTGAACACCGTGGGGACGATGTAGTTGGGCGACAGGTCGTCGCTGCTGACGGCGTCGGCGATGGCCCGGCCGGCCGCGATCTCGACCTGCTCGGTGATCTTGGTCGCTCCCGCGTCGAGGAGCCCGCGGAAGATGCCCGGGAAGGCCAGCACGTTGTTGATCTGGTTGGGCTCGTCGGAGCGCCCGGTGGCCACGATGGCGGCGTGGCGGCGGGCGATCTGGGGGTCGATCTCGGGGTCCGGGTTGGCCAGGGCGAACACGATGGCGTTGGGCGCCATGACCGTGAGCTGCTCCTCGGTGACCAGGTTGGGCCCCGAGACGCCGACGAAGACGTCGGCGTCGCGCAGGGCCTCGGTCAGGTCGCCCCGGCGGTGGTCGCGGTTGGTGTGGGCGGCCAGCCAGCGCCGCTCGTCGTCGAGACGCGGGTCGGTCTCGTCGAGGATGCCGTGGCGGTTCACGCCAATGATGTCGCCGGCGCCCTCGGCCATGAGCAGCTTGGAGATGGCCGTGCCGGCCGCGCCGACGCCCAGCATGACGACGCGGATGTCCTTCATCTCCTTGCCCACCACGCGCAGGGCGTTGCGCAACGCGGCGTAGACGACGACCGCAGTGCCGTGCTGGTCGTCGTGGAACACCGGGATGTCGAGCAGGTCGCGCAGGCGTGACTCGATCTCAAAGCAGCGCGGCGCGGCAATGTCCTCCAGGTTGATGCCGCCGTAGCTGGGGGCCAGGCACTGGACGATGCGCACGATCTCGTCGGGATCCTGGGTGTCCAGGCACACCGGCCAGGCGTCGATGTCGGCGAAGCGCTTGAACAGCAGGGCCTTACCCTCCATCACCGGGAGGGCGGCCTCGGGCCCGATGTTGCCGAGCCCGAGGACCGCCGAGCCGTCGGTCACGACGGCCACGGTGTTGCGCTTGATGGTGAGCTTGCGGGCCAGCGACTTGTCCTTGGCGATGGCGCTGGAGATCCGGGCCACCCCCGGTGTGTAGGCCATGGAGAGGTCGTCGCGGGTCTTGAGGGCGATCTTGGGTCGCACCTCGATGGTGCCACCCAGGTGCAGCAGGAAGGTCCGGTCGCTGATGGCGTGCACCTGCGCCCCGGGGACCGCGCCCACCACGTTGCCCAGCACCGCGGCGTGGTCCTCGTTGGACGCGTTGCACGTCACGTCCACGACCATGCGCCCGTCGATGGGCTCGACGACGTCGAGGGCGGTGACCAGCCCTCCGGCATCGGCCACGGCAGTGGCGACCGAGGGAATCGTGGCGGCACCGTCGAGGATGACGCGCATGGTGATCGAGTACGAGGCGCTGGGGGTCGGCATGGGAGTCACTTTCTCTCAGGCCCGCTTGCGGGGGGCCAAACCCATGCTAGGCCCGCTCGCCGGGTCCCTCCCGGGCCCTCACCCGTCGCACCGGGCGGGCGTACACGTCGGGACGCCGCCGGGCGGCGACGTCGATCTGGGCGCGGCGCGCGCGCGTGTCGGCGAGGTCGATCCGGGCGCTCACGACCTGGGGCGCGTCGGATGCGGCCTCGGCCAAGACCGTGCCCCAGGGGTCGACGATCAGCGCGTGGCCGAAGGTGGCGATGCCCTCGGCGGTGCGCCCGGCCTGGGCGGCCGCGACGACGAAGGAGTGCGTCTCGATGGCTCGCGCCCGGGTCAGCACGTGCCAGTGGGCCGCGCCGGTCACCGCGTTGAAGGCGGCGGGGATGGCCAGCACCTCGGCCCCGGCGCGCGCCAAGGCGCCGTAGAGCTCGGGGAAGCGCAGGTCGAAGCAGACCGACAGGCCCAGGCCCAGCCCGTCGAGCTCCACGAGGACCGCCTCGTCGCCCGCGACCAGCGCGTCGGACTCGCGCTGGGAGACCGCGCCGGGCACGTCTACGTCGAAGAGGTGGATCTTGCGGTAGGTGGCGACGACCTGGCCCGTGGGACCGAGCACCACGCTGGTGTTGGCCGGCCGGCCCGCGGTGCGCTCCAGCAGGCTGCCCAGGTGGACGACGATCCCGTGGCGACGCGCCAGCTCGGCGAAGAGCGCCGTGGTGGGCCCGGGCACGTCTTCGGCCACGTCGGCGTAGGCGCGCGGGGGTCCCAGATACGGGGTGTACTCGGGCAGCTGGACGTAGCGGGCGCCGTCGCGCGCGGCCTGCTCGACCAGCGCCAGCGCCTGGCTCACGTTGGCCTCCCGGTCGGTGCCCGAGCACAGCTGGACGGCGGCGACCAGCATCGTCTCGTCGCCCATCACACCTCCTCGCGGCCGCACTCTACTGGGGCGCGGCGGGCGAGGCACCGGGGGCGTCGGGGCGCACCAGCAAGCGCAGCTCGTGCTTGCGCGTCTTGCCGGTCGCCGTCTTGGGCAGGCTGTCGACGACGACGACGCGCTTGGGGACCTGGAAGCCCGCCAGCTGGCCGCGCGCGCCGGCCATCACCGCGGCCGGCAGCGCGGCCGGGTCGACGGTGCCGTCAGGCACCACCACCGCGCAGACGATCTCGCCCCAGTAGTCGTCGGCCACGCCCACGATGGAGCTCTCGCGCACGCCGGGCAGCGAGGAGACCACGCGCTCGACGTCGACCGATGACACGTTCTCGCCACCTGTCTTGATGATGTCCTTGAGCCGGTCAGTGAACCAGACCACGTGCGCGTCGTCCAGATGGCCCACATCGCCCGAGTGGAACCAGCCGTCCGCGAAGGCCTCGGCGTTGGCCCCCGAGTTGTTCCAGTAGCCCAGGCACACGTGGGGGCCCCGGTAGGCGATCTCGCCCTCGCCGCTCGTGGGCTGCCCGGCGGCGTCCAGGCACGTCGTGGCCACCGTGGGCACCGGGGGCCCCCAGGAGGTCGGGGCGCTCCAGCGGTGCTCGGGCCACTGCAGGACGGTGGCCGGCACGACCTCGGTCTGGCCCGAGCCCAGGATCACCGCGGCGTTGGCGAAGCGCTCGTCGACGGCGTCGAGCAGCGCCGGGCTCATGGGCGCCATGGCGTAGACGGCGCGGCGCACCGAGCTGACGTCGCGGGGCTGCCGGTCGAGCTCGGCGACGATGGCCTGCCACATCAGGGGCAGCAGCATCACGTGGGTCGCCCGGCGCGCCTCAATGGCCTCCAGCACGCGGGCCGCGTCAAAGGGGGCGACCAGGATCACGGTGCCCCCGGTCACCAGGACCGGGAGGCACAGCGTGTTCAGGGCCGTCGTGTGGAAGAGGGGGAGCGCGTTGATCAGCACCGAGGGCTCGGGTCCCCACGCGTGGCCCAGGGCCAGCGCGTTGGTCAAGGCGGCCACGACGACGCTCAGGTGGCTCGTCAAGACGCCCTTGGGACGCGAGGTGGTCCCCGAGGTGTAGAGACACTGGACCGCCGCCCGGTCCTCGACCAGGACCTCGACGACCGGGCCCGGCGTGGTCGCCTGCGCCCAGGTGAGCGTGGCCCCGGGGGCGTCGGAGGTGGCGATGACCGCGAGCGCGCGCTGGCGCGCGGGAAGCGAGGCCGCCAGTGGCGCCAGGGCGTCGTCGACGACGAGGTGGCGCACCTCGGCGTCGGCCAGGATCCACTCGATGTCGGAGGGGGCCAGCGTGACGTTGACCGGTACAGCGACGGCGCCGGCGCGGGCGCAGGCGAAGTAGACCGCGAGGAACTTCCAGGACGTCGTCATCAGCAGGGCCACGGGCGTGCCGACCGTGACGCCGTGGGCGACCAGGGTCGTGGCCAGCGCGTCTGCGGTGGCGTCCAGCTCGGCGTAGGTGATGACCTCGTCGCGCTCGACGAGGGCGGCGCGGGTGGGGAACTGGCGCGCGCTGCGCGCCAGGGCGTCGGCGACGTTGGTGCGGGTGGCCAGGTTGTAGGCCAGGGGGTCGACTCCCGACAGGTCTGCGCGCATGCTGCCTCCTCGTGTCCCTCGGTCCCGGGCGCCTAGGCCGGATAGCCCTCCAGTCGAGCCAGGACCTTCAGCATCACCTCGTCGGCGCCAGCGCCGATGGAGACCAGGCGCATGTCGCGGAAGAACCGCGCCGTCCAGTTCTCCTCCATGTACCCGAGGCCCCCGTGGAACTGCAGGCACAGGTCGGCGACCTCGCGCGCCAGGCGGCCCGCGGTGAGCTTGGCCACCGTCGCGCCCCGCGTGACGTCCAGACCGGCCACCACGTCGTCGGCGCACTGGTGGTTGTGGCTGGTCAGCAGGTCGACCTGGGCCGACAGCTCGGCCATGGTGAAGGCCACGTACTGCTTGTCGGCCAGGGGGCTGCCGAAGGTCTCGCGCTCCCGCAGGTAGGCGCGCGTGCGCTCCAGGGCGTGGCGGCACTGGGCGGCCACGGTGTAGGCGGCGGTCAGGCGCTCGGTGACGAACTGGCGCATCTGCTGCTCGAAGCCCCGCCCGGGGGTGCCGATGGTATTGGCCACCGGCACGCGCACGGCGTCCAGGACCAGCTCGGCGGTGTCCGAGGACCGGTTGCCCAGCTTGTCGAGCGTGCGGGCCACCCGGAAGCCCGGCGTCGCGGTGGGCACGATGATCTGGGACAGGCCGCGGTAGCCGCCCTCGGGCGAGGTGCGCGCCAGCAGGCAGACCCAGTCGGCCTGCTGGCCGTTGGTGATGTAGGTCTTGGTGCCCGAGATCACCCACTGGTCGCCGTCGCGCTCGGCCCGCGTGGTGATGGCCGACACGTCCGAGCCGGCCCCGGGCTCGGTGACCGCGATCGCGGCCACCGCGCGACCGGCCAGGGCCGGGGCCAGGAACTGGGCCTGGAGCTCGGGGCTCCCGAAGGTGGCCAGTGAGGGGGTGGCCATGCTGGTCTGCACGCCGATGGCCATGGACACCCCGGCCGCGTGGATGCGCCCGAGCTCCTCGCAGGCCACGAGGGTGTAGTAGTGGTCGGCGCCGCCACCGCCGTAGGCCGGGTCGTACTCGAGGCCGAGCAGCCCGACCTCGGCCAGACGGGGGAACAGCTCGTGGGCCGGGAAGGCGCCCTCGGCCTCCCACGCGTCGACTGCCGGGTTGATCTCCCGGTCGACCAGGGCGCGCACGGTCGCGCGAAACGCCTCGTGCTCGGGGGTGAGCCGCACCAGGGCAGCGTAACCCAGGCGTCGAACCGGAGGGGCGCGACCGGCGTGGCTAGCCTGCGAGCGGGGCCGACGAGACGGAGGTGGCCGAGGTGCCGTTCGGGTTCAGTGAGCAGGGCCAGCGCGTCCACGACGAGGTGCGCCGCTTCGTGGAGCACGTCATCGCCCCCAACGAGGAGCTCTTCTACGCCCAGCTCGACGAGACGGGCATCGATGGCTACCCGCCGATCCTGGAGCGCATGAAGAGCCAGGCGCTCGAGCGCGGGCTGTGGAACCTGTTCTTGCCCCACCTGCGCGCTGACAGCCCGGGGACGCCGCTTTCCAACCTGGACTACGCACCGGTCTCCGAGATGCTGGGCCGCTACGCCTTTGCCTCCGAGGTCCTCAACTGCAACGCGCCCGACACCGGCAACATGGAGATCCTCAACCTGTACGCCAGCTCGGCGGTCAAAGAGAGGTTCCTCGAGCCGCTGCTGGCCGGCGAGATCCGCAGCGCCTTCTCGATGACCGAACCCGACGTGGCCTCCTCGGACGCCACCAACATCGGCCTGACCATCGAGCGCGACGGCGACCAGTACGTGCTCAACGGACGCAAGTGGTTCTCCAGCGGGGCGCGCTCACCGCGCTGCGCGGTGCTCATCGTGATGGGCAAGACCGACCCGAACGCTCCGCGCCATCGCCAGCAGTCCATGATCGTGGTGCCCCGCGCGACCCCCGGCGTCGAGCTCGGGCTCGAGCCCCACGTGTTCGGCTTCGACGAGCGCGGGGGCCACCCCGAGGTCATCTACCGCGACGTGCGCGTCCCCGTCGACTACCTGCTGGGCGAGGAGGGCGACGGCTTCGCCATCGCCCAGGCCCGCCTGGGCCCCGGGCGCATCCACCACTGCATGCGCACGATCGGCGTCGCCGAGCGAGCCTTGGAGCTGATGGTCTCGCGCTCGCTCGAGCGCACGACCTTCGGCAGCTCGCTCGCCCACAAGGGACTGATCCAGGACTGGATCGCCGAGGCCCGGATCGAGATCGACATGGCGCGCCAGTACGTGCTGCACACGGCGGACCTGATGGACCGCGTGGGCAACAAGGCCGCGGCCACCGAGATCGCCGGCATCAAGGTCGCCGTGCCCTCCATGGCCCTCAAGGTGATCGACCGGGCGATCCAGGTCCACGGGGCCGCCGGCGTCACCCAGTTCACGCCGCTGGCGCACCTGTACGCGGGCGTGCGCACCCTGCGCATCGCCGACGGGCCCGACGAGGTCCACAAGATGACCATCGCGCGCCGCGAGATCCGCCGCTACGCCCGCGAGTTCCACATCGCGCGCTAGGCCCGCGGCGGGGGCTCGTGCTCCGAGAGCACGGCGGCGACCGCGGCGGGGAGGTCGCCCGCGCGGGCGTAGCGCGCCAGGCGCGCACCGGCCAACCCGTGGACGAACGCGCCCAGGGCCGCGGCCTCGAAGGTGTCGTGACCGCGCGCGATGCTCGCGCCGATGATCCCGGCCAGGACGTCGCCGGTGCCCGCCGTCGCCAGGGCGCTGGTGCCCGAGCGCACCACGCGGAGCCGTCCGTCGGGGGCCGCGACGACGGTCGTGGGCCCCTTGAGCACGACGACGCAGTCGCTGGCCTCGGCCAGGGATCGGGCCGCCGCCATCCGGTCGGAGCCCGCGGGCGTCCCGCGCAGCCGCTCGTACTCGCCGTCGTGGGGCGTGAGCACCCACTCCTCGGGCGGGTGGGGCAGCTCGAGCACGTCGGGGGACAGCCCGTCGGCATCCAGGACCACCGGCACCCGCACCGGCGCGAGCAGCGCGCCCAGCCAGGCCGCCGCGTCGCGTCCGAGCCCGGGCCCGGCCACCACGGCGCGGCTGCGCCGGTCCACCTGGCCGTCCGAGCGCACCACCTCGCTGGCCAGGCTCACCGCACCGAGGGGCTCGCGGGTGGTCAGGCGGATCATCGAGGCACCGGCCGCCAGGGCGCCCCGGGTCACCAGGTCGGCGGCCCCGGGCATACGGGCCGATCCGGCCACCACGTCGAGGGCGTGGACCCACTTGTGGTCGTCGTGGCTCCAGCGGACGAAGGCTCCCAGGTCCTCGGGCGTCACGACGCCGGCGGGCGACTCGACGTCGATGCCGACGGTGGCCAGGCGCAACTCGCCGGCGTAGGCCGCCGCGTGACCGGTGACGTGAGCGGGCTTGAGCGCGCCGAGCGCCACCGTCAGATCGGCGCGCAGGGGCTGGCCCAGGACGTCGCCGGTGTCAGCGTCGACGCCCGAGGGCAGGTCGACGGCGACGACCAGTGTCGTGGGGGGCACGTGGGGGGCGCGGTAGGGCCGCGTGCAGCCCAGGCCGAAGGCGGCGTCGATCACCAGGTCGTAGCCGCGCAGGGCCGGGGGCTGGCTGGCCACCTCCACCAGGTCCACGCGCGCCCCGCGCCGGCGCAACTGGTCGGCCGCGACGCGCCCGTCGGCGCCGTTGAGGCCCGGTCCCACCAGGGCCGCCACGCGGCGGCCGTAGACCACGCCGAGCAGGTCGCCGGCCGCGAGCGCCACGGCGAGGCCGGCGTCGCGCACCAGGGCATCCTGCCCGCGCCGCGCCACCGCCCGGGCATCGGCCCGGCGCATCGCCTCCACCGTGGCGATCGGGATCATCGCGCCGCCCCGGCACCCGCGCCGCGCGCCCGCCCTTGCGTCATGGGACCTCCCGGCGACCACTGTAGGCGGGTGGCCCAGAGCGGGGGTAGGGTCACCCCGGAGGGGCGCGAGCAGGAGGTGGGCATGGCGCAGGGAACCGAGGTCCTCGGGGGCGCGCCCGGGACGCTCACGTGGCTGGGACACGCCAGTGTGCTGCTGGTCACCCGCAGCGGGAGCCGCGTGATGTTCGACCCGTGGCTGGAGAATCCGCGCAGCCCGGTGGCCACGGACCAGGTCGGTGCGCTCGATGTGATCGCGGTGACCCACGGCCACGGCGACCACATCGGCTCGGTGGTGCCGCTGGCCCAGCAGACCGGGGCGACGATCGTGTGCGTGCACGAGATGACCGAGTACTTCGCCACGCACGGCCTCGACCAGATGATCGGGATGAACAAGGGCGGGACGCTCGACGTGGGTGGCGTGCGCCTCACCATGGTGAAAGCCGACCACTCCTGCGGGGTGTCGGCGGCCGAGGGCCAGCCCAGCGTCTACGGGGGCAGCGCCGCGGGCTTCATCGTGCACGATGAGGGCGACGGGGGCGCGCTGTACATCTCGGGGGACACCAACGTGTTCTCGGACATGGCCATCATCCGCGACCTGTACGCGCCCGAGATCGCCGTCGTGCCCATTGACGGCCACTACAACATGGGTCCGCGCGAGGCCGCCTACGCCGTCTCGCTGCTCGGGGTGCGCCGCGTGGCGCCGTACCACTACGGCACGTTCCCCCTGCTGGCCGGAACGCCGGCCCAGGTCGCCGACGAGCTGCGGGCGCGCGGGTCGACGGCGCGCGTCGTGCCCATGGAGCCCGGCGACACGATCTCCCTGACCGAGTCGGCCCGCTAGACCAGGCGCCAGCCGGTGGCCAAGGGGAGCAGCGCCAGCCCCAGGATCAGGCCGGCGGCGAGACTGGTGGCCAACACCCATTGGCGCGAGGTGGCCCCATCGACGTGGCGACGGGTGCGGGCGAGCCAGTCGCGGGGCGCGAGGCGAGCGGTCTCGCCCAGGTGCCCGAGCACGTGGATCACCATGACGGCGAACCAGGCGACGAAGGTCGCCCGGTGCAGTGCGAACAGCGTGGGACGCCACGACAGGGGAGCGCCCACGACCAGCCCCACGCCCGAGACCAGCAGCACCACGGTCAAGATCACCACCACCGGGCCCAGGAGTCGCAGGAGGGGGCGGGGTGGGCCCTTGCGGCGGTAGGCGCCGTGACCCGTGTAGTAGCGCAGCATCCGCCAGGTCGTCGATGCCAGCTTGACCGCGATGGGGGGGATGAGGATGGCGCCGATGACGACGTGCGCGCTGAGGAGCCGCTGGACGCTGAGGATCGTCACGCCCTCGGCGAACAGCAGCACGAAGATGATCGCCGCCAGTCCGCCGGTGAGGCGGGCGTTGCCCTCGACGCCACCCGACCGCCACCGCGCGCGCGGACGCGCGTGCTGCGGGCCGCGTCGGGTCCGTGGGGCGATGGGAGTGGGAGACAGCGGCGCCACGACGCGCCACAGGCTAGCGGGGTCGCTCGGGCCAACTCGAGGCAGAGCCTAATGATTGCCTAAGGATCCCTGATCGCCGCGTCGCGGGGCGCGTGGGTAAGGTCGGCCCATGATCCTGGAGCCCGACCGCGTCGGGACCGTGCCCTATGGCCCCTTTGAGACGTGGTACCGCATCACCGGCACCTTCGACAGCGGGCTGACGCCGCTGGTCGTCCTCCACGGCGGTCCCGGGGCGGCCCACGACTACCTGTTGTCCCTGAGCGCCCTGGCTCACGGTGGGCGTCCGGTGCTCCACTACGACCAGCTGGGCTGTGGCCGCTCGACGCACCTGCGTGATCGAGGCGCCGAGTTCTGGACCGTGGACCTGTTCCTCGACGAGCTCGACAACCTCCTCGAGCGCATGGGCATCGCCGAGTACCACCTGCTGGGCCAGTCCTGGGGGGGCATGCTGGCGGGCGAGCACGCGGTGCGCCGGCCGCCGGGTCTGCGCTCCCTGGTGATCTCCAACAGCCCGGCCGCCATGGAGCTGTGGACGGCCGGCACCGACGAGCTGGTGCGCCAGATGCCCGAGGCCGAGCGTCGCGTCCTGGAGCGCGCTCGCGACAGTGGCGACTTCGCGGGCGCCACCGCCGCGACCACCGCCTTCTATGACCGTCACGTGTGTCGGGTGGTGCCCAACCCACCCGAGGTCCGCGCCACGGAGGCCCAGCTGCAGGCCGATCCCACGGTGTACGAAGTGATGAACGGGCCTAACGAGTTCACCTGCGTGGGCACGCTGCGCACCTGGACCATCGTCGATCGACTGACCCAGATCCTCGCCCCCACCCTGGTGATCTCGGGCCGCTACGACGAGGCCACGCCGGGGGCGGTGCGCCCGTGGGTCGAGCGCGTTCCCCAGGCGCGCTGGGAGGTCTTCGCCCACTCGAGCCACATGCCCTTCGTCGAGGAGCCCGAGCGCTACCGCGCCGTCGTGGGGGAGTTCCTGGCGGCCCATGACTGAGCCCGCTCGCCTCACCGTCTTGGACAGCGTGCTGATCGACCTCACGCTGCGCGTGGCGGCGCTGCCCGCCCGGGGAGGAGACGTCGTGAGCGCGCCGGCCCACCTGGCCACCGGCGGCGGCTTCAACGTGCTGGTGGCCGCTCGCCGCCAGGACCTGGCCGCCCGCTACGGCGGCCACCTGGGCACCGGTCCCTTCGCCGCGCGCGCTCGGGCCGACCTGGTAGCCGCGGGGATCGAGCTGGGGCCCGACACCGGGGGCGACCGGGACCTCGGCGTGTGCGTGGTGGTCGTCGAGCCCGACGGGGAGCGGACCTTCCTCACGGCGGCCGGTGCCGAGCTGGACCTGTCGCGGTCGGCGCTCGACGCGCTGGACTTCGCTCGAGACGAGTACCTCTACCTGTCGGGCTACAACCTCGCGCACCCGTCGCTGGCCGCGACGATCGGCCCGTGGCTGGACACCGTGCCCGAGCGCGTGCGCGTGGCCCTCGATCCAGGCGCCCGCCTCGGGGACGCCGATCCGGACCTGGTGGACCGGGTGCTCGCGCGGGTCGACTGGCTGCTGGCCAGCGACGATGAGGTCTGCGCCTTGGCCGGGACCTCGTCGCTGGCCGACGCGATCGCTGCGGTGCGCGGGCGCGTGCGTGCCGGCGTCGTCGTCCACGAGGGCGCGGCCGGGTGCCGCATCGCCGATGGGGGCCGCCCGCGTCGCATTCCCGGCGTGGCGACCCCGGTCGTGGACTCCAACGGGGCCGGCGACACCCACAACGGTGTCTTCCTGGCGTCCCTGGCGAGGGGGGCGGATCCGGCATCGGCGGCCTGGCGGGCCAACGTTGCGGCGGCCTGGTCGATCGCTCACGTCGGGGGGGCCAGCGCGCCCAGCGCCGCGCAGCTCGCCGACCGTCTCGGGGAGGTTGGGGAGCTGCCGCGCCTCACGCCCGCGGGCTAGAGGCCGCCCAGCTCGTCGCTCCAGCGCGGCGCGCGCACGGCGTCGGCGGGTCGGCTCCAGCGATACACCGGTTTGATGTCGAGCACCGGCGTGCCGTCGATCCCATCGAGGCCCCGCACGGTGAACGCGCGCGCCCGGCACTCCTCGATGCGCACGGTGGACAGCAGCAGCCGGTTGGGCCGATCCTTGTTGCGCTGGGCGAAGACGCCCCGGAGGGGCCAGGCGGGGTTCCCCTGGGGGTGGCGGTGCCAGGGGCCGGGAGGCACGTCGTCAGCCCAGTCGGCCAGGAAGATGATCTCGGCGTGCGAGAAATCCTCGAGGCCCGCGAGGGCCTCGTCGGGCACGTCGCGGGCCAGCTCTACGGTGCTGACCACATCGGTCCAGTCGTCGTCGATGGCCTCGGCGCGATCGTTGCGGATGAAGGCGATGGCCCGCACGCTGAACTCCACGGCGTCATGCTAGCCAGGCCCCCCGACGCCTCCGGGCTGGACCGCTATCGTGGTCTGCGCACATGGCCGAGCTGACCTTCACCTACGGCACGATGGCGGCCGGCAAGTCGACCCTGGCCCTCCAGCTGTGCTGGCAGCTGCGCGAGAGCCGCACCGACGTCGTGCTGTGGACCTTCGGCGACCGCGCCAGCGGGCTGGTGACCAGCCGCATCGGCATCGAAGCCTCCGCCGAGGCCATCGAGCCGGGTGCCGACCTGGCGCCCTGGCGTGCATCGCTGCGCGAGCGCCAGGTCCGGGTCGTCGTGATCGACGAGGTCCAGTTCGCCAGCGTCGACCAGGTCGACGCGTTGGCCCACCTCGTCGACGAGGACGGAATTGACGTGCACGCCTTCGGCCTGTCGGCCGACTTCCGCCTCGCGCTGTTTCCCGCCTCGGCGCGCCTGTTCGCCATTGCCGACTGGGCCCACGAGCTACCCCTGACCTCGACGTGCTGGTGCGGTCGGCGCGGGCGCTGCAACGCGCGCGTCGTCGACGGGGTGGTCGTGCGCGAGGGAGATCAGCTGGTCTTCGGCGACGTGGCCCCGGGGGCCACGCACTACCAAGTGCTGTGCCGAACGCACTACTGGCGTGGGCAGTTAGGCCCGACCGGCTCGGGGAGCGTGGGGGACTAGAAGAACCTCGCGCACAGGTCGTAGAGCTCGCGCGGGACGTGGCGCTGGCCCTCGGCCACGTCGCTCAGCGGCGCTAGCTCGATGCGCCCCTGGCGCACCAGAGGGATCGTGCCCCACCGCCCGGCCACGGCCGCCTCGTAGGCGGCGGCCCCCACCCGGGTGGCCCAGATGCGGTCGTAGGCCGTGGGGCTGCCCCCGCGCTGGAGGTGCCCGAGCACCGTGGTGCGGACCTCGAAGCCACCGTGGGCCTCGATGCGCGAGGCCACGAAGTGGCCGACGCCCCGCAGAGCCAGGCGGGTCCCGCGCACACCTTCGACGGGCAGCTCGCCGGCCTCCTGGCCACCCAGGCTGGTGAGGTTGACGCCTTCGGCGACCACCACGATGGAGAAGGCGTGGCCGCGCGCGCGGCGGCGCACGAGGTGGGAGAGGACGTCTTCCATGGTCAGGGGGAACTCGGGGATGACGACCAGGTCGGCGCCGCCGGCCAGGCCGCCCAGCGCCGCCACCCAGCCGGTGGACCGGCCCATGGTCTCGACCACCATGACGCGGTGGTGCGAGGCGGCAGTCGTGTAGAGGCGGTCGAGGGACTCGGCCACGAGGGAGATTGCCGTGTCGAAGCCGATGCAGTAGTCGGTGCCGAGCAGGTCGTTGTCGAGCGTCTTGGGCACGCCCACGACCGGCGCGCCACGCTCGGCGAGCCAGTGCGAGATCCGCTGGGTCCCGTCGCCCCCGATGGCGACCAGGGCGTCGAGATGCTCGCCGATCGCGGCCAGGACCTGATCGCGTCCGCCCGCGGGCCGGTCCAAGTCGTAGCGCGCGGTGCCCAGGATCGTCCCGCCCAGCCCGATGATGCCGGCGAAGTCGCTGTCGCGTAGCTCGCGCGGCCGATAGGTGACGAGTCCCGACCAGCCGTTGGCCACGCCCACCACGGTGTGGCCGTCGGCCAGGGCCATGCGGCCCACCGCTCGGATCGCCGCGTTGAGGCCCGGCGCGTCACCGCCGGCAGTCAGGATCCCGATGCGCATCGGCCACCTTTCGTCGAGCCCACTGTAGGCGTCGGGTCCCGGATCTCCCGGTTCGACCCGCGGACGTCGCGGGTTCACCGGGCCGTCACGTGGGGTTCACCTGGCCCCCCTACGCTGCGCCCAGCGAGGAGGTTCGCAGTGGACGAGATCACCGGGCGTTCCCCCGCCGACGCGCACGTCGCATCCGTGCTGCGCACGCTGGACCCGGATCGAGACCGGCCCGCCGAGGTGCTCGCGGTCCAGCGCCTGAGCGTCGGCTTTGCCGGCCAGCGCGTGCTGCGCGACGTCACGGTGGCCCTGCCCCGGGGCACCGTGACGGCGATCATCGGGCCCACCGGATCGGGCAAGTCGACCTTCCTGCGCACCTTGAACCGCATGAACGACCGGGTGCGCGGGTTCGAGCGTGACGGCGATGTGCTGCTGGACGGCGAGAGCATCTGGTCGCCCGCCCAGGACCTCCTGGCGGTGCGGCGCCGGGTGGGGATGCTCTTCCAGCGGCCCAATCCCTTCCCGATGTCGATCCGCGACAACGTGGTCGCGGGCGTGCGCGCCCACGGGATCGCGCGGGGCAAGCAGCTCGACGTCGTGGCCGAGATCCGCCTGCGCGAGGTGGGTCTGTGGGACGCGGTCAAGGACCGCCTGCACGGCTCGCCCTACCGGCTCTCCGGCGGGCAGCAGCAACTCCTGTGCCTGGCGCGCGCCCTGGCCGTGGGGCCCGAGGTGCTCCTGCTCGACGAGCCCACCTCAGCGCTCGACCCGATGTCCACCGAGGCCGTCGAGGCACTCTTCAAGACGCTCACGCCGGCCCTGACGCTGCTCGTCGTGACCCACAACCTGGGCCAGGCGCGGCGGCTGTCGGACGCCACCATCTTGTTCTACGACGGCCAGCTGGCCGAGCACGGCGCCACCGCGCAGGTCTTCGAGCAGCCCCAGGACCCGCGAACGGCGCGCTACGTGCAGGGTCTGGTCGGCTGACCTCACCGAGAAATCCCCTCGGACTCACCGGCCCGTCACGGGTGGTTCACCTCGCCTCCCTACGGTGAGCGCGTCAACGAGAGAGAGGAATCCACGTGAAGCAGATTGGACGTCCGCGCGGGCGGGCGGTCTCGATCCTGGCCCTGGCGGCCTCGGTGGCCCTGGTGGGCCTGTCGAGCGCTGCGGGGGCCGGGGCGCGACCCGCGGCCAAGAAGAAGGCGCCAGCCACGGCGGCGCTGAAGGTGGAGACGCCCCCCGCGGCCAACCTCAGCGAGACGGGCAGCACCCTGCTGTATCCGCTGTGGAACCTGTGGGCTCCCGACTACCAGGCGATGTTCCCCAAGGTCACCCTGTCCACGGCGGGCACCGGCTCGGGCACCGGCATCGCCGACGCGACGACGGGGACGGTCAACATCGGGTCGTCGGACGCCTACCTGTCGCCCACGACGCTGGCGTCGGCACCGTCGCTGCTCAACATCCCGCTGGCCATCTCCTACCAGGTGATCATGTACGACATCCCGGGCCTGACCGCGCACCTGAAGCTGAACGGCACCATCCTGACGCGGATCTACTTGGGCAAGATCACCAACTGGTCCGACCCCCAGATCACGGCGCTCAACCCGGGGGTCAAGATCCCCTCGCTGCCCATCGTGGCCCTGCACCGCTCCGACGGCAGTGGCGACACATTCCTGTTCTCCCAGTACCTGGCGCGCCAGGACGGCGCGGAGTGGGGCGTGGGCAACTACGGCACCACGGTGACCTGGCCGGCCATCAAGAACCAGCTGGCCGAGCAGGGCAACGGCGGCATGGTCTCGGGCTGTGCGGCGACGCCGGGCTGTGTGGCCTACGTCGGCGTGTCGTTCCTGACCCAGGGACTCGGTGACGGCCTCGGCTACGCCCAGCTGCGCAACGGCATGGGCCAGTACGTGATGCCGACCTCCCAGGCCGTGGCCCGCGAGGCGGCGGGCTACACGAGGATCACACCGGCCAACGGCACGATCTCGATGATCAACGGGCGCGTCAAGGGCGGCTACCCGATCATCAACTACGAGTACGCCATCGTGAACGCCAAGCAGTCCTCCGCCTCGACGGCCAAGGCGGTGCGCTCGGTGCTCGAGTGGGCCATCAACCCCCGCTTCGGCAACAGTCACAAGTACCTGAGCCAGGTCCGCTTCCAGGCCCTGCCGCTCAAGGTCGTGCTGCAGTCCTACAAGCAGATCCAGAAGATCCAGTGACGCTGCGCGCGCCCAGCACCCCTGGGGGAGCCCGCCGGGACGAGTCGTCCCGGCGGGCTCGCCGCGCCTGGGCGCGCCGGGAGGAGGCCGTCTGGCGGCTCGGGGGACGCGTGGCCACGCTGGTTCCGGTCGGCGCCCTCGTCTTCGTGCTGGCGGTGCTCGCCGTCAAGGCGTGGCCCGCGATCCGGGTCAGCGGCTGGGGCTACCTGACGGGGTCGTCCTGGCTGCCGGGCAGCACCTACGGCGGCGTCGAGAAGGTCCACGGCGTCACGATCCCGGTTGGCGCGCACTACGGGGCCTGGCCCCTGGTCGCGGGCACGCTGCAGACCTCGGCCATCGCGCTGGTCTTCGCCGTCCCGGTGTCGATCCTGACCGCTTTCGCCCTCACCGAGGGCCTGCCCGGCCGCATCGCCCGACCGCTCGGCTTCGTGGTCGAGGTGGTCGCGGGCATCCCGAGCGTCATCATCGGCCTGTGGGGGGTCCTGGTGCTCGGCCCGTTCTTGGCTCACGACGTCTACCCCCTGATTGCCACGCACGTGCCCAACGTCCCGGTGCTGAAGTACCTCGGGGGATCGGTCGGCTACGGCGAGGGGCTCCTCACCTCGGGCCTGGTCCTGGGCCTGATGATCGTGCCCATCATCGCCTCGACCACGCGGGACCTCTTCTTGCAGGTCCCCGCGCTGCCCCAGGAGGGCGCGCGGGCCCTGGGCATGACCGACGCCGAGGTGGCCCGGCGCGTGACGCTGCCGTGGGTGCGCTCCGGGGTGATCGGCGCGGCGGTCCTCGGGCTCGGCCGGGCGCTCGGCGAGACGATCGCCGTGGCCATGGTCTCGGGCTCCGTGCTCGGCGTCGTCTCGCCGAACCTCTACGGCACGATGACGACGATCGCGGCCACGATCGTCAGCCAGCTCGACTCGGCCGCCACCGACGGGACGGGATTCGCCGTGGCCAACCTGGCCGAGGCCGGACTGCTGCTCGCGGCCATCTCCATCGCCGTCAACCTGGCGGCCCGGGCCATCGTGCGGCGCTCGGGCGCCCTGAGAGCCCCCGTGGGGCGGGCCTGATGGTCGAGATCGTCCCGTCCGGGCTCCCCTCGACCCGCTGGCGCCGGCTGCGCGCGCGCCTCTTCCACGTCCTCATGCTCGGGGCTCTGGCCCTCGTCGTGGGCCCAGCTCTGTGGCTGGTCGGGGGCGTCGTCGCGCGGGCGCTGCCCGGCTGGCGCTGGAGCGTGCTGACCACCCTGTCTGAGGGCACCAGCGGTGGGCTGGCCAACGCCATCGTCGGCACGCTGGTGCTGATGGCCGGGGTCCTGGTCCTGGCGGGCACCACGGGCATCTTGACCGGCATCTACCTGTCCGAGTTCGCCGCGGGGAGCCGAGGCGTCCACGTGGTGCGCATCGCCATCGACGTCCTGGCGGGCTTCCCCTCCATCGTGCTCGGCTACGTCGGCTACGTGGCGCTGTGCGTCGGCCTGGGCTGGGGCTTCTCCTTGCTCCCGGCCCTCATGATCCTGTCGTTCATGGTCGTGCCCTACATCGCCAAGTCGACCGAGTCGTCCCTCCACCAGGTGCCCACGGCCTACCGCGAGGGTGCCGAGGCGCTCGGGATGCCCGGCGGCCACGCCCTGCGCCGGGTCGTGGTGCGCACGGCGCTGCCCGGGATCGTGACCGGGCTGCTCATCGCGCTCTCGATCGCCGGCGGCGAGACGGCGCCCCTGCTCTACACGGCCGGCGTCACCAACAACCTGCCGACGTGGAGCCTGCTGCACCACCCCATCGCCTACCTCACCTACTACGTCTGGACCGACTGGAACCAGCCCTCCACCGAGGCCCACGTCGTCTCCTACGACGCGAGCCTCATCTTGATGGTCCTGGTCCTCGTGATGCTGGTGGTCGCCCGGGTGATCGTGGCCCGCACGCAGCGCCACACCGAGTCGTCGGCGTAGCCCGTCGCCTTGCTACCCTCGGCGCAGGAGGTGAGCAATGGCAACCGAACTGTGGCAGGAGCCGGCCAGCCGGCTGGCCAAGATGATCCGGGGGGGACTGACGACCTCGCGCGAGGTGGTCGAGGCGCACCTCGAGCGCATCGAGGCCGTCAACCCCGCGATCAACGCGGTCGTCGAGGTCCGCGCCGACGAGGTGCTCGAGGAGGCCGACCGC
Source organism: Actinomycetes bacterium (assembly GCA_021827705.1). Lineage (GTDB taxonomy): Bacteria > Actinomycetota > Acidimicrobiia > Acidimicrobiales > RAAP-2 > RAAP-2. The sequence continues at coordinate 39,504 of JAKAUQ010000005.1, forward strand.
GCTGACGAGGCCCGCCGGGAGGGGCGGCCGCTCGGCCCACTGCACGGGGTTCCCTTCACCGCCAAGACCAACATCGACGTCGCGGGCTACACCACGACCCAGGGCACCACGGCCCTGGCCGGGCTCGTGGCCAGCGCCGACGCCCCGGTCGTCGAGCGCCTGCGGGCCGCCGGCGCGGTGCTGCTGGCGCGCACCAACATGCCCGACCTCGGCCTGCGCATCAACACCGAGTCCTCGCTCTACGGTCCCGCCCACAACCCGTGGCGCCACGGGCGCACCACCGGGGGGTCCTCGGGCGGCGAGGCCGCAGCCCTGGCCACCGGCATGAGCCCCCTCGGGCTCGGCAACGACATCGGCGGCTCGCTGCGCAACCCCGCCTACGCGTGCGGGGTCTGCTCGATCAAGCCCTCGCGCGGGCGGGTGCCGATGGCCAACGTGACCGATCCGGTCGAGCGCCCCCTCAACGCGCAGCTGATGCTGGCCGAGGGCGTCCTGGCCCGTCACATCGCCGACGTGCGCGCCGGCCTCTTCGCCATCATGGGCTCGCACCCCCGCGACCCCCAGGCCGTCGACGTCCCCCTGTCGGGCCCGCCGCTGGCGCGGCGGGTGGCCCTCGTGCCCGAGCCCGCCGGCGGCGCGACCGATCCCGGCGTCGCCGAGGGTGTGCGAGCCGCGGGCCGCGCCCTGGAGGCGGCCGGCTACGAGGTCGAAGAGATCGCGCCCCCGCTGCTGGAGGAGACCTACGCCGCTTGGACCGAGCTCATGATGACCAGCCTCGCCGTGGCGGCCCCGCTGATCGTGCCCCTGCTCGGCGAGGACGGTCGGCGCTTCCTGGAGCTGTCCATGGTCGACTTCGCCGCGACGCCCGAGTCTCTCTACGCCATGCACCAGAAGCGCTTCGCCGTGGCGCGCTCCTGGCGCGCCTTCATGGAGGACCACCCCCTGGTGGTGGGGCCGACTTGGACCCAGCCGCCCTTCGAGCACGGGTTCGACATCCGCGACGCCGCCTCGGCGCGGGCGGTCAATGAGCTGTTCCGCTTCGTGCTGCCGGCCAACCTCCTGGGCCTGCCCGCCGTGTGCGTGCCGACCGGGGTCGCCAACGGGCTCCCCGTGGGGGCGCAGATCATCGGTCCGCGCTTCCGCGACGACGTATGCCTGGACGCCGGCGAGGCGATCGAGCGCGCGCTGGGCGTGCTCACGCCGATCGACCCGCGCCCGTGACCTGGCCCGTCGGCCCGCTGAAGCGCGAGGAGGTGCCCGAGGCGGTGGCCGTGCTGCTGTCGGGGTCGCTCGCCCCGGCCGACGAGCGCCCCGAAGAGCCCGAGCGCTACTGGGCGGCGACGCTGGCCACGCGCGCGCGTGGCGGCGAGGTGTTGGTGGCTCGCGACGCGTCAGGCGTCATCGGCGTGGTTGAGTTGATGATCCTGCCGCACTTCCAGCACGCTGGGGGGTGGTGCGCCGAGCTGGAGAGCTTCTTCGTGCGCCCCGACCGCCGCTCCCAGGGCGTGGGCGCCGCGCTGCTGGCCGCGGCCGAGGAGCGCGCGGTGCGTGCGGGGTGCTACCGCATCCAGCTGACCAGCCGCAACGTGCGCACCGACGCCCACCGCTTCTATCGGCGCCACGGCTTCGACCAGGGGAGCCAGGGCTTCAAGAAGCCGCTCGGCGCTGGGTCCGGCGAGGGCGGTGGCTACGCTGAGCCCGGAGGTGGCGATGAACAGCAACGATGAGGTGCGCGCCGAACTGCGCCAGCCGGCCCTGGACCTGCGTGCGATGGTCCCCGAGGTCCTGAAGGGCTACTCGGCGATGTCCAAGGCGGCCATGGCCGAAGGCGAGTTGTCGGCGGGTGTCAAGGAGCTGCTGGCCCTGATGGTGGCGATCACCCGTCAGTGCGACGGCTGCGTGGTGTCCCACACCCGCGGCGCCGCCCGCCACGGCGTGACGCGCCAGCAGGTGGCCGAGGCCGTCGGGGTGGCCATCATGATGAACGGCGGGCCCGGCACGGTGTGGGGCCCCCGCGCGCTGCGCTCCTTTGACGAGGCGGTCGCTGCGTTGCGGGCCCCCTAGGGCGGGGTCGTCTCGGGAGGCGGCGTCTCGCCGCCGTGGCGTCACGCGCCAGCGGCACCCTAGGCCCACGCGTAGGGCAGGTGGGCGATGCCGTTGACGAAGTTCGACACCACCCGGACCGGCTCTCCGGTCGCGCGCACCTGGGGGGCCCGGGCCAGCAGGGTCTCGAGGGTCACGGCGATCTCGCGTCGGGCCAGGTGCGCTCCGAGGCAGAAGTGCGGGCCCGGGGCGCCGAAGCCGAAGTGATCGTTGGGCCGACGCCCGACGTCGAAGACCTCGGGGTGGTCGAAGGCCGTCTCGTCGCGGTTGGCCGACTGGTAGATCAGCAGGACCTTGTCGCCGGCAGCCAGCTCGACACCCGACAGCGTGGCGCGGGTCGCCAGCGTGCGTCGCATCCAGATCACCGGCGACGCCCAGCGCACGATCTCGTCGGTGGCCGTGCCCATCAGGCCCCCGACGTCGTCGAGTAGGCGCTGGCGTTGGTCGGGGTGCTCGCTCAGGGCCACCAGCGCGTGCGCGATGGCGCTGCGGGTCGTCTCGTTGCCCGCGATCACCAGGAGGATGAAGAAGGACGCCAGCTCCTGTTCGCTCAGGCGCTCGGACTCGATGGTCGCGTTGACCAGGGCGCTGGTGATGTCGTCGACGGGATGCTGGCGCCGGTAGCGACCCAGCTCCTCCATGAGGCCGCGCAGGGTGGCGCCCGCCTCGAGGAGGGCGACCACCGGATCGTGACCCTCGGGCACGAACGCCGGGTCACCGGCCGCGACGATGACGTCCGAGCAGCGCGCGATCGTCTCGTGCTCCGAGGCGGGCACGCCCATCATGTCGGCGATCACCTCGAGGGGCAGGGGAGCGGCGATGTCGGCGACGAAGTCGCCTGATCCGGCGTCGGCCGCGCGGGCCACCAGGCGCGTGGCGCGGTCCTGGATGCCCTGCTCGATGGCGCGCACCTGGCGCGGGCCGAAGGCGGTGGACACGATGCGGCGCAGGCGCGCGTGGCGCGGATTGTCGGTCGAGATCATGCCCGAGAAGTACTCGACCATCTCGGGGGGCAGGTCGAGCTGGGAGACGGCACCCGGGCCCGACAGGAAGACCTCGGGGTGGCGCGAGACGTGCGCCACGTCGGCGTGCCGGGTCACGGCCAGGTAGCCCCGCCCCGGGGGGAAGCGGAAGGCGGTGCTGGTGAAGGTCGGGTCGCGGAAGCGCGCTACCGGCCGGTGCGCCCGCAGCAGCGCGAAGGCCGCCTCACGCTCGGCCATCGGGCGACGCCAGAACGCGGAGGCGGAAAGGTCGATCTCGTCGATGCCGCCCGTCCACGCCGTCACGGTGGGCAGCGTAGCCAGCCCCGTCACGCGCCGGTCGAATCCCGGCAGACTGGAGGGGTGCCCGAACTGACCGATGCCGAGCGCGAGAGCCGGCTGCGCGCGCTGCGCGACCTCATCGAGCTGATGCGCCCCGCGGTGCAAGCTGACGGTGGCGACCTGGTGCTGGTGCGCGCGGACGTCGAGTCGGGCGTGGTGGAAGTGGAGCTCCAAGGCGCCTGCTCGAGCTGTGCGATCTCGACCGACACGCTGCAGGGGGGCGTCACGCGCATCCTCCAGGACCGCCTCGCCTGGGTGACCGACGTGGTGGGCGGGGTGGACGACAGCTTCGACCTCGAGGCCTCGATGGCGCTGGGTACCGGCGGCTACGTCCCGCGCTACCGGCCGCGCTGACCGGCTGGCTGGCGGGCCAACGCACTACGCTCCGAGGCGAGGGAGGTGTCATGGGCATTCTCGACAAGGTCAAGGGCCAAGCAGCCGCCGCGGCCAGTGCGGCGCGCGATGCGGCCCAGAAGGGCCAGTCCAAGGTCGACGAGTTCCAGGCCCGGCGCGCTGCCGATCAGACACTGCGCCAGCTGGGCCTGGCCGTCTACTTGAACCAGGCCGGTCGGGGCTCGGCGACCTACGAGCAGGACGTCGCGGGGTTCTTCGAGTCCCTGGCGCAGTACGAGGCCGAGCACGGGCCACTGACCGCGGAGTGAGCGACCCGTGGCGGTCACGCTCCCGAGTTCACGGGACTATTATTTAGTTACGTGAACTAACGGAGGTGCGACCGGTGACCGGGACGATAGACACGACCGACACTGCGGCACGGCTGCGACGGGCGGTGACGCACCTGCACCGGCGCCTGCGCCAGAGCGCCCTGGGCGGCATCTCGCCGGCCCAGGCCTCCGCGCTGGCGACCGTGGAGCGGCTCGGCCGGCCGTCGCTGGGCGAGTTGGCCACGGCCGAGCAGGTCCAGCCGCCGACCATCACGCGCGTCGTGCGCGACCTGGCGGCCCTCGGGATGCTGGACCGTCTCGGGGATCCCGACGACCGACGTTGCGTGCGCGTCACGCTGACCGCGCGGGGCCGACGCGAGTTGGCCGCCATCCGGCAGCGCAAGAACGCATCCCTCGAGCGCACGCTGGCCGCGCTGTCGCCGGCCGACAGAAGCCGTGCCACGCGACTCGTCGACTTGCTCGAGACCATCGTGGAGCGCGTGTGAGCCGGCGGGCGCCGTCGCGGACCTTCGCCGCCCTGCGGGTCCGCAACTTCCGGCTCTACTTCATCGGCCAGTTGGTGTCGGTCTCGGGGACCTGGATGCAGTCGGTGGCCCAGGGCTGGCTCCTGTTGCAGCTGACCGGCTCATCGCTGGACCTCGGGATCGCCCTGGCCCTGGGCAACCTCCCGATGCTGGTGCTGGGCAGCTACGGCGGCCTGATCGTGGACCGCCTGGCCAAGCGCCGCATCTTGTACTTCACGCAGTCGGCGGCGGGTCTCCTAGCCCTGTTCCTCGGGATCCTCGTCACGACCGGCCACGCGACGGTGGACTGGGTCTACGTGATGGCGGGGCTCCTCGGCATCGTCAACCTCTTCGACCTGCCGGCCCGTCAGGCCTTCGTCCAAGAGATGGTGGGTCGCGACCTGGTGGCCAACGCGGTGAGCCTCAACAGCGTGCTGATGAACGCGGGCCGCCTGATCGGTCCCTCGGTGGCCGCGATCTTCATCGCGGTCATCGGCACGGCCGGGTGCTTCTACGCCAACGCCATCTCGTATCTGGCGGTGCTGGTGGCCCTGGTCTTGATGGACGGCTCGGCCTTCCACCCACTGCACACGGTGGCGCGCGAGCGGGGCCAGCTGCGTCGCGGACTGCGCTACGTCATGGAGACGCCCGTCTTGCGCACCACCATTCTCGCGGTCGCGGTGGTGGGAACGTTCGCGTTCAACTTCACGGTGACCCTGCCGCTGCTCGTCCACACGACGTTCCACCAGCACTCGGCGGCCCACTACGGCCTGCTCCTGGGGGCCATGGGACTGGGGGCGGTCATTGGCGGGCTGGCTGTGGCCCGTCGCTCGCGTCCCACGACCCCGCTGCTGGTCGGCCTGGCCGTTGGCTTCGGGGTGTTCATGACGGCAGCGTCGCTGGCCCCCACCCTGCTGCTGGCCGAGCTGGCCATGGTGCCCACGGGGGCCTTCTCGATCGCCTTCATGTCCACGGCCAACGCCCTGCTCCAGCTCAACTCCTCCCAGTCGATGCGCGGGCGGGTGATGGCGCTGTACGGCATCGCCTTCATGGGCACGACCCCCATCGGCGCACCGCTGATCGGCTACATCATCTCGGTGACCAACCCGCGCATGGGGCTCTTCGTCGGGGCCGGCCTGACCCTGGTGACCGCCGGGGGACTGGCCTGGCGCCATCGGGCGTCGTCGCACGGTGCCGAGCTGGAGGCGGCCGTCTCGTGAGCGCGGGTCCGGCCGCCTGTACCCGGGCCTAGGCCGAGACGCGAGGCTCCTTGGGCAGGCCCAGCACGCGCTCGCCCACGATGTTGCGCTGGATCTCGGCGGTGCCGCCCCAGATCGTCTCGGAGCGCGAGAAGAAGAACGCGGCCTGCAGCTCGGAGACCGGATAGTCGGCGCGTCCCCGCTGACCGACCTCGGCGCCCTCGACGAAGGTCCCGGTGAGCACCTGGCCCGACGCACCCAGGATGTCGAGGCCGAGCTCGGTGGTGTCGCGGTGGCTCTCGGACCAGAACATCTTGTTGGTCGCGCCCAGGGCCACGGTCTCGTGGGTCCCGTGCAGCGCGTCGGTGAGGGTCCGCCAGCCATTGATCTCCATGATCTTGACCTTGGACCACGAGCGGACCAGCCGGTCGCGGATCAGGGGATCTGACGCGCACCCGCGCGCCTGGGCGGCCGCGCGCAGCCCCTCCCACTCGCGCGCGAAGCGGCGGTACCCGGTGGTGGCCGACGCCCCGCGCTCGAAGGAGAGGGTGGTCATGGCCACCTTCCAGCCGTTGTTGACGCCGCCCACGACGTTGGCGATCGGGCAGCGCGCGTCGGTGAAGAAGACCTCGTTGAACTCGGCGGTGCCGTCGACCTGGGTCAGGGGGCGCACCTCGATGCCCGGCTGCCTCATCGGCACGAGGAGGTAGCTGATCCCGCCGTGGGGGGGTGCCGTGGGGTCGGTGCGCGCCAGGAGGAAGACGTAGTCGGCGAACTGCGCCTGGGTCGTCCAGACCTTCTGGCCGTTGATGACCCACTCGTCCCCGTCGCGCACGGCCGAGGTGGTCAGGCTGGCCAGGTCCGAGCCGGAGTTGGGCTCCGAGAAGCCCTGGCACCACGAGATCGTCCCGTTCAAGATGCCCGGGAGGAACTCCTGCTTCTGCTCCTCGGTACCCCACTGGAGGATCGTGGGCCCGACCAGGGTGTCACCGAAGAAGTCGGCGCGCATCGGGGCGTTGACCCGGGCGAACTCCTCGGCGAGCACCACCTGCTCGATCAGGCTGAGGCCCCGCCCCCCGTACTGGGTGGGCCAGCCCGCGCAGATCCAGCCGCCCTCGCGCAGCCGCTCGGTCCAGGCGGCGGCGAACGCGGCGCGCTCGCTGGCCTCGGCGGGCCGCTCCGGCGCATTCCATCCCGGCGGGAGGTTCGCGCTCAGCCAGTCACGCACCGTGTGACGGAACTCCTCGGCTTCGGCTGGGTAGGTCAGATCCATACCCGAACTGTAGTCAGAGCGCCCGCGCGATTGGCTGGGTCCACCGCGATGGACCAGAATGGTCCGAACGCCCCGCAACCGTCCAAGGTGGTTCGTGTCTCGCTCCGTCTCCCAAGTCATCGCCGACACCCGGGAGTCCTGGGCGCGCTCGCGCGCCGAGATCCTGCCCCCGGTGCGGCCGGCCCGCCCGCCGTCGCCGGACGGCTGGCGCGTCGCCTTCCTGGTGTACCGGGGCAACCCGACCTGCGGGGGCCAGGGCGTCTACACGCGCCACCTGACCCGCGAGCTGGTGGCCCTGGGCCACAGCGTCGAGGTCTTCTCCGGGCCCCCGTGGCCCGAGCTCGACCCGGGAGTCGGCTTCACGCCGGTGCGCGGCCTGGACCTGTATCGCGAGCCCGACCCCTTCCGGATCCCGGCGCGCCGAGAGTTCACGTCCGGAATCGACGTCCAGGAGTTCGCCACCATGCTCGCGGGGGGCTTCGGGGAGCCACTGGCCTTCAGCCGCCGCGTTCGCTCGATGCTGGCGGCCCGGCGCGCCGACTTCGACCTGGTCCACGACGACCAGTGCCTGGGTTGGGGCATCCGGGACCTGGCTCGTGACGGCTGGCCGCTGCTGGAGACCATCCACCACCCCATCACCGTGGACCGCGCCATCGCCCTGGACCACGCGGAGGGCTGGTGGCGCCGCTACACCACGCGGCGGTGGTTCGGGTTCTTGCGCATGCAGGTGCGCGTGGCCCGCGCGCTGCCCGCGGTGCTGACCGTCTCGCACAACTCGCGGCGCGACATCCACGAGCAGCTCGGCGTCCCCCTGGAGCGCCTGACGGTCGTCCCCGTGGGCGTCGACCACACCGTCTTTGCGCCCCGGGCTAACACCACGCCGCGCCCGGGGCGCCTGATGGTGACCACCAGCTCGGACGTTCCCATGAAGGGCCTGGTGCCGTTGCTCGAGGCGGTCGCCAAGCTGCGCGCCGAGCGCGCCGTGGACCTGGTGGTGGTCGGCCAGCCCCGCCCCGGCGGGCGCGTCGCCCAGGCGATCACGCGCCTCGGGCTCACCGACATCGTCACGACCATCAGCGCCGTGAGCGACGAGACCCTGGCCCGTTACTACGCCGAGGCGCAGGTGGCGATCGTGCCCAGCCTCTACGAGGGGTTCTCTCTGCCGGCGATCGAGGCGATGAGCTGCGGCGTGGCGGTCGTGGCCACGACCGGCGGGGCGCTGCCCGAGGTCGTGGGGCCCGACGGCGAGGCGGCGCTGCTGGTCGCGCCCAACGACCCCGAGGCGCTGGCCGCGGCCATCGCGCGCCTGCTCGACGACCCACCGCTGCGCGCGGCTCTCGGTGCGCGGGGGCGCCAGCGCGTGGTGGAGCGCTTCACCTGGCAGGTCACCGCGCGAGGGACGGCGGCCTGCTACGACGCCATCATGCGCCACGAGGCGCTGCCGGCCGCGATGCGGTTCGCCTGATGCTCACCGCCGACCTCGACCGCCTGGGCCTGCGCGCCGGCGACCGCGTCCTCGACCTGGGCTGCGGGTTCGGTCGCCACGCCTTCGAGGTGGCCCGGCGGGGAGGACGCGTGGTGGCCCTGGACGCGGGGGCCGATGAGGTCCGCTCGGTCGTCGGGATCCTGGCGGCCATGGTGGCGGCGGGCGAGTTGCCCGACGAAGCAGGCCGCGCGGGGGCCGTTCGGGGTGACGCCTGGCACCTGCCCTTCGCCGACGGCGCCTTCGACCGCGTCATCTGCGCCGAGGTCCTCGAGCACCTGCCCGACGACGTGGGCGCCATGGCCGAGATCGCCCGCGTCCTGCGACCGGGCGGCACGCTGGCCGTGACGGTCCCGCGCTTCGCGCCCGAGCTGGTGAACTGGGCCCTGTCCGACGAGTACCACCTGGTTCCAGGAGGCCACGTGCGGATCTACCGGCGCCGGATCCTCGAGGCGCGCCTGGCCGCGTCGGGCCTGGCCGTGGACGGCCACGGCTTCGCCCACGGCCTGCACAGCCCCTACTGGGCGCTCAAGTGCCTGGTCGGCGTGGCCAACGACGACCACTGGCTGGTGCGCACCTACCACCGCCTGCTGGTGTGGGACATCGAGCGCCGTCCCGCGATCACGCGCGCGGCCGAGCGCGTTCTGGCTCCGGTGATGGGCAAGTCCCTCATCGTCTACGCCACCCGCCAGCCGTGACCACCGCCGGTGTGCGACTGGGGGGCCTACCCGGGGTGGCGAGCGCCGACGAGCTGGATCGGACCGGTCAGTACCTGGCGGACCTGCAGCACGCCAGCGGCGAGATCCCCTGGTATCCCGGAGGCCACAGCGACCCCTGGAACCACGTGGAGGTCGCCATGGCTCTCACGGTGCTGGGTCGCGACGACGCCGCGCGCGCCGCCTACGACTGGCTGATCGCCCACCAGCTGGGCGACGGGAGCTGGTTCAACTACTACCGCGACGGGGCGGTCGAGGACGCGCGCCTGGACACCAACGTGTGCGCCTACTTGGCCACCGGGCTGTGCCACTACCTGCGCGCGACGGGGGACGTCGACTACGTGGCGGCGGCCTGGCCGGCCCTCGACGCGGCACTGGCCTTCGTGGTGGCCCACCAGGACGCCGACGGGCCGGTGCGCTGGTCGCGCGACCCGGCCGGGCGACTGGAGCCCGACGCCCTCTTGACGGGCTCGTCGTCGATCTACCTGTCCTTGCTCTGCGGTCTGGAGGTCGCCGCGCGCCTCGGCCACGCGCGGGGCGCCTGGTCGCGAGCAGCGGGGCGCCTCGGCCACGCCGTCGCGCACCACCCGGGCGCTTTCGCGCCCAAGAACGAGTACGCCATGGACTGGTACTACCCGGTGCTCACCGGCGCCCTGGTGGACGCTGCGGCGCTGGAGCGCCTGGACCAGGGCTGGGAGCGCCACGTCCTGGTGGGACGGGGCGTGCGCTGCGTGTCCACCAGCGACTGGGTCACCGCCGCCGAGACCGCCGAGTGCGCCTTGGCCCTGGACGCGGCGGGGCGCCCGGCGCTCGCGGCCGAGCTGCTGGCCACGACGCGGCGGCACCGGCGCGCCGACGGCGCGTACCTGACCGGTCTGGTGTACCCGACCGGGGTGACGTTCCCCGGCGACGAGGTGAGCAGCTACACCGCGGCCGCGGTCGTGCTGGCCATCGATGCGGTGACCGGGCAGTCCGCCGCCGCGTCCCTCTTCCACCCCGACGCGCTCTCGCGCCCCGCCGACCTACCCGAGGACGGCTGCGGGCGCGCTGCGCCGCAGCACCCGTAGCGAGCCCACGGCGTCGTCTTCCACGAAGCCCGCGCCCAGTGCGGCTCGGTAGATGTCGTAGGGCGGGCGACCCCCGTCGCGGGGATCGGGGAAGACGTCGTGGATCGCCAGCAGCCCCCCGGGCACCAGGTGCGGCACCCAGCCGTGGTAGTCGGCCCAGGCGACCTCCTCGCCGTGACCCCCATCCAAGAAGAGCAGGTCGAGGGGCTGGCTGAAGTGCGCGGCCACGACCGCTGACGGCCCCACCAGGCCCAGCACCACCGACTCGAGGCCGGCGTCGGCCACGGTGCGCTGCCAGGTCGGCAGCGTGTTGATGCGTCCGTCGGCCCCGTCGACCAGGTCGGCCTCGAAGTGCTCCCAGCCGGCCTGCTGCTCCTCGCTGCCGTGATGGTGGTCGAGGGAGTACAGGACCGAGCCGCTGTCGCGCGCGGCAGCGCCCAGGAACACCGTCGAGCGCCCGCACCAGGCGCCGACCTCCAGCCAGGTTCCCCCGGGCCGCTCGCGTCCTCGCCGCCGCCCGTGCGCGCTGAGGGCGAGCCCCTCGGGCACGGGCAGGAAGCCGCGCACCGACGCCGCGAAGTCCACCAGCTCCTCGAAGTTCACGCGCGCACCGCCTGGACCAGCGCGAGGATGCCGAGGATGGCGAAGACCGCGCCCCCGATGCGCCGGATGATCCGCGTGGGCACCCACCGCTGGAGCAGGCGGCCGCCGAAGGCGCCGAGGTAGGCCACGACGACCAGGGCCACGGACCCGGCGGCGAAGATCGCCACCGGGTCGTGGGTGCGGGCCGTCAGGCTGGCCGCCTGGATCTGGGTCAGATCGCCGAACTCGCCGAGAAAGATCACCCCGAAGGCGGCACCGATCTCGCGCGCGGGCGAGGCCGCGTGCTCGCGCACGGCCTCGTGCTGGCCGCGCTGCTCCACCTCGCGCTCCCGGGCCGCCAGCAGGAAGGCGGCCCCCCCGAGGAACAGCGCGGCCACGATCGCGTCGCGCACCCGGGGTGCCAGCAGGGTCAGCAGGCCCCCGGCGGTGACGGCGATGGCCATCTGGACGACGAAGCCGGCGGCGGCGCCGAGCGCGACGTGGCGCGGGCGGGCCCGCGTCGACATGACGATGACCGCGACCATCGTCTTGTCGGGCAGCTCCAGGGCGAACATCAGCGCCATGACGCCGAGGAAGGTGCCCGCGGCCACGGCCTTAGAACTGCGGGCGGATCGCCTCGGCGAAGGCCTGACCGACGCGCATGCGCTCGACCCACTGTTCCACCGAGGCCGGGTAGCCTCCGACCACCGGATGCGCCTCGTGGAAGGCCGCCACCTCGTCGGCGAGCTCGGGATCGCGGATGAAGGTGGCGATGCCGGCGGCCAGGCGGGCGTGGAGGCTGGGCGAGAAGCGGGAGGTCGCCTCGTCCCAGCGGCTGGTCAAGAGGTGCCACACCGCCGGTCCGGTGGTCTCGTTGCGCATGAGGGTCGGCAAGATGATGGGCCCGTCCTGGGTGCGAAAGTCTCTCAGGCAGCGCTCGGCAGCGTCGAGGGCCACGGCGAGGTCGTTGAAGGACCCCAGGGCGAGCTGGTAGCGCAGGGCCTCCTGGGGTGTGGGCGCGGTGCGGTAGGCCTCCAGGAACCGCTCGTAGTCACCCGGGCGGTCGTGGTCGGCCACCAGGCGCAGGATCGGGGTCGCCAGATCGCCGCTGACCTCGCCGCGATCGAAGCGCGCGACGGCCTCGGCGCGCACCTGCGGGTCGCGCGCGACCTCGCCCAGCAGCTGCACCAGGGTGCCGCGCAGCTGGGCGCGCACCGGGCCCTCGTCGGGCTGGACGTCCCAGCCCAGGCGCGCGAACACCGGACCGGCTGCCTCGGCGACCTGGGTGGCCAGGAGCATGCGCGCGGGCTCGTCCAGGGCGCGACGCACCATGCCGGCCGCCGCCAGCACGAAGTCCCACGGCGTCGACTCGTCAATGGGCGTGAGGCCGCGAACCAAGGTGAGGAACTCGGACCAGGTGATGACGCGGGCCAGCAGCGTGGCCCAGCCGTCGCTGAGCAGCGTGGCGCGCTCGATCGCGGTGAGGCGACCGAGGTCGGCGGCCACGGCGGCCAGGTCATCGGGGCGGTAGTGGCTGCGGTACACGCCGGATCCCCCGGCGTTGAGCAGGGTGGGCGCGGCCAACTCGAGGGTCAGCGACTGCTCGCTCAGGAGGTGGCGGCGCTCCTCGCCGCCTCCCAGGGGCCGCGTCAGGACGGGCACGATCCAGTGGTCGCCGATGGCGCCCTTGTCCGCCGCGCCCAGGAACGCGAAGGGCTCCTGGCGCAGTTGGTCGCCGTCCAGGCTGATCAGCGGGTGGCCCCCCTGAAGGATCCAGGTGTCCATCATCGCGTGGACCGGCGCGCCCGAGACCTCCTCGAGGGCGTCCCACAGGTCCGTGGTCACGGCGTTGGCGTAGCTGTGCTGGCGCAGGTAGTGGCGGATGCCGTCGCGGAAGGTCGTCTCGGTCAGGTACTGCTCGAGCATGCGCAGGACTGAGGAACCCTTCTGGTAGGTGAGCGCGTCGAACATGCCCTGCGTGTCGTCGGGCGAGAGGACCTCGTACTCGATGGCTCGCGTGTGGGCCAGGCCGTCGATCTGCAGCGCCAGGTCCTTGTGGACCGCCTGCTCGGACCAGATGTGCCAGTCGGGCCGGAAGGCGTCGGAGCACTTGAGCTGCATGAACGTGGCGAAGGCCTCATTCAGCCAGATACCCTCCCACCACTCCATCGTCACCAGGTCGCCGAACCACATGTGGGCCAGCTCGTGGTGCACCACCTCGGCCACCCGGTAGGTCTCGGCCAGCGAGGCGGTCTGCGGGTCGACGAGCAGGGCCGTCTCGCGGAAGGTGACGCACCCCAGGTTCTCCATGGCCCCGAAGGCGAAGTCCGGGATGGCCACCATGTCGAGCTTCTCGCCGGGGTAGGCGATGGCGAAGTAGTCCGGGAAGTAGTTCAGGGCGAAGTCGGCCGCCTCCAGGGCCAGGGGGGCCAGGTGCACCTTGCCGATCGGGGTGATCACCCGTACCGGCACGCCGCGCACCTCACGGATCGCGGTGGCCTCGAAGGGGCCCACGATGAAGGCCACCAGGTAGCTCGACATGACCATCGTGGGCGCGAAGCTGATGCTGCGCTGGCCGTTGCCGAGGTCGACGTTGGCGATCTCGGGCGCGTTGGAGACCGCGAGCAAGTCGCTCGGGACGGTCAAGTTGATCTGGAAGGTCGCCTTCAAGGACGGCTCGTCAAAGCACGGGAAGGCGCGGCGGGCGTCGGAGTGCTCGAACTGCGTGGTGGCGATGACGTGGGCGACGCCGGCGTCGTCGGTGTAGGTGGAGCGGTAGAAGCCGGCCAGCGCGTCACTGAGGATCCCGGTGAAGGCCAGCTCCAGGGTCGCGGGGCCCACGGGGATCTTCTGGTCGAAGGGGAAGGTCACCGTCTGGTAGCGCTCGTCGGCCTCGTGGCTCCCGGCGTGGTGGGCCACCCCGGCGCTGGTCACCGTAGCCGGGCTCAGCTGGAGATCCTTGGCGTGCAAGGTGATGGCCGACACCGGCTCGACGACCTCGACGTCGATCTCGACGCGGCCCGAGAAGGTCGCGGCCTCCAGGTCGGGGGTCAGGAAGATGCGGTACGCCCGCGGCAGTACGTCACGGGACAGGCGATAGGGATTTGGCGTGCTCATCGCTGGCCACACTAGGGCGGAATCCTCTACGCTCGCTGGGTGACAAGTCGCCCGAGCCCGGTGTCGCTGCGCGTCAAGCCGGGGCCCACCCGGCTCGCCGTGACGGGCATCGGCAACGCCTTGCTGGACGTGATCAGCCAGGATCACCGCGAGGCCTACCGTGATCTGGGGCTGGTCAAGGCGGCCATGACGCTGATCGGGCCCGAGGATCTGGGGCGGTTCGTCGAGGCCATGGGGCCCACCGTCCAGATGTCGGGAGGGTCCGTCGCCAACTCGATCGCCGGCATCGCCGCCCTGGGGGGCGCGGCCGGATTCATCGGCAAGGTCGCCGACGACGACTTCGGCGACCGCTTCGCCCACGACCTGCGCTCCCTCGGCGTCGAGCTGGACCTGGCCGTCGCCGACGCGGCCGAGGGAGCCACGGGCCGCTGCCACGTGTTCATCAGCGACGACGCCCAGCGCACCATGGCCACGTACCTGGGCGCCTCGAACCGCCTGGGACCCCAGGACATTCGCGAGCCCCTGATCGCACGCTCCGAGATCACCTACGTCGAGGGGTACCTCTACGATCTGCCGCCCGCCAAGGCCGCCGTGCGCAAGGTCGTCGAGTTGGCGCACGTGCACGACTCGATGGTGGCGCTGTCGCTGTCGGACATGTTCTGCGTCGAGCGCCACCGCCACGACTTCTTGGAGCTGGTCACGAGCGACGTGGACGTGCTGCTGTGCAACGAGTCCGAGATCCTCTCCCTCTTCGAGGTGTCGAGCCTGCCGCGCGCCTACGAGCTGCTCGATGAGCTGGGCCTGCTGGCTGTGGTGACCCGGGGTCCCCGGGGTGCCGATGTCGTCACGGCGAGCGGGGTCGTGCCCGTGGCGGCTCACGATGTCGAAGAGGTGGTCGACCAGAATGGGGCGGGCGACCTGTTCGCCTCGGGATTCCTCTACGGCCTGGCCCTGGGGGCTGACCCGGTCGAGGCGGCCGAGCTGGGCTCCCTGTGCGCGGGCGAGATAATCCGCCACCTCGGGGCGCGTCCCGAGGTGGACCTCGCCGCGCTGGCCGTGGACGCGGGTCTCCTCTAGCGGCCCTCGGCGTCCAGTCGCGCGTCGAGCTCGACGGTGCGGCGGTCCTCCTCGCGCACCCAGGCCCAGGCGATGGGCACAGCCCACGCCAGCATCAGCGCGTCGCCGCCGATCCACATGATGGCGCCGCCCAGGTGCACGTTGGCCAGGATCGACGCCGGCGTCGACCCGGTGGGGGCCAGCGTGCGGTAGGCGGGGAAGGGGTTGAACGACGACATCGCCAGGGCCAGGCCGGTGAACGTGTCCACCGGCACCGCCGCCATCACGTAGACGAGGCGCAGTCCGGGGTGCAGGTGCTGACCGCTCTCGATGCCGAAGGCGCTGCGGAAGAACAGGTAGCCCACCGCGACGAAGGCCACGTGCTCGACCTCGTGGGCCACGGGGTGGGTGAGCACCACGTCGAAGAGCCCGGTGAGATGCGTGAGCGGGATGAAGACGAAGTACGCCGCGAAGGCGATCAGCGGGTGGGTCAGGGCGCGTCCGACCTTCGAGTCCAGGGCGGCCCGCACGGGCGCGGCGACGGCGGCGGCCAGGTCGAGGGGAGCCGACAGGGCCAGCAGCGGGCCGGCCACCATGATCAGCGCGAGGTGCTGGATCATGTGATCGCTGAAGTACGCCCGGTCGTAGACGCCGAGCACCGACTGGGTCGCCAAGACCAGGGTCACCAGCGCGCCGAGGAACGCGACTCCGCGGCGGGCCGGCCAGCCGGGCACCCGGTGCTGGGCCCACGCGTAGGCCAGCGCCAGGACCACCAGGGCCGCCAGCACCCCGGGGACCACCTGGACGTGCGTCAGGTCGCGCCACGCGAAGGGCGCGAGCCGGGGGGCCATCGCTTCATCCTACGGGGACGCTGGCGGGCGGCTCGTCGTTAGGATGTCGCCGTGCATGCCAAGTGGTGGGGCGCTCGGGCCCTCGTCCTCCACCTGCTGCTGGGAGCCTGGCTGGTCCTGTGCGCCCTGGCGGCGTGGTGGCAGATCGGCCGGGCCGTGGGCGGGAACGCGCTCAGCTACCTCTACGCCATCGAGTGGCCGGTATTCGGCGTGCTCGGCGTCATCGGATGGTTCGCACTGATCAACCTGGAGAAGGTGTCTGCCCAGGACGAGGAGGCGCGCGCCGCCTACGAGCAGCACATGCGCGCCGCGGCGCGAGCCGCCCGCGAGCGCGAGTCCGAGGAGGACCCGCTTCTGGCGGCCTACAACGACCACCTCGAGCAGTTGGCCACGCGCACCAAGCGCCGGCTGTGGGGCCACTCGTGAGCGTGGCCTTCGCGCGCTACCGGCTGATGTCCTTCGTGACGGGGACGACACTGCTGGTGCTGACGGCGTTTCTCATCCTGCACAGCGCCGACCTGGCCCTGTGGGAGCGGCTGCGCGTGCTCGTGACCATCGTGGGCGTGGGTCACGGCGTGGTGCTCTACCCGATCTACATGGTGCTGTGCGTGCACCTCGCGCTGAAGGCGCGCCTGGGACTCGGGCTGGTGGTGCTGATGCTGCTGGCGGGCTTCGTCCCGGGCCTGGCCTTCTACATGGAGCACCGGGTGGCCAAGCGCATCGCGAGCCGCCGAGGCGCCGACGGCGCGCCCGAGTCGCTGGCCCCCACGACGCCGGGCCGGTGACTCACGGGGCCGGTCGGCTCAGCCGCGGCCGCAGTTCGGCTTCTTGCCGTGATTGGCCTTCTTCTTGGCGCGCAACTTCCGCTTGACGGTCCGCTTCGACATGGCTGACCATCCTAGTGCGTCGCGCGCGGTACGGTCTCGGGTGGTGGGCCCCCGTACGCACGAAACGCCGTCGCCGGGAGCCCTGACGCTGGTGGCGACGCCCCTGGGGAACCTGGGCGACGTGAGCGACCGGGCCCGCGCGACGCTCGGCGCAGCCACCGTCATCTACTGCGAGGACACGCGACGCACCCGCGTCCTGCTCTCGGCTCTCGGCATCGCGGGTGGTGGTCGCCTGCGCAGCCTGCACCAGCACAACGAGGCGGCGCTGGCCGCAGCCGTGGTCGATGAGGTGGCCGCGGGGCGTCAGGTGGCACTGGTCTCTGACGCCGGCACGCCCACGATCTCGGATCCGGGACGGCGGGTCGTGCAAGCGGTCGCCGAGGCCGGACTGCGCGTCACGACGGTGCCCGGACCCAGCGCCGTCGTGGCCGCGCTGTCGGTCAGCGGTCTGGACACCGATCGCTTCGTCATGGAGGGCTTCGTGCCCCGGCGCGGGCCCGAGCGCCGCGCGCGACTGGCCGCGTGGCGCAGCGAGCCGCGCACGATCGTGTTCTACGAGTCCCCCCAGCGCCTGCTCGCGACCCTGCGCGAGCTGCGCGAGGCGATCGGGGATCGGCGCGTGGCCATCGCCCGGGAGCTGACCAAGATCCACGAGGAGGTCGTGCGGGGGAGCGTGAGCGAGGTCCTCGAGCACTGGCCCGACGCCGAGGTGCGCGGCGAGGTGGTGGTGGTGGTGGCCGGCGCGGCGAGCTCGGAGATCGCCGCGTCCACGACCCCTGACGCGGCCGCCGTGCGCGCCGCTCTGGCCGCGCGCCTCGAGGCCGGGGACTCGGTGCGCGACGCCGCGGCGCGCGTGGCCGCTGAGCTCGGCGTGAGCCGGCGCGACGCCTACGGGGCCGCGCTGCTGCTCCGGCCGAGCTCACCTGCCTGATTCGTTACGCTGGTCCGGTGGCGCGCTTCTACATCACCACGCCCATCTACTACGTCAACGACGCGCCGCACGTGGGCCACGCCTACACCACGGTGGTCGCCGACGCCCTGGCGCGCTGGCACCGCCTGGCCGGCGACGACGTCTTGTTCCTGACGGGCACCGACGAGCACGGCCAGAAGGTGGCCGAGGCCGCCGCGCGCCACGGGACCACCCCGCAGGCCTGGACCGACCAGACGGCGGCGCGCTTCCACGACGCCTGGGACGCCCTCAACGTCGACTACGACGACTTCATCCGCACCACCGAGCCGCGCCACCACGAGACGGTCCAGCGCTTCTTGAGCACCATCTACGACAACGGCTACATCTACAAGGGCCTCTACCGGGGGCTGTACTGCGTGAGCTGCGAGGACTACTACACCCTGGAGGCCAGCGCCCAGGGGCGCTGCCCGGTTCACGGCCAGCTCCTGACCGAGATGGAGGAGGAGAATTGGTTCTTCCGCCTCTCAGCCTTCGAGGAGCGCCTGCGCGACTACTACGACCAGCACCCCGACTTCGTGACGCCCGAGACCAAGCGCAACGAGGCCTACGCGTTCATCGCCGGTGGGCTGAAGGACATCTCCATCACGCGGACCTCGATTGACTGGGGTATCCCGGTCCCCTGGGACCCGGCGCACGTCTTCTACGTGTGGTACGACGCGCTCATCAACTACCTCACCGCCATCGGCTACGGCCGTGAGGACTCGAGCGTGGCGACCTGGTGGCCCGTCTCCCACCACCTGATCGGCAAGGAGATCATCCGCTTCCACTGCGTGTGGTGGCCCGCCATGTGCCTGGCGGCGGGACTCGAGCCCCCCCACCACGTCCAGGTCCACGGCTGGCTGCTGGTCGGGGGGCAGAAGCTGTCCAAGACCATGGCCGCCGAGGGCGCGGTACGGCTGACCGACATCGCCCCGGTCACCTTGATCGAGGAGTTCGGCGTCGACCCCTTGCGCTACTACCTGTTGCGCGAGACGGCCCTCGGCAACGACGGCGAGTTCTCCTACGAGGGCATCATCCAGCGCTACAACGTGGATCTGGCCAACAATCTGGGTAACCTGCTAGCCCGCGTGGTGCGCGTCGTGGAGACCAAGTGCGCCGGGCTGGCCCCCGCGCCGCCCGCGCTAGCCGAGTTGCGGGCGCCGGCGGCCGACGCCGGGGCCCGAGCGCGCGAGGCTTGGGAGCGCTTCGCCCCCCACGCGGCCCTCGAGGCCACGTGGTCGCTGATCGGGGCGACCAATGCGTTCCTGGAGCGCCACGCCCCCTGGAAGATGGAGCCGGGAGGGGCCCTCGAGGCAGTCCTCGGCGAGGCCCTGGAGGCGCTGCGCATCGTGGCGATCCTGGTGAGCCCCGCCATGCCGGCCGTGTCCGACGAGATCTGGCGGCGCCTGGGTCTGGCCGGGTCCCCCACCGAGGCGGGGCTCGCCGGGCTGGCGTGGGGCCAGAGCCCGGGGGGAGCCCGCCTCGAGGCGGGTCCGGCACTGTTCCCGAGGATCGTGAGCCCGTCGTGAGCGCCTGGACCGACGCCCACTGCCACGTGCAAGACGCCTTCGCCGGGCCCGGCGACGCGACCACCGACGAGTTGCTGGCGCGGGCGGGCCAGGCGGGTGTGGACCGCGTGGTCGTCGTGGGCACGGACCTGAACACCTCGCGCCAGGCCCTGGACCTGGCGGCCCGGCCCCAGCCGGTCGAGGTGTACGCCGTCATCGGCCTGCACCCGCACGACTCGGCCCAGGATCGCCAGCCGCTGCGTGACCTGGTGGCCGCGAGGCCCGTCGGCCTGGTCGGGGTGGGTGAGACCGGCCTCGACTACTACTACGAGCACGCCCCGCGCGCGACCCAGCGGCGGGCCTTCGCCGAGCAGGTGAGCTGGGCCCACGAGTTCGACCTGGCACTGGTGATCCACGCGCGCGAGGCCGTCGACGATATCGTGGACATCCTGGCCAGCGAGGGGACGCCCGCGCGCACCGTCATCCATTGCTTCACGGGCACCCCCGAGGAGGCCGAGCGCTACCTGGCGGCGGGCTGCGACATCTCGGTGGCCGGCATCGTGACCTTCAAGAATGCCGAGAGCCTGCGCGAGGCCGTGCGCCTGGTGCCTGCCGATCGCCTCCACGTCGAGACCGACAGCCCGTTCCTGGCCCCGGTGCCGCTCCGGGGCCGGCCCAACGAGCCGGCCAACGTCGCCGTGGTCGGCGCGTTCGTCGCCGAGTTGCGGGGCGAGGACGTTGACCAGCTGCGCCAGACCACCGCGGCCAACACCAGCCGCCTCTTCGCGCTCCATCGGTGATTTCCACCAGGTAAGATAGAAAAAAGGGGCGCGCGCCTTGCTCTGGCGGCGCCGCGTGCCTAGCGTTGTCCGGAGCGTGGCGACGCGCTGACCAATCGGAGGGTGGGCTACTGACGTCATCGAAAGGCCGGGCGCGAATGCGTTGGGCGTGGCGAATGGCGGTCGGGGCGATCATGTGCCTCGGGCCACTTCTGGGCGCCACCGAGCTCTCGGGGGCGTCGTCCTCGCACGTCTCGGTGGCCATGCCCGACGTCGTGCACTTCGATCGCGCGAGCACCTTTGCTGCTATGGCTCGCGCCGGCCTGTACTTCCGCACCAGCGGCCCAGCCAACTGGAACGTCGCGGTGGGCGAGGTGCCCCGCGCGGGCACCCTCGTCCCGCGCGGGTCGACGGTCGTGGTCGACACGGCGGTCGAGGCGCCCCGCACCGCGGGCACGACCGTGATGCCCGACCTGCTCTACCGCAGCCGCAGCGAGGTCTTCGCCGCCATGCGCCAGGCGGGTCTCTACTTCGTGACCAGGGGTCCGGCCACCTGGACCCTCGTCACCGCCCAGCACCCCAGACCCGGGACATCGCTCCCGGTGCACGCCACGGCCGTCTTGGGCGTGGCGCGGGTGGCGACCTCGTCGCCCTCGGGCGAGACGACGGTGCCCGACGTCGTGCACCTGAGTCGTTCTCGCGCCTTTGCCGCCATGGCCCGAGCCGGGCTGTACTTCAGCGTGCGCGGTCCCGCCAACTGGACGGTGGTGACCGGACAGGTGCCGGCCGCCGGCACCCGCGTGTCCTGGCACGGCTCGGTCGTGCTGGCCGTCGCCCACGTCGGGGCAGTCGAGCGTGCTCCCGCCGCGCCCCGCGCCCCCACCACCGCCCGCCCCGTCAGCGGGTCACGGGTTCCCGACCTGGTTGGCCTGAGCGCCCACGTCGCCGAGACGACCGCGGCACGCGCTCGCCTGCGGCTGCGGGTGCACGTAGCCGGGGGCGGGGACTGGAACACGGTCGCCGCCCAGAGCCTGCGTCCGGGCGCGCGGGTGCCCGCCGGCACCGTTCTGGTGGTGCGAGGGGTGCGGCGCGTGACCCCCGCGGCGGTCGCGACGACCACGGTCGTCCCCGCGCACGCGCGAGTTGGGATCGCCACGTGGTACTCGTACTACCCCGGCCAGTGCGCCACGTGGTATCTCCCGCGAGGCACGCGCATCACCGTCGAGGATCTGGCGACCGGGCGCACGGTCTCGTGCCTGGTCACCGACCGCCAGGACTACGCGCCCGGTCGTGTGGTGGACCTGTCCGAGACCCAGTTCAGCCTGCTCGCGCCGCTGTGGCGAGGGGTGGTCGAGGTGCGCGTCACGTGGTGACGACCTAGCGCAGTGACCCACACGCGCGCGACCCTGAGCGCCCTGCTGCGCGACCACGACCTGCATCCGTCGCGCGCCCTGGGGCAGAACTTCGTTGTCGACCCCAACACCGTGCGCCGCATCGCGCGCCTGGCCGAGGTGGGCCCGGGCGACCTGGTCGTCGAGATCGGTGCCGGGCTCGGGTCGCTGACGCTGGCGCTGGTCGATACGGGGGCCCAGATCGTGGCCGTCGAAGTCGATCGCCACCTCCTGGCCCCGCTGCGCGCCGTGGTCGAGCCGCGCGGCGTGGCAGTGCACGGGGGCGACGCCACCGTGCTGGACTTCGCTGCGCTCACCGCCGGGCGCCCGTGCGTGGTGGTGGCCAACCTGCCCTACAACGTCGCGACCCCCCTGGTGCTGCGCCTGCTCGAGACCCAGCCGGTGGTGCGCCGGCTCTTCGTCATGGTCCAGCGGGAGGTGGGCGAGCGCTGGGTCGCGGCGCCGGGCGATGCGGCTTACGGTGGGGTGTCACTGCGCGTGTCCTACTTCGCCGACGCGCACCTGGCTGGGCGCGTGCCGGCGACCGTCTTCCTGCCGCGCCCGCGCGTCGAGTCGGTCCTGGTGGCCCTGGAGCGTCGGGCGGCGGTGCGCATCGATCCGGCGCGCGTCAGCGAGGAGGACCTCTTCGAGGTGGTGCGTCGCGCCTTCGCGCACCGGCGCAAGATGCTGCGGCGCTCGCTGGCCGACTGGTCCGATCCGGCGGTCTTCGACCGCGCCGGGGTGGACCCCACCGCCCGGCCCGAGCAGCTCGGGCTTGAGGAGTTCGCCCGGCTAGCGTCGGCTCGGTGACGATCCTGGAGGCACCGGCGAAGTTGACCTGGAGCCTCGCGGTTCGCGCTCGGTGCGACAACGGCTACCACGTGCTGCGTGCCGAGATGGTGACCCTGGGGCTGCGCGACGTGCTGCGCGTCCACGAGGGCGGGAGGGGGGTGCGCTTCACCGGCCCCTACGCGACGTCGGTGGACCCCGGTCGCGGCGAGCTGGTGGGGCGTGCCCTGGCGATGGTCGGTCGCGCGGCCGGTGTCCGGGTCGACAAGCAGATCCCCGTGGGCGGGGGGCTCGGGGGAGGCAGTGCCGACGCGGGCGCGATCCTGCGCTGGGCGGGGGGCGTGGACCCGACGGTGGCGCTCCGGCTGGGGGCCGACGTGCCGTTCTGCCAGCTGGGCGGCCGGGCCCTGGTCGAGGGGTTCGGGGAGGAGCTGACCCCGCTGCCGTGGGTCGAGCGGGCGGTCACGCTGTTTCTCCCGGACTTCTCGGTGTCCACGGCGGCGTGCTACCAGGCCTTCGACGAGATGGTGGGGGAGGGATGGCGGGCCTCCGGGCGCAACCACCTGGAGGCGCCCGCCCGCCGGGTCGAGCCGCGCCTGGCGGCAACGCTGGACTGGCTACGCGCCCGCTACGGCGAGGTGCACCTGGCCGGATCCGGGTCGACGCTCTACGTGGAGGGGCGCCTCGAGTCCTCCGAGGTGCTGACGGGGCCGGCGGGGCCGGTGCGGGTGGTGGCGACGGCGACGGCGCGCTAGCGCGCCTACTTGCCCGCCGCGCGGCGCTGGAAGCGCGTCCGCTTGAGCATCTTCTTGTGCTTCTTTTTGCGCATGCGCTTGCGGCGCTTCTTGATGAGAGATCCCATGGCCTGTAGAACACTACTCGGTTCTCGCGCCGGACCGCGACGAGGCGGGGGCCGCCGGGTGCCGCTCGACGCGTAGGGCGCGCCGTGGGCAGTGGCGCACGGCCAGGCGCGCCGACTCATGCACGGCGCGCGCCGCCAGGGGCGTGGGTGCGGTCGCGAGGATCGGGTAGCCCCACTCGTCCAGGTGGACGAGCTCGGGGGCCAGCTCGGCGCAGTGGCCGTAGCCGTCGCACTGGACCGGGTTCACCACCAGGACGAAGGTGTCGGTGCGGGACCTCACTGCCATACCAGATCCTCCTCGGGCTCCAGCTCGGGCACCGCGACCACGGGACGGCGCGCGCCGACGGCGCAGGGCCGTCCGCGCCGGTGGGTGTCCAGGTGCGCGGCGAAGACCTCGAGCGCCGAGCGCACCAGGCGGACCACGCCGTCGGGATGCCGGCACGCCCCCCGTCCCGCGATGGCGGCGCTGCGCTCGGTGAGTCGCGTGATGGCCGCGGGCGCGTCGGGCCCCCCGGCCACGATCGCCTGCAGGTCGCGGGCCAGGGCGGGCAGCCCGAAGGCGCAGGGCCCGCACTGGCGGGCACTCTCGTGGGCCATCCAGCGCGTGATGCGCAGCGTCTCGCGCAGGCCGCAGGCGTCGGTGGGCACCACGACGATCACGCCGGCGCCGACGCTGGCCCCCAAGGGTCCGAGGGCCTCGTTGGCCAGGGGCGTGTCCAGGTGGGAGGCGGCGAGCCAGGTCCCGCCGTAGCCGCCCAGCAGGACCGCCTGGGGCTCGGGGTCCGCGCCCGCGGCTTGAAGCACGGCGCGCAGCGGCGTGCCCAGGGCCACCTCGACGACGATGGGACGCGCCACGGCCCCCGTGACCGACACCAGGGTGCTGCCGGGGCTCGCCGCGGTGCCCACAGCGCGGAACCACGTCGCGCCGTGGCGCGCGATCAGGGCAACGTGGGCACAGGTCTCGGCATTGTCGACCAGCGTCGGCGCGCCGGCGACGCGCAGGATGCTGGGCCGGCTCGGGCGGTACTGGGGCAGGGCCTGATGGTCGTTCAGCCAGTGCACCAGTGCCGACTCCTCGCCGGCCACGTAGCGCCACGGCGGTGTGTGCAGCTCCAGGGTCAGTCCCCGGTCCTGGCGCTCGCGCTCGCCCAGTGCCTGGCGCACGATGCGCGCGGTGGCCTGCTCGTCGCGGGCTACCGCGACCACGACGCGTGCCGCCCCGATCGCACGCGCCAGGGCCGCCGCGCCGTCGAGGACCAGGTGCGGGTTGGTGGCCAGCAAGGTGCGGTCCTTGTGGGCGGCGGGCTCACCTTCCATGGCGTTGATGACCAGGACCTTGGCGTGTCCTCGCTGGGCGCGCACGACCGCCGCCTTGCGCGCGGTCGGGAACGCCGCCCCGCCGCGCCCGGTCAGTCCCGCCGCCTCGAGCTCGTCGAGCAGGTGGGCCCCGGGGGGGGTCGCCCCGTAGCGGGCGCGGTGCTCAGCCAGGCTGGCTGGCTGGCCGAGCACCCCGGCGAGCAGGCGCGGGAGGGATCGTGCCTCATCCACGGGCACGACCTTCGATCTCGGTCGCTCTTTCGGGCCGTCGGGGGACCGGCGGGCTGGGCGGGGAGAGCGCGGTGCGACCCGCCGCCCGATCGGGGCGAGCGGTGATGCGCCACAGGGCCGCCCCGGCGACCGACGCCAGGCTGACCACGACGACCGCCAGGCCCACGCCGTGGCGCGCGTCGGTGCCCGTGGCCAGGGCGTGGACCAGGGCGCTCGGGTAGCACAGCCAGCCCAGCCAGTGGATCGCGCGCCACGCGCCGTAGGAGAGGCGGGCCTGGAGCAGGCTCGAGAGCCAGACGGTGCCCAGGAGGTCGAGGGCCAGCGCGCCCAGTCCGACGCCGACGCGCCGGTAGGGCGAGGTCATGGGGACGACGATCGACAGCGGTCCGGTAGCCACGAAACTGTCCGCGACGGTCGTGATCACGTGGATCGCGAGGAACGCCACCGTGATCGCCGAGACCGCGCGATGGATCTGGGCCAGCTCGAAGCGGCCCACGCGCGTGCCTCCGGCGCGGTTGGCCACCAGGACCCCCAGGCAGACCATGACCGTGAGCAGGGCCAGGGTCACCAAGCCGGTCCCCCGAGTCGTGTACCACAGATACGGGGAGGTCAGCGCGGTCACGGCGACGCCTCCGGGGGCCAGCCCGCGACGCTCTCGACGAGGCCCTCGGCGCGGACCAGGCGCGCCGCCCATCCGGCGCTCGCCAGGCGGGCCGGGGCGTCGCCCCCCCACACCAGGGCGGCCGTGGAGAAGGCGTTGGCCTGCCAGCACGTGGGTGCGGCGACGGTGGCGCTGGCGTAGGGTCCCGCGACGGGGGCTCCGGTGCGCGGGTCGATGATGTGGTGGACGCGGCCGTGGGCGAGCCGCCAGGCCCGGCGAGCGCTCGACGAGGTGGCGATGCCTCCGCCGTGGGCGAACACCCGCGGCGCCACGTTCGGCCTGGTAACGCCGTCGTCGACGCCCACGACCCACGGACCGGTCGGGCCGCGTCCCCGGACCGCGACGTCGCCGCCGATCTCGACGAGGACGCCGCCATCGGCGGCCAGCTCGTCGGCCACCACGTCGCAGGCCAGGGCCTTGGCCGTGGCGCCGAGGTCCAGCCGGCAGCCCGGAGCGAGGCGCACGGTGTGGCGCTCGCGATCCAGCTCCACGGCCCCGGGGCCCGCCGCCGGGACCGCGGCTCTCGCATCCCGGGGGCTCCGGGAGGTGACGACGTCGAAGTCGGCGTCGTAGCCCAGGGCGACGAGGGCCGGCTCGACGGTGGGATCGCAGGCGCCCGCGGTGGCCGCGGCGGCGGCCAGGGCCACGGCTACGGCCTGCTCGAGCACTGGCGACACCCGGACCTCGACGTCCGGGCGCGCGTTGAGCTGGCAGAGCTCGCTGGCGGGATCGAAGCGGTTGCACGCCGCGTCGAGGGCGGCGAGCCAGCGCCACAGCACGCGCCTGGCCCGCGAGCCGCTGGACGCGTCCTCGACCTCCAGGGTGCCCGTCAGGCCCCACACCGCGAAGCGCATGCTCAAGAGCACACCGTCGAGCCCGACGGCGTGGTGTAGCACGCGGTCGTGGTGGTCACGGGTGCTGCGGTCGGGGGGTGGTAGGTGCCGGCGATTGAGGGGGGCGGCGCGGTGCCCGCGGCGGGCGTGGTCGTGGTGGTGGAGGGAATGGTTGCCCGGACCGCGACCGGGGCGGTCTGGGCCGCGTAGCCGACGAAGGCGGCGCTGGCCATCCCGGATCCCAGCAGGATCATCTGGGCCACGCGCCGCGCGCGAGTCTGGCGCCGGTGGCGCTCGCGCGGGGAGTGGGCGTCGTGTCGCATGTCCGAGCCCACTGTGCCAGGTGGCACTAAGGGAGGTCTGGAGGCCCGCTAAGAACTTTCCGAGAATCCCTCGAGCCCGCTGACGTCGACCACGGTGGGCAAGCGCAGCGTGAAGCGCGCGCCCCCCAGGGTGGCGTCCCGGTCCACCGAGACCGTCCCGCCGAACTCCTCGACCACCTGGGCCACGATCGACAGGCCCAGGCCCGAGCCGGGCAGGGAGCGCGCCGAGCGCGAGCGCCAGAAGCGGTCGAACACGTAGGGGCGGTCCGCCTCCTCGATGCCCGGGCCCGAGTCGGCGACAGTGACCGCGCCGCTGGCCGACGTGACGGCGATGCGCCCCGTCGGAGGAGTGAACTTGACGGCGTTGGTCAGCAGATTGCTGACCGCGCGCACCAGCCGGTCGCGGCGCCCGAGCACCCAGGAGGGGGTCGCAGCGACCTCGATGGTCACGTCCTTGATGCGGGCGTAGGTGCGAGCGGTGTCCACGCACTCGTCGACGACCTCGTCGAGGCGCAGGGGGACGACGGCGCCCTCGGAGCGCTCACCGCGCGAGAGCTCGCCGAGGTCCCGCACCAGGGAGGCGAGCTCGTCGACCTGGGTGACGATGTCGACGGACAGCTGGTCGAGATCGTCGGTGCCCAGGTCGCTCGCGCGACGCAGCACCTGCGCGTTGGTGCGCAGGCTGGTCAGGGGCGTGCGCAGCTCGTGACTGGCGTCAGCCACCAACTGGCGCTGCAGGGACTGGCTCCGCTCCACCGAGTCCATCAGCCGATTGAACGCGCGGCGGAGGCGCCCGAGCTCGTCATTGGCGCCTTCGTCGAGGCGCCGGCTGACATCCGTCGTCTGGGCGACCGTCTCGACTTCGCTGGTCACGTTCTCCAGGGGGTGGAGGGCCGCTCGCGCGATGGCCAGGCCGAGGCCCAGCGCCACCGCGAGTCCGCCGGCTACCACGAGCACCAAGGTCCACACGAGGTGCCGCAGCTCGCCCACCTGGCCAGCGATGTTGACCACGAACAGCTCGGCCGACGTGGTCTTGACCTGGCACAGGCCGGTGGCGCAGTCCACGACCGAGTTGGCGGGCAGGGGGACGATGAGCTCGCGGTAGGGCTGGCCACCAAAGCTCACCGTTCGCAGCATCTGATGGCCGTGGCCCCGGGCGATGTTCCGGATCTGGGCGTCGATGGGCACGTTCGAGCTCGGCACGGTGCTGCCGTTGGCCAGCACCAGCTCGAAGTAGGCCCCGGTGATCAAGTTCTCGTCGCCCACCGGGTGGCTGGAGGGCGACTGCGAGGCCTGCACCAAGGACAGGTCCACGGCGTGCATGATCGCGTTGCGCGTGGTCCAGAACGACGCCAGGCTGCCCAGCACCACCGCGACGGCCGCCACGCCCAGCGTCGCGGTGATGACGCGGAGGCGGAAGGTCACGAGGGGCGAAGCACGTAGCCCACGCCGCGGATCGTCTGGATGAGGCGGGGCTCGCCCCCCTCCTCGAGCTTGCGGCGCAGGTAGCCGATGTAGACCGCCAGGGAGTTGGTTCCCGAGTCGAAGGTGTAGCCCCACACCAGGTCCAGGATCTGGTCGCGCGTCAGCACCTGGCGGGGGTGGCGCATGAACAGCTCGAGGAGGTCGAACTCGATCTTGGTGAGCAAGATGGTGCGCTCACCGCGGGCCACCTCGCGGGTCAGAGGGTTCAGCGTCAGGTCCTCGAAGCGCACGGCGGCCTCGTCGCCCTCACCCAGGCTGTGGCGGCGCAGGAGGGCGCGCAGGCGCGCGAGCAGTTCGGCCAGGTCGAAGGGCTTGACCAGGTAGTCGTCGGCTCCCACGTCGAGCCCGGCCACGCGGTCGTTGACCGCGTCACGGGCCGTGAGCATCAGGATCGGCGTCGCGTCGCCGGCGCGGCGGATGCGACGGCACACCTCGAGACCGTCGATGTCGGGCAGCTGCAGGTCCAAGACGATCACGTCGGGGGCGCGCAGCTGGACCGCTCGCAGGGCCGACGAGCCGTCCTCGAACAGCTCGACGTCGTAGTCCTCCATGCGCAAGGCGCGTCCCAGGGCCGTGCGAATGGCCGCGTCGTCGTCGACGATCGCCACGTACGGGTTCGGGACTGGACCCACACCACCTCCTCCGGCACCGAGCACCCTCTAGTGTGGTGGTCCGGTGTAAGCGGTCGCCGGGGATTGCCTAATAATCGCCGAAGACCGGTTCGTACTGTAGTGGCGGGTAGTTCAATCGGCAGAACAGCGGACTTTGGATCCGAAGGTTGGAGGTTCGAGCCCTCCCCCGCCAGCCGCTCAGCGCGGCGTCAGCGCCCCGTCCAGGCGGCCGCCAGGATCTCGGCCAGCACCACGGGGGCGTCGCCCTGCACCGAGTGGCCGGATCCGGGAACCCCCACGACGCGCCCGTGGGGGAGCAGGCGCCGGAACTGCGCCTCGTCGGCGTCGTCGACGACCGAGCCCGGCCCGAGGGCCCGCACCAGGGTCACGGGCATGGTGAGGCGAGCCAGGCGCTCCCAGAGGTCTCCAGCGTCGGGGGCCTCGACGCTGGCGCGGGGATGGCGCTGGTGGCGCCAGACCCACGTCCCGTCGGGCCGCTGGATCGCGTTGTGGAGGATGCCGCGACGCAGCGAGCTCTCCGTGCGCGTCGGGTTGTGCTCGACGGTGCGCGCCAGGATCTCATCGAAGCTGGCGAAGGTGGCGGGCCCGTTGACGAAATCGGTGACGTGGCGGGACTTCTCGGGGGTGACGCCCGGCGTGATGTCGATGAGCGTGAGTGAGGCCACGAGGTCGGGTCGCCGGTCGCTGAGCGCAATGGCGACCAGGCCCCCCAGCGACATCCCAACCAGGTGCCGGCCCGGCGGGGCCAGCGCCTCCCAGGCGGCGATCACGTCGCTGGCGTAGTCCTCGACGGCCACGGGGCCAAAGGGACTGGTGTCGGAGTGCCCGTGGCCGGGCAGGTCGAGCGCGAGGAGGGGGTGGCGCAGGGCCAGGGCCACCGTGTCGAAGGTGTGGGCGTTCTGGCCCACGCCGTGCAGGAAGATCGCCTCGGGCTCGCCCTCCCCGAACTGGAGACCGCTGAGCTGGCGCAGGCCGTCGACGGCCACGAAGCATCGCCGCACCGTCGGCAGCGGACCGCTCAGGCCCCACTCGTCGAGGTTCTCTTGGAGGTAGGCGAACTCGTCGTAGGTGCCCGCGTTCACGCAGGCATCGTAGATGCTAGGCCTGGACCCCTTCGGCCTCGTTCTGGGCGGCCTGCTGCTTGGCGACCTCGGCGTGCACCTCGGCCATGTCCAGGGCCATCACCTTGGAGATGAGGTCCTCAAGCGCGCGCTCGGGCAGGGCGCCGGCCTCCGCGTACAAGACGACCTGCTCGCGGATGATCATCAGGGTGGGAATGGAGAAGATGTTGAAGGCCGCGGCCAGCTGCTGCTGGGCCTCGGTGTCGACCTTGCCGAAGACGATGTTGGGATGCGCCTCGGAGGACTTTTCGTACACCGGGGCGAACATCCGGCACGGGGCGCACCACGCGGCCCAGAAGTCGATGAGGACCACGTCGTGGGACGAGACGACCTCGTCGAAGGTCTCTGCGGTCAGCTGCACGGTTGCCATCGGGCTCCCTCCTCGTGGCTCAGTGGAGCCAGTATACCCCCCTGGGTATAACTCGTGACGGCCCGTCCCTGGCGCGCCTCGCGTGCTAGGAGAGGTGGGTGGAGCGAGCGACGGCGGCGGTGGTCCTGGCGGCGGGTGCCGGGACGCGCATGCGCTCGGCCCGGCCCAAGCCGCTCCAGCTGCTGTGCGGGCGCCCACTGACCGCCTACGTCCTGGAGGCGCTCGCGTTACCCGAGATCTCGGCCACGGTGGTGGTCATCGGCCACCAGGCGGCCTGGGTCGAAAAGGAGCTGTCGGCCGACCTGGCCGCGCAGCGCGCGGTCGTCTTCGCCTACCAGGGTGAGCAGCTGGGTACGGGGCACGCAGTGGCGGTGGCCCGCGAGGCCCTGAGCGAGGTCGTCGGCGACGACGGGGACGTCGTGATCGTGCCGGGCGACACCCCCCTGCTGGAAGGCCCCACGATTCGCGCGCTGCTGGCCGCCCACGCGTCCTCGGCGGCCGCGCTGACCTTGCTCACGGTGGAGCTCGACGATCCCGCAGGCTACGGCCGGGTCGAGCGGGCGCGCACCGGGCAGCCCGCTCGCATTGTCGAGGAGGCCGACGCGACCGCGGCCCAGCGCGCGATCCGCGAGGTGAACTCGGGCGTCCTGGTCGTGCGCGCCAGCGTCCTGTGGCCGGCGCTGCGGCGCATCGGCCGGGCCAACGCCCAAGGGGAGTACTACCTCACCGACCTGGTCGGGGTGCTCCACGAGGGCGGTCACGAGACGGCGGCGGTGCTGCTCGAGGACGCCGAGCAGGTGGCCGGGGTGAACGATCGCCGCCAGCTGGCGGCGGCCGAGGCCGTGGTGCGCCGGCGCATTCTCGAGGGCTGGCTCAGCCGCGGTGTGGATATCTGGGACCCGGCGACCACCCACGTGGACGCCACGGTGCTGCTCGAGCCCGACGCGGCCATCCTGCCGGGCACGGTGCTGCGGGGACGCACGCGCGTGGGCGCGGGTGCCCGGGTCGGCCCCCACGCCCACTTGCGCGACGTCGTGGTGGGCGCCCGGGCGCGCGTGGGGACCGTCGAGGCGCGCAACGTGCGCATCGCGCCGGGTGCGCGCGTCGACTCGTTCCAGGTCCTCGAGCCGGGTTCGTCCGTGGAGGCTGACGGCTCGGCGTGACCCACCAGCGCCCCGCACCGGTCGCGGTACGCTACGACGGTGGAGTCCCTCGCCAAGAGGCGCCTGGTCATCGTGTCCGGGCGCGCGCACCCGGCCCTGGCGCGCGATATTGCCGACCGCCTCGGCGTCGAGGTCAGCGAGGCCAACGTCCGGGAGTTCGCCAACGGCGAGATCCACTGCCGCTACGACGAGTCGATCCGCGGCGCCCACGTCTTCATCATCCAGACCCACGCCTCACCGGTGAACGACGCCGTGATGGAGCAGCTGATCATGATCGACGCGGCCAAGCGGGCCTCGGCCAAGAGCATCACGGCGGTCGCCCCCAACTACGGCTACGCGCGTCAGGACCGCAAGAGCACCGGACGCGAGCCCATCAGCGCCAAGCTCATCGCCAACATGCTCCAGACGGCCGGGGCCGACCGGGTGCTGTCGGTCGACTTCCACTCCGGGCAGATCCAGGGATTCTTCGACATACCCGTCGACCACCTGGTGGCCGCACCGGTGCTCGAGACCTACTTG
Source organism: Actinomycetes bacterium (assembly GCA_021827705.1). GTDB lineage: Bacteria > Actinomycetota > Acidimicrobiia > Acidimicrobiales > RAAP-2 > RAAP-2. Next base: position 71,279 of record JAKAUQ010000005.1, read on the forward strand.
CGGGCCCACGTCGACCCGCACAGCATCGTCGTGGTCGCTCCCGACGCCGGGCGCGTCAAGGTGGCCGAGCGCTACGCCCAGCACCTGGGGTGCGACCTGGCGCTGGTGCACAAGACCCGGCCCCACGGCATGGCTAACGTCGCCGAGGCGCGCCACGTGGTGGGATCCGTGCGCGGGCGCCACTGCGTGGTGATCGACGACATGATCGACACTGCGGGCACCATCGTGGCCGCGTGCGACCTGCTGAGGGCCCACGGCGCCGAGGACATCTGGGTCATGGCTACCCACGCGGTCTTCTCACCCCCGGCCGCCGAGCGGCTCTTCAACGCCCCGGTCGGCCGGGTGATCGTCACCGACACCCTCCCGCTGCGCCCCGAGCAGCGCTTCGAGAAGCTCGAGGTCCTCTCCATCGCCACCATCATCGCCAACGCCATCGCGGCGATCTTCGAGGAGTCGTCGGTCTCGTCGATCTTTGGCGGGGAGAACCAGGTCTGAGTTTCCCCCGGGGCGCGCAGCCGGTAGACTTGCCTCCCTGTGTGCGGCTGCCGGCGGCGGCTGCCGGGTGAAGGAGTCCAGATGTCGCGGGTCACGTTGCAGGCGTCCACCGATCGGGAGGCGGGGTCGCGCGCGTCCCGTCGGCTGCGGCGCGCGGGTGACATCCCGGGCATCGTCTACGGTGCCGGGGTGTCCGCGCTCGCCGTGGCGGTGGACGCGCGGGCCTTTCGCCAGGCCGTTTCGGGCGAGCGGGGTCTGAACACCCTGATCGAGCTGAGCGCCGATGGCCGATCCTTCGTGGTCATGGCGCGCGAGGTCCAGCGCCATCCGGTGCGCGGCACGGTGGCCCACATCGACTTCCAGGTCGTGGACCCCGACGCTCCCGTCGTCGTCGAGGTGCCCCTGCACCTGGTCGGTGACGCCGTCGAGGTGCGCCACGCGGACTGGGAGGTCGACCAGCAGATCTTCGCCATCGAGCTGCGCACCCGGCCCGAGAGGATCCCCACCCACGTCGACGTGGACGTGTCGGCCCTGCACGCTGGCGCGTCGATCCGCCTGGGCGACGTGGTCCTGCCCGAGGGCGTCGACGCGATGGGCGACCCGAACGTCACGGTCGTGGCCACCCACGCAGGACGGGCGACCAAGACCGGCGCACCGGCGTAACGCCGTGGCGCCGGGGCGCGCCGACGGCGAGCGGCGGGGCGCTGCGAGCGCGTGGCTCCTGGTCGGCCTGGGCAATCCCGGCTCCCAGTACGCGGGGACGCGCCACAACGTGGGCGGTGACGCCGTGCGCCTGCTGGCCGAGCGCTGGGCGGTGCGCCTGCGGCGCGAGCGACGCCTCCTGGCCGAGATCGGGACCGCGCCCGCCGGCGACGGCGTGGTCCTGCTGGCGGTCCCCACGACGTACATGAACGAGTCGGGTGCTTCTGTCGCACCCCTGGTGCGCCGGGCGTCGCTGGCCAGCCTCGATCACCTGGTCATCGTGCACGACGAGCTGGACCTCGAGCCGGGTCGCCTCCGCCTCAAGGTGGACGGGGGGCTGGCCGGGCACCACGGCCTGGAGTCGATCGCCCGCACGCTGGGAACGACGGCATTCACGCGGCTGCGCATCGGCATCGGCAAGCCTCCGCGCAAGGAGATGGGCGCCGACTACGTGCTGGCCCGCCTGAGCGGTGGGCGCCAGCGTGCCCGAGACGAGGACGTCGCGCGCGCTGCGGACATCCTGGAGATCCTGGTTACCCAGGGCGTCGACGAGGCCCAGCGCCAGGTGACGGCGCGGTGAGCGCCAGCGCCGGGCTGCGGCGCGTCCTGGAGCGCCTGGCCCCGTCGCTGCGCGCGGCGGCGGCCCGGGGCACGGTGGCGCCCTCGACCTTTGCGACACCCGCGCTGGTGGCCGCGATGGCTCTGGAGGGGCCGGTGGCCGTGATGGTGGCGACCTCCCAGGACGCCCACCTGGTCGCTGAGGGGGTGGCGGCCTGGCTCGAGGATCCCCCGGCGGTCACTCTGGTGAGCGCCTGGGACATCCATCCCCTCGAGCGCGTGTCACCCGACGCGGCCGTCATGGCCGAGCGAACTCGCCTGCGCGCCGCGCTGGCCGATGGTACGGGTCCGCGCGTCGTCGTGGGAGCCGCACGCGCCCTGGTGCAGATCGTTCCCCCCGAGCCGCCCGAGCTCCAGTGGGTGCGCCGGGGCCAGGCCATCGACCGTGACCAGCTGCTCGAGCGGCTGGTCGGGTGGGGGTATCGCCGCGAGTCCCAGGTCGAGCATCGCGGCGAGCTCGCGGTGCGCGGCGGGATCGTGGACCTGTGGTCGCCCGACCACGACCAGCCCGTGCGGCTCGACCTGTTCGGCGACGAGGTCGACCGGCTGACGGTCTTTGACCTGGCCAGCCAGCGCTCGGTGGGAGATCGCGACGTGGTGGTGCTGGCTCCGGCGCGCGAGTGGCTCCCCGGGCCGGCGGGCCGTGCGCGGGCGCGGGCCACCGCGACCACCCAGCCCTGGGCCGCCCCGGTGCTCGAGCGCATCGGGGCGGGCGAGCTCTTCGACGGCATGGAGGGGTGGCTGCCCCTGGTTACCGAGTCACGGCGGACGCTGCTCGACGAACTGGGGTCCTACACGATCGTGGTCATCGAACCCGAGCGGATCGCGCTGCGCCTCGACGACGTGCTGGACGAGGAGAGCGAGCTGGCCAGTGTGGTGGCGGCCACGTGGCACGCACCGGGTCCGGTGCCCCTGCTCCACGAGGGGCGGGCGGCCCTGGAGGCGCACGCCGCCCTCTCCCTGGCGGCCGACCCTGCCCTGGCCGAGCCGGGGCTGGCCCCGCCCCCCGTCGTCCAGGGCGACCCGGCACGCATCGCCGCCCACGTGCGCGCGTGGCCGCGAGGGCGCCGGGGCGTCGTGTTGACCTCCAACCCCGCAGCCGTCGAGCGCATGGCCGGCCAGCTGCGCGAGGAGGGGCTCAGCGTGACCACGGATCCGGCCGCGATCCTCGACACGCGTCTGAGCGTCGCCGTCAGCCACCTGCCGGCGGGATTCTTTGCTCCCGAAGCCGACATCGTCGTGTGGAGCGAGTCCGACTTGACGGGACGGCGCAGTGCCCACCGGGCCGTGCGCACGCGCACGCGGGCCGTCGAGGGGTTCTTCGACGACTTCGCCGTCGGTGGGTACGTCGTCCACCGTCACCACGGCATCGCGCGCTTCGCGGGCACGACGGCGCGCGCCATCGCGGGCACGGTGCGCGACTACCTGGTCCTGGAGTTCAAGGACGGGCGCAGCTACTGGCCCGCCGACCAGATGGAGGTCCTGACGCCCTACACGGGCGGCGACGCCCCCAGCCTGTCGCGCCTCGGCGGCGTGGACTGGCAGCGCACGCGGGCTCGGGCCCGGGCGGCGGCCTACCTGGTGGCTCAGGACCTCGTCGACCTGTACCGCCAGCGCTCCACGGCCAGTGGCCACGCCTTCGGTGCCGACACCACCTGGCAGCACGAGATGGAGGACCAGTTCGCCTACGACCTCACCGCGGACCAGGCCGTCGCGGTCGAGGCCGTCAAGGCCGACATGGAGGCGCCGCGCCCAATGGACCGGCTGGTCTGTGCCGACGTGGGCTTCGGCAAGACCGAGATCGCGGTGCGGGCGATCTTTAAGGCCGTCCAGGACGGCCGCCAGGCGGCCCTCCTGGTGCCGACGACGCTGCTGGCCAGCCAGCACCTGGCCACGTTGAGCGAGCGTTTCGCGGGCTTCCCGGTCCGCGTCGCGCTGCTCAGCCGATTCGTCGACGACGCCGCGACGCGCGAGACGCTGCGCGCCCTCGCCGAGGGCACCGTCGACGTCGTCGTGGGCACGCACCGCCTGCTCGGCGAGGACGTGCGGTTCGGCCAGCTCGGGCTGCTCATCGTGGACGAGGAGCAGCGCTTCGGTGTGGCCGACAAGGAGGCGATCAAGCGCCGCTGGGTGGGCATCGACGTGCTCACGCTCTCGGCCAGCCCGATCCCGCGAACGCTGGAGATGGCCCTGTCGGGCATCCGCGACCTGTCGATGGTGACGACCCCGCCAGCCGACCGGCGCCCCATCCTCACCCACGTGGGGCCCTACGACGAGGCGGCGGTCGTCGAGGCGGTGCGCCGCGAGCTCCTGCGCGAAGGCCAGGTCTTCTTCGTCCACAACCGGGTGGCCGACATCGAGCTGGTGGCCCAGCGCCTGGGTCGCCTGGTGCCCGACGCGCGTGTGGCGATCGCTCACGGGCAGATGGACGAGGGGACGCTCGAGCGCGTGATGATCGACTTCTGGGAGCGGCGCACCGACCTCCTGGTGTGCACCACCATCGTTGAGTCGGGCATCGACCTGCCTTCGGTCAACACCTTGATCGTGGACCGCGCCGAGCGCCTCGGCCTGGGCCAGCTGCACCAGTTGCGCGGCCGAGTGGGTCGCTCGGGCCAGCGCGCCTACGCGTACCTGTTCCACGCCGACGAGCACGCCCTCTCGGAGGCCGCCTACGAGCGCCTGCGGACCATCGGGGACAACACGGCGCTCGGCAGCGGCTTCAAGATCGCGATGCGCGACCTGGAGATCCGCGGTGCGGGCAACCTGCTGGGCCACGACCAGTCGGGCCCGGTGGCCGCCGTGGGCTACGACCTCTACGTCCAGCTCGTCGCCGAGGCTGTCGCCGAGGCCAAGGGCATCGCGCCCGCCGAGGTGGCCACCGTCAGCCTGGACGTCCCGGGCGAGGCCCACCTGCCGACGGACTACGTCGTGGGCGACGACGCCCGCCTCGAGGCGTATCGCCGACTGGCGGCCATCGAAGACGACGCCGCGCTGGCCGACCTGCGCGACGAGTGGCTCGACCGCTACGGACCGCTGCCGGCACCGGCGGTCGGGCTCATCGAGCTGGCGGCACTCCGCCTGGCGTGCTTGGCGGCGGGCATCACCGCGCTGAGCGCCCGCCCGCGCCCCGGGCGACGGGACCGGGTGGCGGTGCATCTGAGCCCGGTGACGCTGCCCTACAGCGTCCAGGTGCGCTTGCGGCGACGCTACGGCGCGCGCAGCTACGACGAGGCGGCACGCGAGGTGCGCGTGGAGCTAGCCGCGCGCGAGGTGTCCGCGTCGCGCCTGCGCGACCTGGTCCTCGAGGTGGCCGGACCCCAGGAGTCCGGCACGCCTGGGTAGGCTGGGCTGGTGCGTCGCGTCGTCACCGCTCTCATTGCCGCCCTGGTCCTCGCCGTGCTGGTGGGCCGCTTCAGCGCCTCGTCCGGGCTCCGCGTCAACGGCCAGGTCGCCTCGGCCGCGCAGGTGCGCGGTGAGCTGAGCGCCATCGCCAACTCGACCGCCCTGCAGTGCTACCTGACCGCGATCGACCCGGCCAGCTACGGTGCCGGTGCTGGCACCTCGACCATGGCGGCCAGTGGCGCGGCCGCGTGGTCGGACCTGCGCATCCAGGCCATGGCGATCAACCAGTACGTGCGCTCGAGCCTGCACTACCATCCCGGGGCCGATCTGGCCAAGGCGAAGGCCTCGTTAGAGTTGGAGATGACCCAGGCCGCAGCCACCGACTCCTTTACCTGCCCGGGCAGCGCGAGTACGGCTCTGGCCGCCATGACGCCGGCCATGCGCTCCCTCGAGGTGACCGCCCAGGCCGATTCGCTCTACCTCGTCAACCGCCTGAACTCGACCATCCCCCTGACGACCGCGTCGCTGCACGCCTACTACGCGCACCACCGCTCGCAGTACGTGAGGATCTGCGTCAGCGTGGCTCTGGTGCCGGTGGCGAAGGTCTCGGCCTTCGCCCGGGCCCAGGCCGCGGGGGCCTCGGTGGCGACTCTGGCCAAGCACTTCTCCCTCGACCCCTCGGGGGCGCGGGGAGGCACCTACGGGTGCTACGGGCCGTCCTCGCCGTACTACGCCAGTGTGCGCGCCGACGTGGCGGGTCACCCCGTGGGCCACTTCCCCACGACCCCCTCGAGCACCACGCAGAACGGCACTACCTACGCGCTCTACGTGGCGGCGACCTCCGAGAGTCCGGCCACGTTCGCCGCCTCGGCGGCCCGCGTGCTGTCCGACGTCCGCAGCCTGAACACCCTCGGAGCTGATCAGGTGCGCAGCCGGGTGGTGGACCAGGCCACCGTGGCCGTCGACCCCGCGCTGGGCCAGTGGGTCCTGGGCTCGAACGGTCTGACGGTGAGTGCCCCGAGCGTGCCGGCGGCCTCGGCGGTCACGGGCGCGTCCGTGCTCGGCGCGCCGAGCGCTCTGACGTATCGGTGAGCGATCCCCGGATCCGTGTGGTGGGCCTCGGCCCCGCGGGTCCCGAGTTGGTGGGCCTGCGGGCCTGGGATCTGGTCACCAGCGCGCCGCACGTGCGCTTGCGCACCCGCCGCCACCCGGCGGCCGCGTCGCTCAGCGCGCCCAGCTACGACGACTGGTACGACCGCTACGACACCTTCGAGGAGCTCTACGCGGCCATCGCGGCCGACCTGGGACGGCTCGCCACCTCGGTCGGCGACGAGGTGGTCTACGCCGTTCCCGGCTCGCCGACCGTCGCCGAGCGCACCGTCGAGCTGCTGCGCGCCAGCGCCGTCGCGGTGAGCGTCGAGCCCGCCATCTCCGTGATCGACCTGGCGTGCGCGCGCCTCGGCTACGACCCCCTTTCCATGGGCCTGCGCGTCGAGGACGCCCTGGGGTCGCCCGAGCCACTCGCGGGCCCGGGCCCGGTGCTCCTGCTGCAGGCCTACGCCCCCGAGATCCTGGCGGCGGTGGCCGGCCGCCTCGCCCCGTCCACCAAGGTCACCGTGCTGCACCACCTGGGGCTCGACGATGAGGTCGTCGAGACGCTCGAGGCGCGCGACCTGGCGCGCGCCGAGCCCGACCACCTCACCTCGCTGTGGGTGGGCGAGCTGCGCACGCCGGGGGTGGCCCTCGAAGAGCTGGTGAACCTGGTGCGCACGCTGCGCGCGCGCTGCCCCTGGGACCGGGAGCAGACCCACGGATCGCTGGTGCGCCACCTGCGCGAGGAGGCCTACGAGGCCATGGACGCCCTCGAGGAGCTGGCGGGAGCCGAGCCCGAGCCCACGGCGGCGCTGGTGGACCACGTGGCCGACGAGCTGGGCGACGTGCTGGCCCAGATCCTCTTCCACGCCGAGCTGGGCGCCGAGATGGACCGCTTCGACCTGACCGCGATCGCCGATCGGCTGGCGATCAAGCTGGTGGCGCGGCACCCCCACGTGTTTGGCTCCGAGGTTGCCGACTCGGCCGAGGAGGTGGCCGCGCAGTGGGAGACCTGGAAGCGACGTCAGCCGGGACGCACCGCCGCCGACGAGGGTGTCGCCTGGGACTTGCCGGCCCTGGCGCTCTACGAGAAGGTCGCGCGGCGCGTCGGGCTCGCCGAGGGCGCGACGCCCCACGCGCGCGAGAGCGACGACGAGCGGCTGATCGACGCCCTCGAGGAGATCGTGCGCGAGGCCAGTCAGTGCGGGCTCGACCTCGAAGGAGCGCTGCGCGAGCGCGCGCGGCGGTTGCTGGCGCGCGCGGTGGAGGGTCCAGGTCCCGTCGCGACGTAACGTGGCGGTGAGCGAAGGAGTCAACGTGAGCGCCATTGCTGTCGTGAGAGGTCGTCAGGTACTGGACTCCCGCGGGAACCCCACCGTCGAGGCCGAGGTCGTTCTCGACTCGGGTGCCCTGGGACACGCGATCGTGCCCTCGGGCGCCTCCACCGGGATCCACGAGGCCGTCGAGCGCCGCGACGGCGGTGAGGCCTTCGGGGGCAAGGGCGTCGCGGGAGCCGTGGCGTCGGTCAACGAGGAGATCGCCGCGGCGGTGACGGGCCTCGACGCCCTGGATCAGCGCGATCTCGACCAGCGGCTGATCGACCTGGACGGGACGGACACCAAGGCGCGCCTGGGCGCCAACGCCCTGTTGGCGGTGTCGCTGGCGGCGGCCCGCGCGGCGGCCGACGAGCTGGCCATCCCCCTCTACCGCCACCTCGGCGGGGTCAATGCCCACGTGCTGCCGGTGCCCATGATGAACGTCGTCAACGGCGGCGTCCACGCCGCCAACTCGATCGACTTTCAGGAGTTCATGGTGATGCCCGTGGGCGCGGCCAGCTTCGCGGAGGCCCTGCGCTGGGGGGTCGAGACCTACCACGCGCTCAAGGGCGTCCTGGCGGCCCAGGGCTTGGCGACCGCCGTGGGCGACGAGGGCGGCTTCGCGCCCGACCTGCCCGACAACGAGTCGGCGGTGCGGGTGCTGGTCGAGGCGATCGAGGCCACGGGCCGCGAGCCGGGGCGCGACGTGGCCATCGCGCTCGACCCGGCGGTCTCCGAGCTGTGGCGCGACGGCGCCTACCACCTGGCGGGGGAGGGTCGCGTCCTGTCCAGCGCCGAGCTGGTGGACTACTGGGCCGACCTGGTGGACCGCTACCCGATCGTCTCTCTGGAAGACGGGATGGCCGAGGACGACTGGGACGGGTGGGCCGCCCTGACCGGCCGGCTCGCAGCGCGGCTCCAGCTGGTGGGCGACGACGTGTTCGTCACCAATCCGCGCCTCCTGGGACGCGGCATCGCGGCGGGTGTGGCCAACGCCATCTTGATCAAGCCCAACCAGATCGGGACCCTGACCGAGACCCTCGACACGATGTCCCTGGCGATGCGCGCCGGCTACGCCACCGTGGTGTCGCATCGGTCCGGTGAGACCGAGGATGTGACCATCGCCGAGCTCGCCGTGGCCACCAACGCCGGGCAGATCAAGACGGGTGCCCCGGCGCGTTCGGACCGCGTGGCCAAGTACAATCAACTCCTGAGGATCGAGGAGGGCCTGGGAGCCCAGGCCCGCTTCCTGGGTCGAGCGTCGTTGTCGGGGGCCAAGTGACACCAGAGCGTGGGAGAGCCGGGCAGTCACGGTGGCTGTTCCCCCTGTCGCTCGTCACGGCGGTCGCACTGGTGGTCTCGTGGTTCCCGCTGGGGACCCTGCTGCACCAGCGGGCCGCCCTCAGCCAGGTGCGCGGTCAGATCGCTGCGGTCCAGAGCCAGGAGGCGGCCCTGGCCCAGCAGCAGCGGGCGGTGTCCTCGTCGACCGCGGCCATCTTGCGCGCGCGCCAGCAGTACCAGCTGGTCGAGCCGGGCCAGAGCCTGGTCCAGGTTCTGCCGGGCTCCGCGGGCGCGGTGACGCCGGGGAGCGGCGACCCGGGCAACCAGCCCCTGGTGGCCCCGGCCGTCGCGGGGATGCTGGGATCCGTCGAGGCGACGCCCGCGACGCCCGCGCACGCGCCCGGCTTCCTCAGCCGCCTGGTGCGCATCCTCGAGTTCTGGCGGTGAGTGACCGCCCCGAGGTGCCCGCCGAGGACCGGCGGGCCGTCGAGGCCCGGCTGGGGCGTGCGGCGCGCGCCTGGTTCCGCGTGGTCGTGCGGCGCGCGACGGGCGAGCCCGTCGTCATCGAGAACGCCCCCCACCTGGACGACGGGACGCCCCTGGCGACCCTGTACTGGCTCGTGGACCCCCCGCTGGTCGAGGCCGTCAGCCGGGTCGAGGCCGCCGGCGGCGTCCACCGCTACGAGGACCTCGTGTCCGCCAGCGACCTGGCGGCGGCCCACGCGCGCTACGCGGCGCGCCGGGACGCTCGCGTGCGCCGGGTCGACGCGCCCCGGCCGAGCGGAGGCGTGGGCGGCACGCGCACCGGGGTCAAGTGCCTCCACGCGCACCTGGCCAACTATCTGGCGGGCGACGATGACCCCGTGGGGGCTCTCGTCGCCACCGAGGTGGGGGCGGTGGCGCTGCGGCGCCCAGCGGTGGCCGGCGAGCCGGTAGCCGTCATCGACTGCGGGAGCAACTCGACGCGCCTGCTCGTGACCGACGGCGAGGGACGCGCGCTGGTGCGCGACATGCACATCACCCGCCTAGCGGCGGGGGTGGACGCCGCGGGACGTCTGGCGCCCGACGCCCGGGCGCGCACGATGCGGGTGCTGGCCCAGTACCGCGAGCGCTTCGCGGCCGCCGGCGCGCGCCAGGGGCTGGTCGTGGCGACCTCGGCCGTGCGCGACGCCAGCAACGCGGAGCAGTTCGTCCAGGAGGCCCGCGCTGTCACCGGACTGGCCGTGCGGGTGCTCAGCGGAGGTGAGGAAGCCGACCTCTCCTACCGGGGGGCCGTCGCCGGCCTGGAGCCCGGCGAGGCACCGCCCCTGGTCGTGGACGTCGGTGGCGGCTCGACCGAGCTGGCGCTGACCTGGGAGGGGGAGTTCCACTGGGCATCCTTGCAGCTGGGCTGCGTGCGGCTCACCGAGCGCGTCACGGGCTCGGGGACGCTGGACGAGGCGACACGCCGCGCGGCCCGCCGCCTGGTCGACGAAACGCTGGATGCCGAGCTCACCGACCCGGCGTGGCGCGCGGCCGTGGGGCGGGTCCAGGTGGTGGGCCTCGCCGGCACCGCGGCCACGCTGGCCCAGCTGCAGGCGGGCCAGCGCGAGTACCGGCGCGAGGACGTGCACCACCAGCGGGTGGGCATCGCTGACGTGGCCGCCTGGCTGGATCGTCTGGCCTCCGAGACGCCCGCCCAGCGCTTGGAGCACGCCGGGATGGCCCCCGGGCGCCAAGACGTGCTCGTTGCCGGGCTCGTCGTGCTGCACGCGATCCTGGAGCGCTTCGCGGCGCCCGACGTGCTCACCTCGGAAGACGACATCCTCGATGGCACCGCTGCGTGGCTGCGCTCGGATGCGAGCACGGGGCCAGACCTGGCACGATAGGCGGGGGAGGAAACCTCGTGATCAGCCGTGCCACTAGCTCGACGATGACGCTCTACGGGTCGCGGGTCATGCTGCGCCCCCTCAGCGAAGCCGACTGGGAGGCCTGGCACGAGGTCCGTGTGCGCTGCCGGGACTGGCTGGTCAAGTGGGAGCCGCGCTCGGCCCACGCCAGCTACGCCGCCGAGGATCGCCGCAGCTTCGCCAGCCGGTGCGCCATCCGCGAGCGCGAGCGGCACCTCGGGACCGGCTACGGCTTCGGGATCTTCTACGAGGGCCGCTTCGTCGGGGAGCTGACGCTGTCGGGGATCCAGCGCGGGCCCATGCAGGTGGGCTTCATCGGCTACTGGATCGACGAGGCCGTCGCGGGTCGGGGCCTGATGCCCGAGGCCGTGGTGGTGACCATCCAGTTCGCGCTCGAGACGCTGCGCCTGCACCGGATCGAGATCAACATCATCCCCCGCAACCACGCGTCGCGGCGCGTGGTGGAGAAGCTGGGCCTGCGCTGCGAGGGCGTGGCCGAGCGCTACCTCGAGATCGACGGCGCCTGGGAGGACCACGCCCGCTACGCGATGACCGCCGAGGAGTGGGCCGACCGCGCACCTCAGCTGGTGGCGGACTGGCTCCTGCCGCGGGGCTAGGCGAGAGCCTCGGCCTGCCGGTGCACCAGCGCGGCCAGGCCCACGGCCCCCAGGGTGCCACCGGCGGCGGCGGCCACGGCGGCGGCGGCGGGCCCGTCGTGGCGGCCCACCACCACGAGATCGTTGTTCGGCCCGTGGGCGATCACGGCGCCCAGGGCGCCGTGGTGGCTTAGCGTCGCCGCGAGCGACGCGGGTGCCGGGGCCGCGAGGATGACGCCGGGCAGCTGGTAGGTGGCGTGTCGCAGCCGGCGCAGGTCGTTGAGCATGGCCAGGGGGGCGCGCGACAGCCGCACGGTCGACCCGCTGACGTCACGCCAGCTCACCGGGTACGCCTCGACGCGCAGGCCCAGGCGCGCGGCCAGGTGGAGGTACTCGACGTCGTAGGCGAACCCCTCGATGGTGCCCAGGAGCGCGAGCAGCCGGGCGGGCCCGCGCCGCAGGGCCTTGGCGCCGCACTGGGTGTCGGCCAGGCGCACGCCGGTGTAGTGGCGCACCACGAGGTGGAAGGCCCGGGCGGCCCAGGTGCGCGCTCGGCTGGCGTAGTGGATGGCCCCGGTCGCGGCACGCGACCCGGCCACGACGTCGGCGTGGTCGAGCCCGGCCACCAGCGCGGGATAGTGCACCGGGTCGATGGCCATGTCGGCGTCCACGACGAGCAGGCGCGCGCCGCGGGCCTGCGCGATACCCGTGGCGACCGCGGCGCCCTTGCCGCGATTGTGGGGGTGGCGCACGACCACCGGGTCGAGCGCGCCGTAGACGGTGGCCGCGGTGGCCGCGGTGGCGTCGCGCGAGCCGTCGTCGACGATCACGATCTCGACGTCGGCGCCCAGGGAGGCCAGGACCGGGGCGAGGCGCGCGTACCCCGCAGCCAGGCGGTGGGCCTCGTTGTAGGCCGGGATGATCACGGAGACGGCGGGCTCAGGGTCGGGCGGCACCGATGAGTCCGAAGGTGAAGAGGGGGGCGTAGTTGATACGGGTCCCAGGGTACGCGGCCGCGATGATGGTGTCGGTGCCGTAGGGTCCGCTGCCCACGTACATGACCACGTGGTCGACGAGGTGGTCGCCGTCGAGGTTGTAGTAGAAGAGCAAGTCCCCGGGCTGGAGGGCGTGGAGCGACACGTGGCGCAGGCCCGGCCACTGCACCTCGGTGGTGCGCGGGATGGTGTAGCCGGCCTGGGCCCAGGCCCACTGGACCAGACCCGAGCAGTCGAAGCCCTGGCCCGGTGTCTCGCCGCCCCACACGTAGGGAACGCCAATCTGGGACTCGGCCGCGGCCACTGCGGCGTGGCCGGCCGCGGACCCGGCCGGCGACCCGCTGACCGTGCCGGTGACCTGCGGTGGCGTAGCGGCGCGGATGGCGGCCAGCACCAGGTTGGCCGCGGTCTGCCCGCCCACGGCCGAGGCGGCGGCGACGGCCTCCTGCTCGCCGGACACGTCACCGATGCGCGCGGCGGCGGCGCCTGCGGCCACCTCGTAGGTGATGATCTCGCTCTTCAGGGTCTTGGTGACCACGGTCAGCGTCGCGCGCGTGGCCGCCTCGTTGCGGGCGTTCTGGGCCAGCAGGCTGGCCATGGTGCGCTCCTGGGCCTGCTTGAGCGCGCGCTGGGCGGCCACCTGGGCCAGCGTCGAGTCGAGGGAGCGCTTCTCGGTCTCGTAGCGGTGGCGGATGGCCGTCAGGTCGCCGATGGCGCGATCCTGGTAGACGGTGCGTGCGTCGCTGGAGGTGACCGACTGGTTGAACAGCGCCAGGATCTGGGCGTCCGCGGACCCCAAGACGTAGGCCCGCACGACCGCGGCGACCAGCTGGTGTGAGGTCGCGGCGATGGCGCGCCGCTTGATGGTCTCGCGACCGCGCAGCCGATGGATGTTGGCGGTGATCTGGGTGAAGGCCACCTGGGCGGCGTCGAAGGCGTTGGCGGTCGTCTCGGCGAGGCGCTGCTGGCTGGCCAGGCGAGAGGTCAGGTTGGCGATCTCAGCGCGCATCTGGGCGATGGAGCCGGCGTCGGCGGGTGGCGCCGTCGCCACCACGAGCGCCATGGCCGCCGTGCTGGCCGCAAGGGTGCGGGCCAGCCGGGGCCGCCGAAGCCTCATTGACCTAGCCTAACGAGAGCGTTACTGCCGGCTGGGGCGCCCTGCTCCCGTGTTACGGTCGAGGGGCTGTCGGGGGGCGTAGCCCAAGTGGCAGAGGCAGGGCGCTTAAACCGCCTTCAGTGAGGGTTCGAGTCCCTCCGCCCCTACGCGGCCGGGCGACGGGGGATTTTTAGTAGCGTGGCCCCCGTGGCCAAAAGCACTACGGGCAAGTGGGTCAGTCGCGTCGGCGCCGCCGGCGGCGGACGGTCCTACCGGCGATCACGACCGGTGAACTACTACGGGGTTATCGGCGTCGTCGTTATCCTGGGTCTGGCCAGCGTCGTCCTGGCGCGCTACGACTACCAGCATCCCCATCACCACCACTCGGCCCCGGCGGTCGCACCCAAGATCGGAACCACCTGGTATGCCGCGCTCGGTGTGGACAACTGCGGGGCCCGCGTCGCCGACCTGCCCACGGGCACCTCGACCGGCGGGCTCAGCCTGCTCGCGTCCAACGTGATCAAGGTCACGCCGCTCTCGAGCGCCGACGCCGGCCACAATGCGACGCTGGCCCAGTTCTCGCGCGAGAACGCTGGCGTGACCGCCACGGCGACGCAACTCGACCTCACCACTGCTCACGGGCACCTGCGCCTGACGACCGGCCAGCGCTGTGCGGCCGGGACGCCCGACGCGGGCCGGACCGGACGCGTCGTCTACGCCTACTGGCCCACGTTGAGCACGACCGCGCCGACGCTGACGACCAAGCCCGGCGACATCAAGTTCGCGCAGTACCTGCGCGTCACGCTGGCCTTCGTCCCCCAGGGGGTCACCCCGCTGGCGCCGACCAAGGCGACAGTCAACGCGATGGTCCAAGACAACGTGACTCCGACGACCACCACGACCACGGCACCCGTGACCACCACGACTGCTGGGCCGACCACGACGGTGCCGGGATCCTCCTCCACGACCACCACGACTGCTGGGCCGACCACGACGGTGCCGGGGTCCACCACCACCACGTCGAAGGGCTGATGCGCGCGGTCATCCTCGTGGGGGGGATGGGGACGCGTCTGCGTCCCCTCACCTACGAGACGCCCAAGCAGCTCTTGCCGGTCGTGGGCGTCCCGCTGATCGAGCGGTCGCTGGCGAATCTGGCGCGCCACGGGGTCACCGAGGCCGTCTTGGCACTGGGCTACCTGCCCGAGCAGTTCGTGGCGGCGTATCCGGAGGGCCGGATCGCCGGGGTCTTGGTGTCCTACGCCGTCGAGGACGAGCCCCTGGACACTGCCGGGGCCATCGGCTTCGCCGCGCGCCAGGCCGGGATCGACGACACGTTCGTCGTGCTGAACGGCGATGTCGTCACCGACCTCGATCTGACCGCCCTGATCGCGTTCCATCGCGAGCGCGAGGCCGTCGCCACGATCGCGCTGCACCCCGTCGAGGACCCCTCACGCTACGGGGTGGTCACGACCGACGCTGACGGCCGTGTCGTGAGCTTCATCGAGAAGCCGCCGGGCGTCGCTCCCACCAACCTCATCAATGCCGGCATCTACGTCATGGAGCCCGGCGTGCTCGCGCGCATCGCGCCCACGGGGCGCGTCAGCGTCGAGCGCGAGGTCTTCCCCGCGCTGGCGGCGGCGGGCGCGCTGTACGCGCGCGCCGACCACGCCTACTGGCTCGACACGGGCACGCCGGCCACGTACCTTCAGGCCAACGTCGACATCCTGGCGGGCAAGGATGGGCCCGTCGTCGGTGCTGGTCAGGGATCGTGGCAGCACCCGGGAAGCCGGGTCCACCCCACGGCCACGCTGGTCCACGCGGTCGTGGACGCCAACTGCGTCGTGGGCCCCGGGGCCTGGCTGGAGCAGTCGGTCCTGCTGCCGGGGGCCATCATCGAGGAGGGCGCCGTGGTGCGCTCCTCGATCGTGGGCCCCGAGGCGGTCATCGGCGCGTACGCCCAGTTGGGCCCGACGTGCGTCGTGGGCGCGCACGAGCGAGTGGCCGCAGGCTCGTGGCTGCACGGTGACGTCCGCCTGGGCGGCGTCTAGCGGTCCTGGCCACCAGGCGCGTCAGCGGAAGAGGTCGTCGTCGGGATCGCGGATCAGGTCACGGCGCACCGAGCCGGTGCCGCGCCAGTCGGGGCTGCCCCCGCGCAGGATCGCGAAGGGCGTGCCCGCGGCCTTGTGGAGAACGAGATTGGCGGCGCCCGCGATCTCGTCGGCGATGGCGATCACGGTGGCCTCGAGCCGGCGGCCGTGGGCATCGACGGTGCCGCGCAGGTCGAGCGCGGGGCGCAGCCCGGCGGCGCCAATGGCCACGTCGGTCACGCCCTGGCGCCAGGCGCGCCCGAAGGTGTCGGTGATCACCACGGCGACGTCGACCCCGTGGCGATGGCGCAGGGCGGCCCGCAGCGCGCGCGCCGAGCGATCGGGGTCGAGTGGCAGCAGCACCGCCGTGTGGGCAGCGGTGTTGGACAGGTCCACGCCGGCGTTGGCGTTGACGAACCCGTGGCGGGTCTCGGTGATCAGGAGCGCACCGCGTCGTCGCAGCACCCGGCGGGACTCGGCGAGCACCAGGGCCTCCTTGTGCTCGGGCGTCCCGTCCCAGGGGACCACGCGGCCCTCGGCCTTGGAGACGACCTTGCTCGTCACGACCACGACGTCCCCGCTGATCAGGTCGACGTTCGCGTCGGCCAGGGCGGTCGCCAGCAGTACGGCCAGGTCGTCGCCCTCGCGCACCTCGGCCGCGAGGCGCAGGGGGAGCAGCTGGATCGCGTTCACGCCAGCACCGCGGCGGCCAGGCGGGCGTCGCGGCCGGGCTCGCCCATCACCGTGGTCGTGACGCGGACCTCGAAGCCCCGGGCGCGCAGATCGCCCGCGTCGCCGGCGTCGGCCTCGTCGATCACCCAGATGTCTACGAGGTCACCGTAGAGGGCCGCCACGCCCCGGCTGCCCGAGTCGTGGCCCAGTTCGGCGAGGAGGCGATCGGCCGGTCCCTTGAGGGCCCGCCCGCCCACCAGGGGGCTGACGGCGACGCTGGGGCCGCGTCGTTGCGCCAGGGCGGCGCGCACGCCGGGCACCGCCAGGATGGGGGCCAGCGAGAGCAGGGGGTTGGAGGGGGCCAGGACCACGCGGTCCGCGTGGGCGATGGCGTCAGCCACTCCGGGCCCGGGCGCGGCGCGTCGCGCTCCCCGGTACGTGATCGCGCTCACCGGGACCTGGTGGTGGTGCTGGACGAAGTACTCCTGAAACCCCAGCTCGCCCTGTGCGGTTGACAGGGTCGTGGCGATGGGGTCGTCACTCGCGGGCAGCACGCGCACCGCCACGCCGAGGGCGCGGGCGATCTCGGCGCTCACCGCAGACTTGGTGGCCCCCTGGGCGAGGCGCTGGCTGCGGTACAGGTGGGTGGCCAGGTCGCGGTCGCCCAGGCGGAACCAGGTGGGGCCGCCGAGGTGGGCCAGCTCGTCCATGACGCGCCAGCTCTCGTCGCGCAGCCCCCAGCCCTGGGCCACGTCGTGGCGACCGGCCAGGGTGTAGGTCACGGTGTCCAGATCCGGGCAGATCGTTAGGCCGTGGAGGCAGAAGTCGTCACCGACGTTGACGACGGCGGTCAGGTCCGTGGCCGGGACGCGCGCCGCCAGCACCCCCAACAGGCGGGCCGCACCCACCCCGCCGCTCAGGACCGTGATCACGGGCAAGACCTTAGAGCCCCGGTAGGGTGACCCCTCATGGACCTCGCGCGCCTCGTGGCTGGATGGCCCGGCGACCCGGCGCTCGTCGTCCTGCGCGCTGGGGAGGGGCCGGCCCAGGTCGTCGCGACGCTCGGTGACCTCGAGGCCCAGCGACCGTGGGCCTCGGTGTCCAAGTTGGCGGTGGCCCTCGCCGTGGGGGCCGAGGTCGATGCGGGCCGGGTCCGCTACGAGGATGCGGCCGGCCCGCCGGGGGCCACGGTGGCCCACCTGCTCTCGCACAGCTCGGGCCTCGGGCTCGAGGCGGGCGATCACCGGCGCCCCGTGGGGACCCGCCGGGTCTACTCCAACGTCGGCATCGACCTGGTGGCCGAGGCCCTGGCCCCCGCCGAGGGTCCGGCGCGCTGGATCGCCGACCGCGTGCTGGGTCCCCTGGGCCTCGGCACGTCGGGCCTCGTCGGCCGGCCGGCGGCCGGGATCCGGGGCTCCACCCGGGACCTGGCGCGTCTCGCGGCGGCCTTCGTCGACCAGTCGCTGCTGGCGCCCGCAACGCACGCGCGGATCGCAGCCCCGTACCTGCCGGAGCTCGACGGGGTGGTCCCCGGCTTCGGGCGCTTCGTGCCGTGCCCGTGGGGCCTGGGACCCGAGCTGCACGGCGACAAGCAGCACTGGATGGCCGGCTGGCCCGCGCGCGCGCTCGGCCACTTCGGTCGCAGCGGCGCGCTCGTGCTGGTGGACCCGGTCCACCAGGTGGCCGTCGCGGCGACCTCGACAGTGCCTTTTGGCTCCTGGGCGGTCGCGGGCTGGCCGGCGTGGCTGGGCCAGATCCGCTCTGGGGCTCTGGAGGCCTAGTGCTGCGCGTCGCGCTCGATCTGGACGGCGCGCTCGAGCCGTTCGGCGAGACCATGGTGGACCTGGCCAGCGCCCTGGCGGCGGCGGGGGACTGCGAGCTGGTGCGCTTCCGTAGCTGGTCGACTCCGACCGACGCCGAGGTTCGCCTGGGTGGCCGGTGGTGGTGGCGGCGCTGGTGGCGGGCCGGGCGGGGATGGCCCCTAGACCGCTGGCTGGCCGGCGCCGACGTGGTGCACGTGGCGGGGCCGACGGTTCCCCCCACGCGCGAGATCCCCCTCGTGATCTCGGTCGAGGACCTGCGACCCTTGCGCGAGGAAGGGGCGCGCGGAGACCGCGGCGAGCGCCTGCGCCGAGCGCTCAGTCGTGGCGCGCTGATC
Source organism: Actinomycetes bacterium (assembly GCA_021827705.1). Taxonomy (GTDB): domain Bacteria; phylum Actinomycetota; class Acidimicrobiia; order Acidimicrobiales; family RAAP-2; genus RAAP-2. The sequence continues at coordinate 89,618 of JAKAUQ010000005.1, forward strand.
GCGACCTCCAACAGCACCGCTCGTCTGGAGGTCGCCCAGGTGCTCGGGGTGTCGCTCGACCGGGTGGTTGCGGTGCCGCCACCCGTGCCCGCGCTGCCGGTGAGCGGGGAGGCGGCGGGCTGGCCCGCCCTGGTCGTCCACGTGGCCGGCGCCACCCGCCAGTACCTCGCGGTGGCCGATGGCCTGCTGGCCCTGGCCCGCGACCGCGGACTGCCCATGGTGGTGCTGTCGAGCGCCGAGGTCGCCGAACGCGTGGGGGGCGGCCCGGTCCTGGTGCGCAATCGGCGCGAAGGGACGGTTCAGCTGGCCGCGGCGCGCGTCCTGGTGCACCTGGCCGATGGGGCGCGCTTCCCCTCGCTGCCCCTCGCGGCGCTCGGCGCGGGCATCCCCGTGGTGACGCCAGCCGATCCGGTCACCCGCGAGCTGCTCGGCGGCGCCGCCTTCCTCACATCGTCTCTCGAAGAGATCGTGCCGGCCACGGCCGCCGCCCTCGACGACCCGGCTCAGCGGGCCATCGCCCGCGCCGCGGGTCCGGTGCGGGCCGCCGACTTCCATCCCACGCGTGCGGCGAGCGCCTACCTCGAGCTCTACGCGCAGGTCGTGCGAGACTGGACGCCGTGAGGACCGTGGCCGTCGCGACCGATCAGCTGGCGCGGCGGCAGCCCGGGGGGATCGGGACCTACGTGCGCGGCTTGCTGCGCGGCCTGGCGGGCATCGAGGGGCTCCAGGTGCGCCCGGTCGGCCCGCGCCCCGGTCCGACGGCTCGCCTGCGGGTCGGCCTGGTCACCACCGCCTGGGCGAGTGGGTCCTGGGGCGTGCCGCGCGAGGCGGACGTGGTGCACGCGCCGTCGCTGGCCGGCCCGATGGGTGGCGGCCGGGCGAGCGCCGTGCACTCGGTGGCCGTGCACGACCTGCTGTGGCGCGACCTGGCCCAGGCCTCAACCGTGCGCGGCCGGCGTTTCCACGAGGCGCGCCTGCGCCGTCTGATCGCGCGCGAGGACGTGCGGATCGTGACGACCTCGCCGCGGCTCGGCGACCGCCTGGTCGCCGAGGGGGTCGCGGCCGAGCGGTTGATTCCGGTGCGCCTGGGTGCCGACGAGGAGACCGTGCCCGCATCCTCGACCCAGGTGCGGGCCTACCTGGCCGAGCGCGGTGTCTTAGGCCCCTTCACCCTGGCCGTCGGCACGCGCGAGCCGCGCAAGAACCTCGAGCGCCTGGCGCGCGCCCACGCCGCCGCGCTGGCCGCCCCGGCGGACGTCGGCCCGCTGGTGCTGGTGGGACCAGCGGGCTGGGGTGCGGTGGACACTGGTGACGCCCGCGTGCTGGGCGAGCTGCCTCGGTCCTGGGTCCTCGGGCTGCTCGCCGAGGCGACCGTCGTCGCCTATGTCCCCCTCGACGAGGGTTGGGGGCTCCCGCCGATCGAGGCCCTACGGGCGGGCGCGGCGGTGGTGGCCTCGGCGACGACGCCGTCGGTGGCCGCCAATCCCGAGGTAGTGCTCGTCGACCCGCTCGACGTCGACGCCATTGCGGCCGGACTGGTGGTGGCCGCCGAGCGCGCCGCGGTGGGTCGGCAGGCCCGCCAGGCCTCGGTGGCCGACCTGACGTGGCACCAGTGCGCCCTGGACCACCTGGCGGGATGGTGATGCGCCTCGGCCTGGACGTCTCGGCGGTGCCCGACCGCGTCGCGGGCGCGGGCCGCTACATCGTCGAGCTGGCCCGGCGCCTGCCCGAGGACGGGACCGAGGTGACGCTGGCCGCGCGCCGCGGCGACGGTGAGCGCTGGCGCTCCTGGTCGAGCGCCAGCGTGCGCGACGTGGTGCCGGCGCACCGCCCGCTGCGCCTGGCCTACGAGGCGACGCTGCTCGGCCGCGCGCCGCTGCTGCGCGGCCTCGACGTGTGGCACGGGCCCCACTACACGATGCCGCGAGGCGCGCCCGTCCCGGTGGTGGTGACCATTCACGACCTGACCCTGTTCACGCACCCGCAGTACCACGAGCGGGCCAAGGTGCGGTTCTTCCAGCACGCCATCGCGTACGCCGCGCGCCACGCGGCCGTCCTGATCGCGGTCAGCGACTGGACTGCCGCGCGCTTGGACGAGGTCGTGGGCGAACACGCCCCCGTCGTGGTGGCCCCGCACGGCGTGGACCTCGACCGGTTCAGCCCTCAGGGCGACGACGAGGCGGCGTGGGCGGCCAGCCACCTGGACCGGCGGCGGCCCTACGTGCTGTTCGTGGGGACCCTGGAGCCGCGCAAGGGGGTCGACGTGCTGCTCGCGGCCTTCGCTGAGGTGGGGCGCGCCAACCCTGATCTCGAGCTGTGGCTGGCGGGCCAGCGGGGCTGGCACGCCGATGCGCTGGAGGCCGCGGTGGCGTCGCATCCGCTGCGTGAGCGCATCGTCCCTCTGGGCTACGTGGCCGATGACCTGCTGCCGGCACTGCTGCGCGGTGCGCGCGCCGTGGCCTACCCCTCGCGGGTCGAGGGGTTCGGCCTGCCCGTGCTCGAGGCGCTGGCCTGCGGAGCACCGGTCGCGACCACGGCGGGCACGGTGATGGCCGAGGTGGCCGGTTCGGCGGCCGCCCTCAGCCCGGTGGGTGATGCGGCGGCGCTCGCGACGTCCCTCGAGTACCTGACGCGCCTCGAGGGCACTCAGCGCGCGCACGTGGCCGCGCGCGCGGTGGCCCAGGCGCAGACGTACACCTGGGAGCGCTCGCTGCGCGCGCACCGGCGGGCGTACCAGATGGCCGAGGCGCGTGGCGCGTGAGAGCACTGGTCACGGGAGCCGGCGGCTTCGCCGGCCGTCACCTGGTGGAGCACCTGCGCGCCGCGGGCGACGAGGTGACGGCGCTGGGACGGGAGGTCGACGTCACCCAACGCGCCGCCCTCGTGAAGGTCCTCGCCGCCCAGCGCCCCGAGGCCGTCTACCACCTGGCCGCGCGTACGCACGTGGGGGAGTCGTGGCGCCGGCCCGCTGCCTTCACGCGGGCCAATGTCGTGGGCACGGCCAGCGTCCTGGCGGCCGTCGAGCGCGGGGCGCCCACCGCCACGGTCGTCCTAGTCAGCTCGGGCGAGGTCTACGGAGCGGTCCCCGAGGCCGAGCTGCCGAGCCGCGAGGGTCGCGCGCTCGCCCCCCAGACGCCCTACGCGCGCTCCAAGGTGGAGGCCGAACGCCTCGGCCGGGAGGCGGCTGGCCGCGGCCTGCGGGTGGTCGTCGTGCGGCCCTTCACCCACGTGGGCCCGGGCCAGTCGCTGGACTTCGTCGTGGCGGCGCTGAGCGCACGGTTGCTGCGGGCCCGCGCCGCGGGGCGACCGGAGGTTGCCGTCGGGGACCTGTCGGCGCGCCGCGACGTCAGCGACGTGCGCGACGTGGTGCGGGCCTACCGACTGGCGGCGCTCCTGGGCCAGAGCGGCGAGGCCTACAACGTCGCGGCGGGCCGCGACGTGGCCATCGCCGACGTGGCCGGCTGGCTGGCCGAGCAGATCTACCCAGCGGCGCGCTTCGTGCGCGACCCCGGGCTGGTGCGACCGCTCGAGATCCCGGTGACGCGGGGAGATCCCCGCCGCCTCCACGAAACCACCGGCTGGGAGCCGCGCATCACCCTGGCCGCGACGCTGTCCGACGTGGTCGCCGACATCGCCGCTCGCCTCGGTCCTGACGGGGCGACCAACTAGCCTGGCAACAATGGAAACGCGAGCGCCGGCGGTCGTGGCCGTCGTCGTGGCCACCGCTCCGAGCCCACTCCTCGAGGAGACCCTGGCCTCCCTCGTCGGCCAGGACTACGGCGAACTCAGCATCCTGGTCGTGACCCACGAGGACGTCGGCGGCGTCGCCGCCCGGGTAGCCGCCGTGGCCCCGATGGCGTTCGTCCGGGCCCTGCCGGAGAATCGCGGCTTCGCCGCCGCCTGCAACGACGGGGTGCTGGCGGTGGAGGGGGCCACCTTCTACCTGTTCTGCCACGATGACGTGCGCCTCGACCCCGATGCCGTGCGCCAGCTGGTCGAGGCGGCGTTTCGCACCAACGCCGGTGTGGTGACGCCCAAGGTCGTGGTCTACGACGACCCGGTGACGCTGCTGCACGTGGGCCAGACCAGTGACCGCTACGGCGTGGTGCGCGAGCGGGTCCAGCCCGGGGAGATCGACGACGGCCAGCAGGACCTCGAGCGCGACGTCTTCGTGGCTCCCGGGGGCGTGACGCTGGTGCGCGCCGACCTGTTCGTGGCGCTGCAGGGCTTCGACCCCCTGATCCCCGCCCTGGGGGAGGACCTCGACTTCTGCTGGCGCGCCCAGCTCGCCGGGGCGCGCATCATCGTGGCCCCCGCGGCCCGCGTCGCGCATCGCGAGTCCCTCGCGGCCGGCGAGCGGGCGGTCAGCGCCGTGGGCACGCGCCGCGCGTCGCGCCAGGATCTCCAGCGGCGCCACCGCCTGCTGGTCGCCGCCACCGGCTGGGGGCTGTTCGAGACCGTCGTGACGCTGGCCACCCAGCTGGTCTTCGATGTCGCCGAGCTGGTGATCGCCGCCCTGGGGCGCGACGGCGACCGGGTCGGCGCAATCGTGGGCTCGTGGCGCTGGATCCTGCGCAACGGTCGCCGGGTGCGCGAGCGCCGGCGTCGGCGCTCCTCCTACGTCGTGCTGAGCGATCGAGACCTGCGGCGTCTGCAGGTCGGCGGGGCCAACCGGGCGCGGCGCTTCGTCAGCACCCTCGTGCGCGACGGCTTCGACCGGGCGCGGGGGATCCTGCCGCTGGAGGAGCCCCCCGAGGAGGGCGGGGAGGTCGACGGCGTCGGTTTCGCGGCGGCCTTCGCCGAAGAGGAGGCCTTCGACGAGTACGTGGAGTCCCACGTCCCTGGGGCCCGGGGCCCCGCCACGTGGCTGACGGGCTACCGCGCGCAGATGGCCCTCCTCGTGGTGCTGGTCCTGGCCTGGGTGATCGGGGTGCGCAACCTGGTGGCGATGCACCTGCCGCTGGTGGGGCGTCTGGCGCCCCTGGACTCGTGGTGGACGACCTGGCGGCACTTCTTCGCGTCGTGGTCGCCGGCCGGCGTGGGCACGGGGACGCCCGGGATGCCTGGCTACGGGGTGCTGGCCGTGGCCGGCACCTTCGTCCTGGGCCGGATGGGCATCTTGCCGCGGCTCGCCCTGGTCGCGGCCGTGCCGCTGGCCGCGTACGGCACGAGCCGACTGGTGCGCGGGGTGGTCTCCAACCGGGCCCGCCTGGTGGCCGCCTTCGTCGCCCTGGTCAGCCCGATCGGCCTGACCATGATCGGGCAGGGCCGCATTGACGTCCTGACCGCCGTGGCCGGACTGCCCTTCCTCGTGCGACGGGTGCTCGAGGTGCTCGACGTCCCGGGCGTGCGCACGGCACCCTACGGCGAGGCGGTGGCCTTCGGCTACCCCGGCTGGCGTCAGACCCGCGCGGGACAGCGCACCATCCTGGTGATGCTGACGGCTATCGTGGGCGCTCTGGCGCCGGCCACGATCGTGGCGGTGGTGGTCGTGTTCGTCGGCGTGTTCGTGGCGCGCTGGCTTTCCCCCGACGACGGGCGCGTCCGCCCGTGGCGGCAGCTGGGCGCCGTGGTGGGCTCGGTCGCGGTGTTCCTGCTCCCCCTCACCGTCGACACCGTGCTGGCGGGTCGTCGCGCCCTGGGCGTCTTTGGCGCCGCGCGCGGTCCCTGGTCGGTGCCCTCGTTCGCCGACCTGGCGCGCGCGACCGACGGGGGTTTCGGCCAGGGCTGGTGGGGCTGGCTCCTGCCGGCCGCTGCGCTGCTCGGCCTGGCCCTGACGCGAGGTCCGCGCCGGGTGGTCGCCAGTCGGCTGGCCACCGTCGGTGCGCTGGCCCTGGTGCTGGCGACCCTGACGTCACGTCATTGGCTGGGGTCCTTCACGCCGAACCTGGACGTGATCGAGGCGCTCTACGCCCTGGTGCTGGCGGCGCTGGCCGCCCTCGGGGTGGCGGCCCTGGAAGAGGATTTGCGCACGACGGGCTTCGGCTGGCGCCAGTGGTCGGCGGGCGCGCTGGTCGTGGCGATCCTGGCGCTCGCGCTGCCCTTCGTGGGCGCGCTGGGCGGTGGGCGCTTCGACCTGCCGCCCACCGGCGTCGCCGAGTCGATGAACGCCTTGGCGCCGGTGGGCGCTGGGGGCTTCCGGGTGCTCTGGCTCGGCGACCCGTCGATCCTGCCCATCGCGGGCTGGACGGTCGAGCCGGGGCTCGCCGCGGCCACCTCCACCAACGGGCTACCCGGCGGCAGCACGCTGTTCACGCCGCCGGACTCGGGGACCTCCGACGTGATCTTGCAGGCCGTGTCCCTGGCCGTGCACCAGCGCACCGTGCGACTGGGGGCCCTGCTGGCGACGGCCGGGATCTCCACGATCGTCGTCATGGACGCGGCGGCTCCCGGTGCGCCGGGACAGCGGGCCCCGGTGCGACCCGTCCCGGCGGCGCTGACGGCGGCGCTGCTGCGTCAGACGGACCTCGCCCTGACGTTGCGCACGCGGGTCGTGGCGATCTACACCAACCAGGACTTCCACGGGCTGGTGTCAGTCGCCGATCCGAGATCGCCCTCGGGCTACCGTCCCCTGACGGGCCCGACCTTCGGGGTCGGCACGGTTCCCGCGGGCGCGACCGTCGTCGCGGGTCTGGCCCCGGCGGGGGCCTTCGCCCTGGAGGCCAACGGGCGGCCCGCCACGCGGGGCACGATCGACGGCTGGGCACCGCGCTACACGGTCAACCGGTACGGGCGACCAGTCACGACCCAGCTCGTCGTGCGCCAGTTCCCCCTCAACGGCATCCTGGCCCTGTTCACCCTGGCCTTGTGGGCCGTCGTGTGGCTCGGCTTCGGCTGGGCCAGTCGCCTGGAGCGGCTCGTCGGCTGGCGCCGGCCGGGCCACCGGGCCGGACGGGGGACGCGTGACTAGGCGGTGGCTGGCCCCCGTCGTGGCGGTGGTGGTAGCGGCCACCGGCACCGCGGCCACCCTGATTCGGCCCACCAATGCGCGGCCCAGCACCAACGGCATCACGGTGACCGGTGTGGAGTCCACCGCGACCTTCTGCGGGGGGCTGGGCACGGGTCCCGGTCAGGCGTGGGTGACCCTGACCAACGCGGCCGACGTCGCGCGCACCGTGGCGGTGCGGGAGGACTCGACGATCCCGGGTCGTCATCGCGAGCTCACCTTGCGCGTGGGCGCCCACCGGACCCAGACGGTGCACCCGAACGTGGCCGGGTCGTGGTTCGGCCTGACCGCGATCATCGACGGCGGGGGCGTGACGGCCTCGACGGTGGCCCCCGATGGGGCCAGCGCCCCGTGCGCCTCGAGCGGCGTCACCTCGTGGGACGCGACGGGCCTGGCCACGACCGTCGGGTCGTACGCCACGCTCGTCCTGTACAACCCGCTGCCCACCGAGGCGGTGGCCAACCTCACCGCCCAGACGGCCTCGGGCTTCTTGGCGCCCGCGGCCTACCAGGGCCTGTCGATCCCGGGCCAGTCGGTGCTGGCCCTCCCGCTGGCCAAGCGCATCGTGGACCAGGCCAGCGTCGGTCTGCGCCTGCGCGTGCTGCGCGGCGCCCTGAGCGTGGTCGCCGTCGAGCGCGTGGGTGCCCTGGTCTCCTACGACACCGGGGCCAGCGCGCTACGCCCGGCGTGGGCTCTGCCGCTGGTGACGACGGTGCGCGACGCGGCGTCAGCGATCGTGGTC